>NZ_JARXIC010000070.1 GCF_031127905.1 Thalassobacterium sedimentorum | reverse complement strand
CGTACTCCCCGCTGCTCTTTAGCAATCCACACAGACGCTCTCAGCTGACACTGAAATTTATACGTTGGCTGCGACATCACCTCAGAGTCGGCAGCCTCATCAGCCAAGCCCTGCAGTCGCTCAGGCAAGTCTACGCTGCATTTTGAGCCGGATTACTTGGACACCGTTCTTAAAATCATGCAAATCCCGCGAGTGCAGCGATTTCTTTACATGAGCTCGCGATCCGTTAGAACTGAGGATATATGAAACGACTCAGCTCCATTTTATTCGCGACATTGAGCCTATTCGCGCTCGCCTTTACTGGCTGTCAAACCGCCCCGACCCAAATAGATCGTGGTTACACCGCTCCTGCTCAGCCGGCTTCCACGCAAATTCAATGGCAGGGCGCCGATAACAAGGCTCCGGCGGCGAATAACGCTAGCAATCCTGTCGTATCTCCTCCTCGGCAGGCCATTCCTGCCACGCCCAGCCGCGGCTCGGACGTGATTATGCGCACCAATCAAATCAAAGTCACCAAGCGTGTGCTCGAAGCTGCTTCTGTCGGTGGATCTCTTAAATACCGCATTACGATCAATGCTCTTGATGATGTAAACAATGTCCGCCTGACCGAAACCATTCCTGCGGGCGTCCAATTTCAATCGGCCAACCCGGCAGCCTCGCTCGCTGGCAGCAATGCCAATTGGAACTTCCCTTCCATGCGTAAAGGACAAAGTCAGGATATCGACATCACTGTCAAACCAACCACCGAAGGTAACCACCAGATCTGCTCCACCGTTACCGTGGACAATGCCTTCTGCTTGGACTTCTTCGCTGGCCAGCCCAAATTGGATGTCGTAAAGAAGGGCCCACAAAGCATCGAACTGGGCGAAGAAGCGAGCTGGACCGTCACTGTCACTAATAACGGCTCGGCCGAAGCGACCAATGTCGTGGTCACCGACACTCTGCCTGACGCCTTTACGCCTACCAGCAACTTGCGCCAGCCAATTGGCAACCTTGCCCCAGGTGAGACTAAGAGCGTCACTTATACCGCAAAAGCCGTTAAACAGGGCAACTTCAGCAATCGTGCCGTCGCCAGCTATGACGGCGGCCAAACCGGCGGCCCAGGTCAAAGCCAAGTCGCGAGCTCTCCAATCGCAGTCGTGCAGTCTGGCATCCGTGTCCGTAAGACCGGCCCTTCCGAAGCTTATGTCTTCAAGCCTGAAGTCTTCAACATCACCATCGAAAACACGGGCGACACCGACCTTAAGAATGTCCGCATCACCGACATCTTGCCTAAGGGTGCCTCTGTCGCCGACAACGGCCGCGGCCGTGTTTCTGGTAATGCCATCGGTTGGATGATTCCCAACCTCCCCGCCGGCTCTAGCCAACTCATCCGCACCGAGATTGCAGCGACCCGTAAGGGCGAATCCACCAATACCGTCAAAGTGGTCAGCGCCAACGGCCTGGAGGCCTCCGACAGCGTCACCACAAACTGGCTCGCCGTTCCTGGTGTGACTGTTTCGATCACCGACAGCAAAGACCCGGTTCGTGTGCGCGAAGCCACAGTTTACAGCATCCAAGTGCGCAACCAAGGTGAGTTCGAGCCTGTCAGCGGCACCGTAACTGTCACTTTCAACGACAAAATCAAGCCCACCGCCGTGGCGGGCGACGCCCAAGGCACGATCAATGGTCAAACCGTCACCTTCCCACGCACGACATTGGAGCCTGGCAAGGACACCAACCTCAGCATCACTGCTGAAGGTGCGAACATTGGCCCTGGTCGCGCAGTCATGAACTTCAGCGCCGACTTCCTGAACGATCCCATCATCAGTCAGGAAACGACCAACGTTTACTAAGCGTTTAGAATCTGATTAACGGCTAAAAGCCGGATCGCTTACCTTTGACTCGATCTCCTAGGTATCTCCTGAGGTAAGAGTCAGCGCTTTTGTACATGAGTGGTAATTTTCAAAATCCGCTCGGGAAACCGAGCGGATTTTTTGCATTTAACCACAAAGTCCTCATCGTGCAGGGCTATGAAACTACACGCCCTCCTACTACTTCTCGCCGCCTCGATCACAAATTATGCCAGCGCTGATACGGTGCAAAAGACGATTCCTTACCAGCTCGATGGTGTAGAATTTGAAGGCACCTTAATCTACGATGATGACGCAGATCAGGACGAGCCACTGCCGGGCATTCTCATGATTCCCAATTGGATGGGACCCAGTGAGAACGCCTACACCAAAGCACGTATGATCGCTGGCGATGATTTTGCCGTTTTTGTCGCCGACATGTATGGCGTCGGCGTACGCCCTAGTAACGCATCCGAAGCCGGCAAGGCCGCAGGCGTCTTGCGCTCCGATCGAGCACTCATGCGAGCGCGTGCCCAAAAAGCGGTCGATGTCTTCCACGCACTCGCACGACAGCACCCGATCGACCCAAACAAGACAATCGCCATTGGTTTCTGCTTTGGCGGCGGCACGGTGCTGGAGCTTGCGCGCACCGGCACCGAGTCCATTCAAGGCGTCGTCTCTTTTCACGGAGACCTCAAATCGCCCACCTTGGCAGCTGACACTCAGCAAATCAAAATCCCAGCCCTAGTGCTCCACGGCGCAGACGATCCCTACGTGCCACAAGCAGATGTGCAAACTTTCATCGAAGCCATGAAAAGCAATGAAGTCGACGATTGGACACTGGTTCAATTTAGCGGCGCCGTACACTCATTCACCAATCCAGAAGCTCAGTCAGATGGCTCACGCTACGACAAACGCACCGCCAAGCGCGCCTTTGAGATGATGGAAGATTTCGCCGACGAGGTACTGGGGCTGGACTAAATTTTTAACAGCCGTTCCAGAAAGCTAAGCAATCACAAGAAACTCCATAATGTTTAAAATCTGCCTTTCATTCGACTGCTTATCGTCGGCGAAGGAGAGGTTATAGCATTTCTCAAAAGTCTTTGCGCTTATACTACAACATAAGAATTTAGAATATGCTTAACGGCTAAAGCCGTCACTCTTACCTTAGACTGTATATCCTCAGGTAAGAGTGAGCGCTTCAGCGCTTTTGGACACGAGGCGGTTCATTTAGATTTATTCATTTCATCATACGATTTACCTCATTACTTTTGAGAAACGCTCTAAATCTCCGAGCTTGAAAGTTCTAAAATCTAAACGATACTTATCAATATGAACGCAGCAGAAATAATCGAAGAGATTTCACGCTTACCCGAAGATGAGAAAGGGAAGATCGTGGAGTTTTTGAGCCATCAGCCTAACGCGGAGACGCTTGCAGCTATGCGTGAGCCGGTTGCAGAAGGTCGTTCATTTAAGAGCGCTGACGAATTATTTGCTTCCATTGAAGCCGAAGACGAATGTTAGAGATTAAGGACAAGCGTTCTTTCCGCAAAGATTACAAAAAGCTTAAATCATCAGGTAAAGACCTCTCTAAACTCGCAATTTTGATCGATATACTTGCGACCGGAGAGCCGCTAGCAGAACACTACATAGATCATTTATTGATCGGAGATTATGCCGATCATCGTGAATGCCATATCTCGCCCGATTGGCTTTTGATCTACCAAATAACTGAAACCGAGTTGATCCTTGTCCGCACTGGCTCACACAGCGCGTTGTTTGGTTGATAACTCTCTTGCCCGTATTCCAACTGACACAGGACTACGCCGACGAGATACTGGGGCTGGACTAATACCACTTCTAAGAATATATGATCTATAAGCTTGGCCTTTGCGTAGCCTCGAAACTTTGTTTCCATGCGTCGCCTTCGGCTATGTAGGACACAGTCGGGGACGATCGGCATCGCCTCGGTTCCCCTTTCGACGAGCTTAGGACTGGCGAGAACCGAGGTTACAAAAGACATATCTATTAGGACCAAACTTTTTTCGAATGGGTATAAGGAAACGCTCTAAGCCTGCGCCAAGAACCCGCGCCAACCGCCTGTGGCTGAAATGTCCTGAGCGGATTGGGCTGCCGCCGCTTCACATAAGAAGCCGTGCACCTTACGACCATCGCTGAGTTCAATTTGCCCCAGTCCGAGTGGTTGCTGAATGCTGGCTAGCAAAGCGCCCAACGATGCCTTCGGTAAGCGCCACTCTTCAGCGGCGATGGAAGATCCGCCTTCACCGACTCGTATGATACCAGGACGATGCGGGGCGGGCTCGGGCAAATAAATCATTTTATACTGAGCGGCCGTATCGACCTGAGCCACGAATTTTCCACCCAACTCCAAAATTTGCGAATTCAAGGGCAAGCCTTGCATGTGTGCGCCGAAGAGGAGAATGGGCAGTGTGTCATTATCGACCTCTAGTGCACGCGGACCTTTATCGGCAATCTCGATCAAGGCCTTGTCTGTGTCGCGCGGTGCGATCCATGTGATGCCGAAGGGCAGGCCGCTTTCTGTTTCGCCGGCGGGGGTGGCTACGGCGCAGAGGTCCAGCAGATTCATGAAATTGGTGTAGTAACCGAGCTGCGAATTTGGTCCGATCGGGTCGGCTGCTAAGTCCGCTAATGTGGGAAAACCGCCTGCGGTGGGCGTGACGATTGCGGCCAGCCCCTGCCAGACGGATTCACTTTCGCGCCGCAGTGCTGCCAGTTTGTAGCTGGCCGAAAAGGCGTCGCAGGCAGTGTTGTTTAAGCCGCCGCCGATAATTGTGCGAGTGGCCGGAAAGAAGTCATCGGCATTGGATGCGAGGAAATCTTGTAGCACAGCAGTGCGCTCAGAGACCCAGGGGCCTTCGTACAATAAACGGGCGGCCTGCAGGAAGGGCTCAAAATCGATGGTTTCAATTTCCCAGCCTTTCGATTCGAGCTCCAGTAAGGCTAGGCTCCATGCGGCTTCATAACCCGCATCGCCGAAGAACATTAATTGCTCGGGCTTCGGCACGCCGATCTTTTTGGATACGGGCAGGGATTGGTCTGCTGTGGGCAATGAGTAGGCATCGCTGCTATCAAAGCCTTCGGCTACTTTTAGTACGGCTTGTGAGTCTGCTGCATTCAGCGCAAAGATCGAAACGCAATCCAGGGTGCGGCAGGCGGGCACGACGCCACTGGTGCTGAGCCGTCCCTTGCTGGGCTTGACACCCCAGAGTTTATTGAAGGCGGCGGGCACACGTCCGGAACCCGCGGTGTCTGTGCCGAGCGAGAAGCTGACTAAGCTCTCCGATAGCGCCACTGCCGAGCCCGAACTGGAGCCTCCGGGCACGCGATCTGGCGCGAGTGGATTGCGTGGCACGCCGTATGGGCTGCGCACACCGACTAAACCCGTCGCGAATTGATCCAAGTTGGTTTTACCGATTGGGATCGCACCTGCTTGTATGAGTTTTTCCACTACAGGTGATGACTTCTCTGGCGTGTAGGCGTAGGCCGCGCAGGCTGCCGTCGTGGGCACGCCGGCTAAGTCGATATTGTCCTTAATTGCAAACGGAATGCCATAGAGCGGCTGCGAGGCCGGATCCTCAGATTCCAAGCGCAGTAGGTAAGGCTCTAATTCTTCAGGGCTTAAGCGATGAATCCAAATCTTAGGATTGTCCACCCGATCCGCCTGCTTTTGCAAAGCTTCACACAGCTCACGTGGGCTCAATTCACCCGATGCGTAGAGTGTAGTAAGGTTCTGTATGTCTAAGGAAATATTCATGGTAAAAATCGTAGGGGCTTCACTTGTGGAGACCGCAGTGTTGTTGGCGGAGACTCGGCGGTCTTCATAAATGAAGCCCCTGCTATGTTAGTTTGTGTCAAGAACGTAGAAGCTGTTAGTTGGT
>NZ_JARXIC010000006.1 GCF_031127905.1 Thalassobacterium sedimentorum | reverse complement strand
CGAAAAAAGTTTGGTCCTAATAGATATATCTTTTGTAACCTCGGTTCTAGGAACCGGGGCGATGCCGATCGCTCCCCGAAACAAAGTTTCGAGGCTACGTAAAGGCCAAGCTTATAGATCATATAATCTTAGAAGTGGTGTTAGAACCAACTGGCTGGATCCAACCGATAGAAGGCTTCTAGCTCATGATAGAGCCCGGGCTGCTTTCTTTTTAATTGACGGGATTTTTCGAAAAAAGTTTCGGTAGCGACGGCAAAATATTCTGCAGGGTTGGTGGCTCCATAGGGATCGAGTAGCGTCTTTTGTTGACGCTGTACGCGATTGATAAATGTGCTGCAATGCTCTCCTAGTACGGTTGCCCAGGTCTGATAGGCTTCTTTACTTGGAAGCAGGGGGACGCCATCTGTGTCACCGTCTCGTGAGTCCAGTTGGTGGGCAAACTCGTGTAGGGTGACGTTGTGGCCATCGTAGATGTTCTGAGCGCCGTGTTGCACGGAGTCCCATGCCAGTATCACGGTGCCGTTTGACCAGGATTCGCCGAGACATTTGACTTCTCTTTGGATCACAGTGCCACCTGGGCCCACACTTTCGGAGTTTGTTGTGAAGGCCGTTGGGTAGAGTAATACGGTGTTTAGCTCAGGATAAGGACGTCCCTCATGATTGAGAACGAGGATGCAAGCTTGTGCGGAAACAGTCAGGATCATCTCATCGTCGAGTTCGAGACCATTACAGCCTTCGAAGAATGTGGCGCTGACAAACTGGCTGATTTTGTGGTGTAGGCGTTCGCGCAGATCCTGCGGAAGGAAAGTGTAAAGTGGAAGGTTATTCTGTAAATAGCGAATCCACTCATCTTTAAAGATGATTTCGGAGGGTTTGCCTGCGAAGTAGTGTTTGAGTTTTTCTAGAATGCTCATGTGTTGCTTAATTCAGCGTTGTCTACGGCAGAGTGCGAATGAAAAACCTAATGATCTTCATTGTTAAAAGACGGTGTAGGCTCTAAGCCCGATGAATGGAAAACGGTTATGTAATTTAGCTTAACTAGTGGGAATCGAGGTGATTTCAGGCAATCGAGTCGATTGCGAGGTGAATTCGGTATTTTATTTTTATAGTGTACGTGCCTTATGTTGTGTGTGTGATCTAATCACTGTGGAGTGTGCTTTTGTGCGGACATTGAATTGGCTTCTAAATTGCGGATCGTCTTAAATTCGTTCAGCTAACTAGTGGATTTGGCGCAATCTATGCGTCTGCCTTTGCGCGCAAAGGGCTTAATTTAAAATGCGTATTAAGGCTCGCGATCAAAAAGCCGGTGGTGCAGAGGACTATGCCATAAAGATTTACCCCAGTGGCTAGCGCATATTTTCCTGAACCGATGGCTACCCATGCAGGAAAAAGTGAGGGAACGAAGGCGAGTAGGCTGCCCAGTAGCAGCCCCGGCCAGAATGCTAGGTGGAAGTTGAGTGGACTGGTGGGTAAAAAGCTAAGTAAGATTATCGGTGCCAGTCCCATGACCATGGTGCCACTAATAGTGGTTGCAGCGATGATTGCTGGGCCCAGTTGATCGCCCAAGTAAATGCTTAAAAGGGGTAAATTGCCGATGATGGCTAAGCCGATAATAGTCCATTTGGCTCGGCCTACAGTATTTTGAGAAATGGTTGTTTGCTGGCTCCAGTCTAGAACGCTGAGTTTACCTGCACTCGAGAAGGTGGAGTCGAGTGTCGAACCCGCACTGGTCAGCATCATTACATTAAAGATTAATAGCATTGGTAGACCTAGGGCTGTTGATACACTCAGTGTGACATTGCCGCCTACATAGCCTTGCTGTGTGGCGAACACACCCACCAAACTAAAGAGAACTATGAATGCGCCACTAATGATACCTGCTAGAATGAAGCCGATTAGCATGGTGCGCGGGTTGGTGATGAAGGCGCGGTCGGTCATGACCGGATCATGAAAAGGGTAGCTGAAAATCTGTAATAAGGCCAGTAGGGCAAAGGTGAGTGCGGAGCTATTCATCTCCGGAGTCGACTTTGGCCACTCTTGTAGCAGAGGAGGTGAGATGACGAAGAGTGTTATGGCAAGTAATAAGCCTGCAAAACACATTTGTAGAGCATCGGTCAATAGGCTGGATCGCAAGCCACCGCGCCAGGTATAGATTACGGTGAATATGGTGAAGACTAGCACTGCCAACCAGTAAGCAGGGCCGCCTTCTTCTCCGAAAAAGCTACCCACCACCTTGGTATTGGACCAGATTTCATTGTAGAGCCGGATCCCCACGGCGATTAGAAACAGGCGCATGCCTACTTGCCCGTATTTCCCATGTAAGAAGGCTGGCAACGATGTGTATTGGCTGCGAGTTCGGATCAGGTAGAAGGCGATGCCAGCAACAATGAAACTTAGATAGTAGACCGCGTAGCTCACACCGCCCCAAAAGCCGAATGCATTGGCTAAGTTGGCCGCGTTAATGATGGATTTAGCAAAAATCCAGGAAATTGCGGCACTGGCAACTAGCAGCCAGAATGAGGGGGCCTGGCCATTTGTATGTTTTCCATTGAAAAAGCCAGAGGCGCTCACGCCCTTGGGGGCGATGCGCCAAATAATTGCCATGTAGGCGATCGCGAGTATCCAAAGTGCTGCGTTCTGTGCCGAGTTCATTTTAACGCTCCAATGGAATTTGCTGTTGCAGCAAGGAGATACTCGATTGCGTCGCTTCTAGTGGACCCAGTTTTAGAGTTTTCATTTTTTCTGTGATTTGGTTGTCATTATGTTCATCACAGAGGTCTAGGTCCCTTGTGGTCGCAAATGTAGACCCACTTGGGTTTTGTTTTATTCCCACTCTTTACTCACTTGTCTGTTGTGTGCCAGTGCTCATTGTTTTGAGTATTGAGCGCATCGACAAGCGATCGCTACGTTCAGCGACTGGGAATCTATCGCTTGCATTTCCGGGTGGATGGAAGCGACTTGGTGCATCCTGAAGCTTAGAATCGCGAATCGCCTTTGCGATGTAACTACGGAGGAGTGTCCGATTGCCTTAATTCGCGGGTTGTAAGGTATTCGCGGGGATGCTGCGGTTCCAGAGTTCTTTGCCCTCCATACTCATGACTCGTATTGTGAGGGTGCGCTCTTCTTCGCTGCCGCTGAATTCAATCAGTGCAAAGTGACGTTCGAAGATACTGCTGCCCGGCTGGCGGAAGAAGTTGAGTTCGTCGGTGTTCTCTCCGGGACGGGCTGTTAAGGGGCCTAAGGTGAGATCGTAGAGATTGTAGCTGTTTGCGTGTACGAGGCGGGTGAGTTCGCCATAATTTTTTCCGCCACTGATAAAGAATAAACCTGAAATCTTGGCTTCGCGTAACATCTGGAGTAATTCCGTATGTTCCCGTTCCGCATAGCTAAGGTTTTGGGGTGAATCCGCAGGATTTAAAATGGGGGCGCCTGCAATTATTATCTTAAAGGTGGCAGTACTCTCAAGCAGTGCTTGGCGTAACCATGTGATTTGCTCGGGCCCGAGAATTTGCATCCGAGTAGATGTATCGGGAGTTACATTGCGGTAGCTGATCACGTCCAACATGAAAAAATCAACATCGGCGTAGCGAAATTGCGTCGCGATACCGTCCAACTGCGCCACTTCAATCGGGCGAGGCCAAAAGGCTTCAAAACTGGATTCTGCAATACTGCGATGGGCACTTTGTTGACCGCCATTTGGCGCGCCAAAGTCCCCAAAACTCCAAGTGGCGTAATTCGGCACACTTTGCAGTAGCGTTTTAAGTTGTGGAATGGAGCGTGCGTGAGCGAAACGTTTGAGATAGCCACTGCGAGTACTCCAATCACTTGCACGCAAGCGAGCGGTGTTGCCAGCCCAAATCATTAGCTCAGGTTTAGCATTTGTGATAGTGCTAAATATGTCGTATCCACCACCGAGCACTTGATAGGGGGGCTCATAGCCATCCTCTATAGCATAATGCGCACCGCCTACGGCAATCTTAAAATCGGGGGGGGGGGTGCGGTCATGGTAATATACGGGGCTGGTAAATTTAGCTGGCGCCGTGGCTAGTTCACCATCGATTTCGACTCGGTAGCTGTATTTCTGACCTGGTTCAATTTGGTCGAGTGTGGCCACAGCTGTGTGCGCTTGAGAGCTGTCGGTTTGGATCGCAGGGCTCCATACTAAGGCGTTTTCGTTGCCATTGACGGCATAGGCGATACGTATTTGCGCGGGCGCATCCGTTTGCACCCATATTTTAGCCTCGCGCATGTCCAGATGGCTCAACATTGGACCATTTATTAAATCGGCTTGGAGCGTGGCGACACTGAGTAGTAAGCAGGAAAAACAATTAGATAGAATTCGATACATGATTGTGGGGATATTTAGAATACCACTGAGGTATCCATCCAGCTGCTGGGGTCAAGAAACCTTAATTTTAACCTGGCGTGAAAAATGGACAGTATTGACGACACGGTGCACCAGTGGTGGCTGATTCATTGGGGCGATTTGAATGGATTTAAAAATGTTGCCTAGCAGCTGTTCACGATCTTCAGGTTCGAGTAAATATCGGTGTCGTACTTCAACCAGTTGCGGGCGTAATTCGAGCCAAAGCGCCTTGATCTCACTCACGCGTGGGAAGGTGGCCACTCGGCGGCAGAGTTCTTTGTTCACGCGTAGATTTGGGGAGTCATTCATCGCGATGCTGATTGCTTCCAGGCATTCGCGTTCTTCAGCCGAGAGTGATTGCCAGCTGACGCCACATAGCTCGCAGCGGGCCTCAGAAAGTAGGCGGTGCAAGGCACGTGGACGAATACGCATGAGTAGGGCGACCCAGCGTAAATGCCAGTTTTCGAATTCGTAAGCGATAAAGGCGAAGCGGTTCTTGGGGGCTAGCAGGCGTAGTTTGGTCACTAAGGCCTCTGTTGAAGTAATGGTGCCGTTGGGGGCATTCTCCAGTAGCGCACTGGCCAGCATATATTCGAAGTCCGAAACGCGCTCGGCATAGCGCAAATGTCGCCATAGCGCTGTAAACACTTGGGCGACTCGATCGTAGCGTATTTCGGGAGACTCGCGCAGGCAGCCACCGAAATACACCAGTGACAAGTCCAAATAGTTGGCGACTAAGGCTAAGTATGCCTCACAGTCTCCGGCCTTGGCTTGTTTCAGATGGGCGCGACTGGCTTTACGTTCGGGCGTGGCATGCGTCAGCCGGAACAGGTAGCTACGTAGAGAGCTCATTGCAGCATCCAGATGGAGCACTAGTCCTGATCACCGGGACGACGCTGGCATTCATGCCGGCAATCTCCCATGACACGTATCCACAGTTCACGTAAATCAAAGAGGCGAATACGCGCTTCATCACGGAAGCCGTTCACCAAATTTGTGTTACTGTGGGTGAGCTGGTTGAGGAGGTTTAAAGTCTGGTTGAGCGCACTTAAACTATTTTTAAGATGACATATCGAGAGACCGAAGTCTCCCAGGTCCAAGGCTTGGATTGAAAGTAAGACGTTCATTTCCGCTTGGTGCAGGCTGTTTGCATAGTCCCAGCTAAGTTTGGGGGAAATTGCATACTCACTGTGTAGCATGAAGTGTTCCCAGCTCTGGTGGAGGTAGCGATAAAGCGAGCGTGTGACCACATACACGGGATGTCGGTGCAATGTGTAGGGAGCACCTTCATGTTCATCGCTGCCATCAGCTTCTTCATTGGTGGCATTGCTTTCGTTTTGAGCATCCTCGGTGTCCTGAGCATTTTCTAAAAAGCTAAAGTCATCGGTCATGGAGATGTCTTCTGCATCCCAGCCCATCAATGAGGCGACCTCATCCAAGTGATTGGGCTTATGCTTAACGCTATTATAAATCGAGAGGAAGCGCACAGTATCCTGGTCGGAACCTTTAAGATAGTTTCGCCACTGGGACTCGCTCCAGTATGGTTCACTGGAGAATTCTTCCCAGTCGCCTTCAGAATGGTCGAAATTTGGATCGCTCATAACCTGCGGTTGTTCCGCATGGGGCTGAAATTTGCTCGCATTGATCTTAAAAATCAACCCCCTTTTGCAGTTCTGCGCTGCTTTTAATTTGCAGAAAAGTTTAAATGAAGAAGAAGCTGCTGATTACCAGTTGCTTCTAGTAATATTAATGCTGTTGCTTGGTGTGGCTATGCTCACATTCCTATCTCGAATGTGTCCTATTTTATTTATATCGCTGCGCTGAGCGAGCGGTAAGGTACCGCTAAAGCGTCGCCATATAACATTGCCGGCAGGCTCAATGCAGGTATGGATGGGGGACATCGCATGCGCCATCCGAGTCTGACGATGCGCACATGTCATCGCCAGGCCTGGTGGGAAGCTGTGTTACTTTGATTCCTTCGGTTCGGGAAGTGTTTTATTGGCAATGTGTTGCAATAGATCTGTCATGAACTCCGCGGGCGTTTTGAGTCCTTCTAGCGAAGCATTGGTGCGCGAATTCACTTTGACCAGGCCTTGTTCGGCTTCTTGACGGCCTAAAACCAGGAAGTGTGGCACCTTGTCAATGTGGCACTTGCGTATTTTAGCTCCGAGTTTATCAGCTACTGCATCTACTGTGACTCGGATCTTGGCTACTTTTAGTAATTTCTCAATTTCACGTGCCTGCGGTACCAGTTCGTCGTTCATCGGCAGGATGCGTACTTGCTCGGGGGCTAGCCAAGTTGGGAAATTGCCCGCGAAATGCTCGATAAGCACACCACAGAAGCGTTCCATGGAACCGAAGGGCGCACGGTGGATCATAACCGGACGGTGCTTTTCGTTATCCGCGCCGATGTAGCTCAGATCGAAGCGCTCGGGGAGGTTGTAATCTACTTGGACTGTTCCCAGTTGCCATTCGCGACCAATTACATCTTTGACCACAAAGTCGATTTTCGGACCATAGAATGCGGCTTCGCCGGGCTCTTCTACGAAGTCTACATCCAGAGTTTGTGCAGCTTCGCGCAACGCCGCTTCTGCCTTGTCCCACTGGGCTGCATCGCCCACGTATTTTGTGGAGTCCGGGTCCCGCAGTCCGATGCGGACGCGGTAGTCTGACATACCAAGTGTGTTGAATACCAATTTGACGAGGTCTAAACAGCCTTTAATTTCCTGACTGATTTGATCTTCGGTACAGAATAAGTGGGCATCGTCTTGAGTGAAGCCGCGTACACGTGTCATGCCATTGAGCTCGCCCGACTGTTCCCAACGATAGACCGTACCAAATTCTGCCAAACGAACCGGCAGATCGCGGTATGAGTGAGGCTGACTGTCGAAGATCTTGATATGCATCGGACAGTTCATGGGCTTAAGTAAATAACCGTCTATTTCGCCGCTATCGAGCTGATTAGAAAGATCCGCACACGAGCAACCTTCCTGCGCGAGACGATCAACTGTGCCTGGCTCTACAATAGGAGGAAATTGTGAGTCCTTATAATAGGGGAAATGGCCTGAGGTTCGGTAGAGCCCGAGTTTGCCGATGTGTGGCGTAAAGACTTGATCGTAGTCCGCCATGCGCAGTTCCTCGGAGATGAAATTTTGTAACTCCTGACGGATTACAGCTCCATTGGGTGTCCAAAGCACCATACCCGCGCCCACAGCTTCATCGATGTGGAAGAGTTTAAGTTCTTTGCCCAGCTTGCGGTGATCGCGGGCCTTGGCTTGTTCCAAACGCTCCAAATATTCAGTTAATTCGTCTTTACTGGCAAATGCGGTGCCGTAGATGCGTTGTAACTGTTTGTTTTTCTCATCGCCGCGGTGGTACGCGCCGGCAATCGAAAGCAATTTGTAGGCTTTAATCTTTTTTGTGTAACCGACATGCGAGCCCGCGCAAAGGTCGATAAACTCCCCGTTTTGATAGAAGCTAATCGCTTCTCCCTCTGGAATGTCGTCCAGACGGCCGAGCTTGTAGCGCTCCTGGCCGATTTCTTTAATCTTAGCGATCGCCTCTTCGCGGGAGCATTCCACTCGTATGAATTTTTGGTTTTCCTTAATGACCTTCTTCATCTCCGCTTCGATTGCTTCGAGGTCGGAGGCATCCAGCTTCTTATCCAGATCGATATCATAGTAAAAACCGTTTTCAGTAGGCGGGCCGATGTCGAGTTGAGTCTCCGGAAACAGACGGAGAATAGCAGTGGCAAGCACGTGCGAGCAAGAGTGGCGCAGTTCCTCAAGTGGGGACATATCTTTCATAGTGGTCAAAAAAGTCAAAAAATTAAGCTTCAGAAGACAGAAGCCTGTGCTTTGTTAGTCAATGCCGAATGCGCTGCAATGGCCAGTCTGCGGGCTTCTTTTGTGTGTTGTTGTCATTGCACACCTGGTTTGCTGACTCATCCAACCAGATTATAGGCAAACGAATACCTATGTGGTAAGTTCAGGCAATGCAAATGAGTTTTATGGATCAGTCTATTCTACGGTGACCGATTTCGCGAGATTGCGTGGTTTGTCTACGTCGCAACCACGTGCCAGGGCGACGTGATAGCTGAAGAGCTGGATGGGGATGCTCATGAGTATGGGTTGCACAATCTCATGGCATTCAGGGACAATTACAATGTCATCGACCAGCCCTTCGGGCAGGTCGCAGCCCGCAGTGGCGATGCAGATGACTTTTCCTTTGCGAGCTTTGACTTCTTGCACGTTGGCGAGGCTTTTTTGAAAAATCTCCCCACTGGTTGCTAGAAATACACTGGGACACTCTTCACAAATCAGTGCGATTGGACCGTGCTTCATTTCTGCTGCTGGATAGCCCTCGGCATGTATGTAGGAAATTTCTTTTAATTTCAGCGCCCCCTCGAGCGCGATTGGAAACATGAGCTGACGCCCGAGGAACAGGCAGTCTTCATAGCGTGCATATTTCTTGGCAATCGCTTCAATTTTCTCGTTCTGCTTCAGGATTGCATGGACCTGCTCCGGTACTTGCTTGAGTGCTTTGACGATGTCGACGCCATCCCCGTAGCTGAGATCGCGTAGGCGGCCTAAATAAAGTGCCAGCATCGCACAGATCATAATTTGTGAGGTGAATGCCTTGGTGGATGCGACACCGATTTCTGGCCCTGCATGCTGATAGATTCCCCCGTCACTTTCACGTGCGATGGTGGAGCCGACACTATTGTTGATTGCAAGTGTGCGATAGCCTTTGCGTTTGGCCTCGCGCAGAGCTCCAAGTGTGTCGATGGTTTCGCCTGATTGGCTGATCGCGATAACCAGAGTATTTTTGTCCAGTGGTGAGTTGCGATAACGGAATTCGGAGGCGTATTCCACTTCAACGGGGATTCGGGCGAAGCGTTCTATTAAATATTCGGCGACTAAACAAGAGTGCCAAGCGGTGCCACAAGCGAGAAACAGTATGCGATCAATTTGGCGTAGTTCCTGTGGGGTTAAATTCAGTCCACCAAAGACTGCGGTGCTACCGTCGTCGGAAAAGCGACCGCGCATGCCATTCATCAAGGAATTGGGTTGTTCAAAGATTTCCTTCTCCATGAAGTGGCTATAGCTGCCGAGTTCGGATTCGGAAGTGTCCCAATCGACCTTGTGAATGACGGCTTCAACGTTTTTACTGGAAACGGTGGTGATGGAGAAATCGTCATTTTTAAGGTGCACCACCTCATTGTCATTTAAATAGACGACGTTCTGCGTGCAGTGGGTGATTGCATTGACATCTGATGCGAGCAAGTTCTCACCTTTTCCGATGCCGATAATTAGTGGGGAGCCCTTGCGGGCACCGATAAGTTCGTCCGGGTAGTCGGAGCAGATGACTGCAATGCCGTAAGTGCCTTCGACATGACGCAGACTTTTGCGTACGGCCTCCAGAAAGGCGTTTTTAACACTTCCACGTGGTTCTTTCTGGTAGTGGTATGCGATTAGGTTGCAGAGTGCTTCCGAGTCCGTCTCTGATTGAAAGGTATAGCCTTTTTCCTGCAGGAAAGTTTTCATTCCTGAGTAATTTTCGATGACTCCATTATGTACCAGTGAGATTTTGCCATCGCTACTGGTGTGTGGATGAGCATTGGCCTCTGTGACATCACCGTGGGTT
Organism: Thalassobacterium sedimentorum; assembly: GCF_031127905.1. Taxonomy (GTDB): domain Bacteria; phylum Verrucomicrobiota; class Verrucomicrobiia; order Opitutales; family Coraliomargaritaceae; genus Thalassobacterium; species Thalassobacterium sedimentorum. Next base: position 173,166 of record NZ_JARXIC010000006.1, on the reverse strand, counting down.
GCCCAGCGGGTATGGCTGATGCCCAGTTGACCGCCTAGCTGTCGCTCTGCAAGTGCTTCTTCTAAATTAACCACTCGTCCGGTGCGTTTGATCTGTTCGAAGCCATTGCCTGCAGAGACAACCATGCCTGATGAGTCGTAGCCTCGGTACTCCAAGCGCTTTAAACCCTCTAGCATGACACTTCCCGCACGATCGCGGCCGATATATCCAACAATTCCACACATAAAGCTTCAAATAAGTTCAGAGTGCGTTTAAGTTTTCAAGCTTATTGACTCACCCTGATACCTCAGAAAATATGAAAAAACGAAAAATCATCTGCATAATTATGGGCGGTGGCCGTGGCTCGCGCTTGAGCCCTCTGACGCGCGACCGCTGTAAGCCTGCTGTTCCACTGGCTGGCAAATACCGCTTGGTTGATATACCGATTAGTAATTGCCTGAACTCGGGCTACAACCAGATCTACGTTTTATCGCAATTTAACACGGCTTCCCTGCATCGTCACATCCAGGAATCTTATAAATTCGATCCCTATGCCGGCGGTTTTGTTGATATTTTGTCTGCAGAGCAAACGAACAAGGGCGACACCTGGTACCAGGGCACGGCCGATGCCGTGCGTCAGAATATGCACCACTTTCAAGGGCATAGTGAAGGTGATCTATACGTGATTTTGTCTGGTGATCAATTGTATCGAATGGACCTGGCAGATGTGGTTCGAGAGCACGACGCATCTGGCGCAGAGGTGACGATTACGGCTAAGCCGCTTGGTCTTGATGAAGCGGAAGGACTTGGCTTAATGCGGGTCAATGAGGACTTGGAAGTCACGGAATTTGTTGAAAAACCCACGGATCCTGAAGTCATTAAAGGTTTGGCGGTAGGTCAGAACGTCTTGAACAAAATGAAGGACCCGGGAGGGCGAGGCTACTGTCTGGCATCGATGGGCATTTATGTCTTTAATGCCAACACGTTGATTGAGGCGTTAAAGACGGATACGACGGATTTTGGCAAGGAGATCATTCCAGGTTTACTCGGAAAGTCGAAGATGTGCAGTTACGTTTTCGATGACTATTGGGAAGATATCGGAACGGTGAAGGCGTTCTTCGAATCGAATATTCGATTAACAGATCCAGTGCCACCGTTTAACTTTTTTGATGAAGAGGCCCGCATTTTCACCCATGCCCGCTTCTTGCCCGCTTCGAAGATTAATTCTTGTATTATCGACCGTGCGATTCTCGCGGATGGATGCATTGTCACGGATGCGAAAATAAAGCATTCCACGCTCGGGGTGCGTTCGGTTGTGCGTGAGAAAAGCGAGTTGGAGAATGTTGTGATGATGGGGGCGGATAACTTCGAAACCATGGAGGATATTGAGGATAACCTGCAGCAGAATCGTCCAAATTTCGGGGTAGGCCAACACTGTGTGATCAAAAATGCAATTCTGGATAAGAACGTGCGTATCGGTAACAATGTCGTGCTAGATCCCACTGGGCTGCCAGATAACTTCGGGCCTGATGTCGATATTGCCATTCGTGATGGAGTGCTGGTTGTCTGCAAAGAAACCATTGTGCCCGACGGTTTTGTGTTAAAAGCCTAGCGGGAATTGACAGCAAATTAACAAGCCTTTTGGCAGATAGGGCTAAATATCAACCGCGATTTCAGACTTCTCCGGAATCGCGGTTTTCAGTTGCTCTATATCAATCTTTGGATAGTATTATTGCGTCGAAGAAAATAGTCATTTGATGACTCTTATATAACCCAATATTGCGATGAAAAATATTCTAATCTGCACAGATGGTTCTAACTACTCGCACGAAGCCTGCCTTTACGGAGCATGGCTTAGTCAGCATACAAATGCCAGTATTAGTGTGCTCTATGTCACTGACTTACGTCAGTTCGAGATTCCGGCTGTGGCTGATTTTAGTGGTAGCCTAGGGATCCAGCCATTTGAAGGCATGGTTTCGCAATTGCATGAAGTTGAGGAAGTTAAGGCACAGTTTGTCAAAGAGCATGCGCTCAAAACTTTACAGGGTGCAGGAGTGGACGAGGTCAAGATCACTTTCCATCATGAGACTGGCTTATTGGTTGATGTGATGTCCGATTATGCCGACATGGCAGACTTGGTATTGATGGGAAAGCGCGGGGAGAATGCAAATTTCGCAACCGAGCATTTGGGGTCGATGCTGGAGCGTGTGCTTCGCTCCGTCGAGCAGCCCTGCTTAGTGACGAATCGTCAGTTTAAACCTATAGATAGTATTGCGATAGCTTATGATGGGGGTGCCAGTTGCCGGAAAGCGCTCAATTACATTATTGCCAACGAACCTTTCCGTTCAATGGACTTGCACATCATTGTTTGTGTTGAAGGGCATAAAGAGGATGAGGCAACACAGCGACTCAATGAAGCTGAGGCTGTTTTGAAAGCAGCGGCCCTAGCGCCGACTTGCCAAATGCTGACGGGGGAGGTGGAGACAGCAATTGCCGAATACGTGGTGCAATCGGATATTGATCTGTTGCTACTGGGTGCTTATGGACATAGTCGCATACGTGAGTTGTTAATCGGTAGCACCACGACGGAATTACTACGCAGTTGCTATGTGCCGGTGCTTTGCTTCCGTTAAACGCGATTACATGCATTAATTCTCATTCTGAGTTTCATGGTTCCGGCGTCGGTTCCACACTATGACGGAGCTGGCGTGTTCCGGGAGCGGCGTGCTAGCCAAATGGCTACAGTACCAGCAATTATCATGAACATTGAGTAAAATTGCCCGCGGCTGAGGCCGAATACAAGCGCTGCATCTGGTTCGCGAAAGAGTTCGCCCAGGATCCTGACAAGTGCATAGCCAATCAAAAACTCTCCCGCAAGTTGACCCGCTGGTGGGCGGGTGCACCAGAAGCGCCACTGGACATATGCAAGCATTAGGCCTCCTTCGAGAGCGGCTTCATACAGCTGCGAGGGATGGCGTGGTTGCGGGCCATAGGTCTCTAACAGCGGATTGTAGCTCTTGGGGCTATCCAGGAAAATTACTGCCCAACTGACTGTTGTGATACGTCCCCAGAGTTCTCCATTGATAAAGTTCGCGATTCGGCCAAACATTAATCCCATTGGAGCCAAGGTGACTACGACGTCACTCAAATGGAGGAAGCCACATCCTTGTTTACGTGCAAACCATAGAAGCGCGAACATCACGCCTATAAAGCCCCCATGGCTTGCCATTCCGCCTTGATCCACACGTAGAACTAATAGGGGATTGGCTAAAAATGCCTCCAAATCGTAAAGTAGCATGTAGCCGACGCGGCCACCGACTAAAACGCCCAGAATAATCGCCGTCATCAGGCTTGCTCGGGCATCGGCATCAATTGCGAATTTTTTCTTGTTATCGTAGAGCTTCAATAAGAGCCAAGCCCCCAGAAAGCCAAGTAAGTACGCGAGTCCATAGTAACGAATTCCGTCGAGCCCCAGTGGGTTCTCGGGAAAACGAATTAGAAAGGGGCTTAAATTGTGTACCCAGTATTGGCTTTGTTCGATCATGTTGATGCAATTTACAGAATAGTATGCCCCCCGCGATTCAACTGCTTTTACTACTTATTGCCAATACACTGAATCTCCACTCTTTTCTTTGACATTTCAGCCTGTGCCGAAATCTTCCTATTTTATGATCAAATCTTTCACTACGGCGTTTTTTTGCCTTTGCACCCTTTGTGTCTATGTCACTCCGGTGGTCGCTCAGGATAATCTCCGCGTGACCGTCGCAAACATGAGTCAGGATATGAACCTGCTCGCGCAGAACCTTAAAACGCTGCGGCTTGAAATTGAGGAACTGCATCGCGAAAATGCTCGTTTGCGTGCGGAGCTTGCTGCCGCCAGTTCGAGTCGTGATACCGAGGTACAAATTTCCAACCTGTCTAGTGCGATTGAAACCCTGCGTCGGGAATATCGTGCTGCAGACGATGCGCAGAAGCAACAGATACTTGCCGAGGTTAACCGTCAGGTGAGTGCATTAGCTACAGAAACTCAGGCAGCGATTAATTCGGTGGCGAAGGCAGTGGATAGTCAACCTCAGGTAGCGGCTTCAGTGCATTTTTCAGATGATTTTCCCAAGACGGGCAAACCTTACGTAGTTCGCTCCGGAGATACCCTCAGCAAAATTGCGCGGGTGCATGGTTCTACAGTAAAGAATATTCAAAATGCCAATAAGATTGTGAATCCAGCCCGTGACCTACAGGTAGGCGAAACTATTTTCATCCCGATCGCACAGTAAACATGTCAAATTCTAAAACAAGACTCGGCCGCGGACTCGGCGGCCTCATTTCCGGAGTCGGTAGCTCACAGCCTCAGACTAAATCCGAAACCAGCTCGCAAGTGACAAAAAAAACGGCGTCCAAGCAAGCTTCAGCTGCGAGTCAATCCAAGCCCGCGGTAAAGACGACGCAGGCAGCCACTACTAGCGCAGCCACTGCCCCCGGTTATCGTGAAATTGAAGTCAATGATGTGGTGGCCAATCCCTACCAGCCACGCCGCGAAATTCATGAAGAATACGTTGAAGAATTGGCGAAGAGTATTCAGTCTGAAGGACTCTTGCAGCCGATTGTGGTACGTGCAAAAGGTGGAAAATTTGAACTGATTGCAGGTGAGCGTCGTTTACGCGCGTTTAAGTATCTAAAAATCAAGACGATCCCTGCTCGCATTATTGAAGCGAGTGACGCTTCCTCAGCGACTCTCGCTTTAATTGAGAATCTTCAGCGCGAGAATCTGAATCCGATTGATGAAGCACTTGGTTATGCCAGCCTTGTGCGTGATTTTGATCTGACTCAAGAGGCAGCTGCCGAGCGTGTTGGCAAGGGGCGTGCCACTGTGGCCAACGCCTTGCGTTTGTTGACACTTGGCTCCGAGATTCAAGGTTATCTGAGCCGTCGTCTTATTTCAACCGGGCACGCAAAAGTTCTGCTTGGACTTGAAAGTTTGGAGCATCGCAAATTACTCGCACGTCGGATCATTGAAACTGGCATGAGCGTGCGTGAGGCCGAAGCCCAAGTGCGACGCTTGAAGGAGGGGCGCGCCAGCACTGCTAATAAAGGCACCAGCAAAACTCCAGAGGCCGAGCAGACCGCTATCCGAGATCTTGAAAAACGTATGGGGGCTCACTTTAATACTCGCGTGGCGCTTAAACATACCGCGAAGAAGGGGCGTATTACCATCGAGTATTTTGGCAACGAAGATCTCGACCGAATTCTGGAAAAGCTTGGTTTACAATAGTTGAGTATCCTATCTGTATCTTAGAATATGAATTACTGGTTAATGAAATCCGAACCTGATGTCTTTTCGTTTGAAGATCTTAAGGCACGCCCGAATCAAACTGAACCATGGGATGGAGTGCGCAATTATCAGGCACGTAATTTCATGCGAGATGTGATGCAGGTGGGAGATACCATATTGTTTTATCATTCGAATACCAATCCTCCAGGTGTGGCTGGAATTGCTCAAGTGGCCAGTGCAGCGTACCCAGACCCCACTGCGTTCGACCCTAAATCGAAATATTTCGACGCTAAGAGCGATCCAGCGAAACCTCGTTGGATGCTTGTCGACGTTAGCTATAAGGCTGACTTGAAGCGCTTGGTTTCGCTTCAGGAAATGAAATCGATGCCAGCACTTGCAGACATGCGCGCGCTACAGCGTGGCAATCGTCTATCGATTTGTCCTGTGAGTGAAGCGGAGTTTCAAGCCATTGTCAGCACGGCCAACCAGTAGTCAATCAGGGGAGGAGTAGTCCAATCACTTGGTGCATTTCCAGGGTATCTGTCACTTATTCACTCGCTGAGTTAACAGGCTCAAGTACTGTGTTATCCGAGATTGCTTCAGGCTTGTCGGTTGATTGCTTAATGAGTGTCAAGCCAGCCTTTTCAAGGTCTGAACCACTGGGGGCTTGGTAAGCACTTAAGCCAAATTCAGGCAGGACTGAGAGGAAATGATCAAAGATATCTCCCTGTATATCTTCATAGCGTGCCCAAGCGATATCATTGGTGAATACGTAAATTTCTAGCGGTAAACCGTGAGCATTTGGGGTTAATTGACGCACTAAAAGCGTCATATCCTGATGAATCTTGGGATGGTTACGCAAATAGGCGACACAGTAGGCGCGAAAAGTCCCTACATTTGTCAAGCGGCGCCCGTTGATTAGTTCAGAGAGTTCCTCACCTACGCCATCGTTGTATTTTTGGATCTCTTCGAGCTTTGTTTCAAGATATGGGCGAAGCAGGCGGATACGTTTGAAGCGCTCCAAGAGCTCTTCGTCGGCAAATTGGATCGTGCGCAGGTCAATATGTAAACTGCGTTTGATGCGTCGACCGCCCGCTTCACTCATTCCACGCCAATTCTTAAAAGAATCTGTAATGAGTGCATAAGTTGGTACAGTGGTAATCGTCTTATCCCAGTTTTGTACTTTGACTGTGGTGAGTGATACATCGATCACGCTACCATCGGCGCCGCGAGCCGGCATTTCGATCCAATCGTCGACCATGACCATATTGTTGACAGAGAGCTGGAAGCCGGCCACCAAGCCAAGTATGGCGTCTTTAAAAATTAAGAGTAAGATTGCTGTGACTGCACCTAAACCAGAAAACAGGACTAACGGGGATTTTTCCAATATGGATGAAAGAATGAAAATGAAACCGATCAGGTTCACGACAAGCTTTGCGGCCTGAACGAAGCTCTTGGCGGGGTAGCGTCTTCCCATGGAACTGCGCTCCCATAATGAGCGCGTGAAATTCAACACACCATCGATCACGAATAAAATGATCACGATTAGGTAGATGTTGACTAGTAATTGAAAGAAACTCGCTATGGTTGGTGTGTGTGCAAATAGTGCGGGTGCGAAAAAATGAATAATTGCAGCAGGGACGATGTGAGAGAAGCGTACGATTACCTTGTGCTCAATCAGTAAGTCGTCCCACTGCATCGAGGTTTTTCGTATTACTGGGTGTACGACATAAGCGATGAACCGTTTTGCTACAAAGTTAGCCAGAAGTGCCAATATGAACAGATACAGTCCAGCCACCAGTAGGCCGATGATACTTGCGGCAGCGGCGTTGACATTATAATTAAGGAGAAATTCGCTAATGAATTCTGGAGTCATAGACAGCATTGTTGGAGGTAATTTTGCTTGCTGACAATGCTTCGTTCAACACGAAGCTAATTAAATACAAACTGTTCTACCAAGGACTCTGCGTCAGCAATGCCATTACGCGAGCTACCTGTAATCCTGGCTCGTTTGTTAGCTTTATAATTTGAGTAAGCAGTGGAGCGGTGTGGCAACTAATTATTGCCTATATTGTCTTTGCCGAGCCCGCCCTTGAGCTGATTATCTAACTTCAGACGTTCAATTTGTGTGCGTAGTGCAACTACGAACTTTTCGAAGCGTGCATGGATGCCGCGAGTTTCCAAAAGCTCTTGTTTGAAGCGGCCATCTGGGCAGAGCGTGTAGATTGCCAGATCTAAAACATTTTCAGGTTCCTTGATATTGGATAAGAATTGTAAAACTTCCTGTGGTATATCGGCTCCAAGCCGTTTTTGCGTTTGCATCAGCGCTAATAGAGTAGGTTGAATCTTCCCCATTGTTTGCGTACTACCGTCTGATTCGCTTAAAACCTGATGGATACGAGCGCAGCGATATGGCTCTTCGGATACAAAACTCTCGAATTCGACGCGCGCTAATCCTTGTAGGATAAGATTGGACGTGCCGTCTGCGTTTTGTTTGCAGGCCCTTACGACGCCAACACTGGCGATCGAATAGGGGGTTTCCAATGCTTCTGCATCCTCTCTACGGTCATCCAATGCCGCGACAGCAAAAATACGATCCTGCTCCAAAACCCGACGGAGCATCTCCCGGTAACGTGGTTCAAATATAAATATGGGCATCATCGCCTGTGGGAAGAGTACACATTGACTTAAAGTCATCACCGGCACTTCGCGCGGTATTTCAATTTCTTGTGGCTTCATTGTGATTTAGTGGGCCAAGCGGAGAACTAGTTCCATTCGTCTGGATGTAATTTAGACACCTCGGGAGACTCGCTTTCTGCATAGTAGACTGCCATGCGGAAATAGCGAATATGAGTGTCGAATAAGGTGTCACTTCGTTTGCGTGCCTCTTCAAACAGAATTTCCGGGGCCCGTCCCTGAAGGTCGTAGATCTCACGGATGCCCATGTCGAGTAGACTGCGGGCGACGACTACATCCATACGTGGAATTCGCATGAGTGCGGAGTTGAGTGCTTCGTAGTCGACCTTTTTTTTCTTTTTTTGTGGAAACATTGTGTTTAATATCCGCTTTTAGATTGTGCCTTGGTGCCTTCGCAAATTGTCTGACAAGATGTCCAGCCGACGCCCAAGCGATGAGCGCCCATTTTTATGAAGTTTAGTGCATCCGATTGGTCGCGGATGCCCCCGGATGGTTTGACTTTGATTCGGCCAGCAGCGCTTTCGAGCATGATTTGTACGTCCTCCACTTTGGCACCTTCACCATTGAAACCGGTTGAAGTCTTTACGAAATCAGCTCCAGCACGGACGCATACCTCCACCATTCGCTTAATGGCTTCAGAGCTTAAATGTGCGGTTTCAAAAATAACTTTTAGTGGAACACCAGCACTGCGGGTCAGTTGGGCGACAGTGACGATGTCTGCTTCTACGTCCTTCCATTTTTCAGACCGAATCCATCCATAATTGGCCACCATATCAATCTCGTCGACTCCTCGCTCAATGTAACGTCGTGCTTCATCTGCTTTTGACGCGGGTAATTGTACACCGTGTGGAAAGCCTAATACTACACATACTGCGGTCTCTGTTTCTTGGCAAAGCTGCTGTGCGATTGTGATGTCGCAGGGGCGCACGCACACGCTATAAGTTTTTAGCTGGATGCATGCTTTGATGGCCTCGATTAGATCGGATTCAGTAAATTCCGGTTTTAAAATTGCGGCGTCGAGGTAGCGATTGATGTCAGGCATGGTGCTTCATATGTTATCTATTCAGGGGGGGGCATCTTCACTTAATTGCGATGCAGAGTCAATTCACCTCCTTTGTTTACTTTGAAATACTCAGAATGTTGATTTGAATCGTTGCTGATAGTATTCGTTTCGAACTCGCTGCCGACAGATACTCTGGGTTACCACCATTTTGAGATGACTTTTTTATGCTTTATCTGCAGGGCTTTCTGCCACTAGGTAGCTGGAATAATATAATGATTCAGGATCAACAAGGAAGAGGACTTACAGATTTACGGATATCGCTAACAGATCGATGCAATCTGCGCTGTACCTACTGCATGCCGAAAGAAGTATTCGGGGCGGATTACCAATTTTTGCGTAAATCGGAATGGCTGCGGTTTTCAGAATTGGACGATCTCGTGGCAGCATTTGTGCAGATTGGAGTACGTAAAATACGCCTGACCGGCGGGGAGCCTTTGTTGCGGCCTGGACTTACTAAATACATTCAACGTTTAAAGGACTTTCATGGGGTCGAAGACATTGCGATGACCACTAATGGCTTGCGTTTAGCTGAGCGCGTTAGTGAATTGAAGGCCGCTGGTTTGGATCGTGTGACAGTTAGTTTAGATGCATTGGATGCTGAAATCGCAGGTAAGATGAACGGTCGTGGGGTAGCACCGCGTGCCGTCCTCGCTGGCATTGCGGCGGCTCAGCACGAAGGCTTTTCGGTAAAGGTAAATATGGTGGTCGAGCGGGGAGTCAATGATAGTCAGATTCTACCGATGACGCGATATTTTAAACAACAGGGTGTAACGTTACGCTTCATCGAGTTTATGGATGTTGGCAACCACAATGGTTGGAGAATGGACCGAGTGATCAGCGGCCGTGAAATTTTACAGACGATACAAAGTGAGTTTGATGTGGAAGCTTTGGATCTGAGTTCTCGAAGTGAGGTCGCCAAGTGTTACAAATTTACCGATTCGTCTGCGGAATTTGGATTAATTACTTCTGTGACTCAGCCTTTTTGCCATGGTTGCACTCGTGCGCGTATTTCGGCGGATGGTCAGTTATATACCTGCTTATTTGCCAGTTCTGGCTTGAATTTGAAGAAAATTTTGCGTGCCGACAATTATTGTAAAGAAGCATTGGTTGAACTGCTATCGCAACACTGGGCTGCACGCTCCGATCGATATTCGGAACTGCGCACGCACTCCAGCGTTGTGCGCGATAAAGTGGAAATGTCCTATATTGGGGGCTGATGTATCCGATCAACACCGGTCACGTGCTACCATCGGGACTTAGTACGCGCAAAACGCTCTAGAGTGCCGATTGCATTGTGCTAGCGACTGCCTGACTGAGACCTAGGAAGGTTTCTTCATTGATCGAGAGCTTTTTATCCTTGGCGTAGCAGACTCCCCAATTCCGTATAATTGTACGTTTTCCCGTTGAGATTTGTACGAGACTACCCGCATTAATTTCATCTTCGACTGTCCATGAAGCCAGAAAGCTCACTCCGTAGTTGATTTTGACCAGTTCCTTAATCGCTTCCATGCTACCGAGTTCAATGTAATTTTGTAGCTGTACTTTGCTTTGCCGAAAATATTGCTCGATGAGATCGAAGGTTAGGCTTCCTTTATTGTAGAGCACCATGCGTTCTTGAGCAATCTTCTCCATTTGGACACGCTTATTCTGAGCCAATTCATGAATCGGGGACGCAACTAGAATGAGTTCGTCTGAAAAGAGTGGTTTAACTTCAATATTTTTGAGTTCGTTTGGAGTCACGATAATTGCCAAGTCGATCTCATGGCGACGGGTCATGTCCAGTAACTGCGGAGTATCGGCTGGAATAATCGTCAAAATACAGTCAGGGAAACACTCATTGTATTCCCTTAATATGCTGGGCAGTAGATGCTGACAAGCTGTTGTGCTAGCGCCTACGCGTAGACGTCCCCGCCCCCAGTTTTGGCGATCTTGTATGCGCAGACGCGCACCTTGCATCTGGTTTAGGATGTGGCGGGCGTCCTTATACAGCGCTTCCCCGTCGGCTGTAATGTTGATTTTTCGTCCCGTTCTGGTCACCAGTTGACAGCGAAGATCCAATTCGAGGTTCTTTACTGAGTGACTGATCGCTGATTGGGTTAGATTGAGTATATGAGCCGTTTCAGTAAAGCTGCCGGTCTGCACCAGTGTGCAAAAGGCGAGGAGTTGGCGACTGTCGATAGTTTCCTGCATGAGCAAAATTCATTCTATATATGATTACATTTGTTAGATGAATTCTACAAATGGGTATGGTCAATGCTAATCATAGGACAAGATGTTTACACCAGCAGCCAATATTTCAGCCCGTACGCGCCGCAGCGCTTCCATCAAACTCGGTTACGTTCGTTTACTCGATGCTGCACCGCTGATTATCGCGGATTGCTTGGGCTTCTTTCGCGAGGCTGGTGTGGATGTGAATTTGACTCGTGAAGTGGGGTGGGCAACTATTCGCGATAAGCTGGCATTTGGTGAACTTGATGTAGTTCAGGCACTAAGCCCGCTGCCCTTCGTCATGCAAATGGGGATTAATGTGGCGACGACCGAAGTTATTACGGGAATGGTGCTTAATTGTAATGGTAACGCGATTACATTATCGAATCAGTTACGTGAGGAGGGCGTGGATGATGGGCCTAGCCTACGGCGCTACATTAACACGGGTTTTAATTCTAGGAAACTGGTAATTGGCGTAGTATCTTTAGCCTCATCGCATCATTTCATGCTCTGTCGTTGGTTGGATAGCCTGGGGATCAATCCTAAGCAGGATGTGATTATATCAGTGCTGCCTCCTGATCAGATGGTGCGAAATCTCGCTTCCAATAATATTGATGGAATTTGTGTCGGCGAACCATGGAATTCATTGGCGGTTGAGGAAGAATTAGGTTGGTGCGTCGCGACCAGTGAACAAATCGCTAAGGGGTATCCGGAGAAGGTGTTGGCGACGACTGAACGTTTTTATAGCTATCGTGGTGAAGAGTATATTGCTATGATTCAGGCATTGCGACAGGCCTGTGAATACTGCGATAACCCGAATCAAAGAATAGAAATGTTAAAGATATTATCTAAATCAAAGTATTTAAACTGTAGTCCTAAGACATTATCCCATGCCTTTTCGACGGAATTTCCGATGGGATATGCGCAGACTGTTCACGGTGAGTTCATACGCTTTAGCGGGAGGGATTTAAATTGTCCTGACCTTAAGCGGGCCGCTTTGGTTTACGATGATTTATTACGCTTTATGCCGCACAATGTTTCTAAGCTCAGCACTGATTTGATTCCTCGCGTATTTCGAGAGAGTATCTATGCACAGGCTGCGGGTCTGTGTGAAGTTCGTTGAAGTTCCGCGGATCGATCACGACGCTGCAGCTATTCGCAACGTGTGCAATCTTGCACAGATTGATATGATGTGGGTAAGTGGTATTCTCAATGATGGTAATCTTGCTATCATTGTAGGTATTAATTTATGAAAAAAATACTCCCCATCATTTTTACTAGCTTATCTCTGCCCCTATCTATTCATGCGTGGCAAGATTCCTTTGAGGGGCCTGATCATAATTGGGAAGCTTCACCAAATACGACGCTTGCAGTTGTTCGTCAGGAGGTGGGGATTCCTGCAGAGGCCGTGAGTGATGGACAACAGTGTCTTATGCTATCCGGTTCTAAGGGGCATGCGTGGAATCAATTAGCCATCCGCAAAGATCTCTTGAGCAAAATAAAGTCTTCCACCTCTTTGAGCTTCGATGTATATGTGCCAGAAGAAAGTTTACCAGCAACCGGTTGGGCTAAAATACAGGTGCGTATCTATGGCGGACAAGGCAATAGTGCTGATTTTGATATCACTAGTGAACTAGAACTTGATCTAAATGCTGAGGGTGGAAAAAGTTATCATTTTTCATGGGATTATGCGGCGGACCCTGCTTTTGATCAGGATATTTATTGGGGGCATATAGGCATTGTTTCCATCGCGAGTGGTGGCTCGATGGCGCCGATTTACATCGATAATATGCAGTTATTTAATGCCAATGAGCTGGACGCTGAACTGCAAACTGATGCTTTCTTGCTTAGCGATAAGTGGGAACTTATCTGGAATGATGAGTTTGAAGGTAAGAAAGGTGATGCCCCAGCTGAGCATTGGCGGCCGGGAGCAATTTGGCGCGCCGATGGTACCTGGCGTGATTCGACCTTAGCTCCGGAGGAGGCATATTTAGATGGTCGCGGTAATTTAACAATGCGCACGCGTTATGAGAATGGCAAGCGCTTGGCTCCCTATTTAGTCACCTCTGAAAAAGACACTTACAGTAAGGATGACAGCATTACTTTTGGGCCCGGCGAGGAGGGCATCTATATTGAATGGCGTGCTAACGTTTCTCAATTCAAAGCGCATGCCGCATGGTTTGCGTTGTGGCTATTCTCGGACAACCCTTACACTGGTGATGCGGCTTTAGGCTCAGAGATTGATGTTATGGAGTATGTTCCTTTTAAAGGTCCAAACTATAGTTTGATGAATAAGTTTAATGCGGCCATTCATATCAGAGATGGTGGCAAAAGTGTTCAACCTCCACAGCCACACGGATTGGTCTCTTTTGATGAGAAGGTCTGGAATACATGGGGACTCTATTGGACTAAAGATATTCAAGTATACTACCTGAATGGTGAACCTTACTGGGTGAACCGCAATAAGGACTATATTTCTACTGATGATACGCACGGCATTCGTCTCACGATCGAAATTGCAAATGGTGATCCGGCCAATGGTAATAAAAATCACTGGGGACATGCAGTTGGGCGCTTTGAAGATAATCCGGAATCACGTTTGCCATCTTTTGCTTACGTAGATTATGTACGTGTCTACCGTAAACTTGCAGAGTAAATCAGTATGACTGATAAGTTGAGCCGCTGGAGAGAGAGAGAGCAGTTAATAGCTACTTGCAGAGATGATGAATCGGTATGATCTAGATGCGCTTGTCGAGCAGCGCTTATCAAAGTTAAGTTTGATTGAGAAGATTGGCCAACTCTGTCAAGAAACAGCTGAATGCGATGATAGGTCGGCATTGTCTGAGCGCATTCGCAGTGGCCAAGTTGGCTCATTGATATTGGCATCGACTCCTTTTGCCGGGAGTGAAGCTCAAGTTAGTTTGACTCTTTCAGAGCTCAATGAGCTCCAGAGAATCGCAGTGGAGGAAAGCCCCAATGGCATTCCTTTGCTTTATGGCAGGGATATTATTCATGGGCATCGCACTGTTTTCCCCGTGCCGCTTGGTCAAGCATGCACATGGAATTTGGACTTGATTGAAGCATGTAGTGACTTAGCAGCCACTGAAGCGTCACGAGCAGGAGTGCACTGGACTTTTTCACCGATGCTGGATGTCGCTCGAGATCCGCGCTGGGGACGCGTGGTCGAAGGTTATGGCGAAGACCCTTTTTATGTCGGCGAATGTGGAGCCGCCGCAATTCGCGGTTATCAAAATGTTGCAATTGGCAGTATGAAGGAACAGGGAAAATTAATCGCCTGCGCCAAGCATTTTATTGGATATGCTGCTGCAGAAGGAGGGCGTGATTACAATACCACTGAAATCACACAGCATAGCATGTCGAATGTCTATTTACCACCCTTTGAGCGAGCCATTGCGACTGGCTGCATGACGGTGATGAGTGCATTCAATGAGATTAATGGTGAAAGCGCATCTGGTAGTTATCACTTAATTAGCGAGCTTTTGAAGCAAGGGATGGGCTTCGATGGCCTTGTCGTGAGCGATTGGGCCTCGATATGGGAAATGCTTGAACATGGACTTGCAGCGCATGAATCTGATGCCGCGCGAATCGCCATGAATGCTGGCGTCGATATGGAGATGGTGACACGGTGCTATGCGGATTCTCTTGAGTCTTTACAAGCAACTGGACAGGTCTCGATGGAACGTATCGACGACGCCGTTCGACGTGTGTTACGCATTAAGTTGGCCTACGGTTTATTTGCGGATCCATATACCGTGCCGCAACCCGTTTCAGTGGTTCGTCAGTCACAGGTCCAAGCTCGCAAACTGGCCCGCCAGATGATGCAAGAAAGTGTTGTATTATTGAAAAATGAGCATGGTACACTTCCTTTGGAGCAATCTGAGCAAAAATTACTTTTAGTTGGGCCAATGTTGCACGAGCAAGATGCTTTGTTAGGTACATGGGCGATGGATGGAAACCCTGCAGATGTTTGTAGTTATGCCATGGCCGCTCAAGCTGAATGGGGAAGTGCGTGTCTGTGCATGCATGATGTCAATGCCTCAATGGAGGAAATGTTAGAATTTGCTAAGACGGCAGTTCTTTCGGCTTCGGATACAATTGTGGTTTTTGTCGGTGAACCGGCGACACGGAGTGGTGAGAATCATTGCGTCACGGATATACAATTACCACGTGGACAAATAGAACTCATTGAAGGCTTAGCTAAATTGGGGCGACCGCTTGTTGCTGTGGTCACTGCTGGTCGACCGCTGATACTGGATCGAGTCATCGCCTGTGCTGATGCGATTATCTTTAGTTTTCATGGTGGTGTTGAGTCTGGTCCGGGTTTGATTGATGTCCTTGTTGGCCGCGTTGATGCTGTCGGCCGCTTGCCGGTGAGTTTCCCTAAGGCTACAGGGCAGATTCCGATTTACTACAATCGTAAGCGTGTGGGGCGTCCGTGGGCTGGTGAATATTTGGATATGGATGCCTTACCGCAATTTAATTTCGGATCGGGATTATCGTACACTAAGTTTCAGATTCAAGAAGTTAACTTGTCTAGCAATTGTTATAGCCTCGGTTGTGATGATACACTTGAAGTGAAAGTCAGTATAAAGAATGTCGGTGCTCGTTCAGGTGTTGCACAAATACAGGTTTATGCTGAGGACTTGGTATCGACTCGATCCAGACCGAAGCGTTTTCTGGTTGGATTTTTTCGAGCCAAACTTAAACCGAATCAGAATCGGTCGATCAAATACCCAGTGCCCCTGACGCGTCTTGCATATGTTGTTTCAGGCGAAGAACGTATTGTTGAACCTGGTGATTTTAAGCTATGCGTTGGAATGGATTCGAACTGTGATATAGAAATACCTTTCTCAGTTTGTATTTGAATTTTAATACAATGATGCAGTTTTCGGCTGTAAACAAAAGAATATATATAATGAGAGAGCGCTTTTACTTTATTTGTCAGTCCTTGACTGTCACGGTCCTAACATTTGTTTTATTTCAGGCATTGCAAGCGAATCATGTCCCCTCTGAATGGCTTCCCGCGGGTGATTGGTTGCTGGATTGGTCCGACGAATTCACAGGGGAGGGGACAGTAGAAAAATGGTACCCGATGTTGGGATATACCCCAGAAGAATTTGCAAATAAATCCTCCAAGGGCTTGCGATGGAATGGGAGCACTGAGGCGAGCGCGCAAATGTACAGTGCTCGTAAGGGGCAACACTGGTTGAATGGCGATGGTCAATTAATCATACGTGCGAGTAGTAGCCGCTCGACTTCGAACGAAAATGGTCCAATCGTTGAAACTGCTTATCTTATGACAGGTTTCCCCCAAAGCTGGGATGAGTCGGAACCTACTAAGGTAAAATGGTCCGGCAAGTTTGTCAGTCCACAAGAGGGCGCTTTATATATTTCTGCTCGAGTACGCACAGATCAAGTCGTTGGGCATTCAACATGGTTTGCCTTTTGGCTGTTTTCGCAGACTCGTGCTTACAATGGTAATCCTATAGATGGCACCGAGGTGGATGTGATCGAGATCGCTAAAGGAGCTAAGAGCTATCTAGATCATAGCTTTAACGTGGCGAATCATTGGGCGAAAACTGGAGGATCGGAATCGAAGCAATTCAATCCACTCTCGGACCCTACTGCACTTTCATTAGTCGATGTTATGGATAGTGATTATCACATCTATGGTTTGGAATGGAGCACTGATTGGATGAAGTGTTATGTTGATGGCCAGTTGTATTACACCTTCACGGATAATATACCTAGTGACCCAATTGATATGATGCTGATGTTGACTATGGAGTTTCAACTTAACGCCTGGGATCCCCAGCAAGGAGATGGTCGCAATAGCGGTCCTTTTGTTTCTGAAACAGAACAGTCACGTGAAATGTCACGTGCCGTGATTGATTATGTGCGTGTTTATCGTGCTTTAAGCGAGTGAAGAAGAGTTAAAATTGTTCATTGGGACGCTGGGATAAAACTGGTAATCTATTTTGATACCGGTTTAATCCAGTAAACAAATTGTAACTTGATTCATGAATATTCATTTCAAAGAAACGTCTCGTTTTAAGGAAGCGATTGCTGCATTTGATGCGCTCAATCAACAAGATCCCAATCTTGTTGAAATTGAAGGGCAATCAGTTCCCCAGGAGCTGCATAAGTCACTCGCCATGACTCGCTGGGTCAATCACCTGGCACCGAATGCGAGCGAAGCCGTGCATTTAGCTGCTCGTTGTCAGCATCTTTGCCGCTGGGAAGTGCCGCGTCGTAGCTATCCTGAGGGGCGAACTGGCTATTTGCAATGGCGGGCCGATTTGAAGATCATGCACGCGCAGAAAAGTGCCGATATTTTGCGCCAGCTTGGTTATGAGCAAGAACTCATTGATACCGTCAAAATGATTAATCTAAAGCAAGGAATTAAAAGGCATCAAGAAGTCCAATTAATCGAGGATGCCCTCTGCCTAGTCTTCTTGGAATTTCAGTTTGAAGCATATCTTGATCAATGGGATACATCAAAAATGATTGGCATCTTACAAAAAACATGGGCTAAAATGAGTGATCAAGGTCATCAAGCGGCCTCACAGTTGTCTATGTTCGAGCGAGCCCAAAAAATCATACAGCAAGCGCTGGGATGAGAAATCGAATCAATTGTGCAACACTTACGATCGCAGTAACGACTGGGAGTTCGATTAACGTGAACGCACTCCAGCAGTGTCTAGTTTTTGATGGGACATCATTGTATAAACTTAATTAAGTCATCCGATCATAGAGTTCTAGGCTAATTTCGGATAGCAGGGGTTCATTAGCTGCATAGCGACGGATATTTTCTATGCTGTGTGCAAGTGCGTGTGCTCGACTTTCGGTAGTGAAACCGCCCAAGTGTGGCGTGAGCACCACATTTGGAAGTTTGCGCAAATCTGAGTCGCCAGGGAGTGGTTCTTTTGTAAATACATCGAGTCCCGCTCTCAGTTTGCCACTTTTCAGTCGTTTGATTAGAGCGGACTCGTCAACCAGTTCGCCACGCGCAACATTTATAAATGTTGCTTGGTCGGGTAAGCGATTGAGTAGGTCAGCGTTAATAATTTTACGCGTTTGATGGGTAAGGGCACAGAATACAACAAGTACATCGCAATTTGCATACAAGTCTTCGAGGGAGGCCGCCGCCTGTACTCCGAGCTCGGACATTTCTGAATGACTGACAAATGGGTCCCATGCCCGACACTTGGCACCATAGGGTTGGAGTAACTTTAGAAATTCACGACTGATTGCGCCAAACCCATGTAAGCCTACTTTACGCCCAAATAAACTAACCTCTGGCATGTGCTCAAAACGCCAAGGTTTATTTTCACGCATTGCATGCTGATGTGTCCCAATATTGCGTAGCGTTGCTAGGCTAAGTGACATCGCGCATTCAGCCACATAGCGTGAAATAGAGTGTCCCCAATTATCCCACCAAGTAGTGATTCTAGTAGCATCTAGCTTAAATGTGCGCATTGTTTTCAATTTTAGGATATTTGAGTCGTTGTGCCCATTCTGAATTCGCTTCTGGTATCTTGGCCTCTACCTCAGATTGCCAAGTCCGTAGTTTATGATAGAGCCGGTTCACTATCTCCGGTTTCTGATCCGCAATATTTTTTGCTTCACTTACATCGTCCTCTAGGTTGTAAAGCTCCAGTTCAGAGTTTTCAAAATGCTGAATTAACTTCCATTCGCCTTCTAATACGGATGCTGAAGGTGAGTCCCCCTGATTGCCATAATGAGGAAAGTGCCAGAATATCGGCCGTTCCGGTATCGCTTTATTCATGGTCATTGCGTCCAGTAGACTTATGCCATCGACGTGTTGCTCTGGTATTAAAGGCAATTGTGCAGCCTCAAGAAAGGTTGGATATAAATCGGTACTAGTTACGTTTTCATGATTCAATGAGCCTGCAGGGATTCTACCCGGCCAGCGGGCTAGTTGGCAGACTCGAACGCCGCCTTCATAGGCCCAACCTTTGCCTTCGCTCATCGGTGCATTACAAGTCGGAGCACCTTCGGCGGTTGAAAGACCACCATTATCGGAGGTCATGACTATCAGAGTATCTTCGGTGAGTCCTTCCTGTTCGAGTGCATCCAACAGACGACCAATATTTGTATCCAGGTTTTCAATCATGGCCGCATAAGCAGGGTCTGATTGCAGAACTCGCCGTGTGATGTGTTGATCTGATTTATGTAAGCAAGGGAAAGGCTCTCCCTCAATGATGGGATTGACCTGATCTAACTGTAAACGTTTTGCTTTGGCTTGATATTTTTTTATCAGATGTTCCGGAGCTTGTATCGGTGTGTGGACTGCATAGTGCCAAAAATTCAGA
This sequence comes from Thalassobacterium sedimentorum, assembly GCF_031127905.1. Taxonomy (GTDB): domain Bacteria; phylum Verrucomicrobiota; class Verrucomicrobiia; order Opitutales; family Coraliomargaritaceae; genus Thalassobacterium; species Thalassobacterium sedimentorum. The sequence goes on along the minus strand of NZ_JARXIC010000006.1, from coordinate 153,593 downwards.
AAAAAGGGTTTGTCACCTCGATTGTGAATCAAATTGATTGCCTGGTCAGTCAAATGATCGGTGAGATAAGTTCCTGTTGGGGCCTCCTCTAATGTTGGGAGTTTCCATGGGGCGAAATATCCATTGTTAGGATGTCCGGCATGGCAGCCTCCGATGTTACAATCGAAACCGTGTTGTTCAGGATAAAAATCTTCGTCGCCCAGATGCCACTTTCCGAGGTGCCAAGTTTGATAGCCACCAGCTTTCAGTGCAGTAGCAATGGATTTTTGCTCTAACGGCAGATAATGCAAGTAGGGGACTGAAGCTAGTCTACCGGTATCTTGCCCTCCTATATAATGCGTCACACCCACGCGAGCCGGATACTGGCCACTTAGAATCGAGGCACGAGTCGGGGAACATACCGGCGCGGATGCGTAGGCATTCTCAAAGCGTATCCCCTCGCTGGCCATTCGGTCTAGATTGGGAGTTTCATAAAAAGATGAGCCAAAACAACCAAGATCGCGACAGCCGAGATCGTCGATTAACAGGAAAATTATATTAGGTTGTGCCATATCTTGTGATATCAGCTGCGATGGATATGTCTTGGCAAATTTTCTCTGATTATAATTATAAACTTTTATTACTTAGCTAGCCACCAGTTTGCTCTCTATCGTTTTGAAATCCCTATAGGCTGCTGTTTATTTAAAGCCTTTAAGGCTGAGGATAATTGAGCTTTAGATTTACAGTGAGCCGGTGCCTGTTATGCAACAATATGAATTGTTGGCTCCTTGTCTTTTTTGAGCGAATGATTTCTATCGAGATCCATTATGTCATTACTTTAATTTGTGGCTCCCATACTTTTATTTGTCTATCGCATGGACTTGCTAAGGTTGAATCTACGGGGACTGTGTTCTGATTTACGCTATGCCGACAACATCCAACGACTCCACATCCAAGAAGCTCTCAGTTCGAGAAAAAGCTGCCTGGGGCTGTGGTGGATTTAGTGATCAATTGGCTGCCAATGGATTGAATAATATTTTTGTCCCTATTTTTAATATTGGTCTAGGATTGAGCTCTGTCTTGATTGGTTGGGCGGTGTCCATACCGCGATTCGTGGATATGATTTCAGACCCGCTGATGGGAAATATATCCGATAACAGCCGAAGTCGATTTGGTCGTCGGCGGCCATTAATCTTTCTTGGCAGTATACTCATGGCTTTGGGGTTTGGTGTTTCCTATATGGCGTCCCCTTATTGGGGGGATTGGCAGCTCTTTAGCTATGCTCTGGTCAGCTGCATCTTCTTTTACCTAATGTATACGGTGTATTCGGTACCTTACAATGCCTTGGGGCTTGAACTAGCAGAAGATTATGATGATCGGGCTGATTTGCAGAAATATCGACTCCTCGCTTCATCGTTTGCGTCGTTTACGATCCCATGGCTTTATAAGTTGTGCATCTTGGCTGGTGAGCACATTCAGGCAGTCATCCTTTCAGAGAAGACGGTATGGTATGGATCATTACTAGCGCCAGTTAGCGAGATGATTCTAGCCGACGATGTTAAATTGGAAGTGATTGGGGCTCGTTACGTGGCCTGGGGAATTGCTTTGATGATTGTATTGACGGCGTTGCCTGCTGTGCTCTTCACCAAGGAGAAATTGACGCTGACAAGTGTCCCCAAAGTCAGTTTTTTCAATTCGGGTGTTTTGGCGGTGAAGAATCGGTCGTTTCGAACACTCTGCTGCATGATCTTTCTTGTAATCACTGGTATGTATTTCATTGGAGTTCTAGTGACTTATGCAAACATCTTTTATGTTTTCGACGGTGATCGATCAACGGCGGCGACTTGGACTGGCTTGTATGGAACAGTCACTGGGATTACCGGAATGGTCTCATCGTTTCTGATTCCCGTCTTAGTGAAGCGTTTTGATAAGAAACGTGTACTGATGTTTGGCTTATTGTTAGCAGTCGTATCCATATCCAGTTCTTGGTTTTTATTGAATCCGGCGCTGCCACAGCTTCAACTATTGATGGCGGCTATGGTTAGCTTCGGAATGAGTGCTTGCTGGCTGTTGAACGGAGCTTTTATCGCTGATATTTGTGATGAGGATGAACTCCTGAATGGATATCGTCAGGAGGGAATGTTTGCGGCGTTCTTTGGTTTTGTCGTTAAGATGGCCTTTTCGGGAATCGCGCTGCTCTTGGGCTTAGTACTTTGGCTGATTGGCTATGAAGCAGGCGCTGAGTTAATGTCTGAACAGACCATTCTTCGCATGCGTCTATTTATCGCAGTCTTTCCTCCGATTTGTTTGGTCGGTGCTTTTTGGGTCTTTCGAAACTATCGCCTGAACCGTCAGGTGATTTATGAAATCCAGCATGAACTTAAGAAGAGGAAGGCTATGGAATCTGCCTAGCAGTTTACCTGTATATAACATAGCCTTCTAATCATACAACGATGTGAATGCAATATTTGTTGAGTTCAGAGATCATTTCAAAATGCTTAAGGACAGTATGTTAAAGTTGCCCCGCTTATTTGGTATATTCTGTATGATCCTTTCTGCACAGGTGACTTATGGTGAACTGCCTCTGCGAGAGGAGTTGACATGGGTTCCTCGGCCTGAAGTCTTTGTATCCGGTGAGGATATGGGTGAAACTATGGCATGGTTGAAGCGGGGAGGCTCCGATTCTGAAGCGATGTGGGAGGCGTTTGTCAGGAAGGTGAATGTTGCGATCGATGAGTCCTCTCAGCCTTATCATGGTAGTGACTTAGTTGCGTTTCGATATGCGGCAATTGGCGATGCGACAGCGGTTTCAGATTTGGCATTATATTATGAATTAACTGGCGATGAAACAGCCTTGGCTGTGGCGAAGCAGCGCCTAATGATTTGGGCTGAGGTCGATCCGCTACCTGGATCGACAATTTCTATCTCACATTACCCGCCGAGAACCGACGATTCCAATATGGGGGTGAACCGAGGCATCAATTTTGCGATTCCAGCTGCGGCATTTTCCAACGCTTATGCCTTACTTTACCCTTATCTGAATGAGACTGAGCGTGTGGAGTTCCGTGATTGGTTACTCTATTTGGTGTCGAATGTGCAGTTTTGTTTTAACTTGTGGGTCAATAATGACTTTTATGACCATCAGGCATTCAACAATCACATGACAACCCATATGTTGGGCTTGGCTGCGAGTGGGGCTGCACTTGAGGATGTGGGATTGCTGGATTTTGTTTATCGAAATTCCAATAATCCGCGGAGGTTTGAATGTTTAATTGAAGGGGTCATTTTGACTGAGGCAGAAGGGAGTGAACAGCTTTGGTATAAGGATAGCTCGCCCGAGGTTCAGGACGGTGAAATTTATGATCGCTACCGGATTATTAGCCTCCGTAACGGCAAAGGAAGTGGTTTAATGTATTCTATGATACAAATGCGAACCTTACTTTTGTTGTCAGAGTTGGCACGAATCAATAAAATCGATGGTTGGCAGCATGTTGGGCACAATGGTGAATCGCTCGACTTAGCTTTCAATTTTATGGCTCCCATCTTGTTGGATGAGAATCCTGCGGCTCAAGGGGAGTATTATGCGAATGACCATTTACTTACTCCGGTAAAGGAAGCGACCGTTTGTTATTATCATTTGGCTCGTGCGCATTATCCTGAATCTCTCCCCATTTCAGCGGTCCTTGAGGCATTTCCTGGATATTATTCCGACGAGGAGTTTATGGGCTTTGGTTTAGCCCTATTACACCAACGACCTTTGACTTTCACACCCGAGGAACACTCTGAAAACATCGAGTAACTTTGTCACAAACTATACACCCAAATAATCATATAATTAACGAAAGTACTTACCTATGAAAATGAAATCCCGATCCGCACTATTAATTGGGGGCATGTTCGTCTCCGCTCTCAACCTGGCACAGGCTCAGAACTCGTTTTCGGACGATTTTAACCGGCCTGACTCATCTGGCTTGGGTTCGGATTACACTTATTATGATGATGAATCTACGGGCTCAAGTATCTTTTCGATTTCCAGTCAAACAGCGATTACCAATGACACAGTAAATGTTGGCGTTGCTGCGATCAATTCAGGGGATTTCTTATTGCAGACTGGTGTGGGCTTTACGGTCGAAGTGGATATTTTGGCGAGTGCGACAGCGAGCTCTGCACGTGTAGGTTTAGCCTATAATTTTCAAGATATCGATAATTACAGTTTGGTCCGATACCGTTCTTCGGATGGTGCGGTTCAAGTCCTTTCCTATACTGCTGGTTCGCTCTCTCACTACAATCAAGTCGTGGATGCTAATTACATTTTAAATGGTACAGTGAACATGCTTCTGAGCGTAGATGAGACTGGGGATTATACAGTCACACTCTCGGCGACAGGATTAGACGATTTTGTGGTTACCGGTAACAATAATACTGCATTTTCAGGGGGACTTGCGGGGCTCTATTATAATGGTGTAGGGACTGGCGCAAGTGAGTATGGTTTCGACAATCTCTCTGCGTCGAACATTCCTGAAAGTAATTCGGCGGCCTTACTCATGGGCATCGGAGCCGCACTCTTTTTGGGATCGCGGCGAAGCCGTCAGCGTTAGTTACTGAGGAATCATTTACGTAGCGAGGGTGATTTACATGCCCTCGCTTTTTTGTAAACTCCTCAGGAGATTAAGGAAAGTGAATCGAATTAAGCTGATGAACCGACGATGGATTCTTAACTTACACCCAGAGAGGCGCGATGGAAGTTGGACTCCGACCGATTTTTGCGATTGCCGCTTGAACACTTGGAAACTGGGGCTCGGCTGCCAACAGTGATGGCACCTAATTGATGAGATGAACTTTGATGAGTGTATGGAAACATGCGACGAGCTGGGGTTGGAGTCTGTCGTCGTCATCATCAACATACTGTCCCATCAGTCTCTTCGGCGTTTTAATCACAGTGACTTTACTCAGAGTCAATGAGAAGGCTTTTTCTTGGGCAGCGTTGAACCGTCTTTCCAATTTCCTTTGACGAGGACTTCAGTCGGATCTGTTTGCTCGCCCGGTTGTCCGTTCGGCAGCATTCCTACCAACATCTGAACCGATTTATTTCCAATGACTTCCAGTTTTTCGTCCACGCCTGACATGCTTTCGTCTGGTGAGACTGCCAAACTGACCACTGCGACATCTTCAGGCACGCGTAAGCCAGCAGCTCTCAAGCTATCAACGGCTTGATCTTGGCCATAAATCGTAAGGATAACCTCCACGTTTTCCTTGCGTATCCAAGGAATGAGTTGATCCAGTGAATCATTCTCATCGAAATGCGGGGGCAGCAGAATCTTTAAACTGAGGTCCAGTTGCTGGAAAACGAGACATCCTCCGAGGTGACGCTGCGCCAGTCGATGATTATGCGCGGCAGATACGGCAAATCCAATTCGCCGATAGCCGCGTTCCAAACATGCTTGGACGCAGATTTGTGCATTAATAAAATAGTTTGGGCGAACGTAGTGTAGTCCGAAACCCTTCAGTGAACTCCCGATGGCAACCGAGTGGAAATGCATCCATGGGAATTCCTGAAGCGGCTCTCCACAACCAACCGGAGCGACCAATACCGCGTTGATGCTCCGATAGGCCATGATTTTACCCAAGCGCTCTGCTTTCCATTCGACATCGCCGGTCCAAAATTCTTCTAGCTTCCATCCGAGGCGAGAGGCCTCAGCCTCACACCCAAGATAAAAGCGTTTTAGGTAAGGGACCGATTTCCAGACGGCTCGGGTGGGATGACTGGTGAGATACGCGAGTGTGGGAGCGGCGTCTGGGTTACGACCTCGACTTCGATGTTGCATTAGGGCGGATACATATGGATTCGCTTTGTAGCCGAGTTCAGCGGCAATCTTTTGAATCTGCAATCGCGTTTTCTCCGGTAGACGGGGACTGTTTCTCAGTGCGAGGGATACTGTTGATGGGTCGACACCAGCTTTGGCGGCAACATCTCGCATGGTTAGGTGCTTTTGTGAAGATTTATCCAACGATATGAATGAATGGCTGCTTGAGCGCTTAGGTCAAGATGGAATGCTCATTAGGATGAATCGCTGCCAGAATTCAATGTGTTCCGCTAACAGCTCCACTGCATCTGATCTGAATTAGGCAGAGTTTTCTGACCGTGCACATAATTCGTATGAGCACTCCGCCAATAAGCCGACTACACCAACATGCAAAAGCCCACAGCCATATTCCTACTTGGTCAAGATGCGCAGCCTTTGATTTACAGCAAAGAAGTGATTCAAGAGATTCAGCTTCTTACCGATTGCGATGGTCGTGTGCACAATGCACAGGAAATTCTAGCAAAACCGGAGAAGTACTCAAATGTGCAGATCATTTTTTCTGGGTGGGGGGCGCCAAGGATGGATGAAGCACTTTTGGGGGCTCTGCCCCAACTGAAAGCTTATTTCTTTGGAGCGGGTACAGTGCGTTATGTGACAAGTGACGCTTTTTGGAAACGAGAGATTCTCATCACGAGTGCTTATCAGGCGAATGCCATACCAGTTGCTGAGTTCACTGTTGCGGGTATTGTGTTTTCATTGAAGCGAGTACTTGCTTTTAATTATGGATTAAAAGGAGAGGGAACTATGCCCACCAAACTCTCGGGAGTTTACAAAGGCTCTAGAGTTGGAATCATTTCATTGGGGGCAATCGGTCGTAGGGTTTGTCAAATACTGTCTCATTATGATTTGGATCTTATTGCTTATGACCCTTATGCACCGAGTGAGCTGTTTGCCGAATTATCTGTAGAGAGAGTGGCTGACTTGGAGACGCTCTTTGGCTCCTGCGATGTAGTTTCGCTACATGCTCCGAGTTTGCCGGAAACCGAAGCCTTGATCACACGGAAGTTACTCATGTCGATGCCGGAGGGAGCGACTTTTATCAATACTGCTCGGGGGGCCATTGTAGACGAATTTGCGCTGATTGAAGTTCTGACGGAACGCAAAGACCTTTCGGCAATGATTGATGTAATTGTCGATGAGAACCGGTATGAGGAGTCCCCTTTACTGAAGATGCCGAACGTGCTTCTCACTCCACATATCGCTGGTTCCGGGGGACGGGAGTGTCACCGATTGGGGGATATGGTATTTGAAGAATTGCGGCGCTACCTAGCCAGCGAACCCGCTCTCACTCCCATTACTGAAGCGGAATCTCTCCGGATGGCTTAGACTCGAGAACGATTGATTATTATTTTTTATGCAAAGACCTGAAGTAGCTGTTTATTATTTTCCTAACTATCATGTTGATCCCAGGAATGAGCGCGTTCACGGCGCGAAATGGACTGAATGGGAGCTTGTGAAACGCGCGACGCCTCGCTTTCCAGGGCACCAACAGCCCAAACTGCCACGTGATGGATTTCTCGATGAATCCGATCCCGAGGTGATGGCTGGAAAAATTGACCTCGCTGCAGATCACGGTGTCGACAGCTTTATCTTCGATTGGTATTGGTATAATGATGGGCCTTATTTGGAACGGGCGCTCGAGCAAGGCTTTCTTAGGGCGAAGAATAACCATCGATTGAAGTTTGCGTTGATGTGGGCGAATCATGACTGGCTCAATATTCATCCGGTTCGTTACACGCATTCTCCGTTGGAAGCGGCACCTTTATTGTATCCTGGCGCTGTCACAGAGGAAACGTTTGAAGTCGTAATGGATTATTGCATCGAGAATTATTTCAAGCACCCATCCTACTGGCTGATCGATGGATGCCCTTATTTTTCGATTTATGCCTTGGATCGACTGATTGTTGGTTTGGGGGGGAGAGAGTCAACACGCCATTTCCTCGCTCGGTTTCGTGAAAAGGTTCAGGCCACTGGTTTCCCTGATCTGCATCTGAATGCAGTTGTGTACACTTGTGCGATTTTGCCCGGAGAGAATGCACTATTGGATACAGCCGCTGCGGTGGAGTTCTTGGGCTTCGATACGGTGACTTCGTATGTGTGGATTCATCACTACGAGGGGAGTGAGTTTCCGCAGGTGGATTACGAGGTCGTTTTAAAGGCATATCTTGATTATTGGGATCAAGTGGAAAAGAAATGTCCCTTACCGTACTATCCGAATGCTACGATGGGCTGGGATGCCTCTGCACGTACAATTCAGTCGGACCGATATGAAAATTTAGGATATCCATTCATGTACATACTGGGGGAGAATACCCCAAAGCGCTTTGCAAAGGCTTTGAGCCAAATTAAAGATCGACTACAGCATCGCGAGCTACCGCATCCTTTTGTCACGATTAATGCCTGGAATGAATGGACGGAGGGCAGCTATTTAGAACCTGATCAATTAAATGGCATAGCGTATCTTGAAGCAATTCGATCTGTTTTTGATACGAAGTAATGAGTCAAATACTCGGTGTGCTTTCAACAATATGAATGAATACTTGCTTCTCTTTCGCAAATCTTTGCGACAATCCTAATATTGTCTTTTCTCTTCAAACACTGATATGGATTGATTCCAACTTTCGAGCAGCCGTGTTGAACTGAAACTCTGATTTGCGTTCATATCCCGACTTTCATTAATTCCATGTTTTCATTGTTTTATTCTTCCGGATTTCTCCGAAGTGAGTCTCCAACTAGACAATCGACATCGAAGGCCTGTCATCTATCCTCTTTTGTCAGCACGAGATCTGGTGTTACTTCTTCGAAGAATACCGCACAAAATTCAGGCTTTGCATTGATTTTGGCTCTATTGCTGATGGCATTCCTGTTGTTGTTGTTGGTCACACTCTCGTCGCTGATTCGGGTGGAAACGCAGGCGGCACAGAAAAACGAGACGATTGCCCTGGCCCGTCTCAATGCGATGGTTGGTCTTTCTGTGGCATTGGGGGAGTTACAGGAGCTGGCTGGTTCGGACCAACGGGCAACTGGAACTGCTGAACTGTATCATAACTCCGGAGCCAATACTGCCAATGGGCTTGTCAGTCCAGTGGATGGCTCGCGTCATTGGGTGGCGGTCTGGGGTAATTCCAATTTGTCCACCGATGCGACGAGTTCACCGGTTTTGCTCAATTGGTTGGTGAGTGGTAATGAGAATGTCCGTCAGAATTTTGATGTATCGAGTGGTCAAATCGGTTCGAATGTTGCTGCGGCAGTGAATTACTCCCCATCGAGTAATATAACGGTGACTGCCAATGGTGCGACAGTGGATGGAGAGCGCGCGGCCTTACTTGTAGCCAGTGGAACAGTCGGGGATGAAGCGGATTATATTGCCGCTCCAATCGTCGATTTAGTGAACACTGCAGATCAACCTGCCGGAGGATATGCATTCTGGGTCGGTGATGAAGGCGTGAAGGGGCATATTGCCCTGACGACGGGAGCGAAGATTCTATCCGAACCCAGCAGTTCAGTTTATGGAGAGCGTGCTGCCAAACGTGTCATCGCTAGGCAATCTTTGGTTGCTGGTGGCCAGCTTTTGTCTATAGAAGACGGGGGAGCTACTTGGAGTGATTACGCCCTGTCAAAGACGAGCTACCGTAATGACCTTGAGCGTATTGAAAACTTAAATGGATTGGGTTTGATGAATAATGCCTATGAGACGCTGCGAAAGAACCGTTGGCATGAAATCACTACTCTCAGCCAAGGCCTTCAAACGAATAGCTTAAATGGAGGGCTGAAGACCGACTTATCACTGGCGTTTGAGATGCCGGACGTGACTTTCCAGAATACACAGCTGATGAACAATAGTTACTTGGGCCATATCTATCGCTACAGCAGTGTCTTGGGTCCAAAGTGGGCTTTGTTTCGCGATTATTATCGCCTCTATAAACGAATGACGAATGTGACGAGCGATCCTCTGATTACTGCGGATCTGGTGACTCCTTTACCTGCGGAAGATCCGGATCTTGGGATTGCATATATTTTCAGTGAAGGACGTGGAGATCCGATGAGCACAGGGCTTACCGGGAACGAAACTATAGAAGGTGCTGATGTCACCTTTCCGAAAAAGGTACGAGATGCGATTTTTCCTGAAAAGATGAAACTCGCCCCTGTGGTCGCTGAGATGAAATTCCTCATTTCGATGGATTCGATTCAAGCCAGTGAATCAATTGTGGTTGGTGGAAAAACTGTCGATGCAGACCGTCAGTTACGCTTAATTTTTGACCCGATAGTCAAGCTTTGGAATCCTTACAACGTACAATTGAAGTTTGATGCGTTTACGATCCGAGCCAGTCATTTACCGATCGGCTTTCGATGGAATGTACAACATGAAGCAACAGACGGTTCTACTGTGAATCGTGATTACAGCTGGTCTGGGGAAGATGGTTTCGTTCCTTTTCGTAGACTCTTAACTCATTATTACGGAGGTGGTTATGGCAATTTTGATAATTGGCTGGATTCGATGGTTTTTTCGATCGGGAGTAGCAGTGGCATTACTTTACAGCCAGGTGAGGTGAAAATATTCTCTTCCGGAAGTACAAGTCCAGTCGCGCTTCAACAGAATATTGATCTTCAAGAGGGCTACAATGACCAAGGCGGCTACTTGTTAGACGAAATGCATTTGGAGACAGATACCAGCACTGGGGGGGCGAGTGTGGATTCTCTAATTCTTGCGAATGGGCAATCGCGATTTACTGTGGATCTTTCGTCTGAGGATTATAGCGGATCCGGTGGTGTCGCTCCGTCTGGATGGGCCCATTTTCGTGTCAGCACATATCTTTTTCAACCGGGGCGCTATGCAGACCGGCACAATGTGAAAGACACAGGTGCTGACTATTTTTATAATACTGCATATCTGTATAACTTGACTCGTAACATCCCTTTTGAGCAAAACGACGGAACCAGTACCGGTGTCGCACGAGTCACTTTTCCGAGTTCTGGAACGGCTCTGGTTCCCGACCTCCCATCGCCTACTAGTTCGAATCGACAATACTTACTTTCGATTGAATCACGTTTGAAAGCTGAAGATCAGGCAGATAAACCAGTGCCACTGGCCCAGTTTTCCCCGACAGCTTACGTACATGAGTCCAGAGGGAATTCTCTTGTGCGCGATGATTTTAGGAGCGGTCCCAGCTATACGCTTCACTACCGTCGAATTAATAGCGCCTTTGAATCAGATGTTCAATTTAACTCAGATAACCAAGGGTATTATGGTGCGAGCCATTGGTTGGGTGGAGCCACGCATATCACTTTTCTTGATATTCCTCAAGCCCCGCTGACTTCTCTCGGCCAATTGCAAAATGTGGATACATCCATTCATGCTGTGGATTCATTGTTGGCTATGGGGAATTCCTTTCGTTCACCTCACTTGAGTCCCAATGTATTGGCTGGAACAGTGAATAGTGAGGGATTCGTGCGTAGTTGGTCAGATCGAAGTTACCTTTTGAATCGTTCTCTTTGGGATTCTGCGTTCTTTTCCACGATTGCACCTGCAGAAACTGAATTATTTACGGATCATGTGGCGGCTCGTGATATCACCGTAGTGTTGAATGATTTTATTTCCGGATCGGCACCATTGTTGAATCCGAATCTACGGCCAATCACCTCTGATTCTGGAGATGCTTTCAGTGCACTTATTGATAAATCTGCGCTACGTGTTGAGGCTCCTGATCGATCTGCGGCTTTTCTGGCTCAAGAAGGACAGTTCAATATTAACTCCGTTTCGGTGGAGGCCTGGAAGAGTTTGCTAGGAAGTACACTTGGTCAAAGGTTAGAAACGCGCCAAGCTTCGGGGAACTTGTTGGATGATACTGGCGCTGGCGCCCATTTTAGCCGCTATTCACTGCCATTAGGCAACGCAAATTTGACTGATGAATGGGGGGGCTTTCGTCGGTTGAATTCAACTGAAGTAAATGATTTAGTAACTGAAATTGTCGATCTCATTCAGCAACGTGGACCATTAATCACGCTTAGTGACTTTATCAATCGTGAAGTTGGGAGTGCGCAAGGTGGCATTCTCGAGCAGGCCATTGAGAATGCTGGAATCAATAGTGCGTTTACCGCCACTGTGTCGGCTACAGATCTTTCCTTCTTGCCGAATTCCAATGCCCGTGCCGCCATCGCTGGAAAAATCGCGCAAGGAGCGTCTCAATTACTATTACCGGGAGACGTTCTCAGCGTGATTGGCCAACGTTTGGCGACTCGCTCGGATACTTTTCGGATTCGTAGTTATGGAGAAGTACGTGATCCGCTTGCTGATCCAAATGCTCCCGTGGCTAAAGCTTGGGTTGAGGCGATTGTTCAACGTGTCCCAGATTATGTGAATTCGAATACAAACGCTGCGTGGGACAATCCAAATGGTGCGAATGCCCAGTTTGGCCGAAAGTTTATCCTCCGCTCTGTCCGCTACCTGAGTCCAGAAGAAATATAAATGGTTATGATGAAAGATTCCGAAATTCGCTCGATACTCATCTTTGTTTTTCTGTGGCCTATCATGGTACATGGGCAGAACGATGTTCCCGTTTATGATGTCTCCTTTCAGACTCTTTTTCTGAATCGCTCATCAGAAACATTCACTTATTTGAATCAGGGAAGAGTGGAGACTTTACCCGTGAATTATGACATTGTTTCACAGACGGTTCGCTATCAGGGGACAAGTCCAATGCTTATTTTTCGAGGAGAGCCTAATTTGGAAGCTGGTGACCTTGAGAGGCAAGCCGTTGCTCGGATCCCCCTTATTTCTCTCGAATCAGAATTTACCTTAATTTGCGCTTCTGAAAACGGAAATCTCGCGTGCATGCCGATCAACAGTTCTAACGAAACGATGCCACGCGGCACTTTTTGTTTTATCAATGCGACGAGCAATCAAGTGATTGGTGTCTTGGAAGCTGAGCGAATTAGTATCCCTCCACGCTCATTCGAGATGGTTCCTGGGGACAATCTCGAGTCTCGTCGTATCCCGATTCGTTTAGCTTTTATGGCTGAAGAAGAGTGGGAGGTTTTTTATTCTACTGAATGGACAGCATTGGGCCAGAAACGTGCCTTTGTGATCGTCTATAATTCGCCACGGAATGGAAGACTTACGGTTCGAGGGGTTGAGTTTCGATGAGTTGGCGTTTGTTTACAGCCTATGCGACACTCTATGTCAGTGGTTTATTGGGCGAGCCAATAGATGTTCGTCTTAGACTGCAAACTGAAGTCGCAGCACCCTATGATTTCGAAGCTTATATACGGTCTGTCTGGAAATCCGGCATCATGACGAATGAATCGGTCTTTTTCCTGAGCCTTGATGATGGAGGTCCCGTGCGTGCCAGTTTGCTATTCACTCCAGAGAAAGTGCTTTCGGTTCAGAATGGTATGCTCAATCAAGCGTATCAGGAAGGCGTCGATTTCAAATTAGTCGGCAATCAAATTGAACTGATACCGGAAACTTCCATTCCAGTGGTTCCGTACGAGCAATTTCATCCAAAATCACAATCAGGGCAGTCGATACGTATATTCTGGTTTTCCGGATTGAACCGATTCGCTTTATCACCAGAAGGTGCTTGGTTTCATCAGCATCAGGTGTTCATCAGCTATGAATATGCCGGTGATCGAACAACCGATTTTGTCACAGGAACTCCACGGTCTCCGGAACGTTTGCAAAATACCGTTTCTAATTACTCGAACTATTTTCTCATTCGTATCTATGCTCAGGTGATTGCTGAATGTTTGAGTCCCTCTGATCCTGAATCTCTCACGAATTTATGAAGATAGAAGGCATTTTAGAATTACGGGAAGCGTTCATACAATCGCCTTTTGAATCTGGAGGGGACGCACCTCCTGCGCGCTATCTACGCCATAAATTCAGATGTGAGAAAGCAATTCGTTCAGCAACGCTCCGATATGCAGCCTTTGGACTATTAGAGCCTTGGCTGAATGGTTGTCGTCTCAATGATGATCGATTTCTACCTGGTTGGAGTGATTATCGGAAGCGACTTTACTGGATCGAGGAGTCTGTGACTGAACAGCTCAAACCTGGTGATAATACACTCGGATTTGTCGTCGCGAACGGTTGGGCGGGTGTGCATTATGGCCCATGGCCGACGACTCAATGTTTGGTAGATACGATTTCGGTATCAGTTATCCTGGAGATTGTATACACTGATAGCACCTCGGAGATCATTCGGTCCAGCCCAGATTGGCTCTGGGCGAAAGGTCCAGTGAGTTCACAGGCTCTGTATCATGGCGAGACTTATGATGCGCGAAAAGAACTCGTTGATTGGTTGACGCCAGATTGTGACAAACGGCGTTGGAGGCCAGGGTGCGCCGTTGTGTGTCCGGATGTTACTTTCTCACGACGCAAAGCGCCGCCGGTACGAGTGATTGAAGAATTAGCTCCACAGCGAATTTGGAAACGTTCAGAGAGGAGGTACATCGTTGATTTTGGACAGAACTTGGTTGGTGTGGTCAAGTTGAGGCTCAATGAATCCTCTGGGACAAAAGTTAGGCTACGTTTTGGCGAAATGCTAGAAAGTAGTGGGGAATTATATACCGAAAACCTGCGCTCTGCTCGGTCAACGGATGTCTACTATTGTAAAGGTGTCGAGGGGGAGACGCTGGCGCCTAGATGGACCTTTCATGGTTTTCGTTATGTTGAGATAGAAGGTTTGAGTCTGCCCCCGGATCTGAGCCACATGAATGCTCAGGTTTTACATAATGACTTAGAGCCAATCGGTCGCTTCAAAACTTCTCACCCTTTGATTGATCAATTGCAGAGTTGCATTGTCTGGGGGCAACGGGGCAATTTTCTGGAGGTTCCAACCGACTGCCCTCAGCGTGACGAGCGCCTTGGATGGTCGGGAGATGCCCAAGTATTTGTCAAGACGGCCTGCTTTAACTACGACTGTAATGATTTTTACAGACAATGGATGGATGCCATGCGTGATGGTCAGCGAGCGGATGGTGCCTTTCCTGATTTGGCTCCCGATGTTTTGGGATGGCATGGTAATCCGGGATGGGGCGATGCGGGTATCATCGTTCCATATTCGGTTTGGCAGTGTTATGGAGATACGCGTATTGTCGAAGAAAACTGGGAAGCGATGCTTCAATATCTGAACTTTTTGAAGGGAAATCAGGGAGAGGGGCGTATTGAGCCTGAAGTGATTTATGGCGATTGGCTTGCAGTCGATGCGGCACGACCTCAATGGGGGCCGACCCCTAAGGATCTGATTGCGGATGCCTATCACGCACATGTGGTGCATTTAATGTCGGAAATGGCTCATTTACTTGGCCATAAAAAGAAACACCATGAGCTGGTTGTACATCGGAAAAAGCTTCAGAAGCAATTCCAAGACCGATACATCACCCGAGCAGGTTTAATACTAGGAGATACGCAGGCCAGTTACCTTCATGCACTCGCCTTTGATTTGGTCCCCTCCAATTTAGTGCAGAAGTCTGCTGATCGATTGATCGAGAAAATCAAAGAGCGCGACTGGCACCTCTCTACCGGTTTTTTAGGCACACCATTATTGAATCCAGTGTTAAGTAAGGTTGGTCGTAGCGAAGTTGCTTATCAAATTTTGGAGCAAGAAACCTATCCTAGTTGGTTGTACCCCATTGTTAATGGCGCAACAACCATGTGGGAGCGCTGGAATAGTTGGACCCGAACGGATGGATTTGGTCCGGTAGATATGAATTCTTTCAATCACTATGCCTACGGTGCGATTGGTGAGTGGTTGTATCAGCATCTTGCTGGCTTGGAAGTCCGCAATGCCTTCGATCAGCCAAGAGTTCGACTCACACCAAAGCCGGGGGGGACGGTGAAACAGGCTTCTGCTGAAATGAAGACGAAGTTCGGTAAAGTTAAGATTCAGTGGAAGTTAAACACGAAGCGTTTCAGCTTGAATGTTATGATTCCGAAAGGTGTGTCTGCTTCACTCGTCATGCCCGTACTTGCGCATGATAGTATTGTCGTGAAGCAAGGTTCGGTCGAGGATATTGAAAAAGTCCTCTCAAGCGTGGATGGACAGAATCCAGCTTATTCCCTAATGCCTGGCCGCTATGAATTTTCAGTGCCCGTCGATGCAATACAGTTAGCTAAAGAGAAGAATACCTGCTATTGAGTTGAACCTGAATTATGCATTAGAAAATCTGTGTTGATACGTGCATTGCAATGGGTTACGAGAGGATGCTGTTATTCGAGAGGTATTTGGGTTCAATCAAATGCCCTCGCAAAGCACGTATCGTCGATTTTTTGGCAAGTTCAGTCATCAGCGTACAATGCAGTCTTCCCGCAGCTGCGGCAGTCCCATTTTTTGGGAAATCATTTTAGCAGTTCTATCGACTAATCTAAGGAATGTCTCTTTGTTTGGAATCTCTTCCTTAATGCGGAATTGACAGTCAAATGGGTCATTGAGGTCAACAGGTGATGAGAACCACACTGACTCATTAATCAGGCTAGATAAGGCAAACCTTGTTAACCGCTCGGTATTTAAACAGTATTTTTGAATCCATTCTAATTGCTTGAAGTTAATCCGCTGCCATAGCCAGCCCTGCAATGTGTCCACCAGTCCAACATGCTTGGAAATTAAAACCACCTGTGATGCCGTCGATGTCAATGCATTCACCTGCAAAATAGAGGTTGGGCACGATTTTACTCTCCATTGTGCGGAAATCTATCTCATTGCGAGATATGCCACCTGCCGTAACAAACTCTGCTGGAACGGTTTCCTTCATTCCTTTAGCTACAAGTGAAGGATTGACTTTGAGTTTATTGGTGGTCTTCCCCTGAACCTTATAGCGCCCATTGACGAGTTCGTTGATGAGTGCGCTCTCCTTGTCCTTGGAGAGTTGGGCCCATTTTTGATCGTCGGCGATGCCGACGACTTCGACCATGCGCTCCCAGAAGCGGCGTGGGATTTGTTCGAAGATTTTTGTTTTTACCTGGGTCTTGCCCTTGCGTAGGCGTTTGAATTGTTCGCGGACTTGGTTTTCGGTCATGTCGCCGAGCCAGTTGATTTCAATTTCGAAATGGTAGTTCTTTTCTTGCAAGGTGCGGGCTTGCCAAGCGGAGAGACGTAAAATGGCGGGCCCGCTGAGGCCGCGATGGGTGATGAGGATGGGGCCGGTTTGAGGTGTGGGCTTGGACTTGCGAGAGCTGCCCTTGGGCTCTGCGGTCTTCACCAGTGAAGCCCCTACGTTTGGGGCGTAGGTGACTCGGGCGTTTTGCACGGCTAGACCGGCTAGGCCGTGGGTGCGCTTGTCGGCTAGGTTGAAGGCGAAGAGTGAAGGGGCCAGGGGAGCGATGCTGTGGCCGAGGGCTTCGAGTGAGCGGGTGAGTGGGGAGGCTTTGAGGGAACCGGTGGCGATCAGCACTTTGTCGGCGCTGACTTGGCTGTCGTCGCTGAGATGAAGGATGAACGATGGCTGATTATTGATGGCTGATAACTGCTGGCCGATGTTTTTTACGGCGCATTCTTTGCGAAGTTTGACGCCTGCGCTCTGGGCGGCTTGGTGGAAGCAGTCGATGATGGTCTGAGAGTCATCGGTGGTGGGGAACATGCGGCCGTCGGCTTCGGCCTTGATCCTGACCCCACGCTCGGCAAACCATTGCAGGGTGTCTTGCGGCTGCCAGCGGTGGAAGGCGCCGCGCAACTCGCGGGATCCGCGCGGGTAGCGGGTGGCGAGTTCTTTGGGATCGAAGCAGTTGTGGGTGACATTACAGCGGCCGCCCCCGGATATTTTGACTTTGCTGAGTGTGCGTTTACTGGCCTCGTAGATGGTGACCGTGGCGTTGGGATTGCTTTCAGCTGCAGTAATTGCGGCAAAATAGCCGGCAGCACCTCCACCAATCACAATGATACGAGGATGTGGGCTATCGCCGGCAATTGAAGGTGTCGTTTTGTACGTTGTCACGGTAGTGATACCGATGGCGATAGACCGCGACAGGTGCAAGACGGATATGATCAAAAAGTTATCGGTGAGGTGTGGGGATGAACAATAGATACTGTTCGTGTTTGATTCGAAAATTCAGCATTGGCAATGCTGGTAGTTTAAGACTTGTCGCAGGCTATAAACGCTTCTATGAGTAGTAACAGCTGTTCCTCCCCCCGTTCATCCCCTGTTCGCCATCTCCACTCTGTATGCGCATTTCTTCTAAGCTCCGCTGGTTTGTAGTATTATTAGTGGTGCTGACTTCATTAAGTATCGCTTTGGTGGGCTATTGGGGCAGCACGAAAATTATTTCAGACTTTCAGATGGAGACTTTGAAGAAGCGTTCCCAGTTTGAGGTTAGTCGCCTGCAGTTAGCATTTTCAGAATTGAATCATGATATTGATTTTATCTCTAATTTGCCAATGGTAGATCATCTTGCGAATGCAGATGGAATGAGTCAGCTTGCAGTGGATCGAGAGCTGGACGATTTGACCACTATTTTTGAGCAAATGCTGAGCGCTAAACCTTATTATTCTCAGATACGGTTGATTCCTGAGGCAAACAATGGTTTGGAATCTGTGCGGGTGAATCAGCAGGATGGAATGATTTATCGCGTTCCGAGGGCAGAATTGCAGGAAAAGGGGCAGCGAGATTACTTCCTACGAGCAAAAGAGCGAAAGGCGGGAGAACTCTTTCATTCGGAGATAAACCTGAATCGTGAACATGGAGAATTGGAAGTGCCGCATCGGCCCATGTTGCGAGTTGCGATGCCGATATATGATCGTATGGAGATTTTTTTTGGCATTGTAGTAATCAATCTGGATTTTGAAGGCTTCATAGAGCAATTATTTGGTAATGGGCTCGATCGCAGTCGCTACGATTATTATGTATTGAATCAAGATGGTTATTTCCTCTTACATCCGAATTCTGACTATACATTCGGTTTTGATCGTGGGCTGGAATACCAGGCTGATCAGTTTTTTTCACAATTGAAGGGCTTTGTTGATGATGAGGGGCAATCGCGCACTTTCCGACTGGACTCATTGCCGGGCGCATCAAGTGGTCTGGCTCACTTTACAAAGTTTCGCGTTTTCAATCCTGAACGTGAAATCACAATTGGTTTAATCGGCTCCTATGATGATATTGGTCGAGCGTCTGCCTTTACAATTGCTGCCATTATTATTGCGATGTTGCTGCTAACTGCACTCGCAATGTTTGTCGCGATTCGATTCTCGTTTGGAATTACGCAACCATTGGATCGTATCAGTCTAGCAACTAAACACTTTCAAAAGTTTCAAGAAATTGCCCACGATTTACCAATTGAGCGGGACGATGAAGTCGGCGCCTTAGCTAAGACCTTTGTCGATATGCAGCTGTCGATTGAAAAGCATCAATCTCGCTTGCAACTCGCGAATCAAAGGCTTTTAGAAATGAATCGCGATTTGGAGCATTTTGCACGGGTTGCCTCTCATGATTTACGTGAACCGATTCAGCGCATTGCAGGTTTGGCTAGTCTCTATCAGACGGAGGTCACGCCTGAGGCCTCGGAGAGCGCAAAGGAGGTTTTAGAGCAGTTACACTCCGAGTGTGAGAAAGCGATGCGGCTTATCGTCGATTTTCGTGAGTTTACAGATATCACACACGAGGGGAAATTACATCGGGAAAGCTGTGACCCGCGGGATTTGATCCAGTCAGTTTTAGATGAGTATAAGCCAGCACTTGTAAATCGAAAAGTTGAAATTGAGGTGGAGCCGCATCCAGCCCCCATGTTTCTTTATAAGAGTCTAGTTCGAGTTTTGTATCGAAACTTAGTTGATAACGCACTCAAGCATGTTAAAATGGACGGGTTTAGCTTGAAATTCAGCTGCGAAGCGACTGTGGATGGCGGGGTATGCTTTAGCGTGATGAATTCGGGGTCATCCTTATCGCCCAATCAGGCTTTAGAAGCTTTTGATATTTTTTCCAAGATAGAAGCTGGTTCACTGAGCCATGGGATGGGGCTCACGATCTGCAAACGAATCGCCAATTTTCACGGTGGAAATATTTGGATTGAATCAGATGAAACTAACGTTCATGTTCGTTTCCATCTAGGGATTGTAGAAACTAATGCAAATAATTGAAAGAAAATGTCTGAATGAAGTCGATCCAATCGTGGTGGTGGATGACAGTATGGTTGATTTAACTATCACAAAACGGGTCTATGAGCGCTCGGAGCTAAAAAATCCATTGCTTACCTTCACAAATGGTTACGCATTTCTTGATTATATGCTATCGACTGCAACGGGAGAGGTGCCTGTGCCCGCGATGGTTTTGATGGATATCAATATGCCGGAGCTGAATGGGTTTGATACGATCGCCAAATTGCGAGATCGCGCGGAATTTAGTGAAATCCCCGTGATTGTTATGTTGACGAATTCAGATAGTAACCAAGATGCAGAGAAAGCGTTTGAAGTAGGCGCGAATGGTTTTCAGACCAAGGATTTCAATATCGATCGTTATACCGCCTTTTTTAATTCACTAAAAGCTAGCTGAGCGATTCTAACTGTTCATAAGCTTCCAAGATATCGTTTTCCATCTTTTCTAGTCGTTGCGCATCACCGGATAAATCGTTTTCTTGGTTTTGATAATATTCTGGGGTTGCCATCAGGCTAGTCAGAGCAGCGTGTTCGGCTTCTAATTGCTCTATTTTGGTTGGCAGTGACTTGAGTGCTTCCCGTTCTTTATTGCTGAGTTTGCGCTTTGGAGTGGTCTCGGCAGTGCTTTGAACAACTTTATCAGGAGCCGTTGTTTTTTGTTTTTTGGAAGCATTTTTCTTATCTTCCTGCTTCTTTAGCCAGGTTTCGCAACCTCCGACATACTCTTCTATGCAACCATTGCCTTCGAGTGCGATGGTGCTAGTGACGACGTTATCCAGGAAGCTACGGTCGTGACTGACTAAGAGGAGCGTGCCATTGTATTCAAGTAAGCGTTCTTCCAACAGTTCAACGGTTTCAATGTCGAGGTCGTTGGTTGGCTCGTCCAATACCAATACGTTGGCAGGTTGGATAAACAGCTTTGCTAATAATAACCGCGCTCGCTCGCCACCGGATAATTTAGTGATGGGAGAGCGTGAAGTTTCTGGAGTGAAGAGGAAGTCCTGTAGATAGGAGAGGATGTGCCTCGGCTTTCCGTTGATGTTGACCATTTCACCGGCGGGATGGACGTTTTCAGCGACGCTTAGTTTGCTGTCGAGTTGGTCCCGATGCTGATCAAAGTATGCCACCTCGAGTTTGGTGCCATGTGTGACGGAGCCACTGCTAGGCTCAAGTTTCTTTAGCAGTAGATTAAGTAAGGTAGTTTTTCCAGAGCCATTCAGCCCAACGATGCCGATCTTATCGCCTCGCCAGATCGTCGTGGAGAAATTCTCGATAAGAGGTGTGTGTGCCCAGCTGTAGCTGATCTCATCGACGGTGATAACCTTGCGTCCAGAGAGCTGCGCATCACTTAGGTCGAGTTTGGTCTTACCTTGAATATTCCTGCGCTCGGCACGTTCCTCTCGCATTTTTTTGAGTGATCGCACACGACCTTCATTACGAGTGCGTCGCGCTTGAATGCCCTTACGAATCCAAATTTCTTCTTCGGCGAGTTTCTTGTCGAAAACCGCTTGCTGCTTAGCCTCGCCAGCCAGTAATTCAGCTTTTCGCACCAGATAGGTATCATAGTCGCATTCCCATCGAGTGAGTTGTCCACGATCTAGATCGAGTGTTTTGTTGGCTACGCGTTGGATAAAAGCGCGGTCGTGAGAAACAAAGAGCAGGGCTATATCGGCCTTACGCAGGAACTCCTCGAGCCAGCGTATGCCGGGAATGTCCAAGTGGTTGGTCGGCTCATCCAATAATAGAATATGAGGTTCCTTGATTAAGGCGCGAGCCAGTAAGGCCCGGCGCTTGTTGCCACCGGAGAGCGAGGAAAACTCTTGTTCGCCATCCAGATCGACCCGCTGAAGAATATTCTCGACTTTATGTTCGATCGCCCATCCGTCCGTTTGGTCCAGTTGATGCTGTAGCTCATCGAGTTGTTCGCCGATATTTTCATCGTCGGGGTGTTCTCCGATTTCGTGTAGCAAATGATGGTATTTTGCAATGGTCTCAGCAGCATCTCCAAGTCCCTGAGCGACGATTTCGAAAACAGTGCCATCCAGTGTGGCGGGCACTTCCTGATCCAGTTTACCAATTCTGAGACCAGGTATGGCCTCGATTTCGCCTTTGTCGGGTTGAATTTCAGAGTTTAAAATGCGTAGCAGGGTGGATTTACCTTCGCCGTTGCGCCCTAGGAGGCAGATACGCTCACGTTTATCGATGGTAAGGCCCGCGTTATCGAGCAGCTTGGGGCCACCAAAAGAAACGGTTAGATTGCGGTAGGAAAGGAGCACTTTAGTAAATTAGGAATTAAAGTTAAGAATTAAGAATGTAGATCAGAGTCTACTGGAGGGCGCGAAGCCATTAGGAAGTTGATATATGCGAGGTCGCCTGGAGTGGTTAGCTTGGGATTGGGAATTTGGTTGGGCACAAGTGTGGTATTTAAGCCAATTAATCGTGCCGCTGCGGTATCATCTGTAATGCTTAGTTTTTTTTGACTCACCAGCTGATAGGCTTTCAGAATACTTGCAAAGTTAAACGCTTGAGGTGTCTCCATGGCCCATAGTCGCTGACGATCCAAATCTTCCAATTCAACTTTATGCAACTGCTTGGGCGCTGGAATACGTTTAATGGTATCAATGACTGGATGCGCAAGGCTGGCTGCCTGATCCCGCAAGACAGCTTGGTGCAGGGACTGAATTGCCTGATACGTCACGCAGGGGCGGGCACAGTCATGTATAAAAACGTAATCGCAGCTCTCATTGGCAATATTCAGCGCGTGAATGACCGAATCCTGTCGTTCCTGACCACCTGCAACAGCGTTGATTTTTAAATGCTGCAGCTCGCATTGTTGCACGGCTGCTGCGAGCTGAGACTTTTGAGCTTCGTCACGGTAGACGACAATATAGTCATCGATGACCCCCGAGCGATGGAATGCCTGTAAGCTATAGCAAAATGCTGGCAAGCCGTTTAGGTTCGCGAGCACCTTATCGGCAACCTGACCTTGCATTCGATTGCCGCTACCGGCGGCGAGTAATATTGCAGTGACCATTCAACTGAAGCGAGCGAGATGAATTTGAGTGAATGCGAAAAATGCTGTTCAGGCTAAATCAGCCTGAATGGCTTGTGCAGCAACCGCTGGATCCGCTGCTTTGAGAATGGGGCGACCGACTACTATAAAGCTAGAACCTGCCGCCGCCGCAGCAGCAGGAGTCATAATACGTTTTTGCTCGTCGGCCGCACTTCCAGCCGGGCGAATACCTGGGGTGACTATAATCGGATCGTTGCCAAAACGCGCGCGTAGTGGAGCCAATTCCAAAGATGAGCAGACCAAGCCCTGCACGCCCGATTTTAAGGTGATGTCTGCCAAATGTAGCACCTGGGCTTCGGGGGTGTTCGCGACATTCAACGCACGCAGTTGTGCTTCATTCATGGAAGTCAGCACGGTAACAGCTAGTAAATTCAATTCTGGAGCATAATCAGTTCGTGCCCGGTTCGCCCATGTTAACATTTCACCGCCGCCACAGGCGTGAAGAGTCAGCAATTCAACTGGTAGGGCGGCGATGCTTTGAACGGCCTTGGCCACTGTATTCGGAATGTCGTGTAATTTAAGATCGAGAAACACCTTATAGCCTCTATCGGCAATCTCGCGTACAAAATCAGGCCCATATGCGGTAAAGAGCTGTAGGCCGATTTTGACCCATTTTAGAGAATCGCCGAGGCGATCCAGCATGGCGAGAGCTTCCTCACGCGTTTCGAGGTCGAGGGCTAGGATGAGTTGGCATGACGCTTGTTTAGACATAGCGCAGATTAGGAAGCGAATATCGCGCGAATGGCAAAGTGCAAAAATGGAAATTTTCATGGCACATGCCAGCGGAGTGCTCTTACTGTATGGATTTTTATGAATTCAGTGACCTTACATTCGCCCGCGAAGATCAATCTCATGCTTTCCGTTCATGGAAGGCGCAACGACGGTTTTCATGGGCTGACCTCTTTGGTGGTGCCAATCGCTTTTGGCGACACATTGCAAGTCGCCATCGGAGAGGCGGGACAGGACCGCTTGAGTTGTCGGGATGTTTCAGTGCCCAGGGGGGGGCAGAACTTAATTATACAGGCGGCCGCTGCGCTTCGAGCTGCCAGCGGACGAAATGTCTATTTTGATATCGAGCTAAACAAGCAGATACCTATGGGGGCAGGTCTTGGAGGAGGGAGTAGTAACGCCTCAGTCGCGCTCATTGCGATGAATCAACTGTTGGACTCACCGCTCTGTTTGGATGAATTGTCCGCATTGGCTGCTCGCCTTGGCTCTGACTGCCCCTTTTTTCTGCATTCTCAGCCGATGGTCATGACCGGTCGTGGTGAAGCGCTTACAGGTCTACCGGGAGCTGTTTCACAGCAGTTGAGGGGGCGCACAGTTTTGCTTTTTCGTCCTCATTTTGGTATTCAGACCGCGTGGGCTTATGGGAAATTAGTTAAGGCGGGGGGGGGCTCTTATGAAGCGGAGCCCCTGGCCACTCAGCGTTTGCAGCAGTTTTACGATTCAGGCCGTATCGATAATTTGCTCTATAATAGTTTTGAGCGAAGTGTAGGCTCCAAGTATTTGGCCATCGCATGCCTGTTAGAGGAATTGCGCTGCAATGGCATTGCCTGCCTGATGAGTGGCAGTGGCAGTTGTTGTTTTGCGCTGCCTAGAAATCAGGTAGAACAGGCTCTGATCGAGGAGATTTGTCAAAATGCTTGGGGTTCGGACACATTTTTTATTGAAACTTCAATCCTCTGACTGGATGATCTTGAAAGGAGCGCTCCTTGCTGCAATTTGATCAACTCTATCTGTGACCGATCCCCATACTAAAGAAGAGATTATACTCGAAGGCATTGCTGCGTCTACAGGCGTAGCACATGGCCGTGCTGTTGTTTACCTGCAGAAGCAGTTGGATGTGCCTAGTTACGACGTTGCGGATGACGCCCTTGATGCGGAGCTAGCTCGTTTTGATAAGGCGATCTTGGAAACGCGTGCTGAAATTACAGCGGTGCGTGATCAAATCGCACAAAGCTTAGGGGAGGGCGAAGCACGTATATTTGATGCCCACTTATTAGTACTTGAAGACAACGCCTTGCTCGAGGAAGTGACCACTGAACTGCAGAGTACTAAGAAAAACATCGAGTTTTGCTATAATAATGTAGCGCAGCGCTATATTTCGTTTTTCCGCTCGATGGAGGACGAGTATTTGCGTGAGCGTGTTTCTGATATCGGAGATGTTTCACGGCGATTGCTGCATAACTTGATCGGGATGCAGAAAGTTAACCTCGGCCAGCTTGCAGCTGAGAGCATCATCGTTTCAGAAGATATTTCACCCTCCGATGCTGCCGATTTAGATCGGAACAAGCTGCTTGGATTTGTCACTGATGCAGGAGGGAAAACCAGTCACTCGGTGATTATGGCGCGCTCGTTACGTATCCCCGCCGTGGTGGGGACACATGATGCGACAAAGCGCATCGTTAGCGGTGATCATATACTTGTCGATGGGCATGAGGGGATCATCGTGGTGAATCCTTCGGAAGATCGACTCTATAAGTATGGCAAGCTCGCGAGTGAACGTCAGAAGCGCGACGATACTTTCAGTTCTTTTATCTCTGAGCCGGCTGTGACGCTAGATGGTGCCTCCATTAGTTTAATGGCAAATGTAGAAGGAGCGCAGGAAATGGAGCATGTTCAAGCCATGCATGCGGAAGGGGTTGGTCTCTTTCGCACCGAGGGTATTTTCCTGCGTCATCATGGCTACCCGCCGGAATCGGTGCAATATGAAGCCTATCGTGAGGTCGTGGAAGCGGCAGGAGAGCACCCGGTTATCATCCGAACACTCGATGTGGGGGGCGATAAGACGATCGGTGACGAGAACGTAAAAGACGACAATTCCTTTATGGGGTTTCGTGCGATCCGCTTTTGCCTGGGCAACGAAGCCATTTTCACCACGCAGTTGCGTGCCATTCTTCGCTCGAGTGCGCATGGTAACGTGAAGATTATGTATCCTATGATTAGTGGGATGAACGAGTTGCGGATGGCCAACCGAGTGCTTGAGTCCGTTAAAAAGGAACTGCGTTCAGAGGGGCAGGCCTTTGATGAAGCCATCGAAGTCGGAGCGATGGTGGAAGTGCCAAGTGCGGCGGCGATTATTGATTTATTGGCTGCTGAAACTGACTTTCTCAGTATTGGGACCAATGATTTGATTCAATATTTGATTGCAGTGGATCGTTTGAACGATCAGGTGGCGCATTTGTATGATCCTGCGCACCCAGCAGTTCTGCGTACGCTGAAAGCGATTATTGATGGGGCGAATCAAGCCAAGACACCAATCAGTATTTGTGGGGAGATTGCTGGTGACCCAATTTATGCGGGCATCTTACTCGGGATGGGAGCCGACTCTTTAAGTCTCACATCCAGTTTATTGCCAGAAGTTAAGTATTTCATTCGTCACATTAAAAAGTCGGATGCAAAAGCCTTGGTAGCCGAAGTCATGCAACTGAGCGATTCGAATGATATCATTCAACGCCTGGAAGCATTTCGCCAACAAGCGCTCGGCGATCTAGCCTAGTTGATCTTGGCATTCGGAGGGAAGGGCTGTGCTGAGGCTGAGCTCTATGCTCCGAGGCCTAGCATAGATTTAATACCTTCTTTGATATGTTCAATGGCTTCCGGACCTTGGGTGAGTGCAATATAAATGATGCCAGCATAGAGTAAGACTGCGCCACAGCCCACCGCGAAGGCCGCGAGTGCCAGTAAGCCATCCTCCTCAGAAAGACCGACGCCAATCATAAAAATGACCATGGCTGGAAAGGTATTGGTCAGAGGGATTGGAAGCATCATTAAGCAGGCCATGATTAGAATGACGCTGGCAAGACCTGCTTGACCCGCGCGCCCGCGAATCCATAATTGGCGCGGGCGGATAAAGCGCTCAATGGCTTTTAGGAATTTAGATGCGCTGCCCAGCATAGTAGCTGCCAAGGCGGGCTGAATGCGTACAGATGCCAGTTTGCGGGGGAGCCAGACTGCAGCTCGGCCTCGCATCATTTGTAGTGCGACCAGGGCGATGACGATGCCGAATGGTGTGCTATACCCCGGGGCTGGCACAGGCAGGGCGCTTGGTAAGGACAATACAATCAACACCAGACCAAATCCCTTTTCACCGACTGCACGTGTGATTTCGCGAATGGAGAGCCCGTTGTCATTATCTGTGACTAAAAGTTGTTTTAAGGTATCTCCGAGCGAAAGATGTTGAGAGGATTCTTCGGCGGTTTGCATTTGCGGTTCGTTGGATAGGTAGGAAACTGGACTGTTTTTAATGATCACTTCCGATTACTGTGCAACCATGAATCCGACAGAATTAGCAATGCACCCTGCCTCCGTTGCGCTCTATGGAGGTAGTTTTGACCCTGTTCACCGAGCGCATCTCCAAGTTGCGCGCAGTGCCTTGGCGAATTTAGATTTGCAGCAAGTTATTTTTATTCCCGCTGCTCAGTCGCCACTCAAGACAACTGCGACGGTGGCCAGTGACGCGGATCGGGTGAGTATGTTACGGCTCGCCACTGCTGATGAAGCGCGCTTCTTCGTAGACACATGTGAGTTACAGCGAGGTGGCACGAGCTATACAATCGATACTGTTATGAATTTTCGTGCGCAATGGCCGAACTGTCAGTTGCACTGGATTATTGGTGCCGATCAATTTGAGTGCTTACATCGCTGGCATCGGATCGAAGATATCGTGAGCATGCTGCATTTCATCGTATTGCAGCGACCAGGTCACTCGATTGCAGAATCGAAGGTTCCAGGCTTGAAATATACCGAGGTTCAGGCTCCCTTAATGACTCATAGCTCGAGTGAAATTCGATTCTTACTCAAACAGGGACGTGCAACAGAAGACTTACTGCCGCCCGCAGTTGAGGCTTTCATTTCCAGCCACGGCCTTTATACCCAGTAACAATTACCAAGATCAATATGACCAAAGACTTAAGTAAACAGGAAAAAAATACCCTCGAAGAGATGCGTTGCGCTGTCACCGCAATTGAAGATAAAAAGGGAGAGGCGATCCGTGTGTTGGATGTGCGGGGCAAGTCCTCGATTACCGACTACATCATTCTCGCTACCGGTACCTCGGATCCACACGTTAAAGCCTTGAAAAGCGGCCTCGATCAGGCGCTCAAAGAAGCCGGGGTGCAACTACTTGGGCAAGACCGAACATTAGGCAGTGGCTGGCTAGTGGTGGATGCTTTCGATTTCATGATTCATTTGCAAACTTCTGAAATGCGCGATTTTTACCGTTTGGATCAACTCTGGAAAGATGCCACTGAAGTGGCCTTGTAAGCGGTGCTATGAATACAGTTTTAGTTGTTTTTGTTGTTCTTTTGGTGCTCAAGTTGGGGACGAGTATTGTGCTCGATATGCTTAATTTGCGTCATGCGCAGGCGCGAACCAGTGAAGTGCCCGAGAGTTTTCGTGATTTTATTGATTTACCAACTTATCAGAAATCGATTGCTTACACCACAGCCAAGACACGTTTTGGTATTGTCAGCGACCTCTATGATGCTGGTGTGCTCGCCGTGGTGCTGCTATGGGGCATATTAGCATGTTTTTACCAGTTATTTAGCAGCTGGTTTGGTTATGGAATTTGGGGCCAGGCGCTGGTACTCTTTTTAGTCGGGCTGGTATTGAGCCTTCCTTCCATGCCATTCGATTATTGGAGCACCTTTAAGCTTGAGGAACGTTTCGGCTTCAATAAGAGCACACGCAAGCTTTGGTTGGTGGATAAAATGAAAGGAACCTTACTTGGATTTGCAATCGGGTATCCACTTTTGGCCTTGTTAATTTTTCTAGTGACCTGGGCGGGGCCACTGTGGTGGGTCTGGGGCTTTAGCGTTTTCTTTCTCTTTCAATTAGTGATGGTGGTGGCTTATCCCATGTTTATCATGCCATTGTTCAACAAGTTAGAGCCCATGCAGGATGGTGATCTAAAGACGCGTCTATTTGCACTGGCAGATCGCACTGGCTTTCAGGCGCAAACGATTTTGGTTCTAGATGGCAGCAAACGTTCTGGTCACTCAAATGCCTTTTTCTCAGGCTTTGGTCGTTTTCGTCGCATTGTCTTATATGACACTTTGATCGAGCAAATGGAGCCCGAAGAATTAGAAGCAGTGCTGGCGCATGAAATCGGGCACTATAAGCTTGGTCATATCCCTAAGATGATGATCATGGCTGCAATTACGTCCTTCGGCATGTTTGCCGTATTAGGGTGGTTGACGAATGCTGATTGGTTTGTGCAGGCCTTTTATTTCGATACCCCGCCTGAAGGCCAAATTGTTATCGTCCCTGTGCTCTTGCTGTTTATGCTACTGAGCGGACTGGTTACTTTTTGGTTATCGCCGCTATCCAGTCGTCTTTCCCGCAAGCATGAGTATGAGGCTGACGCTTTTGCGCGCGACGCTATGGGGAGTGATCAGCCTCTGTCTAAAGCCTTACGTAAGCTACACAAGGAGAACTTGAGCAATTTGACGCCACATCCGGTGTACAGTAGTTTTCACTATTCCCACCCCACGCTGGTCGAGCGAGAGACAGCCATGCGAGCAGACTAACCACCTATAATTATCTGAATGCGACGATTTTTTCGTTATTACCTGCGTGGCCTAATGCCACTCATGTTTCTTTTACCCTTAAGTGGTGAAGCGCTTAGAATCGCAACGTATAACTTAGATAACTATTTGGTGATGGATCGCAATATTGGTGCACGCTGGCGGCCATCTTACCCGAAGCCTGAGAGTGAGAAAGTCATTATTCGGCAGATCATAGGTGAGATTGCGCCCGATATTTTAGTGTTACAAGAAATGGGCTCGCTGGACTTTCTGGAAGAATTGCGATCCGACCTCATACAAGAGGGAGTGCATTATACTTATGCGATTCACATGCAAGCGGCAGATCCCGTACGGCATCTGGCAGTGCTGTCTAAGCATGCGCCACAGGCCGTAGTAAAGCATACCGATTTGGATTTTAAGTATATAAGAGAGCGTCAACTGGTGAAGCGGGGAATGTTAGAAATGACTTTTAAATTGAGTGACGATCAGCTGTTTCAACTGTTTGTTATCCACCTCAAAAGTCGCTATACCGATGTTCGGGAAGATGAGGAATCTCAGTTGCGACGTGTGCGGGAGGCTGAGGCATGTCGCAATCGTATCATTGAGCGCACATACGAAAATGACCGCACGGATTTTTTAATTGTAGGTGATTTTAATGATCATCCGGTCAGTGCGCCGATGCGTCGTTTTTACCGTCGGGGGAATCTCGAAATTGGGAGTTTGGTGCCCGCGACTGATAGTCGCGGTGAGCTTTGGACCTATTTTTATGAGAGGGAGGCGCGCTATGAATGCGTAGATGGGTTTATTGCCTCTCCAGCGATGCTTGCTCGTATCAAAGCAGGACACGGACATGTGGTCGATAGCCCAGGAGCCTTATCTGGTAGCGACCACCGCATGGTCTATTTGGACCTCTTGCAGTCCAGCTCTGAGCTTGAATCATTTGAGTAATTGTACCTTAAGGCGCTATGATTTTTGAATGCCAATTCGCAAATAAATTTGAACTGAATGGGGCTGTTTATCCTTGTCTCGGTTCTCGGAGCCAGAGATATGCCCCCCCGAAACTTAGTTTCGGGAGCTCCTTAGGGCTATTGTATTGATTACTTATTCGTAAAATGGGTTATCACTTTGATTCTCGCTGTCTTTTGGCCTCATAGAGACACACGGCCGCGGCAGCAGCCACATTTAAAGAGTCTGCCTGTCCAGCCATTGGGATCCGTATTCGATGTGTCGCTTTATTGAGCCAATAAGGCTGCAGACCATCGCTTTCACTCCCCATAAAGATTGCCATTGCCTGGCGGTAATCGACATCCCAATGCAGTGTTTCTGTATCGGGAGTGGTGGCACAGCAGAGTATATGATTCGATTCTAACCATGTATTTAAGGCCTCGCGCTCGGTGGACACAATTGGCAGGGCAAACAGCAGGCCCTGGGATGAACGGATCGCGTTTGGATTGTAAAGGTCCAGCACACAGTCGACCAGAATCACCGCGTCGACTCCAGCACCATCGGCACTACGTAAAATGGCCCCTAGGTTTCCTGGTTTTTCAATACCTTCTAATACTAGCAATAATGGTGTGTCACTCAACGTTAAATCCGACAATACGTTGTTTTGTTGCACGGCGATAGCGATTAATCCATCCGGGCCCTCGCGATGGGATGCCTTGGTAAAGGCATCGGGACTCATACCAATCAGTGGGAACCGTGCTGTGCTTTTTTGTGAACGAATGAAATCATCATGTGCCTGACTGGGAAATAAATTGCTACAGTGGTAAAGTTGCGTGATTTCAAATCCGGCGGTGAGCGCGTGGCCAATCTCGCGTAGGCCTTCAACTAAAAAGCGTGACTGACGGTCACGGTGTTTGCGTTCGCGTAATTTAACGAGGTTTTTGACCTGATCGTTTTGTCGACTTTGTATGTATAAATCTTCCATGAGAGAGCTGTCCTGACATTTTAGTATTGCAGGATGCTTAAGCATACGGGAGGGCATGGGGATGCAAGTGCCAAAAAATTTCGTATCTGAACCTTTTGACTATCATCAGGAGGTTGAATTCACCGTAGAAAGCCTCACAAACTTGGGGATGGGCGTCGGCCGTGTTGATGGCTGGGTCGTCATGGTCCCTTTTGTGGTGCCCGGTGAACGTGTCAAAGTTCGCATTTTTCGTAACTTTCAAAATTATTCTGATGCTGACTTAGTCGAGGTGCTGGAGTCGTCACCCGATCGCATCGAGCCAGAATGTCCGCTCTACACACGCTGTGGGGGCTGCCAATATCAACATATGACGTATGAGCGGCAATTAAAAGAGAAGACGCAGCATGTGGAAGAATTGATGCAGAAATTGGGAGAAATCGAATTTCCGGTGGATTTGGCCCATGGTTCTCCTCAGGTTTATCACTACCGCTCAAAGATTACCCCTCACTATAATCGTCCCGAGCGCGATGGTTCACAGCCGATCGGTTTTTTACAGTATGGGCGTCGCAATCAGATCATCGATGTGGAGCATTGTCCGATCGCTACCGAGGCAATTAACGCCGCTTTTCCCGAAGCACGTGAGGAAGCACGGCGTGCGGGCGGTAAAAAGCGTCGGCAACGCGGTGGCACACTTTTGATGCGCGATGTGTTGGAAGGCGTGGTTAATGACCCTCAGGAGATCGTCTCGGAACGGGTGGGAGCTGTTACTTTTCAATTTAAAGCTGGAGAATTTTTCCAAAACAATCCCTTTATCTTGCCCGAACTCGTGGAGCACGTTGCAAGCGAGGCCTCAGCTGAAGGGGCTCGTTATCTGGTCGATGCATATTGCGGGGTGGGGCTCTTTGCGCTGTCCACCGCGAAGTCCTTCGAACAAGTAGCCGGGGTTGAAATTAGCGAGCCTGCAGTGCGCTGGGCACAGGCAAATTGTAAAATTAGCAACATTAAGAATGCTCGTTTTGTTATTGGTAAAGCCGAGGCCATATTCAACGGCCTCAAATTCCCCGCCGATGAGACTGCGATGGTGATTGATCCACCACGTAAGGGCTGTGATGAGAGTTTTCGTCAACAATTGCTACAGTATCGGCCACAGCGCCTGGTTTATGTTTCCTGTGATCCTGCGACTCAGGCACGTGATTTGAAGGAGTTCATTGCAGGTGGCTATACAATTACCCGGATTCAGCCCTTTGACTTGTTTCCACATACGCGGCATATTGAGAATGTTGTCTCGCTCAGCTTAACATAGCCGGAGTCGAGTATTTTTTGTTCGCACCGTAGCTTTAATATTTTGCACTATTTCTGACTTGAGTAAAACCGCACAGTCTAAACCCAATCTTTATCTCGTCGGCTTTATGGGCGTGGGCAAATCGGCGATTGGTCGCCGAGTGGCCCGTGAGTTAGGTCTTCGCTTTATTGACTCAGACGACCAAATCGAGCGGGAGCAAGGTCGTAAAATCCCTGAACTCTTTGCCAGTAAAGGGGAAGCATACTTCCGCAAGCTGGAACGACAATTTATTGAGCACGGCCATGCGGATCGAGGCTGCGTTGTCTCGTGCGGTGGTGGTTTGGTTGTGCAAGAAGGCATGAAGGAATTATTAAAGCAAAAGGGGGTGGTGATCTGCCTCTTTGCCTCTGCGGAAAGCATTATAGAGCGCACTAGCCGTAATAAGAACCGCCCTTTACTCAATGTGCCTAACCCCGAAGAAAAGGTTAGAGCCTTACTTGCTGAGCGTGAGCCCATTTACATGGATTCTGGCGCCTGTATCACGACTGAAGGACGTACCATCCCCGAGGTCGTTCGACACATGATTCGAACCTATAAGTCCATTGCGCGTAACTTTGGCAAGTAGACTGTTATTCAGCTGCCCAGGCGGCTTCGATTTTCTGTAATAGATCTTCTGGAGGGCGCTGTGCTTGGCCATTGCGATCCATGAAGCCGTGGCTGGATTGGCCAGTAGCGAGTAGCGTATCGCCTCGGCGCACTTCATATTCGAAGTGCATGCGCGCCCGCGGCTTTTTGTTCATATATAGATGCACTTCCAGATGATCATCAAAGCGGGCAGGGCTTTTGTAAGCCGCACTTACGGTGAGCACAGGTAGGAATAGACCCCGCGCCTCGATTTCACGATATGGGATACCTATTTGATCGAGCATTTGAATGCGGGCCGTTTCAAACCATACGAGATAATTACTATGGTAAACCACATCCATCCGGTCGGTTTCGGCATAGCGTACGCGAATCTTGGAAATACTATGAATCATTTGAATTGAGAGATTGGAAATGAGGGCGTCTTCAAACCACTGGCGATGAAAGTGTGCCCGGGATATTCAGGGATTGGTTGAGCTCATCGAGGGATTCGAAAGCGGCATCGGCTCCCGCATCTAATAGTTCGGCTACTGAATACGCGCCAGTGGCGACACCGTAGCCACTCAGCCCCGCGTTTTGAGCGACTGCGATGTCGGTGGGGGAATCACCGATTATAATTGCTCCGGCTGGCTGGGCTTCAATTTGTTGCAGCACGTGCCGTGTCAGTTCGGGCTGTGGCTTGTGCCAGTCTGTGTCGACGCTGCCGACACAGACTGGTATGTATTTGGCAAAGCCAGTATAGCGACTGATTTGTCGAGCTGTATCGCCGTGTTTGTTGGTAAAGAGTGCCTGTGGTATGCGTGCCTTATAAGCACGTTCAATCAGTTGCATTCCGCCTGAGAGCACGATCAGGCCATCAAACATAATTTTTGGAAAATGAGCGCGGAATGCCTTACTTGCGGTGTCCAGTTGATCTGCGTCGACAAATAACTGCATTGTTTCTGCCAATGTGCCGCCCAAGCTGCGCCGAATGACATTATCACTGGGAGTTGGGTGGCCCAGATCGGTAATAACTGTACGGTAGCAAGTGATAATCGCATCCGTTTGATCTATCAACGTGCCATCCATATCCCAAAGTATAGCCGAGGGGCAGGGGAGGCACTGTGCAGTGTTTGAAATCATTATAATAGATGAGCGCGACGATCATGTCCGCTATTCTCAGTGGCGGTTTTTACGATGCGGGGACTCGTTCAGAATTAGTTCGCGCTGAGGGTTGAACGGAGGCCAAAAACTTTTTCAGCCAGCTCAAAGAGGTCCTGATGAACATGGTCTGCGACCAGATGTTCAGAGAGCTGTTCTGCGCTATGACTCCCCGTTGCAACTAGGTGACAAGTCAGGCAACCTGCCTCGGCAGCAGCTAAATCGTAGGGAGAATCTCCGATCATGATCGCCTCATCAGAAGCGCAATCCATTTGTTCCAATGCGTAGGCTGTAAACAGAGGATCTGGCTTGCGGTAGGGGCACTCCGGCTCTCCCGTGCCGATGATCACATCCAGCCATTGATCCAGGCCCAAGTGAGCTAAGACCGAGCGGGTGTCGCCGGCGTATTTATTGGTAAAGACGCCGAGCTTGTCGCCGCGCGCTTTGAGTTCTTGTAATAGCCATTCGGCTCCGGGGAGCGTGAACACATCGTCAAAGATTATTTCGGCAAAATGCTTGCGAAATAGAGGTTCTGCAGCCGCTACATTTGCTTCGCCGCAGAGCTTGGAGAGTGTGATTGGCACGGATCCACCCACAGTGGCGCGCACGGTGGGGTAGTCACTCTCCACTAAACCAAGTTCACGTTGTGCGTAGGCCACACTCTTGTGAATGGTCGTAAAGTGGTCGATCAAAGTGCCGTCCAGATCAAATAGGATGTATTGCATATTAAAATGTACTTTATTAGAAAAAGGAATCGCTACAGGCTTAAGCCTTTTATCCATGCCTGCTTTGTTGTATTTGGCAAGCGTGCGATGGTGGACTCTATCAAAGATGACTAAAATGACGCAGAAAGCAGATTGGGCAACCCGCCGTAAGCGGGGCGTCTTCGTCGTTCATTTTTCTGGCACTTGGACTAATGAAAATGTGAAGCCGGATATGGAGGCCCTGTATGCTGACATTGAGTTAGAGGCTAATTTAGCAGAACTGCACTTAGAAGCGGACCACCTCAGTGGCTGGGACAGTTCCTTACTTGTGATGGTGCGCCGGCTCTGCGACTGGGCGGAAACACATGGTCTGCAAACACGTCTCGATGGGATGCCAGCAGGTGTGCAAAATTTAATTCAGTTATCGCGAGCAGTTCCGGAAAATAAGCAAGTAGAGGATGTGCTTGCGGAAGATTTTTTGAGTCGGGTTGGTCTGCAAACATTGGCGGCGTATCGTGGCTTGAATGGATATTTCGAATTTCTGGGGCAGCTCTTCATCGATCTTTTTGCTCTGTTGCGTGGGAAGGGGCGAGTTCGTGCTAAAGATTTTTTAATGATCTTACAGAGCACAGGCGCACAGGCGGTGCCGATTGTTTCACTGCTGAGCTTTTTAACAGGACTCATCATTGCCTTCATTGGAGTGATACAATTGCAGAAATTTGCTGCAGATATATATGTGGCGGATCTGGTAGGTCTTGCCACCACACGTGAACTGGGCGCTGTCATGGCTGGTGTGATTATGGCGGGGCGCACCGGAGCTTCGTTTGCCGCGCAAATCGGGAGTATGCAGGTCAATGAGGAAGTTGATGCACTCACTACCTTTGGTATTTCCCCGATGCAATTTCTAGTTGTTCCGCGGGTGCTGGCACTGGTGTTAATGATGCCGCTCTTGTGTGCTTGCGCCGACTTTGTGTCGATTGCGGGCGGCATGGTAGTGGCAGTCGCGATTTCAGATGTCAGTGTCCTACAATACTTTAGCCAAATTCAATTGGCCGTTGGTTTAAATGACCTCGCTGTCGGGATCTTTAAGAGTGCTGTATTTGGTTTGATTATTGCACTTGCAGGCTGTTATCGCGGTTTAAATTGTGGTCGTGATGCCAGTTCAGTGGGGCAGGCGGCAACGTCTGCTGTAGTTACTTCCATTACCTGGATCGTGGTCGCCGATGCCATTTTCGCTGTTATGTTTCACATTTTAAACATCTAGTTATGTCAAAGAATGCTCCCGCGATCAATGTGACTCATCTCACCATGGCCTATGGTGATTATACGGTGATGCGTGACCTTAATTTTTCAGTGAAGCGCAGTGAAATTAAAATCATAATGGGTGGCAGTGGTTGTGGAAAAAGTACCTTACTGAAGCATTTAATTGGACTGGAGCGCGCCAAGGCCGGGGAGATTTATTATGGAAATGAGCGTTTCCTGCCTGACAGTCCTGAAGCGGAGCGTATACGGCGTCGTTTCGGCGTTTCCTTTCAAAGTGGTGCATTGTGGAGTTCCATGACGCTGGAGGAAAACGTTGCTCTGCCATTGGAGCAATACACTGAACTCAGCCGTGCTGAGATTCGTGAAACAGTTGATTTTAAATTATCCCTGGTAGGATTGGCTGGTTTCGGGCATCGTTATCCTGCTGAACTCAGTGGCGGTATGCAAAAACGTGCCGGTTTGGCACGGGCCATTGCACTGGATCCACACATATTATTTTTTGACGAGCCCTCAGCGGGACTTGACCCGCTGAGTTCACGCCGCTTGGACGACCTCATCCTGGAGTTACGTGCGGCCCTCGGGGCTACAGTGGTTATCGTGACACACGAGCTCGCCAGTATCTTTGCGATTGCGGATTCGGCTCTTTTTCTCGACGCTGAGAGTCAGACGGCACTCTGTGATGGCAATCCGAACGATTTACTCGACGATCCGACTACGGACCCCAAGGTAAGCCGATTCCTCAGTCGCGGGGAAAGGAATAACGATTGATCCACAGCCTGTTTTCGACCAAAACCAACCTAACTATCCGTGAAACGTAATTCTCCAAACCCAAAGATAATCGGTGCTTTTGTCACAGTGATGCTTGCACTCATTGTGGCTATGGTCATGTATTTCGGCACGGCCAATTTCCTGAATCGTTCGACTCATTTCATTCTTTTTTTTGATCAATCAGTCAATGGTCTGCAGGTCGGATCGGCAGTTAAATTTAGAGGAGTCCCCGTGGGGGAAGTGCGACGAATCATGATCCGTGCAGAAGGGCAACATGATGAATCCACCGCGATTCCAGTCGTTATTAAAATCAATCAGTCTCGCTTGGAAAACGACCTCGGAGTCTCTCGTACTGCATTTGCACCTGAATCGATCCACGAATCTTTGGAACGGGGACTGGTGGCACAATTAAATTTGGAAAGCCTCATCACCGGTCAGCTTTTTGTAGAGTTCAGTTTTGAACCCGAAAAAACAGTCTCAGCTCAAACGCACTTGGCCGAGGTAAATGGAATGGTTGAAATTCCGACTCTGAATTCATCGTTGGATGAGATTACGGCTGACGTCGCTCAAATCATTGCTGATGTTAAAGAGTTAGATTTGCACAAGCTTAGCAATAACATCAATAACTTATTAATCAGTGCCACGACGCAATTAGATGGTTTGAATACCAGTCAAATTAGTAGTTCGATTACGGAAACTGCAGATGAAATAAAAGTGTTTGTCGCTTCGGAGCAGTTTAGCCAATCAGTCGACGCCATGCGTGTGGCCTTCGAACAAGTGACTGCTACAGCACAGTCTTTTGATTTAAACGATGGCCCCTTATCAGCGACCATACAAACGTGGACACAGCAGATTACTGATACCCTGGCGAGTTTAGACAATTTGACTCAGGATGCGAACGCATTACTGCAGCCCGGCTCCGACATGCGTCACGAATTTGAATCGATGCTGCGTGAGCTCGGACGGGCCGCTCGCTCGGTGCGCTTGCTGTCGGAATATTTGGAACGTAACCCCAATGCATTGCTCACCGGTCGCAGTGAGCAGAAACGTAAACCATGAAAATTAGCCTCTTAATCAGTCTGACGCTAGCCATACTCCTCACTGGCTGTGTCAATTTGAAACCTAAGCCTGATCGCACACAGGTCTTCACGCTTGCTGCAAACGTGGACGCGGTGGCAGACATTGCCGGTAAACCTGAGTGCTATGTAGGGAGGGTTGAACTCCCTGGCTTTCTAGAAGGTCCGCGCATCTATTATCGCTCCACTCATGGTGAATTAAGCTCAGTTGCCGGAGCTCGTTGGGCTGAGGATCTGCGCGATGCCTTGCCGCGCGCGATCGCGATGCATCTGCAGGCGACCTCACTCGCTCATGTGCGTGCCTATTATCCCTGGGCAAATACCGCCAGCGAGGCCGCCACTATTTCGGTACAATTTGAGCGTTTGAGTGCGAATGCCGGCGGACAAATCGAAGTCATCGCCCAATGGCAGATCGAGCAGCTGGACGGCTCACGTGTGCAAGGACGCTTTATGGCACCCGGATTGATGTGGGATCAGCATGATGTGAGTGAGTATGTGGCTAATCTGGATGCTGCGCTAGCGCAGCTGTCTCAGGAAATTGCTGAGAAACTTTAATAGCTCATGTTCAATCGCAGTAATCTCTGGAAGGCCCTTGGGCCGGGCATCCTCGTTGCATGTGCGGCTGTCGGTGGTTCGCATTTAGTTTGGTCCACTCGTGCGGGTGCGGAGTTTGGGTGGGCACTGCTATGGCTGGTGTTATTGGCTAACGCGCTCAAGTTTCCGTTTTTTCTATACGGTCAGCGTTACACAGCCGCAACTGGTGAAAGTTTGCTGGCTGGCTACAAGCGCCTTGGGCTGGGCTACGTGTGGGTATTTTTGGCGGTCAATATACTGACAGGCACCATCAATATCGCGGGGGTCGGCATGTTGAGTGGGGCCTTACTCACGGGCTACGGGATTACGGGTGTTTCGGTGCCACTCATAACTGTTGGAGTGCTGATTATTTGCGCGGGATTGTTACTCGTCGGGCACTACAAATTACTTGATTCATTGGCTAAGGTGATCATCGCACTGCTCGGTATTAGTACCGTGATCGCGGTTGCGCTGGCTATTCCAAATCGCCCTGAACTGACGGCCGATTTCGTTGCATCGAGTCCCTATCAATGGGCCTCGTTTGCTTTTCTGATCAGTCTACTGGGATGGATGCCTGCACCAATTGACTTATCTGCATGGTCCTCCTTGTGGATGTTTAGTCGGGAAAAGCAAACTGGGCACTTTGCGACTGTCAAAGAATCTGCTATTGATTTCTATATTGGATACTTTTCTGCCGTCGCTTTAGCCGTATTGTTTGTTGCGCTGGGGGCGCTGGTGATGTACGGCAGCTCGGAGTCTTTTGCTGCGGGTGGGGTCGGCTTTTCCCAACAACTAGTCAGCCTTTACACCGATACCATCGGTGAGTGGTCACATTTACTGATTTTATCCGCGGCCTTTATTACGATGTTTAGTACCACTTTGACCTGTCTCGATGGCTATCCCCGTTCTTTGGCCGCTTGCTGTGCATTAATCAAAGACCTACCAACCGAAGCATTTATACGTATTCAGAAAGTTTGGATACTGATTTCAACAATATTAGCCAGTGTGGTCGTACTTTGTTTTGTGCAAAACCTACTTCAGCTGCTAAGCTTCGCCGCGATCGTTTCATTTATCACCTCACCAGCACTGGCCTATATTAATTATCGTGTCATGAATGGAGCCAATGTGCCTGTAGAATACCGCCCTGGGCCGGCACTAAAAGTACTCAGTTGGGCGGGCCTGTTGTTCTTTATCGTGATGACTACTGGCTATCTCTATGTCAGTTGTGTGCGATAGCGCCTTTCGCAAGCATCCATCAAGCCACACTCAAATCAACCCGACAGGTCGCTGGAATGTCACCCCCTGCAACTAGCCTGAGTTGAGTCAAGCTTCGGATTCGTGTAGCACATAAGGCTGTAATGCTGACATCATACGCTCTGGTACCGAGCCGACCAGGTAGGTGCCTTCATCCCGGGCTTCTTCTTTGCGAACCCCACCTTCACGGTGCAGCCGGGCCACCAGATCATAACGCTCATGTGGTATCATCAGCCGTAGCTGTGCAAAATCAGCCTCGATAATCGCTTCCATCCGATCTTGTAATGCATCCAGACCATCTCCGGTGTGCGCGCTGATGAAGAGGGCCTCTGGAAAGCGTAGTGCCAGGTCATCTTTGGTTTCTTCATCCCACAGCGCATCAATCTTGTTGAATACAGTGATGATTTTTTTGTCCTTGGCGCCGAGCTCCTTAAGCACGGACAAAGTGGTTGCCGCGTGGGCATCGACTTCGGGACTATTTACATCCAATACATGTATTAAGAAATTTGATACGATGGCCTCTTCCAAGGTGGCCTTGAAGGCATCTACTAAACGGTGAGGCAGGTTGCGCACAAAACCGACGGTATCTGTAATCACTAAAGGCTGCCCGGAAGGGAGTGGGCAGCGACGTGAAGTGGGGTCCAGAGTTGCAAACAGTTTATCCTCCGCGAGAATGCTGGAATTGGTTAATTTATTCAGCAAGGAGGATTTGCCAGCATTAGTATAGCCAACGATTGCACAGGTTGGCACCGGCACAGTCATACGTTTCTTACGCTGTGTTTCACGGTGCTGGATCACACCTTCCAGCTCGCGCTTCACCCGAGTTATTTGAGTGCGCACCATGCGTTGGTCCAATTCGAGCTGCGTTTCCCCCGCATCGCGCTGCATGGAGCCACCGCCACGTTGGCGACTCAAGTGCGTCCACGCGCTCTTGAGGCGTGGTAAATTGTGCTCCAGGCGTGCAAGCTCCACTTGTAACACGGCTTCCTTGGTTTGTGCGCGATCGCCGAAAATATCGAGTATGACCTCTTGGCGGTCGATCACTAGGATTTTATCTTCAGCAAGCTGCTCCCAGTTGCGTTGTTGTGCTGGGGTCAGCTCATTATCAAAAATAATCACATCGCAATCATAGGCCTTTGCTTCTTCGATCAGTTCAAGGGCCTTCCCCGAACCAACCAGCAATTTCGCCTGAGGCTTGCGAATGGATACCATGCGCTCATGCATGATTCCGAAACCTAGAGTGTCCACTAGTTCGCGAAGTTCATCGAGTAAGCTACGGGTATTTGTGGGGGTGTCATCAGGGAGCGTCACGCCAATTAACATGGCGCGTTCTACTACGGTGGGTCTTTCTTTAACGTCGTGCACGGTCTATATTTTTCAAAAGAGTAACAGCGCAACTTACGTGTCTTTTTCAGTAAATCCACAACGAAATGGGGAATTCGTAAAGGAATCGTGGTGGGGAGGGGCGAGTTGCACTCAATGGGCAGCAGGCAGTGAAGGCGGGGGGAGAAGGCCGGGTGACAGCCCATGTCACTCCAAAGTACAGTAAGTTTGCCCCGTGCAGCTGCTTTTCATTTTTGATTCGCCAGCTCCTTGATTTTGACTTGCTTGGTGAAATGCTCACTGCATCCGAATTATTTGAATTCCCAAAATCCCTACCGTTCGAGGCGGTCTTCACCCCTGAATTGGCACCTTGGGAGTGGGTTCCTTTGATTAAGCAAGCCTTGGCTAATTATGATTTTAGCACCAAGGTACTTCCTGCAGAGAGGCCTGTTGGTTTAGAAATTAAAGGAGATGTATATATCCATCCCAGTGTTCAACTACCCGCATTTGGTTCCATTCAAGGGCCTGCTTACATCGCGGAGGGCTGCGAGCTCAGAGCGGGCGTTTATATTCGTGGAAATGTGATTGCTGGTAAGAACTGTGTGCTTGGAAATTCATGCGAATTCAAAAATTGTCTATTACTGGACGCTGTGCAAGTGCCGCATTTCAGTTATGTGGGCGACAGTGTTTTAGGCAACCGCGCACACCTCGGTGCGGGAGTCATTTGTTCTAACTTGCGCTTGGATCAGTCACTGGTTCCTGTTACCTTAATGGACGGATCCAAGCAAACGACGGAGCTCCGTAAGTTGGGGGCACTCATTGGCGATCATGCGGAAGTCGGGTGCAACGCGGTGCTTAACCCCGGTTCGATTCTGGGGCAGCGAGCATTGGTGATGCCGGCCATGCCGTTTCGTGGGACATTGGCTCAAAACACAATTGCGTACCTGAAGCAACCGATTTTGAAAGCACCACGCACCGACTAGACTTATGATTGTTCAGCCGTATGGAGATCGCGGTGTGTTACTCGCATCGTTAAACGCGCAGCAACGTAGCTGTTTACTTCATTCGCTAACGCGACATCTACCTGAGCACTGTCAGGAGTATGTGGTGGGCTACGACAGCCTCTTGCTCATTGGAATCTGTGTGGATAGTGCTCAAGTCTGGGCGGAACATTGCCTGGCAAAGCACCTATCCGCAGCAGAGGGCGCTCCCAGCCTGCCTCCAGGCGCTCGTAGCTATACAGTGCCAGTAGACTATAATGGGGAAGATTTGGAAGCCATTGCTGACGCTTGTCGATTGACTGTAGCAGAGGTCGTCGAGCTGCATTGTCAGTCGATTTATTCCGTTCACATGCTTGGCTTTAGTCCGGGATTTCCTTACTTGCAGGGCTTAGACCCTCGTTTGCACTTGGATCGTCGGCGCTCGCCGCGCAACCGAATTGAACCTGGTTCGGTGGCAATTGGTGGTCCACATGCTGGCATTTATACGGTGGCTAGTCCAGGTGGCTGGCATATTTTGGGACATACGGACTTTCAACTATTTGATCTTGCTACCGCACGTGCGGTGCGACCTTGTGCCCGTGAAGTTTTTTCACTCTCTCCGGGGGATCAAGTGCGTTTTCAACCGAAAGGACGACTGTGATTGAGATACTGGCATGCGGATCCGGGCTTTCGCTACAAGACGGGGGGCGTCACGGTTGGCGACGTTATGGAGTGCCAGCGGGTGGGGCGATGGACGCTCGCTCGATGGCTTTGGCAAATACGCTACTGGGCAATGCGCCAGAAGCTCCATTGTTGGAAATCGTACAACAAGGTGCCAAGATACAAATACTCCAAGATATGTGGTTAGCACTGGCGGGAGGGGATTTTTGCAGTGATTTTGCGACAGGTTGCGCGCAACCTGTCGCAGCCGGTCAGCGATTGATTTTTGATAAAAAAGCTACTGGGCGCTATAGTTATCTCGCATTGCCTGGAGGAGTACAGGCGGATTCATGGCTGGGGAGTGTTGCGGTGGATGTGAGAAATGGTATGGGACTACCGATTCAAGCTGGCAGCCGCATCATGTCGCAGGGCGCGCAACCCACAATAGTCACTCCGCAGGCAGTTGCGCGGCGTATTGCACGTGATCAGCAGTCCCATATTCCAGGACAAGAAATTCACTTGAAATTGTATCGAGGTCCACAGTTTACTTCCTTCAGTTCCGTTGCGCAGCAGCAATTTATTACCAATGAGTGGAGTGTGTCCACTCGGTCTGACCGCACTGGCTATCGTTTAGAAGGTCTGGTGCTGGAGGTGCCTGCATCGATCGCGAGTGAACCCGTGCTCCCCGGCAGTTTTCAAGTTCCAGGTAATGGGCAACCAATCATCACTATGCACGACGGGCCTACTGTTGGTGGCTACCCAAAAATTGCGGTTTTGGCAGACACCGATCTGGATCGTCTTGCACAATGTGTTCCTGGCACGAAACTGACATTCTCATGGCAGACATAATTCTCAATTGTGACCTCGGTGAAAACGAGCCACTGGCGCGGACCGCTCAATTTCTTTCTCTTATTGATGCCGCGAATATTGCCTGTGGCGTCCATGCTGGCAATCCTGAGAAAACTCAAGCAACTATAAAGTTAGCGCTGCAGTATCAGGTCGCCATCGGTATACACCCAGGTCTGCCGTCGGCAGGTGGGCGCGGTCCCTGCTCGCTAACAGCCCACGAATTTAAACGCTTGTTAGAGGTGCAGGTGGGCGCATTTCAAGCCCTCGCAGCACGACTGGGGACCTGTGCAGAATACGTTAAACTGCACGGCAGCCTTTATCACGCGGTCGAAACGCAGCCTGCACTGGCTACGGTTTATATCGACTTTTTGCTACGGCAAAGTCCGAAACTCGCAGTCATGGCGCTAGCGCATGGTCGCTTGGCAGCTCGTGCTGAAGCTGCTGGCATTCGGGTGCTGCATGAGGCATTTGCCGATCGCGATTATTTATCAGACGGCTCACTCGTCCCACGCGACGAGCCAGGAGCTGTATTTACAGCGCCAGAGGCGTGTGCGCGCTTAACACGGTGGCAGCAGTCTGGTAAATGGCCGACGCGCGACGGAGCCGCAATTTCACTGCTAGCAGACACACTGTGTGTGCATGGCGACAGCCCCGATGCGCTAGAATTAGTTCAGAAGTTGCGCACTTGGATCGATCATACAAAATAGGGCGTTTCACCTTGAGAATTAGCTAGCCTCAACAGTGACACTGACTATCAACTCTAAGCCGTGAGTATTTCAAAA
Organism: Thalassobacterium sedimentorum; assembly: GCF_031127905.1. Taxonomy (GTDB): domain Bacteria; phylum Verrucomicrobiota; class Verrucomicrobiia; order Opitutales; family Coraliomargaritaceae; genus Thalassobacterium; species Thalassobacterium sedimentorum. The sequence goes on along the minus strand of NZ_JARXIC010000006.1, from coordinate 108,858 downwards.
CAGAAAAAGGCCGCTAAGGAACTGCTGCAAGCGGCGCATAAAGTATTTCATTATCGCCGAGACTTAATTTCGGAAGCTCGTCTTGCTGAATTAGATAAAGCAGTCGGCGAAGTGGATGGTATGATACGTGATCAATCCGCGAAGACGGAAGCACTCGCTGTAGCCATGGATCGACTGGATGCTTTATTGCGTAAAATTGGCGGCAAAATGTACCCCAAAACCTTTTGGAATGATAATCTGGAAGTTGCCTTAGTCGCTGCGATCATCGTGATTGGTATCCGCACCTTCTTTTTTCAACCATTCATTATTCCTACCAACTCGATGTATCCCACCTATAGTGGTATGAATGCGGTCCTATACGAAGATAAGAACGACGCTCCTGCAACGCTGACCAAGACCTTTCGCTTTCTAACTCTTGGCGCTAGGCATAAAGCCTTGGTTGCTCAAAACAGTGGTGATGTTCAGATTCCAATGGCCGCCACCCATGATGGCGGAATGCGTATCTATTTTAAGCAGGTAAAGGGCAAGAAATGGGGCATTCTACCTGCTGTTTTAGCAGAATATACCATACTGGTGGGCGGTGTCCCACATTCGATCCGCGTCCCTGCAGACTTCGACATGCAGAGTACATTACTCGATAGTTTCGAAGGTGTTGAGCCAGAACTTATTCGAACATCGGGCGGCACTGGCTACGCGCTGGATTTGCATACCCAGGCACAGGCAGGGGATTCCATTTTACGTTTTGATATTACCTTGGGTGATGCCTTATTCGTGGACCGGATTAGCTACCATTTCAAACGCCCACAAGCGGGTGATCCATTTGTTTTCCGGACTCGTGAGATCCCAGGCATTGAAGGTGGTCACGACAATATCGTGGATAAATACTACATCAAGCGCATCGCAGGTGTGGGCGGCGAAACCATCGAAATCAAAGATGGCGCCTTGCTGGTGGACGGCGAACCACGCGACGAAGTTGAAGCCTACGGGCGCAATGCTCGTCAAGAAGGCGAATATGGTGGCTATGTGTATCCTAGTGAAAATGCCGCGTCACCAGCCAAACTGATGACGGGGCCCGGAGTGCAAGCCAATATCCCCGAAGGCAAATTTGTGGCACTCGGTGACAATTCTGCCAACAGCCTCGACAGTCGCTACTGGGGCTACGTGCCAGAGAAAGCTGTCATCGGTAAAGCCGTCTTCATCTATTATCCATTCACCAAGCGCTGGGGGCTGGCTGAATAATCCACACTGAAAGGCCCAACTCAGGCTCCCCTGAATTAAGCTGATATTTAGCGCACAATATATATTATGTCTAATTTGTGAAATTCGGATTAAAGACTGAATTGACGATCTGACACATAGCCACTTCTCTGCTTACATGCGTTACTCTGAAGTGGCTGCCAATGTGCAGGCCTTAGCCCAAAACTCCCACTCTCAAGCAGAATTTGTTTATGAATTCTTGCTGGCCTACGGCACGCCCAAGGCCTCGATTGCCCGCTTGAAATCGGGCCAAATGAATCTGGCCAAGGACGACGGCGAACTGCTGCTGAAGAAAAAGCTCTATTTTGCGCCAGCTACGGACGACCTCTTTGAGGCGCTGGAAACGCTCAAAGCTGTCAAAGGCACGCTGTCGCACGATCCGCGCTTCTTGTTCGTGACTGATTTCGAGCACGTGGTCGCCTTCGACCGCAAGACGGCGGATTCGCTGCACTGTGCGCTGGCGGACCTGGGCAGTCATTTCGACTTCTTCCTGCCACTGGCGGGCATGGAAAAGCAAAAGCTCTCCAATGAGAGTGTTGCGGATCGAAATGCTGCGGAGCGCATGGCCAAGCTCTTTGACGCCATCAAGGCGCACAATCCGGAGTTCATCGAGCGTAACCCGCACGCCATGAATGTCTTTCTGGCCCGCCTGTTGTTCTGCTTCTTTGCCGAGGATACCGGTATTTTTGACGAGAATGCGGTCAGTAACAGCATCGCTTCGCACACCGCGCCGGATGCCTCGGATCTGCACGATTTCTTCGTCAAACTCTTCGATCTGCTCGACCGCAAGTCGCGTGACGGCCTGCCGAAACACTTGCAGGACTTCCCCTACGTCAACGGCGGCTTATTTCGGGATCACTTTCCAATTCCTGAGTTTTCCATCAAAGCGCGCCGCATGATGATTGAGGCGGGCAAACTCAACTGGTCCGACATCAATCCCGACATCTTTGGCTCGATGTTTCAGGCGGTGATCGACCCCGAGGAACGTCATAATCTTGGTCAACACTACACCTCCGTCACCAACATCATGAAGGTGATCGAGCCCCTCTTTCTAAATGATTTCCGAGCGGCCTTCGAAAAAGCGACTGCCCTCAAACGGGGCAAAGCCCCTGCCCTGCACCGTCTGCTGGATCGGATTGCCAAGGTCAAAATATTCGACCCTGCCTGCGGCTCTGGCAATTTCCTGATCATCGCGTATAAAGAGCTGCGCCGCTTGGAGATGGACATCTTTCGTGAGCTACAAAAGGACACGGGCGAACTTCCGCTATCTGGCCTCAAGGTCAGCCAATTCTACGGTATCGAGATTAGCGACTTCGCCGCCGAAACCGCCGTGCTCGCCCTCTGGTTGACTGAGCACCAGATGAACCTGGAGTCGAAAAAAGTCTGCGGCCAAGCACCGGACAACTTGCCGCTAAAAGATGGCGCAAAGATCGTTTGCGCCAACGCCTGCCGTATCGACTGGGAAGACGTTTGTCCCAAGGAAGCCGAAGATGAAATTTATATTTTGGGCAATCCGCCGTATTTGGGGGCACGTGTGCAGAGTAAATCGCACAAGGCTGATATGGCCTCAGTTTTTGGAAAAATAAAGGGCGTCAACAGTCTCGATTATATTACCTGCTGGTTCTATAAAGCATCCAAATATATTCGCGGCAGCCATGCCTGTTACGCCTTTGTCTCGACCAACTCAATTTGCCAAGGCGAGCAAGTTGCGATGATTTGGCCCCACTTACTGGGCAATGACCTTGAGATTTTTTTCGCACACAAATCTTTTAAATGGACCAATAGTGCCAAGGGAAATGCCGGCGTCACTTGTGTCGTGGTGGGTGTCGCATCCTCAGGTGAAAAGCAGAACTTTCTGTTCAGTGGTGTTCATCGAAAAGAGGTTCAACACATTAATCCATATTTAGTTGAGGCGCATAATGTATACGTAGAATCCAGAAGGCGTCTTCTATCTGACATTCCTGAGTTATCTTTCGGAAGTATGGCGAATGATGGTGGTGGATTAATTCTATCAGACACCGAGAAGAATGAGTTACTAAATGAAGACCCAAACAATATTAGATTTGTTAGGAAATTCCTTGGATCTGCTGAGTTCATCCGTGGTCAAAGTCGTTCCTGCCTATGGTTGCTCGGCTCAAGTCCAACCGATTTTGGAGAGGATTCTTTCATCGGAAAACGTATCAAATTGGTAGAAGAACATCGAAACTATAGCACAAGAGAGGCCACTCGAAAACTTGCAGAGCAACCGCACCTTTTTGGAGAAATTAGACACCATGATGCGCAATCAATAATCATTCCAAAAGTTTCATCAGAAAGACGTGAATATATTCCAATCGCATTTCTTCCCGCCGAAACGATAATTTCAGATCTAGCCTTTGGCATCTACGACGCCAACCCCACAATCTTCGGCCTCCTCACCTCGCGCATGCACATGACCTGGGTGCGTGCCGTGGCAGGCCGACTTGAAGAACGTTTACGTTACTCCGCCGGACTCTGCTACAACACCTTCCCCGTGCCGAAACTCAACGAGGCCCACAAGCAAACCCTCACCGAGCACGTGATGGAAGTGCTGCAGCAACGCGAGAATCACCCCGAAAAGACCATGGCGCAGCTCTACGATCCCGACAAGATGCCCGCCGGCCTCCGCGCCGCCCACCAGCAACTCGACCTCACCGTCGACCGCATTTACCGCAAGGCACCCTTCTCTTCCGACGAAGAACGCCTCGAACACCTCTTCAAACGATATGAGGCAATGATTGAACAAGAGAAGGAGAAGAAATAGTGGCTACCCGTTCAAGATATGTCCCCAATGAAGCATCTATAGAATGGGCTCTAAAGCATTTGGAGAAATTTGGCGATTCTGACATTCTACCAGTTCCCCTTGAGTATAAGGCTGCTAGTATACACAGACCCGAAATTGCCAAGGAACTTTCTCAACGATGCGTAGAGGACTCCCCCTTGAAAGTCCCCTTACGCATATCTATCCCAAAGGTTAAAGGCGGCTTTCGTATCGCAAGCATTTTGGATCCTACAGATTGCGTATATTACACTGCGCTTTGCTATGAGACTTCTGAGAAATTGGAAGAGCTGCGGATCCCCAAAAGTCAAAGCGTCTCCTGTTCATATCGAATTAATACAACTAACGACGGTGATTTTTTTCACGGCAATACGGGGTATAAGGATTTCCAGCGAAAAACTCGAGAGCACATTCTATCAGGGCAGTTCAGCCGCGTTCTAACTTTAGATTTATCAGATTTTTATAGTCAGATTAGCCATCACCGTATCCGTAACAACCTAGACACTATTGCGATAAATACAGAATTAACCTTAGCAATTGAGAATTCACTGAATGACATGGCCTCTAACCATCATTCTCAAGGAATTCCAGTTGGCCCATCTGCATCAATCATTCTATCGGAAGCAGCTCTAATTGATATCGATCAACACTTACTCAATTGTGGCTTGGTATTTTGCAGATATGTAGATGATTTTCGTATCTTTTTTAAGGACGAGTTATCTGCACTATCAGCATTACGAGGGTTGACTGAAATTCTTTTCAGAAATCACCGCTTGCCCATTAACACAAGCAAAACAGGCATATGGAGCATTGAGGATTTCTCTAATCGCGCCTTTATTGATGAAGAGCAACTCGAGGAGGAGAAAAACACAGAAATTGTTGATAATTTCGTAAGCACATTAGATGCATCTATCGCAGATGACTTTGAGATTACTAGTGTGCATGCAAAAGCTATTGAACGGAATGTAATTGGTGAATTATTTGAAAGAGTGAAGTCCGACGATCCGTTACCTCTAGGACTAACAAAATTTGTGCTGCGACGTTCCAGAGCCCTAAAAACAAACAAAATTATCGAAGGATTACTGGAATACTCCATTAAGTTTTTGCCCGTGCTACGTGACGCTTGTTTGTATTTTGATGTAATCGACAAGGATAATAAAAAAGGATTTTATAAAGAATTTCTCGATTCCCTCAAATCTAATGATGCAGTTTGGAACCTCCCCTACTTTCAACAATGGTGGCTAGCATCTACTCTTAAGAATCCAAACATTTCATCTTTTGCTGAAGTTCGTGAACATTTGAATCAGGCAGATAATTACAGCGTTGAGCGCTATGAACCGCTTCTAGCCGCCAGATATGGCCAATGGCACATGATACGGGACCTCAAAGATCAAGTTGATAATTCCAGTGATTGGCGTAAGCGCTCGATAATCTTGGCCACATCCACTCTCAGCCCTGATGAAAAAGGACATTGGCTGTCGCGTTTCAACCAGTCCGATCCTTTGACAGTTGCATGCGCATTTTATGCTAGAAACAACAGCGATATAAACAGGTTACTTTAACAACTTATCCCATGACCACCGACCACCTCCCCATCTCGATCCCCGACATCCTCCACGGCAAGACTGTGAAACGGGAGCTCTTGAAAAACGGTCCCCAGCGAGTGCAACGAAAGCGAACGAAGGGCTGGAAGATGCCGCCGAACACGGTGAGCGTTTGCCGTCCGGGCAGGTGGGGTAATCCATTTTCAGTGGGAAAGCCAGCAACCCATGTCCCGTCGGCTTTTCAGGGATACATTGCCCGTGACGTTTCCGAGGCGGTCGAGTTTTATCGCTCCATGCTCTTACAGTATGGCCTCCCCTCCGGCTGTGAGCTTTCAGAGCTGCGAGGAAAGAACTTAGCTTGCTGGTGTAAGATCGGCACATCTTGTCATGCAGATCTGCTTCTAGAGCTGGCAAATAAATTATGATTTATCCCACCCGTTTTCGATAAATTTAAGATAGAACCGGCACTAAGTGTATGACTCCATTAGATACTAACAATCAATCAGATAGAAACACGAAGAACTGTATGAAATACCCCAAGGCACCAAGTAGAGACACCAAGTAGAAGAACATGCACAAGAAGCCGCATTTAGCAGAAAAACAGAGATTATAGAAGCAAACAAGTCACCCATGACCACCCACCACCTCTCCATTTCGATTCCCGATAACCTCCACAACAAGACTGTGGAGTGGGAGCACTCAGTTTTATAGCATGAAGAATATCGGGAACAATTCAGAATATATCGCATTTCTTGATGAATGTGGTAATCATGAAATGCGACGTATTGATCGAGACTTCCCCCTGTTTTTGCTGTCATGTATCCTAGTTGAACGCAGTTCATATTTGAAGCAGATACTTCCAGCAGTTAATCAACTAAAATTAAGTTACTGGAATCACGAAGGAGTTAATTTACATAGTCGTGATATCCGCAAAGCAAAGGGGCCTTTCAGTTTCTTGCAGCACCCAGAAAAACGAAAACATTTTATGCTAGAACTCTCCGCATTGATGACTTCGTTGCCCTATACTGTATTCATATCAGCAATTCATAAAGATGCTCACCTGAAGCGCTACGGAGATCGAGCTAAGAACCCTTATGAATTAGCCCTCGAATTCACAATGGAGCGAGTGAGGCATTTCATGTGTCAACATGCTATCAGTGAATTACCATTTGTGGCCGAGGCTCGGGGTAAAAAAGAAGATCACAGCCTTGAACGAGTTTTTTATCGTGTGCTGGCAAAAGGCACGCACCAGATGCCTTCAGATCAATTTCGAAGCATGAACTGCTCGCTGGTATTTAGAACAAAATATGACAATATTGTAGGCACACAACTTGCCGATTTATGCGCACATCCGTGCGCAAGGCACATTTTAAATCCAGCACACGGCAACCGGGCCTATCCAATTGTCCAACAAAAAGTTTATCATAGTCATGGAGTTTCTGGTTGGAAAATATTCCCTTCTTAAACGCAAACAAGCGCCTCCGTTTCCAGAGAGCGCTTGCCGACCGAGAATTCCCAGTCCAATGCAAATATCTCTCACAAAACTTTTCTTGTCAAGGAATCCTACATAATGATCACACACCAACTTTGCATGAGAACTAATGCACTGCGCAAAGGTAAAGCAGTGAGTCGCCGCTACCGTAACCGTCGCATAGGCGAATTTTTAAAAGAACTGGAACTCACCGAAGGCCGCTCAACGGGCATCCCGAAGATGCTGCGTGTGATGGCGGCCAACGGTTCGCCAACGCCAGAGTTCGAAACAGATGAAGACCGCAGCCACTATTTGGTGCGCCTGCCCGTGCATCCGAATGCAGACTGGCAGGATTTGGCGGCCGACCTACTAAAGGTACCAACCCCTCAAGTAACCCCTCAAGTAACCCCACAAGTAAGTCGACTCATTTCAGTGCTAAATGGTGAGATGAGTCGTGCCGAACTCATGCAAGTTCTCGACATGAAAGATCGAAAAAACTTTGGGCTCAACTACATCGCCCCAGCATTGGAAGCCTATTATATTGAACCAACCAATCCCGAATCCCCCAATAGCCCGACGCAAAAATACCGCCTGACTGCCAAAGGACGGGAACTTTTAAAAACACTCTAATGCCCAACCTCATCGAAGTTAATTACGGTCAGACCGGTCAAAGCACCAATACCGACGCGCTCGGCATGCGAGAAATGCAAGCGCGTGTCTATGCGCAGCGCACGGCGCAATATTTGCTGGTCAAGGCACCACCGGCTTCGGGGAAATCGCGGGCCTTGATGTTTTTGGCCTTGGACAAGATGCACCAGCAAGGTGTCGCGAAGACCATCGTGGCCGTGCCGGAACGCTCGATCGCGGCTTCCTTCGCCCCTACTCGCTTGTCAGCCTATGGTTTTCCTTACGATTGGGAGCTGAATCCGCGTTTTGACCTTTGCTCTAGTGGAGGCGAAGCTAGTAAACGGCAGCTCTTTAAAGACTTCCTCGCGAGTGACGAAAAGGTGCTGCTCTGCACCCATGCCGCCCTGCGCGGCGCCTTTGCGGAAATTGAAAGCTCGGCACTCAACAATGTGCTGCTGGCGATTGATGAGTTTCACCACGTCTCGGCGGACTCCGAAAATCAATTGGGCGAAGTCCTGCGCGATGTGCTTGCGCACACGGAGGCGCATATCGTCGCGATGACAGGTTCCTACTTTCGTGGCGATAGCGTGCCCGTGCTGGCCCCCGAAGACGAAGCACTGTTTCGCCACGTCACCTACAACTATTACGAGCAACTCAACGGCTACCAACACTTGAAGTCGCTGGGGATCGGTTATCACTTTTATCAGGGCAAATATATCTCGGCGATCTTTGAGGTGCTGGATACCGACAAGAAAACGATTTTGCACATCCCGAGCCCGAATGCGGGCGAATCGACTAAAGATAAACATGGCGAAGTGGGCGCGATCTTGGATTCGATTGGCCCCGTCATCTACACCGATCCGGAAACGCGGATCATGACGGTCGAGCGCAAGACCGACGGCAAGCTGCTGAAAGTGGCCGATCTGGTCTGGGACGCAGGCGACTCGCAAGCAGTCACCATTCACGCGCTGCGAAATCTGAAAAAGCCGGAAGACTTGGATTTGATCATCGCCTTAGGCATGGCCAAAGAAGGCTTTGACTGGCCCTTCTGTGAGCATGCGCTGACGGTGGGCTATCGAGGCTCATTGACTGAGGTGATTCAAATCATCGGTCGTTGCACCCGGGACAGTCCGAATAAGACGCATGCGCAGTTTACCAATCTGATCGCTCAGCCCGATGCAGAGGACGACGAAGTTACTTTTGCCGTCAATAATATGCTCAAGGCAATCACTTGCTCGTTGCTGATGGAGCAGGTGTTGGCACCGAATTTTAAATTTAAAACCCGGGTGTCAGATGAGGAGGTGAATGCACCCGGTGAGCTGAAAATTCGCGGCTTGAAGGAGCCGAGTTCAAAACGCGTGCAAGACATCATCGAATCGGACCTCAATGATCTGAAGGCGACGATTTTGCAGGACAAATCGATGCAGAAGGCGATGCCGGGCGGGGTCGATCCAGAGGTGATCAATCAGATTCTCATCCCGAAAATAATCCAAACCAAATATCCCGATCTCGACGCGCGCGAAGCAGAAGAGCTGCGGCAGCATGTCGTGGTCGACTCTGTGATGGCGGGTGCGGTGATGGAAGACAGTGGCGACCGGCGAATCATCAAAATGGGCAGCAAATTCATTAATATCGATGAGCTGAGCATCGACTTGATCGATTCGATTAACCCCTTCCAAAAAGCCTATGAAATCCTGTCCAAGCAAGTCACTGCGCCCGTGTTAAAAGCGATTATGGGCTGTATTGAAACCAACCGCCTACAAATCACCGAGCAGGAGGCACTCCTACTGTGGCCCAAGATCAAAGCCTACGTCAAAGAGCATGGGTATGAGCCGCCGTTGACCGCCTATGATCCGCAAGTCAAACGCATGGCGCAAGCGATTCAGTTTATAAAGCAGCAACGACGCCAACAAGGTTTGTAAGCATGGATCCCGAAGCACTTAGGAAACTGATTGAAGACGACGATCTCGGCTTGCTCGAGATTAAGGCTTCGCAATCGAGCGCCATGAGCTCTGAGGAGCGCTTAATCGAGAAGTTCTTCAAAATCTCAGAGTTTTACCAAACGCATGACCGCGAACCGAAGAAAGACCCGCTCAACATGCAGGAGGCGACCTTAGCGATGAGCCTTGAGGGCATTCGGAACTCTCCCGAGTCGATTAAAGCACTCGCCAGTCTGGACGAATATGGCCTACTAAAACCGCCCCCGATTCCGGAGAGTATCGAAGCCATTTTTGAAGACGACGATCTCGGCATCCTTAAAGATGACGATGCATCCGACATTTTTCGTTTAAAACACGTGCCCGAGCAGCTGGACATGCCCGACTACATCGCACAGCGCGAGCCTTGTGAGGATTTCGAGCATTTTGAGTCACTGTTTAAGGCCTGCCAGCAAGAGCTTCGCGCAGGCAAACGTCAGCTACTACAATTCGCCAATGAACAGCAGATTGAAAAAGGGCAATTCTTTGTGCTCAGAGGCATTATGGCCTACGTGGCCGAGGTCGGTGAAAAGGAAAATAAGGGTGGCAAGGTCAATGCACGCTTACGCTGTATTTTTGAGAACGGCACTGAGTCTGACATGCTACTGCGCTCGCTAGCACGAGAGCTCTATAAAGATGGCCGCCGCGTCACCGAGCACGAGGATCGACTACTTCCGGAATTGAACACAGTGACTGAGGCCGACACCGCCAGCGGTCACATCTACGTGCTGAAGTCTTTAAGCCAGCAAACTGAAATAGCAACTAAAGCAGACCTCTATAAAATCGGCTTTTGTCGTGGTGCCATTGAAGAGAGGATCAAAAATGCCCAAGACGAGCCCACCTACCTGATGGCGCCTGTGCGGATTCTTAGCTCTTTTGAGTGTTATAATCTGAATCCGCAAAAGCTCGAATTGATTTTACATAAGTTTTTGGGGCATGCCTGCCTGGAGGTGGATGTATATGACCATACAGGCAAACGGCATACGCCACGGGAGTGGTTTCTGGCCCCACTCCCGGTAATCGAAGAGGCGATACGGCTCGTGATAACGGGAGAGATTGTCAATTTCAAGTATGACCACGCAAGTCGCCTCATTGTCGCTCGTTAAAACGCTCTGAATAGAGGTTGCAATCGAGTGCCCTAAAGCGCAAAACACAGGCTGTTTTTGGGGGCATGAAATCAAAGTAGCTCACTGCCCGAACTATTTCATTCACTTACCAGTCTCCTACTTACTGATCTCCATATTTCACTATGAGCCACGCACCTCTTTATAACTGGTTAACTGAACGCACCGCTGGGGCGCTTCTGCATATTAGTTCGCTACCTTCGGACACAGGAATTGGCAACTTAGGCGTGGGTGCGTATCGATACATTGATTTCTTAAAGGCTTCTGGTTTGTCTGTGTGGCAGATTTGTCCGCTTGGACCGACTGGTTTCGGCGATTCCCCCTACCAATGCTTTTCGGCCTTTGCGGGAAATCCTTACTTTATTGATCTAGAACCATTGCGGGATGAAGGGCTCGTCACTGACGACGAATACGCGCAACTGGCTAAGCTCCCCCGCGATCATGTGGATTATGGTGCTGTTTATCACGCTTTTTGGCCGATTTTGCGCAATGCCTACCAGCGATTCAAGGCGAGTCAGAAGAAACAATTTTTAGATTACGGCTCCATCAGTAAATTTTGCAATGCTCAGAACGAATGGCTGGAGGACTATGCATTATTTCTTGCACTAAAAGAGAGCTTTGACAATAAACCGTGGCAGGAATGGCCCAGCGGCTACCGTAATGCGAGCATTGCACGTACTCAGGATTTGTCAGTTGAGGTCTTGGATGCGGCAGACGGCCACGTATTTTATCAATACTTGTTTTATGCGCAGCTCGCGAAACTACGTGCTTATGCTGGCAGTCAAGGAGTTGAAATTATGGGCGACGCTCCGATCTTCGTAGCGCTCGATAGTGCGGATGTGTGGGCAAACCCTGAGCTCTTTCAGCTGAAGAAGAATGGTCAGCCCAAAGCAGTCGCTGGCGTGCCCCCCGATTATTTCGCTGCAGATGGTCAACTTTGGGGCAATCCACTCTACGATTGGTCCGCGCATGAGAAAACAGATTTTGCTTGGTGGATCCAGCGTATCCAATCGAATTTGGAGTTTTATGATATTGTGCGCTTGGATCACTTTCGTGGCTTCGAGTCGTATTGGTCCGTGCCGGCAGATGAAAAAACCGCACGCAACGGTAAATGGATCCCCTGCCCCGGTTTAAAGTTGTTTAAGGCCATACAAGCCGCATGTCCCGATGCAAAACTGGTGGCCGAGGATTTAGGTGTCATTACCGATAAGGTGAATGCCTTGCGTCTAGCTACTGGTTTGCCTGGCATGGCGGTGCTGCAATTCGCATTCGGTGGTGAAGCAGACAACGCGTATCTGCCTCATAATTATGATCGCAACTGTGTGGTCTATTCTGGAACACATGATAATGATACGACGCTTGGATGGTATCGATCACTTGACGCCGTAACTCAGGATCATATTCGGCGTTACTTGAAGGTTTCCGGTGATGCGATCGCATGGGACTTTATCCGCGCTGCGATTGCTTCGAGTGCTCATTTGGCGGTCTTTCCATTGCAGGATTTAATGAGCCTGGGGGCCGAGGCACGACTCAATACTCCCGGTGCTCCAATTGGCAATTGGCAGTGGCGCTATCAGGTGGAGCAGTTAGAGCAATTACAGCGTGAGAGTTCCCATTATCTTCGCGAGCAGATTGAGTTATTTGGTCGTTGATAATACTCACAAACGGCCTTCTTTTTGTTTGCCTGTTCTGCTCTAATTCCACATTTTGGCATATGTAGTGAGCACACGCTTAACTACTATTAGAGCCGTGACCGAATCCAAAGATAAGCAAGCAGATCACAATTTCTGGGCACAGGAAATTCTCTCCGGCGATGTCGAGAGATGGCATCGACGAGCCGTTTTAAAACGACTACGCTGGCGTATCATCATACGACTGACGCTTGTCATAAAACGATTAGTCGATGTCGTTGGCAGCTTATGCGCAATCATCATTAGTTCGCCTATTTTTTTTATCACAGCGCTCGCGATTAAGTTCGATGATGGAGGCCCTGTGTTATTTAAGCAAATTCGAGTCGGCGATGGCGGCCAATTGTTTGAAATTTGGAAATTTCGTTCGATGGTTTTAAACGCCGATCAAATTAAGGACGAAATTTTAGAACAAAACGAGCACGGCGATAGCGCGGTCACCTTTAAAATGAAGGATGACCCACGCATTACTAAGCCGGGTAAATGGATTCGTAAGCTATCAATTGATGAGTTTCCGCAATTTTTTAATGTATTAATCGGGGATATGTCATTGGTGGGGCCGCGCCCACCCGTTCCACGCGAAGTGGCACTCTATGGCGCACGGCACTTACGCCGTCTCAGAGCCAAGCCTGGTATTACATGCTTATGGCAAATTGGCGGTCGGGCAGATATCGATTTCGAAGGGCAAGTGCGACTGGACTTGGAGTACATCCACTCGCAAGGGTTCTGGGGCGATTTAATGATTATAATCAAGACTGTGCCTGCGGTATTATTGGGCAAGGGCGCTTATTAAGTTCATGAGTGAAATTCCTGAATTAAATCGAACCGGTCCCAGCGTATGGCGCTTGAGCCTCCCCGACTGGGGACACCTCGATACTGTCTGGGAACGACGCTTACCTTTTGCTCTGTGGCAAGTGGGCGAACAAGCACTGCTGTTTCATTGGTTGGATGCGGCAGTGGATCAAGGCTCGGAAAAAGTTATTTTTTATATTTCGGATCGCCCTAATGATGTGCGTCAAGCGATTGATAGAGCCACACTTTGGCCCATTGAAATTGAGATCGTCACCTTAGCATCAATTGCTGACATCGAGGTGGACGACTGCGTGAACCACCTACCTCGCACTCCGTCCTTGGCGCAGGAACCCGCTGCAGGTTGGGGCTTGATCAAATATTGGCACCAACTTGAGCAAGAGTGGCTCGAGAGTTTTACAAAAGAGACTGAAAGTTATGGTATTTATGCAGCCATCGGTCGCAGCTGTGAAATTGCAGCGGAGGTCGAACTAAATCCGCCCTTTTGGCTAGGCAATCATGTTTCTATTGGCCCGGGGGCTGTCATTGGCCCCGGGGCTGTGGTTGAAGATGGTTGCATCGTCGCGGGCAATAGCCGAATCGAACGCGCCCATTTAGCGGCACACACTTATTTGGGCCCTGAAACCGATTTATTGGATGGCATCATCCATCGCAATCATTTACTAAGCTTAAAAAATGAGGCCTATGTTCGGGGCTTGGAAGCCTTTGTTGCATCGAGTCTGCAAAGCCAAAGTAGCCAATCCAGCACTTATCAGCGGCCATCTCTACGTGACCGCTTGCGAGCCATGCGCCTGCTCTGGCGCTGGCGAAAACGGAGTCAGCCGGATGCGACTTTCAAGGGAATTGATGCCCAGCAATGGCCTTGTTTAAACAGTCGTGCGGTAGAGGATCGTGGGCCTTGGTTACGCTTAGTGGTTCAGGGGAAATTAGCATTGTTTGGAGTGACGCCGCGAGATGCCGAGAGCATTGCCGAGTTGCCGGAAGAATGGCAGCTTATATTGCGTAAGGCACCCGCGGGAGCTTTTAGTTATGCTGATGTGATGGGGGCTCCAAAGCCTGGTGAGATGGATGAGGCCTTGCACTGTGTTTATCAGGCGACCACCGATCCCAAGCTATGCCGGCAACTTTTTGATAACTGGTTAATGGAATTATTCGAATTAACGAATTAACAGAAAGATAATATAGATCTAATTGTTTCAGAACTCGAACCAATGTTTGATCCCCACACACATGTTTAAACCACGAACAATTTTACTCGTCGACGATAATACGATGTCGTTAGACCTACTTACTCATATCTTAAATAGCCAAGGGCATCGTATACTAGTAGCTGAGAATGGCAGATCCGCACTGATGCGCAGTCAACTCGCAAATCCAGATGTGATCTTTTTAAATAGTGTTCTATCTGATATGAGCGGCTTTGATTGTTGTCAGCGGATTAGAGAGAATGAAACATTCGCACAAACTCCGATCCTCATGATTAGCGATGGAGATGAGGATGCTTTTCGTGTGGAATGTTTCAAATCAGGCGCATCCGGATATGCAATGAAACCCATATTTGAAGATGAAATTTGCTCAATCTTAAATACTCAGTTGGAATTACTACAGTTACGCGAGGAAATGGACACTGTGGGACAAGCGAAGAACTACTCGATTGGAGAGTTTGACGCCATCATAGACTTCATTGCTCATGACATGAAGAGTCCGATAGTTTGTATTAGTGGTTTTACAGAAGAGTTGGCAGAACAGTTTTCGGAAGTTGAAGTTAGTGAGGAGTGGCACGAATATTTAAGTTATATTCATAAGTCTGCTAATGACATCGATACGATACTTGAAGCGCTGGTTATCCTCAAGAATCTTAGAGTCCGAGAGTGGCATGAACCAGAGACGATTCGCTTGGCCACTATATTGGAAGGAGTGGTCTCGCGTTACGAACAATTGGAATATACACAAGTGCTGGAACTTCAGTCTCAATTTGACGACTCTATAGTCATTACCCAACCAGCGCTATTGGAGGAGTTGATATTAATCCTCTTCCGTAATTTTAGTAATTTGGTGGGGCCGGAGTCTGCGCTGCAATTACATATAGAAATCGAACGCAGCAATGCAGAGCGTCTCTTATTACGATTAAATGGCAACACGCGTCCAATGGAAGCCGTCGAGCTCGCACACATCTTGGAGCCTATGGAAGGCACTAAGCGTAAACGAGTTCAGGACGTTAATATACTCATGCTGTGTGTCCAAAAAATGATTGCTTATTTAGGTATAAATGGCTGGGCGGAACACGGCCCTGATCAGACCTTGACTATCTGCCTAGCACTAGAATCCAAAACAGAATAATATGCCTGAAGAGTCTGCACTTTATGTCACTGAATTTAAACTCCGTGCCAATGTTAAAGAAATACCAGCGATACGTGAACGCTTCATCGATTTTCTGCTTTCATTAGGCTTGGATGACAGCGAGAAAGACGGCTGGAAACTTGCCTTTACTGAACTTGTTAATAATGCCATCGAGCACGGCTGCAAAGACACTCCTGATGCCGACATTTACATTCGCTGGTGGTCGGTAAAGGATTCGGTTTGGCTATTAGCTCAGGATAGCGGCCAAGGCCCTGCCGACGCTGTGGCGCGCAATCCAACGCTTCCAGAGGACCCTTTGTCTGAAGGCGGACGCGGTTTATATATTGTTCATGAATTTGCTGATCAATTTGATCATTGGCGATGTGCACGAGGGTATATTGCGCAGGTCGGTAAATTTTATAAACGATTGAATAGCGTATTGCCGCTCAACCCTGAAATGGATGCGATATTGGATGAACTCTCTGATTGTTATGAGAGTCTGTCTTTATTTGACCGGATGGCTGCAAACCTCTTACAAGATGAACGTATCGATCGGTTTGTGCAATCTGGACTGAACATGTTTATGGATGCCCGCGATTACTCGGCAATACATCTAGAGCTATATCAACCTGAGAAAAATCAAATTTATCACTGGCTTGGCACGATAAAGTCTTATGGGGTATTTGGACATGTCGCCGATGAAGATGCAGAGATACTGCAGAAAAACGACTCGATCAATTGGTCCACCAGGCGTAACAACTGTCCCTTTAGCGAGGGCGCCATATATCCGGTGGGTTGCTGCGTTCCGTTATATGTCGGCGATCAGATTGTTGGATTGATTGCAGTGGGCTGTGAAGACGAGGACCATGTTATCGTGTCTAATGATATTCGTAATTTGCGTGCTTTGGCCGACATTATTGGCGTCTCAATTAGTCGCGAATTACTCGACTTGGAAAAGGATGCGCGCAAGCGCTTAGCTACGGAGATGCATATTGCGACTGAATTACAGCAGAAGTTACTGCCCACAAGAAAAGTCATACCAGAGATACCAGGCTATGAATTGTTTTTTAGTAGTCTCAGTGCACTGGAGGTCGCAGGGGATTTTGTGGAAGTTCGCCAAAATCGATCTGGTGAATATCTGGGTTGTGTGATCGATGTGATGGGCAAGGGAGTTTCCGCTGCCATTCTGGCTGGAATCTTTCGTAGTCAATTTATCGCCTATTCCTATAGAGGCGGCAACTTGGCCACCTTTATTGAGGGGGTGAATCAAGCACTTGAGAGTCAATTAGAGGGCGCGACTATGTTTATCACCACTTTTGTTTTTAAACTCAACCCTGAGTCCAATAGCATCACCTATACTGCCGCAGGTCATCCCCCTGCCCTGCTCTTTAGTGCAGACGGATCCATGCGCGAACTGATTTCGACTGGTCCTCCCATCGGCCTATTTCCAGAAGTAGAATACGCCCAACATCAAATTGAGCTTTCTCCGCAGGATCGACTGGTTGTGGTTACCGACGGATTATATGAATGGACGCAGGGCAAGGACATCTTTGGCTGGGAAGCGATGGTGCAGTGGTTTTCTTCAAATAATCACTTGGATGCCGAAACACTCTGGACTAAACTGCAAAGTAAAATGCTTGGTGCGCGTAAACTGCAGGCGATTGAGCAAGAGGATGACGAAACACTTCTCATTTTAACACGTAAATAGTATGAAAAAAGTTCTAGTAGTCGATGACGACATTGTGATGTTCCGTCTCTTTCAGGTTCAGGTAAAGCGTGCCGGTTGCGAGGGCTTTTTCTTTCGCGACGGTAAATCAGCGCTGGAGCAATTGGAGAAAGTAAAACCAGACCTCGCTGTCTTGGATTATAATCTTCCGGACCTCGATGGTGCAGAGCTTTATCAGCGTATCCGCGAAACGCCGGGGCTTGAGAGTATCCCTATCGTGTTTGTCACTGGATCGGTGCAGGATGATGATTTGAAGGCCATCGAATCGCTGGGAGCCAATGCGGTGCTCTCCAAGCCATTCAGTCCTAGAATACTTCAAAATCTAATCAAGCAGTTGCTGAACATTGGATGAAAAAGACGCTTCACCTCTTCATTTTTGCGGATGCACTGGGCTGGGAACTGGTGCAGCACTATGGCATTCTGAAAAAGGTGACGCCCTATCAAAAAAAATGTGAAACCTTGTTTGGATACTCGGCAACCTGCGACCCGACGATTCTAACGGGCACCTCGCCACGTGAGCACGGTCACTTTTCCTTCTTTGTCAAATGCGATCCCGAACGCTCACCTTTCAAGCAGATGCGTTGGTTTAGATGGATTCCTGAACGGATTGGTGGTTATCATAAAATTAGAAATCGGCTAAGCCGATACTTTGCCAAATCGCAGGGGTATACTGGCTACTTTCAGCTCTACAGTGTCCCCTTTCGTTTTTTGCCATGGCTCGATTATACTGAAAAAAAAGACATCTATGAACCGGGTGGTATTATCGGTGGGCAGCCTTCGATTTTTGAGACATGGAAGGCTTCTGGCAAAAATTGGAATCGATCAGATTGGCGCTGTGGGGATGCCGCGAATTATGCAGAGATTGAACACTTAATTCAGGACGGAAAGCTGGAGCTGGCGTATTTATTCACGGCCGGGCTGGATGCCACGATGCACCGCTATGGCCCATGGTCGAATGAAGCTAAAACGGCATTTCTTGAATTTGAACGTAAGGTGGAAGCGCTAGAAGCGATGGCTTCACAGCATTATGATGAAGTCAGAATCGCCATTTTTAGTGATCATGGAATGACAGAAGTCACTCAAAATTCCGACCTGCGCCGCCGCTGCGAGGCTCTACCGCTAAGTTATGGAATCGATTATACTGCGGTTTGGGATTCAACCATGGCGCGCTTCTGGTTCAACTCCGGAAAGGCTCGCGAGCAAATTACCCAATTGCTGAATGAAGCGACTGAAGGTTCCATAGTGACGGAAGAACAGCTACAGAACTGGCGTTGTGATTTCCCCGATCAACGTTATGGCGAATTGTTTTATCTACTCAATCCTGGTGTGCTCTTTGTACCCTCATTTCTGAATATGAGCCATGTTCCCGGAATGCATGGATACTCGCCAGAAGATAAAGATAGCGCAGCCTCCTGGTTGACAAATTTCGAAACCGATCAACCCGTGAATCGGCTAGAGGATATTTTTGCGGTGATGGAAGCCGCTTCTAAAGACTAATGCCCAAGACGCCCCCTCATTATATTGTCGGCCATCGAAAGCCGGATACTGATTCAGTTGTCGCAGCTGCTGTATTGGCCTGGTTCTATCGCGCCACCTCTGCTGCATCAGAAGCGATTATCCCCATTCGTCTGGGCCCTCTGAATCGTCAAACTCGCTGGCTCTTTGAGCAAGCAAAACGCACAGCTCCCGTGCTGAGAGATAGTTGCCTTTATACCGCATCGGAAATTGCGCAGCCAGTCCCGGTCGTCGATCCGGACACCCCCTTGCGTGAAGCCTTGGAGATGATACAGCGCAGCGGCTCATGTGATTTTGCTGTGGTCGTAGATGAGGCCCAGCACCCCATCGGTATCGTGAGTGATCGTACACAACGCACGAATTACTTACTGCAATGCAACATTGAGGATTTGATTGGTACTTTATTAGACTTTAAGCATATCATTCAAGGCCTTCCGCTCACTTGCTTGAACGCCAGAAACGGCTTTAAGACACCTGAAGTGCAGCGTTTGGAAGTCCCTTTGCACAAGCATAGTATTACCGGAAACTGGGACCAACATACGGCCATCGTTATCGGTGACCGTGATTTATTGTTAGACTCGATTTCGGCGAATGTGCCTGCGGCTGTTATTCTGACAGAGGTTACGGATACGCGAGCACAAGAAATTGCGGCATCCTTACCCTGCCCGGTTTATCTCTATCGTGGCACTGTAATCAGTATGATGTCGCGACTCGCTGGCTGCTTTCCGTCATCAGAGGCGATGGTTAAAGACTTCACAGTGGTCGATTGTCAGGTGCGCGAAGATGAGATCGCACGTTTGATCAAAAAATCTCCTCACGGTTTGTTGGTCGTCGACTCTGATAATTGTGTTAATGGAAGTATCTCGGCGATGGATATCTTACAACTCAAACGCCCTAGACTCAGCTTAGTCGACCACAGTGAACGAGGACAGGCGATCCACGGATTTGCGCAGGCTGAAATCGTAGAAATCATCGACCATCATCGCCTGGGCGATGTGGAGACGATCCAACCGCTGAGCATCGATGTACGCCCGCTCGGATCCACGGCTTCAATTCTATATGAACGAATTAAGGAAGCTGAGTTAACATTGCCCAAAGAGATAGCACTTCTGCTACTGGGCGCCCTACTCTCGGATACACTGCTACTGACCTCCCCCACCTGTACAGAGTCCGATAAGCTGCGTGCTCAGAATCTGGCTGCAATCGCTGATGTGGACCTGCATGCCTTTGGTGTCGAAGTTTTACGTCAGAATGATGAACTGGCAGATGCCCGGGCAGAAGCGTTAGTGAGTCGTGACTGTAAACCCTTTAGTTTTGAAGGCGTTCAGTTTATGGCAGCTCAAATTGAAACAGTGGATTTGTCGATTTTAACGGATTTACGGGCTCGGGAACTGAACTATGCCTTTAGGCAACAAGTCAAACAGGCCGGTGTCGACTTTGGTGCATTGATGGTCACCGATGTGCTACACAGCCGAAGTCGTATCATCATTGTCAGTGAAGAAGCACACTGGTTCGATGTCCATCTGCCCGAGGACATTCGCCAAAGTCAGCGAGCGTGGGTCCTCGACCATTTTGTCTCGCGTAAGAAGCAACTTATTCCTCTTCTTTTAACCAATATACGACAAGCGCAATAGCACCTCGTTATGCCTTTACAGTCTGCCAATCGCATCTTGCATGTTCCCCGCCGCTTTAGTCAGGACGAATGGGGGGGCACAGAAGCCGTCATCACGAATCTTTGCGCCGCACAATTAGCGATGGGGATGCGTCCAGAGATCCATACTTCACTGGCCTTATCCACAGTCGAGCACGAGAGTTTCAGAGGCTTCCCGATTTCTCGCTATAAATATTGCTATCCCTTCCTGGGCTTAAGCGATGAGGAGAAGCATCAGCTCGATAAAAAAGGAGGGAATTTGCTTTCGTGGTCACTCTATCGAGCCATGCGTCAGGCTCAGGATGTGCGTATTTTCCATGCGCATGTAACGAAGCGTACTGGTGCCTCAGTGCTCAAAGCCGCCAAGTTGGCCAGACGCCCCTGCGTGGTCACACTACATGGTAATATGTTTGATGTGCCCAAAGCAGAGGCCGAGGACGTGGTGGCTTCGCAACAAGGGCATTTCGAATGGGGGCGCCTTTTCGGAGCTTACTTTGGCAGCCGCAGAATGTTGGAGGAAGTGGATGCGATACTTTGCGTTGGTTACTCTGAATACGAAAAAGCTAAGGAAGTCCTCGGCAGCGATCGTGTGCATTTTTTGCCCAATGGAGTCCATCCGGAGCGCTTCGTGGCTGCTGAATCAGAGCGCATCAAGGCGCGCACGGAGCTTGGGTTTGCCTCCGATACTTTTCTATACGGCTGTATTTCCCGTCTGGATCCACAGAAGAATCAATTGCTTCTGATCGAGGCATTTAGTCAAGTGGCACAAATGAATCCCAAAGCGGGTCTTTTAATTTGCGGGCCCATGACTAATGCGGATTATGCGGCAAAACTACAAGCGGCCTGCCAAGCATCGGGTGTCGGAGATCGCATTCGGATTCTACCGCCGGTCACTCCCGATACTGAGGAACACCGCGGGCGCTTTGCTGCCCTGGATTGCTTTGTTTTGCCTTCCCGCCATGAACCATTCGGCATCGTAGTCCTGGAGGCCTGGGCCTCCGGAAAGCCTGTGATTGCAGCCAATGTGGGGGGCTTGGCACGTCTAGTGAGTCATGAGAGAACCGGATTAAAGATAGAAAGTGGGCAAGTTTCCGATTTGATCCAAGCCATGTCTCGTATTGCCGAAGAGCCGGAACTGTGCAGAAATTTAGTCGATGCAGCGCACCTGGAAGTGCAGCATCATTACACTTGGCCTCAAATCGCGCAACAACTGGAAGCTATCTATCAACAAGTCGAAGCTAAATACATATGAATCAGATCCCAGATAGCATCTCGCTCGTCATGCGTTCATACAATGAAGCATGGGCCATCGCGGACACATTAAAAGCGATTTTTGCACAGGACTACGCTGGTAGCATCGAACTGATTGTTTTGGACAGTGGCTCGACTGATGGTTCGCATGAGATTATTCGACAGTACCAACCACAGGAATTCATTATTGCTGAACCAGGCACATATGTTCCTGGTAAAGTGCTGAATCAAGGCTTTCGACTCGCCAGTCACGAATGGGTGGTCTTTCTCAATTCGGACGCCACACCAGCCAACGATCAATGGCTAAAGGAGTTACTACAGGCCGCAGTGGATACACCCAAGTTGGGTGCGGCATTTAGTCGGCAAATCCCGCGGAAAGATTGTGAGGCAGTGTTCGCCCACGACTATGATCGCTGCTTCGGTCCAGCTCGTGAGTCAGATCAGTGGGATCACTTTTTCAGTATGGTCAGTTGCGTGGCACAGAAGTCGGTCTGGGAGCAGTACCCGATTCGAGAAGACCTTCAGTATGCTGAAGACGATGAATGGACTCGTCGGATGAAAGCGGCAGGTTACGCAACGGTCTTGGCGAGTGAATCTATCGCGATTCACTCGCATAACTACACACCAGAGCAATCCTATAAGCGCGCAAAGGGAGATGCAATTGCTGTGGCACAAGCGGGTAATATACCGGATGTAAATCGGCGTTGGCATCGCGATGTCTTACTGCCCGCAATCAAAGATACCTTGAAAGATTTTAAATATTTTCGGGCACACGGTACTTTGAGTGAATTACCCCATGCGTTCCGTGTGCGTTATCAACAAAGACTTGGCCGTATGCACGGCTATAACCAAGGCTGCCGTAAATGAATATTCTAGTTATCTCCAACCTCTATCCCCCACATGGCATTGGCGGCTATGAAGAACGCTGCATGCAAACCGTCCACGCGCTGCGCAAGCGTGGGCATACTATCAATGTGCTCACATCTGATCATGTTGTTGACGGGCGAGCCACTGGCGATGAGCCAGGCATCTACCGTCGCTTACAGGTACATGGCTTTTACGGGCATCCTTGGTTGCCCATACACCAGCTTTATAAATTGGAACAGGCCAATCAGATTACCATGCAATCTTTAATCGACGAATTGAAGCCGGATTTGGTGCATGTATGGAATATGGGAGGTATCAGTAAATCTTTATTACATACACTCGAACAAAGTCCGCGCCCACTGGTTTACGATATTTCCGATCACTGGATCGCGCGTAGCTTGAAAGCGGATGTTTGGCTCTCATGGTGGAATGATCCTGGTTCGATCATGCGCACCACGCTTCGTGGCCTTGCTAGCATCACAGGTATGCGACGATCCATTAACGCCAAGGTCCCAACAAATTCGGTGCGGCAATTAAAATTTAAGCATATCTATTTTTGTAGTCAGTACATGCGCGACACCACGGTAAAACAAGGCTACCCCGTAGCACACGCTAAGATTGCTTACTGTGGCGTCGAAACGGAGCGTTTTACCCGCAAACTAGAATACAATACACCGCGTAAATTTCTATGGGTGGGGCGTTTAGCTGAAGACAAAGACCCGATGACTGCTCTTAAAGGCTTTCTAAGAGCCAGACAAAGTTGCGATACCCCGATTACACTTGATATCTATGGTCGCGGAGAAGCTGAATATGTGGACCAGTTAAAGGCTGAAATTTCCAAGTCACAGGCGGATGCGTACGTACAATTAAAATCGGCGACTCATGACGAGATGCGTCATCTCTATGCCCAATACGATGGCTATATCTTTTCCAGTAACTGGGGTGAACCCTTTGCTTTAACTCCACTCGAGGCGATGTCCGCCGGGGTACCTGTGATTATGTGCCCCGACGGAGGTGATGCAGAACTGCTACATGATGGCGACAATGCAATCAAGTTTTCGGCAGCATCGCCCAGTTCGCTCGCAGGTGCGATCATGCGATTACTTCAGCTGCCCGATCACGGGCAAAAAATGAGTCGCATCGCACGTCAACTGGTTGAAGAACGTTTCACGGTTGAAGTCATGACCGATACTATCGAAGGCATTTTGCTGCGTGCCGCTGGGGCAAGGCATGGTTGATATTATTAAGGCCATCATTCTTTTTGGCGGCTACTTTGTCATCGCCCCAATCGGAGGGCTGATACTTTCGAAGGATCGGCGTATGGAGGATTTTGCCATGGGGCTGCTCATGTTCCTGCTGGGCCTGCACATTAATACCACAGTTCTGATGCTCAATTCCATTGAATGGTATCGGGGGGTGACCAAAGGCTACGAATTCACTATGATGGAGATGCTGTCGATTAGTCTCATTTTTTCGACCCTCTTCAATTCCAAACGCCATTTCATTTGGTTGCCAATGGGCACCCTACTGTGGTTCCTATACGTAGCAGCCAGCAGTCTGTCCATTTTTAGCGCGTTGGAAGTGAACTATGTTCTGATGAGTATTCTTAAGCATGTTAAAGTTTGGCTGATCGTATATGCGCTGGCCAACTATGTGCGTTCACGCCGCGAAGTACATGTAGTGCTAATAGGCATCGCAATCATGCTGATCTATCAATTCATTATCGTGGCTAAGATGAAATGGATCGATGGCTTCTATCAGGTGCGTGGGCTTTTTGAGCATCAGAATCCACTGGCGATGTTTACCTATATGGCGGCCCTCCCCTTGTTGGCAGTCGCGATGTCTCCAGCGGTTTCCAAATGGCGCGGTTTGGTTTATTTTAGCGCATTTGCCTGCTCAGGTATTATCGTTTTGGCATCCTTATCCCGTGCCGCGTTAGCCTTCTTTGCGATGGGCACACTCGCGGTAATCGCCCTGGGCTTCTGGGACCGTATATCCATACGTCGCTTGCTGATTGTCGGCGTAATGGCCATGGGAGGGACATTCGTCTTAGCGATGACCGCTGAAACCATTATTGCCCGTTTTAACGACGAAGGCAACGAAGCCAGTGGTGAGACACGTGAAGTAATGAACCTCGCTTCACAAGCAATGCTGGATCACAAACCACTTGGTGTGGGCTGGAATAACTTTGGTAAAGCAATCAATCATCCCTATCCATATGGTGATGTTATCGATGATTGGAACCGCGACCGTGGACAAAGAGTAGATTACGATTATGCCAAGGGAGTCGTCGAAAGCCACTACTGGTTATTAAAAGCAGAAACCGGCTGGCCCGGCTATCTGACTTTTATGCTATTTATCTGCATCGTTACTGGCCGTACCTTACCACTAATTATCTTTCGTCGAGGCAGTCTCGAGGCTGCCATAGCGGCAGGTATTCTAATTGGATTTGGCATTACATATGTGCATAGCGGGTTGGAGCGTGTTCTGACGCAAACTAAGAACTTAGCGCTGTGGATGACCTATATCGGCTTGCTTGGTGCACTGCTACGTTTACCTCCAGTAGACGCTTCTGATAAACTTCAGTCTACGCAAGAGAATGAAAGCTAAACTTATTCTAGTTGCCGGCCCCTCCAGTTCAGGCAAATCTACCTTAGCGCAGGCTCTCTATAAATCACTGGGAGCTCAGCGAGCAAGCCTACTCTCACTCGATCATTACTACCATGATCTCCGGCATTTGAGTCCCGAAGCTCGTGCCCTACGTAATTTTGATGAACCCTCAGCCTGGGAATCCGAACGTATGATCACAGATATGCAACGACTGGTGAGTGGGGCTGGCATTGAAATGCCACAATATGATTTTAGTACCCACCTGCGCGTCGATACGACTGAGCTCATTCAGCCTACTCCTTACATTATTGCCGAAGGTATCTTCGCACTCTGTTATCCCCGACTCAATGCCATCGCCAACCTCAGAATCTTTGTGGATATCGACGATACGACTGCACTGCAACGCCGACTGGAACGTGACATTCGCGAACGTGGGCGCAGTGTGAAGTGTATCACACGACAATTTAATCGCACTGTCCGTCCAGCCAATCAACGACACATACGTCCCAGCGCAAACAATGCGCAAATAGTACTCGATGGCTGTCAGCCCATTTCAACACAATTGCAAACAATCGCCGCCAGTCATTGGGATACCTCAAACGTATGAATTGATATCCAGGCTTAAATAGGCAGACGCACTTCCACCTCAGAACCATGACCAAGCTCGGACTTAATTTTCAGCGAGCCTTCAGCTTTTTTGATTAAGTGCATTACCAGTGATAAACCAAAGCCATACCCATGCTCTCCCGAGGTTCCGGTTTCTGAATCAACCTGGCCTGACAGAATTGCCTCTATTTTGGCAGCCGACATTCCAGTGCCCGTATCCAAAACCCGAATCAGCAAAGTATTGGAAGCACTCGCCTCATCGCTGACGTCGACAGACACAGAAATGCGAACCAGACCGTCAACCGGCGTGAACTTGATCGAATTAGAAATCAAATTCCCAGTAATTTGTAATAAGCGATTCTTCGAGAAGAATATCGACGAATTCTCTTGGCCAACTTCAAATTCCAGGCGCACTTGCTTTACCTTTGCCTGCGGTAGATACAGTTCCTGCAGCTTTTGTGTAAACGTATCGCAACTAAATTCGTTCTCCCCGGGCTCGGCACGGCGATCTTCCTGATGCAAAATGGAATCGGCTAATTCAAGTAATGATTGTCCACCTTTCTGAATGACGTCCAGCAACTCAATGACTTCGCTAACCCGCGCATTCTTAACCTCGTCCTTCATCATTTCTGCCAATCCAATGATACCGCTGATAGGGTTACGAATGTCATGACTGACCTTTAACTTTGAACTGTGTAATTCATCGATTCTATCCTCTAATGATTTGATCGTTTTTAGCGCTTCCAAACGGCGAATGACCTGATTCGCGACCATAACTAATAACTCTTGATTCTCAGGGGATATATCTTTCGATTCCTTATCCATTACACACAGCGCGCCTAGATGTACGCCACTGCCCGTAGTGAGCGGGACTCCATAATAGTAATGCATTTTAGGGCCATCAACGACATAAGGTCGTTGACTGAAGCGCGCATCCTCTTTGAGGTCTTTTACTTCGAGCGGCTTGCCATCCATGATTACATATTGGCAGATGGACTCTTCCCTCGGCATCTGTTGAATATCAATTCCGCAGTTGGCGACCGACCACTGAGTATAACTATCAATCAAATTCACCAGCGACATTTCTGTTCCTGCGATACGTGCGGCTAGCTTAGTTAAATCCTCTAATTGAATCTGGAGATTACTATAGTCGAGATCGAGCTCAGTGAGTTCAATTAAGCGTTCAAATTCATTAGTAGGCTGCATGCGCCAGATTAGCACAGGCTATTTTAAGAGTCAAGATACATGCAATCGAAGTGAATATTGCAAATATTCTGAACATTGAAGGGCCCTGCTGCGTCATCGAGCCATTAACTCACGGCCTCTGCGCCGGGGCCAACCGGACTTCGGATCATAATCTGGATTGGTCTTTGGAAGCGCCGCCATGACTTGTGCAAGTCGTTCATTCAATTGAGCGTTTAAATCTGCTGCGATTTCTGGCAATTGCATTACTAGATTATCCGTCTCTTCCAAATCTGTTTTTAAGTTAAATAACTCAAGGCTACCGTCTTCCCAATTTTTAATTAACTTATATTGTCCCACAATCAGCGCAGATTGTGGCCTTTGCTGCGGTCCTTGCCCGTAATGAGGGTAATGAAATAGTAAGGCTGCCTGGGTGCGTTTAAATGCCAGCCTATCTAGTTTGAGTAGTGGCACGAGGCTACTCCCCGCCCGATCATCCAGGCTTACTTGAGCCCACTCACAAAAGGTAGGGAACAGGTCGCAACCGCTGACGGGTTCAGTGCAAAAAGTTCCTTTAATTACATCCGGTCCACGTACGATTAACGGCACTCGGATGCCACCTTCATAGAGGCTACCTTTTCCACCTGAAAGTGGCCGATTGAAAGACTGGCGTGGATTACTGGGTGCACCGTTATCAGACATCAGCACAATATAGGTATTATCAATCAAATCCAGCTGAGCAATTCTTTTGAGTAGTCGGCCTACACTCATATCCAAGTCCCATGTCATCGCGGCGTAATCCACCCCGTCATGTCTGGATCCTGACGGCATTTGTGCAAATTGAGTCTTAGACCCTTCTAGTGCTTCAATCGGAGTATGAACGGCGTAATGCGATAGCTGAACATAGAATGGTTTCTGCTCCTGCACCTGCTCTTCGATGAATGCGATGGCACGCTGTGTGATGCCAAAAATATCCTTAGGATTGCTTTCACTCTGTGTGCCAGCCCCCTCGTTGTTGGTATTGCCATCATGCACGTCAAACCCATGCCCACCTGGGGCGCTGGACCCTAGATGCCATTTTCCAAAATGAGCGGTCGCATAACCCACTTCTTGCAATGCCTCTGCAACGGTAGTTTCAGAACTGGGCAGATCACGTATAAAATTTGCAGAGAGCAGCTTATGATAGTCCATCGCACGACCACCACCAGGTGTTGTCATGCGCAATTCCGCGGGTGTCTTACCTGTTAATAGTGCAGCACGGCTTGGAGTGCACATCGGGCCGGGGGCATACGCGGCTGAAAATACCATGCCTTGTGCCGCAAGTCTTTCGATGTTGGGAGTTAAATAAAAATCACTTTTAGAATCCGCAACCGTGGGATCTAGTTGCACTGAGGTCCCTGTCCAAGACATATCATCGGTCAGAATGAAAATAATATTCGGTTGTGCCCATGCAGTATTTAGCAGAGCGAAAAGTAAGCAAAATATTCTCATTCGAATGACAACTTAACGATGCTTGGATGCTCGCTGGGTGCTCGCTTCGAGCTAGCGCCAGTCTGTGCCGTGTCTAACGGTGAATCCTGAGTAAATATTTGGACTTCACCACCACGTACGCAACGCACCAAATTTTCGATACGAATCACATCGCCCTGAGGCCCACGACCTTGGGGATAATCGCTTGCCTTGCCGACTTTTGGATCGCTGCGTTGAGAGCCCGCGCCATGGACATCCAGTAGTTTTATTCCACCACTGCGCCGGTCCCTCATAAAACCGAGTGCACGCCCGAAGGCAAAATAAACAGCCGTCGCAGAACTGCGGGCTCCAGCATGGGTGCTGCTAGTCCAATAATGAGCGAAATCAGTCTCACCGCCTTCGTTGATAATTGGGGTGGCTTCAAAGATGGGATCGATCGCTGCCGAATGCGTGGTATCTGGCGAACGAGTATAATCAATAATACTTTGCAGTTCCTTGGCGTTCGGCAAGCGCCAGTCGGAGTGCCCCGCAAATTCCAAATTTTCAGCATACTCAAGTGCACTGGGCCAATTCATGCCGACTTTACTATCCGACTGCATCCACGTCAATCCTGTGGCTTCATCGGTAATGGTGCCATCACCATTATCAATAAATCGATTTATACCATAATCGTGATTTCCACGTACATAGAGTACAAAAAAGGTTTTATCTCCACGACCACGTGGGTCCTGCAGGCCATAGCCTTTGATGCGTCCATCTGCAAAGTTGACACCGAATAGCGTTTCTGCCCCGCGCATGGTCGTGCTGACATACTTTGTGGACGATGCAAATTGTGAATCAATAATGCGCTCATCATTTTCTGCCTTCCCATAGTTAAACTTGAAAACACTCTCATCGATAAAAGGCCGCAAGCCGAGTTCGGATTGACTCCTGGGGTCCGGGTCGATGCCATTGAGCTGAATGAGTGAATATAGTTCCTTGATGGTAGGCAAACGCCAGTCGTCATAACCTCCAACTCTGCAAGTTTCTGCATTACGTAGGGCGTCCTTATAACTCATTTTCTCACCAGGATCTTGCGTCCACATCAGCCCAGTAACGCGATCGCTGACCGTACCATCTCCGTTGTCTTGGTAACTGGGCTCTTGATTCTGATACTGTGCATCTTGACCGTAGAACGCTGCGCCTAACTGTGGTAATTCTATTTCAGATGCGGTGTCATAGGCTTGATTTTGGGCCGTATCGACGATAGGATAAGTCAGCGCACAAAATGCGTTAGTAATCATTAATAAGCTACAAAGTCCTATGAAGATGGATGGGTGCATGTTATTTATTGTTTAAGTAAATTCTTACTACTTAAACGTCGGAACTCCCATTAAAGTTTCGTATAGAATGGATTTTACATCGCCATCATTTGATCGGGGGATCGACTGGACGATGGTAATGCAGTGGGTGATTCATCCAAATATTCTTTATATTATTGGTTAACAACAGACCGCAGCTACTAACAAAGAGAATCCATGCGACGACTAATAAGATCCAAACCCGATGATAAGTGAATTGCCGGAAAATACGTCCTATGACTGAGTGTGTAATGATACATAGCGTCGTGGCCGTAAAGAACAAGTAGGGATAGTAGACAAATAGCACGGTCTCTCTCAGCCACCTGGGATAGCCACCAATATTCAGCCAGAAAAACTCATTTTCCTTCCAAAGTGTCAGCCGTATGAGTATCAGAACAAAACAACAAGCACCTACGATGGCAATACGTTCGCACCATTGAGAAGGTTGTCGCTGCATGCTCACCGAGTTCACGACACAGAAAGCCAAGCATCGATGGCTTGATTAAATTGTTGTTGAAAGTTAGCCACACTGTGATTGCCCAACACGCGCGCCTGTAGGGACTGAATTTGTTCTGGGGCAGCACCGCGTATGGCATCCATTGCCTGCTGACCCGCTGTTAAATTTCGATAAGGAAAGCGCCAGCTTGCTGGCAACCAATCGCGCATACCATCACGGTCAGTCGCCGCGACTGGCAGCCCACTCGCTAAGGCTTCAAGCATCGCCAGTGGCACCCCCTCATAGCGTGAGGGCAGTATCAGAGCATTGATCGCCGCGTAGAGTACAGCAGGTTCGTTCGTCCAGGGAAGACAATGTACCCGTGGATGTGCCGCGGTCAGTGCCTGTAGCGTATGATCATCCGGACCACTCCCCAAAAACACTAAATGTTCATCTGGGTAGCGCGTTTCCCGCTGCAGGAATAGTTGCAGCGCACAATCCTGCCCTTTTTGTTTGAATTCAATTCGACCAATCTGTCCCCAGATATACCCATCCTGTGGTAGTGAAAACTGCGCACGCGCATCGGATTGACTGGGTAAATTTTGCAATGCTTTCAGAGGAATTCCATTCTCTACAATCTGAATGCGTCCGCGGGCACCATAGGCAAGCAACATATCCCCTAGCGTTTGAGAGATCGTGATAAAGCCATCCGGCACCGCATACAGGCCGCGACAGGTCCAGTCACGTACCGAACCCAGTTTGGCTCCCATCTCTGCATGGCGATGTGGCACCGGAATATAACTAATCAGTGGACAGGGCAATTGACCTTGTAAGTGAAATATAGAGCAGCCTTGCTCAATATTACCTTGAATCACTAAAATTAGGTCGGGATTAAACGCTGTAATTTGTTCGGCGAGATTGCGCAAGCGGTTCCCTTCGGCATAGCGCCGCAATGCTTGAAATTTCCCAGTTCGGGTAGCTGCCGCATCGATTGTGAAGGGAGCCTCTGGATATAGCTCACGGAGCGCTCCTAAGCGTTCATGATTTTTTGTATTCTCTGGGTGCAATAGTGTGAGTAATTCCCAGCGCCCTGCAGCAACCATTCCTTCCAATGCATAAGCGGCCATCACTTGGTGGCCGCCAAAATCCGGATTGTCGTCAATCACAAGCAAGCGCGGTAAACTCATAGTTCGATCTTATAACGTTTTATTAAATTATAAATAGTTTTTTCGCTGACCCCCAATTGTTCTGCAGTTGCGGCACGCTTTCCTTCGTTGGCAATTAGGGCGGCGCGGACAGCGCATCGTTCAATTTCCGCGAGTGTCTGCCCACTCCACTCAAACTCACAGGGAGCGTCGTCTTGTTCCACGTCAAAAACAGGTAGATGTTCGGGCAAAACCAGCTCCTCAGGCTCGACCAGCGTGGCCACACGTAACATGACATTGTGTAATTCACGAATATTACCGGGCCAGTCGTAAGTTAATAATTGATCGAGCGCCGCATCCGAAAAACGTGGTAGTGTCGCCTGCTCCATGGCAGAGGCCAGAAATTTCACTGCTAGCACGGGGATCATATCCCGTCGCTCTTTTAAAGGTGGCAGTTCGACTTCGAAAACATTCAGACGAAAATATAAGTCTTGTCGGAATTTATTGGCACGCATGGCGGCTTTTAGCTCTTGATTGGTCGCAGCCATCAATCGCACATCCACTTCAACTGCTTCGGTACTACCAACCGGAAAGAAACGTTGATTCTGTAGAAAGAGTAAGAGCTTTGGTTGTAGCTCCAGGGGCATTTCTCCTATTTCATCTAAAAATAAAGTGCCTCCATCTGCCAATTCGAAGAGTCCTTTTTTATCTTTAAATGCCCCCGAGAATGCACCCTTGCGATAGCCAAATAACTCGGATTCCAGCAGTTGTGCTGGAATGCTGGCGCAACTAATTTCGATGAACTCTTCTACATGGCGTCCACTGCACTCATGGATGCATTTGGCTAAGCGGCTTTTGCCCGTTCCTGATGGTCCGGTGATTAGTAGTGAGTGCTCACTACCCGCGATGCGAAGCAATTGCTTGCGCAGTTGTGCAAAGCGTGGGCCTGGTAACTCCTGCTCGAGTCGAAGTATCGTTGATGTGTTATCAGAGCTCATGGCATGGGTAACATTGGGAGAAATTCGTGGATTGCATGCTGTACGCCAATTCCAGCATCCAGTGCCTGCAGCATCACCAGCACAGGCTCTGCCCCACCCTTTGAACGTAGCCAGCGACGCACGGTTGCACGCATCCAATATTCCAGCGGTGCATCGAAGACACGCTCTCCTGTTGAGTAAAAAAACACGGCCTCACTGCGACCGTTTTCATTACTTAACTGTAAATGCCGCGCACTTCCCCCCGCGAGTGTGATGGTTTCGTCCATTTCAATGGTCCACCCCGCTCCGCGAAAACAATAACGTGGATCATGCACTGCCTGTCGGTTATGCGTGCCATCCAGAATGGTGATCGCATAGCGCAAGCCCTTCCAAGTATAAATCCATTTATAGCCTTTGGCCTCGCCGAGCATATCTTTCTCAAACTCAGTCAAAGCCACACGGCGAGCACTGAACCCAGGTCCTGATTGCGGAAAATTGGCAATACGTGCCGACGCATCAGGCAGATCCAGCGTACGCACATACGTGGCTATCAAAATCAATATCAGCAGTGAACTAAAGAGAAGGGTGACTTGTTTTGGATGCATAAGAGAGGCAGGTTACTTTCAAACTATAAACCAATAAAGCGATGGGCACCAGTAAGGTGACGTATGTGAGCCAAATACCGAGTATGGGCGTGAAGACCCAGGCCCAACCGGGCATCCAGACACAGGATGTCAGCGTAAAACAAATCCGCTTACGCCAGAGACCTGCGACCGGCAGCGCCAATAATAATGCACTCGCAAGATAAATGAATGCTTGCAGCTCACCCATGATACCTAAGCATAATAATGCACTGGCTAATAGCACCCATAGCACACGCGCGGTAGACCATGTCTGTGGCAATCGTCGCCACTGCAGCAGAGTGGCGACGAGCCATACAATAAACGCGATGCCCGCCCAGCGCAGACTCGGATCATGTAGCCAGCCCGATATAATTGGGCGCGACGAGTAAATCGCACATAGAGTGATTGCTGCCCACAACACAGTCACAAGTGAGATGGGTGAATTTTGGCGCTGATATCTGCCATCCATTTGCTCTATATTGTGTTTAAGCATTCGCACGCTCCTCGCCAAAAATATATTCTAAGCCAAGCGTGATGAAATGGTAAAAGCCCAGTAATAAGGCAAACACCAGTAAGGCGCCCCAAGTGTGAAAAGCTCCCGCAGCTCGCTCTGCACCAAAGGCTAAGCCCCAGCCCGAAATGAGCATAATGCGCACGGTATTGGCCAGCCACGCCAGTGCAGGTAGTAGTGCTAACATCACCCAAAACAATGTGCGCTGCGGATAGCGTAGAAGCGTGAAAGCAACGCCTCCACTTAAGAGAACTTGTAAGAGTTGTAGGCCTCCACAGGCCGCTTCCACCGAAATCGGTAGGCCATCGATTTCGAGTAAGGTGCCACTGACTGCAACGTTCTTACCCAGCAGGCCGTAGAAAGCACCGGTCAATGCCGCCCCACTCAAGCGAAACCACCAACTTAGGGTGTTCAGGTCCAATAAGACCCATGGAAACGCTCCGGCACAAAGCACCCAGAGTCGCCACTTGGAAATGCGGCTCGCAGGAAAGCAAAACAGCACCGCCAATCCAGCCCAGCCGAAGCCCATTAAGAACATTTCGTTGAGCAAGGCGCCCACGGCCAAACTAAATGCAGCCAGGGCCATCCAAGTTCCCTGGACGGGGCGCAGATCATTTTTCGGCGGATTCTTAATTGCGAGCACCCAGGCCATTGGCACTAGACCGATGATAATACAGACATCTGGCGACATGTGCCACCAAGTCAAATCCAGCAGCCAGATCGCTGGTAGCATCAGTCCTAATAAGCAGCAGGACACGTTCTTGCTGTGTAGCTCATTCATGCTGGGCATTTAATTCGTCGAGCCACTGGTAAAATTTGGGTTCGTTGGGCGCCAAGCGGATCAAAGTCGTTAAGACCTCACGAGCTTTAGTGAGATCGTTTGCTGCGAGTGCGCTGCGATAGCTATAAACGCTGCCTTCCACCGACTCCGCACCTAAGCTGGTATAGATTTCAGTTGCGAGTGAAGTTTGCCCCTGCGCCAGTGCGGCGCGAGCTTGTAGTTCGCGACCGGATACAGCTTTAGCGAGGTCGCTGCGCTGTGTAAAAATAGCTTTCAGTTGAGGCCAGTCCTGCTGTTCCAAAGCCCCCAGAGCGGCTAGATAGGCTGCGCGGTAGCCGACTGGCCCAGCCGTGGCAATTGAACGATTCAGTTGCGCGAGTCCAGCCTCCGTATCTCCAGTTAATAAGAGCAGTTCACCGCGGAAGCCTTGCACTGCAGGATCTTCTGGATAGGCCTGACTGCGTTTCAGCCCAGTTTCACTGCCGTGTAGCGCCGCTTGGCTTTTAACATCCGCAAAGGGGAGCCAATTGAGTGCGGCTTGATTTACATACAGTCTTTCTGGTACTGGCCCAGGGAGTATCCGATCGGCAGCTGCGATCCAGCCATTGGCTAACAAGAGTGAACCGACGGCATAATCAGATGCCAGAAACGACTCCATTGGACTTAGCGCATCGACTGCATGCGAAGGATTCTCGGGACGATAGCTCTCTAAAAAGCGTAACCATCGATGCACGCGTGGTCCTGCATTGAAGGCCATGCCACGAGGCCAGGTGCCTTCGACCCGCCACTCGATCAGTGCCGTCAATGTTGCCTGTAACTCGGGTGCAACTGGCACCCGCTCTTTCGGCATACTACGCAAGACTTGCAAAGCGGCGGTCTCATCTTGAATACGGATCAAATCCAAGGCCCACAACCAATGGTAGGCCTGATTGTTATTTAAGATCGCGGGGGGGCGTGGATGCTCCGCTAGAAACTGCTCCGGCAAGAAAGCATCTATTGGTGTCGTGGCCAACGATACGGTCAATGCGCCCCACCACTCGCCGACCGCTGGTGTCATCGGCTCGCCGCGAGAACGTGTAACACGTTCCCAGAACCAGGCATTCCACCACGCGCGCTGGTCGCCGCTTGTAGCATAGCCGTCACGCCAAGTTTGAATTGCCTGAGGTAAGGCCATCGTACGCAGGTAAAATTTGGCCAAAAGTTCTGTATAGAGCGGATTGGCTGGTTCGAGTAAAAATGCGGCCATATAATTACGGCGCGCTTGCGTGGCATCCCCCATTCGCTCCAAGAACTCGGCACTGATTGCGCGCAATTCTGCCGAGCGCGGCATCGCCACGTAGGCTGCATTGAGTGCGGCAATGATGGCGGTGCTATCATTACCAGCAAGTAAGGCAATTCGCAGCTGACGGTTCACTTCGTCATGGCCCTCCCCTTGCCAGCCATTAAGCGAATCGAGTGCGGCCTCGTTATCGCCCGCACGAATCAGTGTATCGGCTTCCAGTAAGTACCAGCGATTGGGTTGCTCCCGTTTGGATTCCGGCCAATGTGCTTTTAATTTGTCTGCGGGCTCTGAGGCATCGAGGTGTATTTGTACCCGTAGCCACCAGAGCGCCGCCGACTCGTTTTGCGCCAATACGCCAGGATATTTGACGATCAATGACTCTAATTGTGAGTATGCATGACTCTCAATCGCCGCTTGCACCATAAGCGGTGGCCAACTTTGTTGCGCAGGTCCTGCTAATTGTGGATTGAAGTGGGTGTTGAGTAAATCCAGAGCTGCGGAGGCTTCACCAGCCTCTAGCAGCTCAGCTGCCTGCTCATAATTTGCCTGCCATGTTTCGAGGCGGGCATTATTTTGCCATTTGAGGTAGGTATAAACGCCAAACGCGATGGCACTGACAAGCACCACCGCGAGGCCCAAAAATGGTATAATTCGCTTTAGCATAGATTGGATAATATTTCGCCGCTGCGTCTGCGATAGCTACAGAAGCCAGCGACAACCAGTATCGCCATCATCATCCAGAAGGCTGGCTCAGGATTGGCTAGGTAGGCGACATTCAATGCACCGATGTCGACCGCAAAGACGATGTCATTGTAGTCCTTGTCGCCTCCGTTATAAAGATCCTCAAATCCAATCAAAAGATAGGGACTATCCGGAATGGCGAAGGCGACCACATGCTGCAGTAAATCAGGATTCGTCGACGCATCGGCAGTGTAGGTATTGCGTCCGCCATTTGCACCATTGGCGATCAGAAAGAAATCAACCAGTGTGCTGGCATCAAAAATACCAAGGTCAACGAAATCGCCGGACACCAGCGGCGTATTATTAGTGCGAGTGACCTTGCTCAATAAGCTTGGATCAGTGACAAAGGCATCATCCATAAACGTTGCATTTGAAGAGGCATCAGGGAAAATCAATGCGGCCTCCGAAGTTTCGCCAGTTATCACATCTTCCGTGGTAAAACCTAGTGTGTTGCGATAGCCTGCGCCTTCTGCAAGAAAATAGACGCGGACCGATGACTCATTTTGCAGTAACAAAGATTCTGGATCGAGTGATACTGCGGAAATATCTGACAGGGATTGATACTCGCTCAGGTTTTCGTTTACAAAATCCAAGAGCACGGACAGGTCCTCAGACTGAAACGTCGCGGAAGCTGCATCGGATCCAGCTTCCATCACCGGCGCAATGGTTTCTATTCCAAAAGGCGTAGCACTATCTTGAAAACTGGCTTCAGTTTGCCCGAAAGCAAGTTGCTGCAAGAGGCCAGTAGCGAGGATGTATGTAAGAATGTTTTTCATGGTTAATGAACCCTATAACGTTTTTCGTGCCAATTCCTTGTCAAATTCGCAACGCATTGATAGTCAGATTATTAAAAATGAACATGGATTTTGTCAATTTCGGATTCCACATAAATAAGCAAATATTACAGATAGATGTGAAATAATTACATGAGCTTCCTGAGTTTGAATAAAATCCATATAAAGGCTGGACCAGCAGATAAGCCACCACGGATGGCAAGCGCGATAAAGCCACCTTCTTCAGGAATAGGGAGCCAATAAACCGTGGCAGCCAAGCAAAGCACGAAGAGAACCACCGGTGCAGCAGCGGCGAGGATGAACTTACAATAATCCAACATCCCGAGATCGAGATAGCGCAGTGCCATTGGCAAAACTAGTAACCACCCGACAAGCACAGTGGGAATCAAGGTACCAAGTGCGACACCGACCATTCCAAAGCTAAATGCGAGTGCGATACTGATACCGAGGTTGGCAAGGCCATCCACAAGCGAGAGACCGAGCAATTTCTTTTCATAGCCACACATCATCAGTATGCGCTTGGCACAACTATTGGTGAGCTGCGACGAAAACACAGCGAAGAGTAAGATTTGTCCAACCAAGACCGTATCGGATTCGATACTCTCCAGACCAGTTAAGAGTTGGATCAAGGCTTCTAGATAGACCGCGCATAAGCCGTAAAGTGGCGTGGTGATCAAGAAAGTGAGCTTCGAAGTCTTCAGCAGTAGTTCACGCAGGCCGGCACTATCGCCAGAGGCGTTCATATGGGCAGCGGCTGGGCTGAGGGCGTCTTGCAACTGAATTGTGAATAGATTCAGCATTTCTGCCACTTTATAGCCGGCCTGGTAAGCGGCGATCACACCGACGCCCAGTGTAAAGCCGAGTACGGCTTGGTCACTTTTGGCCATCAGTAAGTTACTGAAAGTGATCAAATAGGCTGCGATGGAAAAGCCCATCTGTGACTTCACCACACGCCAATCAAAAAGACGTGGCGAGAGCGAGACCTCTGGCAAGCGCCGCATCGCCACAAAGAGTGCCCCCACATTAGGAAGCAAGGTCGTGATCACACTCACAAAGACAATGACGGGAAAGGATGCGCCTACGTAAAGCGCGAGTGCAATACCGATAAAGTTTAAGACAACTGAGCCGGTATTGAGCCAGTTCGCGATATCGATGCGTTGTAAGCCACGCAGCACTTCGGGAAAGAGCCCGAAGGGAAAGGTCAGGGCTAAGCCAGCGAAGAAGATCAGATAGGCCAAGCGATACATGCCGTAATCAACATCCGGCACTTCGATCGCATTTAGAAAGAGCCCGCCTATTGCCAGAAAGAAGAGCCCCAGTACCGCTGCCAGCCCTACAAAGGTCCAGAGCATGGTGCTGAGTAAACGGCTTAATTCGCCCCACTCGCCGGTTGCGCTTTTTTCAGCCACTGCTTTTTGCGCAGTAAAACCAAAACCAAAGTCAAGTAAGACACCATAGCCGAAGAGTGACCAAAGTAATGACCAAAAGCCAAACTCAGCTTCGGACAGACCGCTAAAGAGCAGTCGAAAGAGAATCAGTCCCAGTAATAAACGCGTGATGGTGCGGATATAATTACTGGCCGTGTTACGCCAGAAATAGCGCTTCCAAATCGGCGGAGCGGCGGGCGCTGCGGCTGTATCAAGTTCACTCATTCGCCTATAGATATAGAGATATTGGGACTCACACCGTCGATCGTTTCCACCGAATTAGCCCCCTCATTGACAGCGATCGTCGTCGCTGCAGCATCAAAGATTAACCAGAAGTAAGTCTCTAACTTCTTAAACGGCCGGTCAGGCACCCAGACGATATCAAAGGGACGCAGTTCGACATTGGTTGCGCGGCCAGCGAGAATCGCTTTGAAGTCCACCACGGCAACTTTAGGCTCAGACAATGAACCGCGAATAATCAGAACCCGATCCAAATTAGCATCCGGACTCGGCCCCTTAGCATGCGCGATCGCAGCGACTATATTGATCTTATCCTTATAGCCGATCGCCTGCGGTTGCATGACGGCACCCAACACATGCACATTCTGTGAGAGTGAGGACGGTAGGTAGACGTAGTCACCGTCCTCTAAGTAAATATTTTGACTCATGTCCCCACTCTTAATCAGTGCCAGCAAATCAACCGGCAGCACTTGGCCATCGCGCAGGACGAAACTATTGCCCAAGTCGGCCAACTCTTCAGTGGAACCGCTAAAGCGAGAGGTAAATAGTCCGCCTGCCAGTGAAATGCCTTCGAGTAAAGTCGTTGGCTGACTGAGTGGGTAGAGACCCGGCTTATTGAGACGGCCGAGTAACCAAGCGCGACGACTACGCACCTCGCGTAGAGTGACATTCACACTGGGGCTGGAGTAATCGCGACGCAGTGCTTTTTCCAAAGCTTGGCTAAGTTCTTTAACGGTTAAGCCATCGGCCTTAACTCCGCCCGCCAGATCGTAATAGACTCGACCGTCAGGCATCACAAAAGTTTCGGAGCGGCTACCTGCAACACCAGTAATCTCGATTTCCACCCAGTCGCCAACACCAATTTCATAGGGCACTTCGCTGGGATGCAAATTTGAAGGATCCAGTTTGCGTTTTGTTTCGAGCGATTGAAAGGCTTCTTGGTGTAAGAGACTCTCTTCGACCTTACGTGGATCGAATTCTTCGCGCTCCGCTACATGCTTACAGCCGACCGCAAAGTATAATACGCACAGAGTGAGACTGAATAGCCGGTAAATTCGTAGTTCTAAGGTCATTCAGAATCCTTCCAACCTGTGCGCTTAAACCATGGATTGGTAATGCCATCAGGCACGTTTTCATTTACCCAGGTTGAAGTCGCGCTCTTGAGAAAGTTCTGCAGAGCGGTATCAAGTATTTGTTCGGCCTTATACCAAGGTCGGTCATTGACATAGACAATATCACCAGGCTCGAGTGGGAAGTCTGGCTCGCTTCCGGCTAAGATGGCCTTCACATTGACGACGAATAGTTCAGGATCGCTCATACTACCACGCACCACTAAGACTCGATCTTGCCATGAACCTTCAGTAAAACCTTCTCGTCGAGTAACGGCCGAGATGACGCTCGCGCGGTTAGAAAACCCCTGCGCGCCTGGTTGCGCTACCGAGCCGAGTACAAAGTATTCATTCGACAAATTGGAGGCTAAATAAATGTAGTCCTGCGGTTCGAGATAGACATTCTGCGAGAGATCACCTTCAAAATACAGCTTGGCGAAATCGACATCCAAACGCTCGCCATTGCGAATAATAAAGGAGCGATCCAGGTCGGCAATTTCAACTGTCGATTGCTCGAACAGTCCGGTCTCGATTCCGCGGCTGCGCGCAATGGCTTCCAATAAAGTGATGGGGCGATCGAGTGTGAAGACCCCTTTGTCCATTACTTTGCCGAGGATGACGTAACGCTTACTCTTCAACTCCCAAGGTGTGATAATCAAACGCGGATCACGATGATACTCGCGCAGGGCACCTTCCAAGGTCGTGCGCAATTCGTCGATCGTGAGCTCGTTGACCTTGAGGCTATTAACTTGAAGGTAACTGATGGTGCCATCCGGGGCAATCCGCACGCCCGGACGATCGAGTTCGCCGCGGCCATAAAAGCGGATATTGACCACGTCTCCGGGCCCCAGGGTGTAGCGCTCGCGCCATGACACCGGCGTTTGCGCCTTCTCACTTGCATCAGCTTGTGCGCTGAGGTTGCTACACAATACATTCAGTAGAATAAATATAACGATGAGACCGCGGCTAATCATGATTAATCGGTTTCAGCAAT
The DNA here is from genome assembly GCF_031127905.1 of Thalassobacterium sedimentorum. Taxonomy (GTDB): domain Bacteria; phylum Verrucomicrobiota; class Verrucomicrobiia; order Opitutales; family Coraliomargaritaceae; genus Thalassobacterium; species Thalassobacterium sedimentorum. The sequence goes on along the minus strand of NZ_JARXIC010000006.1, from coordinate 67,946 downwards.
TCGATTGGCCCACTTATTCAATACCATCAACTCCAACCATTTAATTAGGCGCGGCAGGGTACGTCCAGCGGCGACATCAACAATCAACATGCCATTGGCGGGCCCTAATAATTTGCGCAATAAATCGCTCTTATGCTGTGTCGTATCTCGTGTGGCACTACTGGGCGAATTCAATAGATAATACGCATCCATTTCTCGTAATAATCGAATATCCTGAACGCCTGGAGATTGTACGAGTCGTACAAACACTAAGGCTTCATCATCTTCCGGCAGGGTGTCGAGTGTCGGAGCCCATTGTTTGATGGCTGGGTGTGACTGTAATTCTATAATTTCCGAATCATGGGTGGCATCGATATTATAAAAAATCACCGACTGACCTTCCGCCTGAATCAAATTGAATAAGGCATGCCAGAAGACAGACTCGTTCGATCCGACTTCAGTATGTGCAAAAAGGAAACGCTTACGCTCGATCCCCTCCCCTGAGATGGCATGTGTTAGCCAAAAGGCCTTCAAGGACCGTTCATTGAGCGCAGATTCGCTGCGGGGTAAGAGACGTTTAGTCCACCACGAACGTATTTCGGCATCTTGCGTGACATAATTAAAAATCGGCAGCGTTGCCGTTGCAATCGCTGCTTCGAGTGGTGTACGCAAGCCCGCTTGCATGAGCTCCCATACAATGGCCGCAAGCAAAGCCAGGCCGACACCGCTGAGTGTGCCAACAAAGCCTAAGAACATCGCCTTCACATTCTGAGAGCTATGCGCTACTTCTTCTATGCTCGGCGTCTGAAAAATACGCCAATAACCGGGAGCTTTCGTTTCGTAAAATGCGGCCTCCTTGCGACGACTGTCTAAGAGCGCTTGAGCATCGATCAGTAAATTGCGACGACTCTTAAGCTCAGAAAGTCGTAGAGCTTTCTCTGGAATCCCAGCCACCTCATCCTCTCGAGCGCTCACACGCAGGCTCAAATCCTCAATTTGGTTCTCCAGTTCCGTACGTTCATTTTGAAGTGCGATGATTTCCAGATACAGATTATTACCTAAATCGCTGCCGGTGAAGTTCTTTAAATCTTCCACATCTGACTCATCGACCGCCGAAAGCTGCTCATTGATATACTGAATCTCATAAAGCTTTTCCTTAACCATCGGATTTTCATCCGTATAGCGGCCTCGCAGATAAGTCAGTTCCTCTCGCTTCTTCTTTAAGTCTGCTTCCAGCGGGCTTTGTGCCCGTAGTTCCTGACGATACCGGGTGATTTGTACATCTTTTGTCTTCAGTGAAATACGCGCATTGGCGAGACGACTCCGTAAATTCTCCAAAGCTGTAAGGCTGGACTCGGTTTGTTGGTCAACATCAACAAAATTATTTTCGCGAGTAAAAGCTAGGATCTGTCGATTGGCTTGTTCCAACTGTAGTTCAATAGAATCCAGTTGTTCTGAAATAAAGCTCTCCATTTGGCGGGCCTCTTCACGCTGTAAATTGTTGGTGAAGCGAATCACCTCATCCGCCCAAATTGTTACTGTTTCAATCGCATCTTCCGGGCTGATACGCGAGTGGGCTGTCAGATAGAACAGTGAGGTATTGCGCTGTTTAACGATCTCAACCATCGACTTCACCTGTCCTGCACTGCGCGGAGGGTCCAGTCGGGCGGCCGTGCCATTCAGCACCACGGTTGAATAGGTCGTAGATAACAAGGTATCGTCACTTAAATCTCTGGGCTTAAAGGCCTGCCCGGACTCACTCGTTTGTACGGTGTTGGCGACCTCAGATTTGATCAATTGCAGCGACACAGAATAACGGTTCTCTGCTTGAGTGCTTCCCAATATCCATCCAAATACTCCCAATACAATTGGCAAAATAAGAAACCAAAGCCATCGCTGACGTACTCCATAGAGTACGCGCAACGGATCGATCGGAATCGGAAATCGAAAGGTAGCAGGTCTGGCTCGCTCGAGTTGTCTCATTGAATAGGTAAAAGCACTGAACAGCTATTGAGCTGTGGACTCAATGTTTAGCGTATTAAAATAGCTCTGGCAAGTGAGCTTTGCAGCCAGATCCCAATCAAAAGTGGCGGCATGTTGAAGTCCGGCTTGAATGCGCTGTTGTGCCTTTTCTGCACTTTCCGTGTGTAATTGCTGTAAGCCAGCAGTGATCGCGGCGATAGACTCGGGATCGAAATAAATCGCAGCATCTCCACCGACTTCAGGCAAGCTGCCACTGTTGGAACTTACAACCCGGACACCACAGGCCAAGGCCTCAACTACTGGTAATCCAAAGCCTTCAATCAGGCTGGGAAAGACCAATGCCTCGGCTCCCGCATACCACAATGGCAGTTCCGCTTCGTCCATGAATCCGGGCAGTAGAATGTCCTGCGCAAACGGGGACTTGGCCACTCGTTCCTGGATGACGTCTGCGCCATGCCAAGGGGCACCGCCGAGTACTAAGTGTACCTTACTATTAGTGTTTTGGCGAAAGGCTTCATAGGCTTCGATCAGTCGAACATGATTCTTACCTGGATGTTCTAAACGCGAAACGTAAATAAGATAGGGCTGTTTCAATCCATGTTTCGCACGAAAGGTATCTAGCTGGAATGCGCTCTGAGGGTAATAACTCGTGTGGCTGAGACCATTGTGCACGACTACGATCTGTTTGGACGGGAGTTTGAAAAAATCAATTAGATCTTGCTTTGTGAACTGACTGACTGCGATCACCGAATCGCATCTTCGTGCGAGCCACGGTGACAATTGTCGCCCAAATAGACCACGCAGTAGGCCATACTTATCGCGCAATCGAAAAGGAGCACAATCATGTATCGTCACTAATTGCGGAATGGGTGAAAATGCTAGAATGCGTCGATAGCTTGGAATATGCAGTAAGTCATAGCCGCGCTGTTTTAACAGATTGGGTAGCTTCAGCTGGTGCCAAAGCACATTTTTAATTCCCGATTGTGCGGTATCGGGGATTGGTAGCCAGCGCGCATCCTCATACTCTGGAAACAAGTGTCGATCTGAATTGAACCCAGCGAGATGTAATTCTATGCTCTCATATTGACGCATGCGATTCGCAAGCTCAACCACATAGCGCCCCACGCCGGAAAGCCCCCCTTGAATCATTCCTGCCGATAATAATATTTTGACTGGTTGTTTCATGCGGTGCCTTCCGTTTGATTATTTGTCATAGACACGTCAGGAGCGTGTAAGACTTCCAAGGCAGCATTCCGATCAGCATAGACGGGGAACTGTGAGGAGAGATGCATCGCCTCAATTATTTGAACTACACGATCTGCAGGTTGCACGATACCAAAAGCAACCTTTGCCTTGCGGGCGTCACGGGCAAATTTCGCGAGCAGTCCGATCGCCGAACTATCCATAAAACTAACTGCAGATAAGTTGATAAAAACAGGCTTAGTCGTGTCCGCTGGTCGCTCAAGTGTCTCGAGCACACTCCGTTCAGCTTCCCCGGACCAACTGATCCATTGCACGTCCTGATTGCGGATGTCAACCGTTGCTGTGCCTGCGTCTTGGGCGCTCTCTCTGTCAGCAGCAGCGGATTGATCCTTTTCACTCGTAGCTTGGCTTGTAATACGTCGCTGCAGGTTCGCCAGCACGACCAAATAATACAGATCTTTGGCATATCGCTTCACCAGACGCTTGGGGTCACTCAGCATACGCCAGCACCACTCCATCCCGATTTTCTGTATCCAAACGGGGGCACGCACCTGGGTGCCACAAATGAAATCCAAGGATGCACCGATGCCAATTGACAGAGGCACTGCGGCTTCTTTGTAATATTTCGATATCCAATACTCTTGTTTTGGGCAGCCCACAGCAACCAGTAATAAGTCCGGTTGACTGCCCTTAATGTCGGCTAAGATGGCCTCATTCGGCCATGAGTCAACCGGGCCAAAAGGAGGCGAAAAAGTGCCGACCACTTCCATCTTGGGATATTGCTGTGCCAGAATGGACTTGGTCTGACTCAAGGTCGTCGCATCCGATCCAAGAAAAAAGACCTTCCATGCACGTTCATTTGCTTCGCTAAAGAGACGAAAGACCATGTCTGAACCAGCGACACGTTCGGGCAGGACTGGATGAAAGTAGCGTGACAACCATACTAACGGCATCCCGTCGCAAACAACTCGATCGGCATGAAACAATATATCTTTCAGCGGCTCACTTTCATGCGCTTGAGCGATGAAATCAACATTGGCAGTAATGTAATAACTGGGATTACGCGCTGCAATTGCAGCCACCGCATCTTCGATGGTTTCATCCATGGTAATCATGTGAAACGGTAGACCTAGAAGAAATGCAACTTGTCGCTCAGAGGAACTCATAAATTCTGGATGTAGTTGGTTAGTTTCTGCCCAAGTTGTTCCCAGCGATAATTCGCCTGAACCACGGCTAAGCCGTTCGTTTCCAAATTCTGACGTAATTCGGGATCTTGTAACACGCGAATGAGTGCATTGGCAAAATGCTGTGGATCATCAGCTAGTAAGATCGACTCTTCCGGCGGTAAGTCCAGGCCTTGGGCACCCAGAGTCGTTGAAAGGACTGGACAACGCATGCCAAGCGATTCGACGATTTTCAGGCGCGTGCCACCGCCAATGCGCAAAGGCACCACTTGGGCCCAACTGGATTGATAATACGGCCGCACATCCGGCACTTCGCCCACTAAATCGACTCCTTCCAATTGGCCCCACGCTTGCGAACGTGCATCCGGAGATTTACCGATAATACGCCAGACCGCGTCTGGCATTGCTCTGTGAACCAGTGGCCAAATCTCATCAGCAAACCAATTGATCGCATCCACATTGGGCGAATAGTCCAATGCCCCACAAAAAAGAAAGCTTGGTGCTTCTGTCAGTTGTCGTGGGTGTGTCGACGCATCAAAAAAGACTTCGTTAAAACCATTCGCGAGCACGAAAATTTTATCCGACTTGCCCAGCTTCTTTTGTAAGAAATCACGATCATCCCAGCCACAAACAATCATACCTGCAATCGCCGCATAAGCTTCCCGTTCCAACTGCGCGATTTTACGCAAGTTTTCCTTGCGCAAAAGGCGTTCCCGAAAGCTCAATGATAAAGTGTTTAACTCTTCGGTTTGAAAAAGCCAATCTACCCGACTACGATCCATGATGACATTTGGATGTGCTGGAAAGAGTTCTTTAATATAGGGCCAAAGTACCAGATCGATAAAGATCACTCGCTGGTAGTCCTGTCCAGCTACAAATGCGTGTAGCGCTTCCGAAACACCGTGAACTTGCCAATGTGCAACAGTGGTCGGCAAGGGGTTGAGTAAACGGTCGGGGAATAGCTTTTGCCATGGCGCATTCTTAAAGGGAATTGCAATGCGTCGCTTAGTATACGCGACAAAAGGTACCATATCCCGCTCTGGATCCTCCTGTAGGCAGGCCAGATCTATATCAAAGGATTTGGCAAGCTCAACGAATAGATGATAAACACGCTGATAGGTCCCACGATCCACCGGAAACGGAATATAGGGCATAAAAAGAAAGGCGCGTGGTTTGTCTGACATGAGAAAATTGGCTTAACTATAATACCCCCACCACTGAGTGTAATGCTGCGCCGCAATTTGCATATTAGCAAGTTTTGTGCCCAGCAAACGACCTGCTTGCTGCAGGTCGGCCGGCTCCGCCAATAGGCTTAACAAGGAACGCTGCAAGGCTCCGCGTGGGTAATCAAAAATCGGCGACAAGTGCCCTCCCCGCTTCAACTGGTCGCGAATTGCGAGTAAATAGTTACGCCACTGTGGGATCTCCGGAAATAATTTGCCGCGGTAATGGATATACTCGTCCGCAGTGCGAAAACAGTGTCCTAATCGTGTGCTTTCAACTTCCAGATAGCACGCTTCCCAAATCTCCGTAAGGAGCAATTGGGTTTGCTGTAGTGTAGCCAATGAGGGAGTCACTGTCGGGTTTAGTTTAAATTCGGTCCCCTCCCGATGCAATTCCACGATGCGTGCATCGATATCGGTCTCTGCTTGCAAGCGTATTTGACGCTCTCGCACATAGGGGCGATATTGGCCACGAATCGTGAGTAAGGCATCTCCAAATGCTAACTTTGCTTTGGCTTGATTGCGATGTACCACACTTAAGCGTTTTCCCATCTCCAAATCTGCTTTAGCAAAAAATAAACCAGAGCCGCGGTTCCAAAGTAAGCGTGTCGCTTCAATCGCAGCAATGCGATCGGCTTGAGCCAGAGGGTGATAGGCAGCTAAATAATCCGGTGGGCCCATCACTGGCGTGTGGGCCATCACTAAATCATAAAACATCATCGAATTTGGCGTCGCCTGCAAGTCGGAGCACGGCAAGCACTTACCCTCGACATCTATACCTAAAAGTGCCGATTCTTCTTCTTCCCACTGATGTACCGCTTGTTGCAAGCGGACATTTCCCGGCGAATCAGTAAAGATAAAGTAATCTAAGTCATTGAAGAATGCTGGGTTACCAGCACTGTCTATCGCGATACCACCTTCTCCACGTCCATACCCACCACCTAGAATGATTGCCTCTGGAGATGACTCGCCCAAGGCTGTGAAATAAGACCGTGTTCGCTCAAAATGTGCCTGCAATGCCTGCTCTAAAGATTGGGGCAATGGCACAGTTGATAACACAGTGGATTGCATTCAGCTAATAGGCTCTAATAATATGCACAAATAATAGGCTCGAATCGAATTTTATTCGGGTTCAATTTCTAGAATACGATGCAACCGCAGTAGTTCCAAAACGCTCAAGACAGTTGGAGTCGGTTGCCGTAGCGTCAACTTCTGGTTAACTTGCTTGTAAAAACTGAGCAAGGCACCAATGCCAGAGCTATCGATGAAATTAACCTGAGCAATATCTACCACTGCACGTTCACGTCCCTCCAAGCTTAATCCTTGAAATGCGGTCTTAATTTCTGTGGCGTTTGATGCATCTAAAGCATCGACCGACAAGGTGACTTCTAGGGTATTATCGGTAAATTTGGAACTAATCATAGTGATAGAAAGTATTTATAGGAAAGCTACTTTTCACTTAACTGAGAGCAACTATAAAAATACTCGAGAGTAAACTCTGATTGTAGATTCAGTGGCGAGTTCCTAAGCTTTGAATCGTGTTTCCTGTATGTATTTTTTATATAGTGAGGTCATCACAGTTCCACGTGTCGGCCCAGCTGATGACACTTAGATTTCAGAAATCATCAGAACCTTGATTAGAGTTTCCTGAATTAGTGTTTCTTATTCGCTAGACAATTAACGCTCAATTAGAACGCATCTTCGCACTTTGGACGTGCAGAAGTTGAGAGAGCACGCCACAGTAAGTAACTACACCTAGTGCTTGCTGGTCGCGCGAGCCACAATATATAGTATTAATCCCCTGTGAAATGAAAAAAGAAACCACGGCAGCCAAAACTAATAAACTCACCCTGAAGCGCACCTTTTCTTCTGAGTCAATCCATCCTTACAATGAAATTACATGGTCATATCGTACGGCTGAAATCACGGACGACAAAGGCCGGGCAATTTTCAAACAAGACAATATTGAGGTTCCAGAAGCATTTTCGGATTTAGCGACCAAAATTTTGGCGTCGAAGTATTTTTATGGAGACATCGATAACGGCACCGATCCGCATCATGATGGCCGCGAGTCTTCATTTAAACAGGTCATCGATCGCGTGGCGGGAACCATCACAGCATGGGGACTCAAAGATGGTTATTTCGCCGACGAGGTACAAGCCAAGCTCTTTGACGACGAACTCAAATGGCTTCTTGTCAATCAATACGGAGCCTTCAATTCACCTGTCTGGTTTAACCTAGGCCTTTACCAAGCTTATGGGGTTGGCACAAATTCTGGTAAGGGGAATTTTTATTGGGATCAGGAGCACGAAGTCGTCATGCGAGCCAATAGTCAGTATGAATATCCGCAATGCTCCGCTTGCTTCATCCAGCATGTTGAAGATGACATGGATTCCATTATGGATCTAGCCAAGGCAGAGGCCATGCTCTTTAAGTTCGGCTCTGGATCGGGGACAGATTTGTCGAGCATCCGTTCAACTCGTGAAAAGCTCTCTGGCGGAGGCAGGCCATCCGGTCCCCTCTCCTTTCTTTCTGTATACGATGCAGTCGCTGGTGTCGTCAAAAGCGGTGGCAAAACCCGGCGTGCTGCAAAAATGAACGTGCTAAAGGATTGGCACCCTGATATCGAGGAATTCATACATGCCAAGCAAGTGGAAGAACGCAAAGCCTGGGCACTGATTGAGGCAGGCTATGATGCTTCATTTAATGGTGATGCGTATGCTTCGATTAAATATCAGAATGAAAATCTCTCGGTGCGAGCAAGTGACGAGTTTATGCAAGCGGCAATCGATGGAACCAAGTTCTTTACCAGACGGGTTACGGACGGTCAGCCTTGTGAAGAGAAGGACGCCTCCTACCTGTTGGATAAAATTGCCGAAGGCACACACATTTGTGGAGATCCCGGCATGCAATTTGATGATACCATTCACAAATGGCATACCTGTAAGGGCTCTGGTCGTCAAAACTGCACCAACCCTTGCAGCGAGTACCTTTTTCTCGATAATTCAGCATGTAATCTAGCGTCTTTAAACTTGATGAAGTTTCGAACGCCAGCGGGACTGGATGTGGAGCGTTTCGCTGCTGCGGCTAAGATTTTTATAATTGCTCAGGAAATCATTGTAGATCGTTCTTCATATCCGACCGAGGGTATTACTTACAATAGTCATTGGTTTCGCACACTCGGGCTCGGTTACGCGAATTTGGGAGCTCTACTGATGTCCTACGGCTATGCTTATGCGTCGGAGGCTGGTCTCGGACTGGCAAAAGCGATCACTGCAGTGATGACGGGCGTTGCCTATAAGGCATCCGCAGAACTGGCTGCGCTCAAGGGACCTTTCGCGGGGTATTTAGATGCCGCGCATTATGGTGTTCCCACCCCACCGGAAAAGGACAATGTGACCTCGATGCTGAACGTGATTGAACTGCATAAGAGTTTCACCGAAGCGCTTGATCGTCATTCTCCTAAACACCTGACGGAGTATGCGAACCAAGTCTGGCAGGACGCTTTACACCTCGGGCAGCGTTACGGTTATCGCAATGCACAGGTCACTGTGCTGGCGCCCACTGGCACTATCGGCTTTTTGATGGACTGTGACACTACTGGCATCGAACCTGCGATTGGATTGGTCGCGTATAAAACACTAGCTGGTGGTGGACAGATGACCATTCCGATCAAATCCATTCCGTTGGCAATGGAAACCATGGGCTACCCACAAGAGACTATTGTACAAGTCTGCAGTCATGTAAAAGAATACGGTACTGTTGAGAACATTCAGGTGTCAGGGAAAATTATATATTCCGGACTGAAAGATGAGCATATCCCCGTCTTTGATTCTGCTTTCCGCTCCGGGATGGGAACACGCTACCTGCCTTATACCGCTCACATTGATATGATGGCGGCTGTTCAGCCCTTTCTCTCCGGGGCCATCTCCAAGACAGTCAACATGCCTCAAGAAGCCACTGTGAAGGAGATTCGCCGCACCTATATTCATGCCTGGAAAAAGGGGATCAAAGGGATTGCGATTTATCGGGATGGTTCCAAGCGCTCCGCTCCAATTAAAACGAGCAAAGAACAAGCCTCCAAAAAACAAGTGGAAGTGCAAGTCGTCACAGAACCTTATCGACGTAAGCTGCCAGACACCCGCGAGTCGATCACGCACAAATTTTCCATCGCAGGCTCCGAGGGCTACATCACTATTGGCAAGTTCGAAGATGGACAACCCGGAGAAGTTTTTATCCAGATGGCGAAAGCGGGATCTACCATTAACGGCTTGATGGATACCGTGGGCACGCTTGTTTCACTATGTCTGCAATATGGTGTGCCTTTGGAAACTCTAGTTAAGAAATTCAGCCACGTGCGTTTCGAACCAGAAGGCATGACTAAAAACCCGCACATTCCCTTCGCTAAGTCAGTCATCGATTATGTCGCTCGTGAGCTAGGCATGGAGTTCATACCTGGTTACAAAGAGCGTATGAGCCCTGCATTGCAAGAAGACGATGCCTTCGAGGATAAGAATCCGAGTAGCACAGTGATTCCCAAAACGGATGTTCAAATTGACACGCAACAATTAGAGTTTCTGACACAGAGTGAAGGCAATCTGACTTGCCCCGAGTGTGGATCTGGTAAAGTGAAAGTGACTGGCACCTGTGCTTGTTGTTTGAATTGCGGTTCCAGCCTCGGCTGTAGCTGATGGACTGTTCACTAAATGCGCCGTTTTAATGAGAGTAAATACAAGCCGGCAATCCGAGCCAAACTGGATGGTTTTGAATAAAAAAGATCGTGCCTGAACAGAGGTGTATACTGAGCACCTGTGGATTCCTTAAATTTGACTAGTGAATCACTACCTCCACCTGTAAAGTCAAAGTAACTGGCTCCCTCCAAATTAGCAGCTTCAAAGGCATGTAGATACATCGCCGAAGCGGCCCCGGTTGATAGTAAAGCAGAATGACTCACCGAATCCACTCCATAATACCCATGCGGGCCCCTTGCCACAATGAGACTCGTGGCCAATTCACCGTCAACTAACGCATGATAAGCTCGCAACCGGCCATCACTCGCCAGTGCTTGAACTAATATCTCTAGATCCTCATTAGACAGGAATGGCCGACTTTGCTTTTTTCTCAAAAATTGACTTCTTAACTGCAAGTGCTGGTCAAAGTCTCGTGTTTCTGTCCAAGAAGATATCTGAACACCTTGGCGTTTGGCCTTACGTATGGTAGCGCGAAAACGCTTCGCACTACGCGCTAGAATTGCATCGATGGAAACAGTCGTATCGACTCGATAGGTGCGGCGTGTAGGACGTCGCCGCTGAGGTAAAAAATAGATACCAGACAGTTGTGGCCACTGTTCAAGTTGCGGATCCATGCTCGCCAAAACCATATACTGTACATCGTGATCTAAGCACCATTCATGTAGGGCAGCTTGCACTATATGTGGATTACAACTTGAAAATAAGGGGCCCATCTGATTGCCATCGGCCTCAAAACTTGATGATGCTACCCGAATCGCCCCTCGACGACGTACCAATAATGGACAGAGGAAATGAGCACCTGCTTTATTGGCAAATTTCAATCGGTATAATCGATAGCCACGAATGCGTGCAATCGCCTTTAACCATGATGAAGTATGAAAGAGCGAAGCGTTCTGATAACACGCCACCGCACGATCCCAAGTGGCATCATCCACTATCGAATCCCATGTAAAATGCCTAATCCTCATATAAGCGTATGAAGAGATGTATCTAATCGCATCTCATACAAGGAAAACCACGTATTTTTCTTTAAATAATTACGCAAGTTAGGCGGGAAGCTTCCTGGCATTGCTAGTTCAATAAAGCCATACGCTACATCGCCGGAGAACTCGGTGTCGGTCTCTATGGAGCCAACCCTGAAAACTAAAGTCTGGTTTGCTACTCAACTCAACTCGTAATCGCCCGCTCGAATTTGACGGCAAAGTTCACGCGGCGTTCGATTCGCCATACGCCGAATGAAACGCGTAAATACCGACTGCGAATTAAAGCCGCTTAATTCTGCGACATCAGAGAGGCTACACCGTGAATCGCGCATCAATGAAATGGCAGTGTGGAACTGATAGTTACTGCGGTAATCTCGTAAGGAGAGGCCCATCTGACGCTCGAAGCGCTCGCGTAGATGTCGTTGCGAAAACCCGACTCGCTGGGCGACTTCTTCAAACGTCCATCCCTCGCGGACAGAACGAATGATTAGGGCTTCCACCTGTGCAATCCACTCATGAGCACTGTCCTGGCGAGGTAGTGTCGTGCGGGAGGGATGTGTTGCTGTGGCCTGTAAGTGCGTGAGTAAGCGATCCAGTACAGGCATTATTTCTGACCGCCTATCCGCATCCTGGTGTCCCCACAAAGACGCGATTTCTCCCCACAAACGATGTGCGGCACCATCGGGTTGTAGGCGACGATAACTTAAATCCGTTAACGATGCATCTCCTTGAATTAAATCGAAGGTGATAAATAACCATCGTAGTTGATCCAACTCGAGATCTACGTAATGGTGAAATTGATAAGGGGTGACCAACAAAGCCTCGCCTGCTTCCAATTTGAAGCTTTGACCATCTACACTCACGACGCCCCCGGTTTTGAGTACGCGCATCAACACGTAGCGATGATGCATTCGATTAGCTAAGTCCTGCTGCTGCAACGACTTGCGGGTCAATCGTTCGAATACAATGACATTGCGGCAAATCACACGATTCGGGAGATCTAGCCCCTTATAATAATTTACTGGGTCCTGAATCTGCTCCGGGAAAACCTCCAGTAATTCACAATCATCTGCCATTTCCGAAAAGATCAATTATTACTCCGATTTAAGCAAGTAATTTACAGTATAAAAATCATATTATTGAGGACATGACACACTTGGTATCAGAACTAACCCAACTTGAACGTATCCCTACCCAAATCTACGAAAGCGCTGATGCTGCTTGCCTTACAGTTGCCAATGCGATCACTGATTTAATTAATGAACGCAATGCGGCTAACAAATCTACTGTGCTCGGACTGGCCACCGGATCCACGCCAGTACGACTGTACCGTGAACTGATTCGGCGTCACCGGGAAGAAGGGCTGTCCTTTGCCAAAGTAATTACTTTCAATCTGGATGAATATTATGGTCTCGCGAGTGACCATCCCGAAAGTTATCGGAAATTCATGCAGGATCAGCTCTTCGACCATGTCGATCTTAAGCCAGAAAATACTCATGTGCCGGATGGTTTGGTTGATCGTGATGCGGTTTTTCAATCCTGTAAAGATTACGAGGATGCCATTGCCGCCGCAGGTGGCATCGACATCCAGATTCTAGGAATCGGTCGCACCGGGCATATTGGCTTTAATGAACCAGGTTCAGGTCCAGAAACGCTGACACGTTTGGTCACACTCGACAACTTGACTCGTCGCGATGCCGCGCGCGACTTCCTCGGGGAAGAAAACGTTCCGCGCCATGCGATTACGATGGGAGTCGGCACCATTCTGGCGGCGCATCGCCTTTTCTTGCTGGCCTGGGGTGAGGGGAAGGCCTCGATCATGGCAAAGACCGTGGAGGGCACGCAAACCGAAACCATTCCCGCGACTTTTCTACAGCAGCATGCGAATTGCACCTTCTGCATTGACCAGGCAGCTGCCAGCCAACTCACCCGGCAGTGCCACCCTTGGTTAGTCGGACGTATTGAATGGACGGCTGAGACCACGCGTAAGGCTGTGATATGGCTGGCACAGAAAACTGGTAAATCGCTACTTAAATTGATCGATGAAGATTACACTGAGAACGGGATGTCCGACCTACTGGTGGAGCAAGGGCCCGCCTACGATCTCAACATTCGACTCTTCAACATAACCCAGCATACCATTACTGGTTGGCCAGGCGGTAAGCCCAATGCCGATGACAGCCATCGTCCCGAACGGGCCACACCCTTCCCGAAGCGTTCATTGATTTTAAGTCCTGAACCACTCGACGATGTCTACTGCTTGGGAGGCACAATCAATCGGCTGAAGCAACATGGCAATGAGGTCACAATCGCCTACCAAACTTCTGGCAATTTAGCGGTTCCAGACACTGAGGTACGTCGTGCAATCGAATTAATGATTGAACTAGGCACAGATCGTATCGGTGAAGCGGATTTGAGCTACGCCATTACTGTTGAAACGCAACTCAACGAAAAGGGCAGCTTTGGCGCTGATACCAGTGAAATTCGTCAACTCAAGGGCCTCATTCGTCGTAGTGAAGCACGTTCTTCCGCACGCACCCTTGGCATCGATACTGAAAATCTACATTTCATGGATCTTCCTTTTTATGAGGAGGGACGTTACCGCCGTTTTGTCGCCACCCAGGCAGACGTGACTAAAATGTGCGAATTATTGGAAACTGTTAAACCGCATCAGATCTTTGCGACTGGACATGGACATGACCCCTTATCCGTGCCTGCACTCAGTTTTGAAATCTTAAGCGCAGCGCTTCAACAATGTGCCGATTCAGAATGGCTAAAGGACTGCAATATCTGGCTCTACAAGGGACCCGCGGATGAATGGGAGGCACATGAAATTGACATGGCGGTACCACTCTCTCCCGATGAATTCGAAAATAAGATTCAAGGCATCTACCAGCACCAAACACAACGCAGTCAGAGCCCAGGCAGAGCGAATCAAAAAAGTAGTAACACCTGGGACTTGGCGCGTGAAATTAATTGCGGCACTGCCGAAGTCTATGACGCGCTAGGACTGGCGGAATATGAAGCAATCGAATGCTTTAAGCGTTACACTAAATAATAAGCACATCCGATGATCAAAATCACTCCACGTTGTAAGCCACCGCTCGATCCTGAATTTCTTCCAGCTGTATTATGGAATCATGCCTACTTAAAGGCCGCACTCGCTGCGCCTGATTGTCGAAAAATCCGGATTGCGATTGATCGCCCCGAAGGTACAACTTGGGTTTACGATACCACCCTGCTCCCCGCCTCAGCCGACAACCAGAACGACACGCTCAAATATTGTGAGCGTATCGTTAAATTTTTACTGTGGGCCTGGGGGGGATCACAGGTGCGTATTAGCAATGCCCCGGATGTCGTCGAGCAACTTCGGACCATCTATTCTGCCCAGGGGGCCCGCGCATTTGATTACGATTTCATGGGGAAGACTTGCTTTGATCAGGAGTTTGCCATTGAAAATGGAGACGATTCCGATCTGCAACAAGTACTCCCGCCTGCAACCGGCGGTGTGGGATCATTGCAAGGCAACCGTATCGGTTTTGACTTAGGAGGTAGCGATCGTAAGTGCGCTGCGATGATCGATGGCAAAGTTGTTTTTTCTGAGGAAATTAAATGGAGCCCCTATTTCGAAAGCGATCCCGCCTATCATCGAGCAGGCATACAAGACAGCCTCACACGCGCCGCTGCCCATCTACCATCTGTCGATGCCATCGGAGGCAGTGCAGCAGGCATTTATATCAATAACGTGCCCCGCGTTGGTTCGCTGTATCGTGGTATCAGCAGCAAAGATTTTCATGAGTCGATTCGTCCCCTCTTCTATGAGCTTAAAGCTGAATGGAATGATATCCCTTTTGAACTAGCTAACGATGGCGACGTTACCGCAATGGCAGGTGCAATGGCAATCAATGACAGTGCGGTGCTAGGCATTTCCATGGGCACCAGTCTTGCCGCTGGCTACATCAACCCGCAGGGATCCGTCACTGGTTGGATTAATGAGTTGGCCTTTGTACCAGTTGACTATCGGGAAGGTGTCGCTAAAGATGAATGGAGCGGCGACGATGGCTGCGGCGTACAATACTTCTCACAGCAAGCTGTTGCACGTTTACTCCCACGTTCCGGCATCACTGTTAGCGGAGACTTGGGCTTGCCGGAGCAACTCGAAGTGGTGCAAACGAAAATGATTGAGGGAGACGAACGAGCACTCGCTATTTATCAAAGCATTGGCACTTACTTTGGCTATACTATTGCACAGTTTGCGGAGTTTTATGAATTTCGTCATTTGCTATTTCTCGGACGTGTCAGCTCGGGCCCCGGTGGGGATATTATTATGCAAGAGGCGCGTCGCGTGCTCGATCTAGAATTCCCAGAGCTTTCCCAAAGCATTCAGTTTCAAACTCCCGATGAAAAGACAAAACGTCACGGTCAAGCAATTGCAGCTGCGACTTTGCCTAAGATTAATTAAATACTTTAACTTCAAAAATAATAGATATGAACCCACACTTTTCCCAGAACGGCTCTGATCTCTACGTCCCTGACTCGAATCAGGCAGCCCTCAAACGCACCACACATTTAGGTGTGGGTGCCCACCAGGATGACTTAGAGTTTATGGCCATGCATGGCATCATCGAATGCTATGATAATGCGGATCGCTGGTTTGGTGGCGTCACTTGTACCAATGGCGCAGGTAGCGCGCGCACAGGCGAATTTGCGCACGTGACCGATGTGGAAATGCAAGCGATCCGCGCCGAAGAGCAACGTGAAGCGTCTCGCGTAGGTCAATACAGCTTTATGGCGCAGCTTCATCTTTCGAGCGCCAGTATCAAAGACCCCGAGAACGATGATTTGGAGAATGATCTTGTTCAAATCCTGAGCGAGGCACAGCCTGATGTTATCTACACTCATAATTTGGCAGACAAACACAGCACGCATATCGCCGTAGCGGCCTCTCTGATAAAAGCTCTACGTCGTTTACCATTCGAGCAACGACCGAAACAATTGATTGGTTGTGAAGTATGGCGCAATCTGGATTGGCTGCCCGATGATAAAAAAATCATTATGGACCTGAGTGCCCGCACTCAGTTGGCGAGCAAGTTAAATGGTCTCTTTGTTTCGCAAATCAGCGGTGGCAAACGCTATGACCTTGCCGTCGATGGACGTCGTCGAGCTAACGCGACATTCTTTGATAGTCACTCTGTTGACGATGCTCAAAGTGTGGCCTTCGGTGTTGATCTCACGCCATTAATCATAGACGATGAACTATCGCCTGAGAATTACATCGTGAGCTTTATTGAAGCGTTTAAACAAGACGTCCGAGGACAAGTTAGCACCTTCTTTTAAGACAGCAGTACATGCTGTCTTAAAAGATAATAAGCGATTTGTTAAAACTGTACTTACCTGATTCAAACCTATTTTAGACAATTATTGGGCGATTTCCTGTATTAATAATCTCCGCAGGTCGCGGACTAGATTAGGTGAGGTATCAAATAAATTAGTGGTCTCGCCGGGATCTATGCTTAAGTTATATAATTGCCCACAGTGATGTCTACTGAGCGGTTCTCTCTTTCCAACGGGTTCAGTAAAACCGCCAGAACCATTACCAAGTATAAATTTATAATCCCCCCTGCGGATTGAGAAGTGGCCTTCACCGGAATGATGGATCAAAGTCTCGCGGGTAGCGCTCGCTTGCGGATCTTTTAACAAGCTCAGAAAACTGATAGAGTCTTCGACCTGATCTCTATCGACAGCCACGCCCAGAATATCTGCAACAGTTGCATACATATCTGATAAGCCAATTAGTTGATTACAGACGCCCTGCGCTTCGATTTGTTGAGGCCAGCGAACCAAAAAGGGTTCACGGTGCCCTCCTTCCCAGATGTCAGCTTTCTGGCCACGATAGACTCCATTCGCGGCATGACCATAATCTTGGCCATTTGCGCAGGTGATGCGTGCTCCATTATCTGAAGTGACTATCACCATCGTATTTTCTGATATACCAAGAGTGTCGAGCGTATCCAGGATTTGTCCAACCATCCAATCAAAGAGTAGCACCATATCGCCGCGATCACCGGCAGCGCTTTGCCCTTTGACAAATTCGGGAGCGACTTCACATGGGCGATGCGGTGCGGAGGCTGCCAGATATAGGAAAAATGGTTGCTCGCCGGCGTGTGTATGATGCTTCTGAATGCAACCAACCGCCTCCTCTGCGAAGCGCATGTCCACCTGCTCCTCTATATAGTCGGGCGAATGCATGCCGCGTCGCTGTTGATTGTAATAATGAGCTTTCTCTGATACTGGCGGAGTTATTACGTGATCGCCCTCGATGTAACAATAGGGAGGCATGTCCATCGAACCTGAGATGCCGAAGTAGTGATCGAAGCCAACATCCAAAGGTCCACCTGCCAGCCTCTGAGTATAATCTACATTAAAACCCTGCGCATTCATGTCATCGGCCTCTTCGAAGGGCAATAGTTCCCCAGCCTGATTCTGCCATTCGAATCCGAGATGCCACTTCCCCACTCCATAGGTCCGGTAACCTTGTTCTTGTAGCATACGTGGTAGAGTGCTTTGCTCGGGTTCAATGAGCGGACGTCCGAAACCACCGATGACCCACTGTTGCAAACGAGTGCGCCAACAATTACGTCCTGTTAGGATGGAATAGCGACTCGGCGTGCATACCGCCGAAGAAGAATGTGCATCGGTAAACCGTAGCCCTTCCGAGGCTAATCGATCCATATTGGGCGTCACAATCTTCTCGGCTCCATAACAACTGAGATCTCCGATCCCCATGTCGTCCGCCAAAATGTATATTATATTGGGAGCTGTTGTCATGACTTTGGTGATTCTTAGGCTACTGTTGATGCTTTCAAGGCGCTATTAACTGTATCCGCAAAAGCCGTATAATCGTCGTATAACTGATCCAACCAATCATAGTCTTTTGCTGTTACTTCAGCATTATTCAAGAAGGATAAAAGGGGAAACTTGATTCCCAAGCGGCGGCCCACAAAGGCCTTGGCGCTTGCTGGATATGATCTAGCTAGAGCCCAATTATACTCTTCACAAAATCCTTGAATGCGCACTGCAACCTCAGGGTGCGATTCACGACATTCGAACATCTTGACGTGTAAATCAGGCCACAGGTTGGATTGTAAGCCGCAATATCCGTGCAGTCCCCGCTGGTAGGAGTCTAATGTAGTGCCCGCATGAGCATTAAACACTTTAAACCCTACGGCTAGCCCCGCATCACGCTTACGACTTTGCTCTGCAGGATCACAGGAAGTTTCTTTTAAAAAACAAAAACGTTCTGCGGACACAACAAATTCAGTTAATTGCGTCGTCAGCATGCGATGATTGGGAACCGGGCATTCGTAGAGTCCGAGTGAGAGATCGGGCACCTGTTCTAGAAACGATTGCATCGTTTCAATCCATACAGCATCTGAGGCATCCGCTTGGACAACTTCTCCGAGTGGTATCACCGCTGCAACTGAACCGCCATCAGCCATAGCCTTAGCCATCATGATCCGCTCCTCATTACTGCGACACCCCATCAGGCCGCCCACTACAGGAACTCGCCCAGCGCTGCGTGCTACAGCTCGCTCAACCAATGTGATGCGATTTTTAGCCGACATGCTAAGCGATTCACTAGAGAGACATGATGCAAACAATCCGTGACAGCCCTGCTCAATGTACCAGTCGATGAGTTGGTCATAGGCGTCCCAATCCACTCGATCGGCTCCCGCAAAAGGAGTCATCACAACAGGCCAGACTCCATTAGTAATCAAATTATTCATTGTTCTTTATGTAATTTTATTTATTTAAAAAGTTTGCGCAATTTGCATGTAATTACTTGCAAAAATCTTTATAATCAATAAAATAATTGATCAATTACATTTGAAATTTTAACCTACCGCCTGATGCAGCACACCACGAAACGCTTCCCCCCTGAACAACGTAACTTTACGCAAAAAACGAATGCCGGATTTGCGTTGACGCTAGCACTCAGTTTAATGGCCTTTGTATTGATTCTGCTGTTGAGCATCACAACGCTCACGCGAGTCGAGACGCAGGGCTCGCAAATGATGCTGGCGCAAGTGCAGGCGAAACAAAATGCGCAACTTGCCCTGCAACTGGCCTTGGGTAACTTACAGCAGCATACAGGAATTGACCAAGTTGCTACGGGTCCTGCGGAATTGAGTGACGGTGCTTCGCCTCCAACGCAGGCGCACTGGACCGGTGCATGGCGACGTCGTTCCGGGGTCTCGACCAACCCGCTGGACCCAAGCTATCAAGCGCATCCAGTTGAAACTCCAGTCTGGCTGGTATCCAATGATGCGTCCAGCCCACTACTCCCATCCGATACGCTGCCGACACCAAGTGCAAATGCGACTTCAACCACGCAGTGGCTATTGAAAGATGCTGTCGAAACATCGGAACAGCAAGTTATAGTACCATTGCAGGAGATTGTCGGCAACTCTGATCAAATCGGAGGCAAATTCGGATGGTGGGCTTCGGACCAAAGTCTCCAAGCCAAAATAACGCTCATTGACGCAGATGTGGTTGCAGACGAGTCAAGCTTAAGCCCTTCTTTTATCGTTTCACAACGAAATGGTATCGAAAATTTCACTAACGATCCATTTTCCTACACTCCCAATGATACGCAGCTTACGACTGTGTTTAGTCCAGATCAGTATCAGCTATTAACAGGGGTATCCGATGCACTCGCGAGCCATTATCATGATGCAACAACCTATGGATATGGTTTGGCTGCAGATACTTTGAATGGCGGGCTCAAGCGCGACTTAACTGCCCTGTTCTTTGGTTCCAACACGATGGTTGCTGATATGCTCAGTGCGGGCAAGCTAGTGAGCTACGAAGGTAATCGTGTCGCTAATTATCCACTACAACCCGGACAAAGTATCTCAAACTCAAATTGGGTTAAGTCCCCAACCTGGCAATTGCTTGATTCATTCGCAGATTTAAGTGATGCGATTGACAACTCAGGCAATATCAGCCCTCGCGTGCCAGCGGAAGATCAGCATAAGGCTGGTCCAGTATTACTCGCCAGTTCACTGGAATTGACTCCATTCAAGGAAGAAAGACTGGACTTGGGAGTTCCTACCGATGAGTATGACATACGTTTAGACTTGGAGTTTACAGCGATGCTATGGAATCCATACGACGTCACGCTGGCCCCCTCGGATTATGAAATTGAATTTTTCATTGTCGAAAACGGTTCCAGTATTGCAGCTGGCGACACGTCTCCGATTCGCAATACTAACTTAAGCCTCACTCAGAACGGTGGCAGCGGCTTGCACTTGCCGCTGGATGAATTCAACACGATTAGTCGTATTCAACCAGAGGCGAATCGCTACGAATCGGGGATAGGCTTAGTCTTTGCTGCGCCAAACGTTTCACTGGAACCCGGCGAAATCATGCTTCTTTCCATCGATGATAGTAGTGATGAAACGGAATATAATCCAGCCAACGGACTGCCCACTTTAATCGAGGATATTGCGCCCACTCGCAATCGTGTATTTATTAAACACGGAAATGGAACTGGATTGACGGAGGCTGAAATCGATGGCGAATGGCGTATCGCAAACACAAACCCCAGCAATCATTCGTCGACTGCTAACATCCCCTTCCTACATAGCGCTGGCATACGCACGGCTGGGAGTGCGATTGGGCAGATCGATGCCTACTACCATCAGATATCCAGTGTAAAAACAATTAATGGGCAAATCACTTTCAAAGTGAATGATTCCAATAATCCATATCATCAACCTGCCACAGATGCCAGTCCAAGTAACGACGATCAAACCTACCAACTACACTTTCAATACTCCAACAATCAAAGTAAGACGCGCAGCATTCGCTGGCTAGCCAATTACGATCCTACGGCTACATTGGCCAGCAAGGACTCACTTGATCTGACTACAGATTCAAATGCCTCTTACGACTATACTCGTGACCTCGAAGGTTATGATTTTTATAGTCGTCGCCGTTCAGATAACCTTGCGCAAAAATTCCCGACAGGTACTGCTTTCATGCCAGCTGATGGTGAACTGGACCGTGTTATTTTAAGAGATTTACCGGACTCTGAGCAACAGTTGCTATCCATCGCACAATTTCAACACGCCAACTTGCACGATCATAGTTATGGAGCGCCTTTTTTAGTGGGTAATTCAGATGTTGAAGTTCGTCTTCCAGATACCGCGCAAGTCGCACGCCTGGAGGGAGACCTTCCTGATCCCAATTATCGCAATAATGTTGATCGAGCATGGTTACTCAATAGCGCGCTCTATGATCGCTTTTTCTTCTCTAGTGTGACCAGTTCTGGAAACTTGGAAAGTGTGAATCATCGCATGCTGCCGGTCAACCCTAGCAGTGCCGACCTCAGGGACTTTGAAAAAGCATCTTCCAATCTATATATTGACGGTGCCTTCAATGTGAATTCAACTTCTGTCGAAGCATGGAAGGCAATCCTTAGTGGTCGCAATCAGTTGCCAATGGATCCAAGCACAGGCAGCTCAAGTGCCAATGAATTACAAAACCCATTCTCGCGTCTAAGTCATCCAAGCGCCACCTCCAACCTAAGTTCAATGGATAACAAATGGAACGGTTTTCGTGAGCTCAGTGAGAGTCAACTTGATGATCTGGCAAATGCGATAGTCGACGAAGTTATTGAACGTGGTCCTTTCTTAAGCCTTTCCGACTTTGTCAATCGACGCATCGACAGCGATCATCGAGTGGGCTTGAACGGAGCCATACAAAGTGCGATCGAACAAACCGCATCCATTAATTTGGATTTCGACGACATCAATAATGACAACGAAGCTGACGACGTAGATCCGGATCGCATTCCACCCAACAAAATGATCCTTGAAGCTGCCAAAGGCAATCGCAACGAGAATGCAACTGCCTGGCTAAAGCAAGGAGATGTGCTGCAGGCAATTGATGCGTTTATAACAAATCGAGGTGACACTTTTACCGTCAGGACATATGGAAACCAGATCGATCCAGTTAAAAATACTATTATCGCAGAGGCATGGTGTGAGGCTGTGATTCAGCGGACTCATGAGTATGTCGACAGTACAAATCAAAGCCATGAATTACCTTATCTAGTCAGCTCCCCAGACACTCTTAATCCTGCCTTGTCTGACATCAACCAGCGATTTGGTAGACGCTACAAAATCGTAAGCCTACGTTGGCTCACTGAAGACGAAATATAAAGACACATTCCATGACCTACCGCTCCATTTTATTTTTTCTGCTTTTCATAGCCACTCAGTCGGGACTCATGGCTGAGAACTTCTCCATCCGTACTTTTGGTCGCAATCTCAGTTCGGATGCCACTTTTTGGATTAGTTCAAACGGTGAACGTAAAGCAATTCAGGTCAGTGAACACAGCTTTTCCGACTATCAGAATTATGTCGGTTCTGCAAACCTCGCGCTGTATCGTGACCGTGAGTCCGAAACACCGATCACTACAATACAACTTCCAGTCGACCATAAGAAACTACTTTTAATTTTCTTAATTGACGAAAATAATCGAACAAAAGTCATTCCCATTCGAGAGGTGCCGTTATTCAACGAAGCTGGTTGGCTCTATCTAATTAATGCGACGAATCAGCCATTGGTCGCTTCGGTCAACGAGGAACGCGCATTACTTGAAGCATGGAATTCGAATCATTTGCGCTTTCCAGATGTTAAAAGGATACGGGTTCTACTTGGGGCGAACGACGGTCAAGAGTGGAAGATTGCCATTCGCTCAAATATACGACTGGGGAGTGCCGCCGCACGTAAACAACAGAATGTGTTTGTTTTCATTGTACCACAAAGATCCAGCGAGGAGCGGCAAGCGGCGAAGGGAGCCCTGACTTGGTTTACCTTTAGAGAAACCATCGCTCCTCCGGAGCCAATTGCAGAAAACAATCAGGAGTAATGACCCGAATATAAATGGGCGAAGTTGTATTCAATTACGTAATTACTCAATAATTGCTTGATCAATACAAAGATGCAATTAAGCCTAATTAACTAATACCTTAATAATAATAACAACCTACCCCATGAAAACAAAACATACACAACTAGTAACATGCCTCCTCGCAGGCTTCGCCCTTAACGCAAGCGCTGCAGAATACATCCTAACCTTGGGAGGCTCCGGCACCGACCATCGCCATGCAACTGGTGTTGCCCCCTTTACTGATGACGTTACCACTGCTGGAACTTTTGACGATGCCTTCGACAGCACACTCGGTTTCTCCGCCGGCACAGAATTCCTTACTGTTGGTTATGCGAATAATGCCCCAGCTGGACAAGTGCGGCGTGCCATGATGAAGTGGGACTTGAGTGTGTTAGATACGGCTGGACTCACATCTGCCAACGACATCCAGTCCGTAATTTTAACAGTCGGGGTGTCTCAGTTCACCGCGGAGCCCTATAGTAATCTTTGGGTGGGACAAGATCTCAGTGTTTCTAGTGGCACCAATCCAAGTGCAGCTGACTTCAATGAAGGGTTCATTAATGGCTTTTTTACCGGAATCACAGCAGCTGACGTTAACAATACAGCTGAGACTGTATTTAACATCGATATTACAGATTTCGTTCGCAACGACTTTAATAATGACGGCGGCAATACACATACGACCCTCATATTCTATCTCGAGGATGAGTATGCTGAATTCTCGAAAAACACAGCACAGTACAAAATTGGAGCTTCGGGCGCCGTAAATAGCACGAAACTCACCATTACCACTGTGCCTGAACCCTCTCAAATGGCTGTTGGGCTCACGGCATTGGGCGTGGTTGCCTACACCTTTATTCGCAGACGACACGCTTAACAGGCACATGCTTATTGCTCTCTCATAATCAAACAGTTCTAATCTAAAGCTGTTTGTTTGTGGGAGACTAAAGTAATGCCGACAAGGCACATAATGAAAAAGATCTTACTGCTTACATTCATTCTCCTATCGCTACACGCACATGCGGCCATCACGACCTTAACGCTCGACGGTCTCGGTTCAGGACATGCTGGCAAACATCGCCACGGAACGGGGCAAGATACGGGCAATGATGGGAAATATGATGCAGTCATGCATCATGGCGGAGGGACGCCTTTGCTGGCTGTTGGCACGCAGAACACTGCTGCGGGTGAAATTAGGCGTGCTATGATCAAGTGGGCTCTCCCGGCAAGCATAGACAACGTAGCCATCACCTCAGGTTCGCAAATCAAATCTGTTCAACTTCGCTTGCATATTGATTTCACCACCCAACGTCCTCCATCCGATTTGATGCTTGGTCAAAATTACTCCTTCAGCCGTCTAGTAAATCCGAGTACATTAGACTTTGAAAAAAGCGTTGTTAATGCCTTTAACACAGGTGTCACCCCACATCAAGCAACTGGCGAAGTGATCATCGACGTCACGCATCTCGTAAAGACACAATATAACCAAGGGCCCGAACGACACATTGCAGCGTTCATTTTCTTTCTGGAAAATGAAGCCGAACATTTTGCAGATACAACGGCATTGTACCTCATTGGTGCATCTGGCGCTCCGACTCCGACGACGCTGACCATTGAAACTTACTGAACACACCGCAGCACCGATGAAACTGCATCAGGCAATGGTTTTCGCGTTGACCTTATTCCTCTCTCATTGCCTGAGTTCCAGCGCGCGCCCCAATATCATATTTATTTTTAGTGATGATCACGCCGCACATTCGATCGGTGCATATGGTGCAAGCATACGCCCCACGCCTAACTTGGATCAACTCGCTCAAGACGGCGCAATTTTCCTAAACAATTTCTCTAACAATGCAATCTGTTGCCCTAGTCGTGCTGCAGTATTAACAGGGACGCATAGCCAAATCAATCAGGTGTATACCAATTGGAACGGCTTAGATCCGCGCAAGAATATTACCTACCCCGAGGTGCTTCAGGCAGCCGGCTATCAGACCGCGCTCTTTGGGAAGTGGCATCTTAAATTCAATCCTACTGGTTACACGGACTGGATGATTTTTCCCGACCAAGGAGACTACTACAACCCCACTTACAAAACAGCTCATGGTCATGTCCGACACGAAGGCTATTCAACTGATATAACGACTAATTTGGCCATTGAATGGTTGGATAAACAACGAAATCCAGAACAACCATTCTTACTCAGTATACAATATAAAGCACCGCATCAAGATTACATGCCGGGGCCCTCTGAACTCGAAAGAGGCGACTACACGCACATCGAATTCCCTGAGCCCGCCACCCTGCTGGATGATTACACGTCACGCTCACCTGCGCTGGGCAATGCAACGCAATTCTTCATACAAAACTGGGGCGGCATATCAGAGCACAAACTTACTTTGGGCCAGAAATCAGCGTTCAAGTCGGTAAACAAGTCCATCGGCCGCATGAATCGGCAGCAATTAGGTATTTGGAATCAATACTATGCTACCATCGCAACCAGCGACAGTTACACTGATCCACTTAAACGCACACGCGCAATTTACCAACGCTTCATCAAAAACTACTACATGACGGTGGACGGCATCGATCGTAATATCGGCCGTCTTCTCCACTACTTGGAAGACAGATCCCTGGACGAAAACACACTCATTGTCTATTCTTCGGATCACGGCTATTTTCTAGGGGAGCATGGTCAACGCGGTAAGCGCTGGTTCTATGAGGAAAGTGCCCGCATGCCACTGATCATGCGTTGGAAAGAAAAAATCGCCCCCGGCACACGTATAGAGGCACTCACCCAAAACATTGATTATGCCCCTTTTTTCGCAGATATTGCACACACTAGCATGCCTAAAACCACGCAGGGCAAAAGCTTTCTGCGATTGCTTTCTCAGCCGCTGGCCCCCCGATGGCGCGAAGCCATTTACTACACCTACTTCCAACCCAATCAGGGGGTCGAACCGCATGAGGGAGTCCGCACGCAACGGTACAAATTGATACACTTCTACCAACTGAATGCCTTTGAACTTTATGATTTGGAAAACGATCCGAATGAAATAAAGAACTTATATGGCAGCGTTCAGTATTCCAACCTGCAGACTAAGTTGAAGCAAATTTTAGATCAACAACGTTCACAATACAATGCCCATAGCTATGACACATTGATTCGTGAAAATATTGAATTTCGAACACCGAAAGAAACGGTCCAATCATACAACAGTGTCTCATATCCAGTCAAACTACCTTAATAAATGCATCAGCGACTTCTACTCATTTTATGCAGCATTCTTTCGTTCGTATCGCAAGCAAAACTCCAAGCTGGTTTTACATTCTATAGCGGTTTTGAAAGCCTGCAAGCCGAGTATGCGGCAGGTGATGCTAAAATACAAATTAGCGATCAATTGCCACTTATCGATCTTGTCACTTTCCCTACTGGAAAATTCGGAAGCGGTGTTCAATTGGCACCGAATCAGTGGTTACGCATTGCTTTGGATCAAAACGTTTCATTCGACCAAGGCAGTCTTTCATTCTGGATCCAGCCGCATTACACCATCCCCGACTACGACCGCGCGAACCGCACGGCGGAACAGTATCTATTCGCTTTCAACACGCGCACTGGTGATTGTTTTGAGCTCAAAATCGTCAATGATAAAAACAGCTACCTGGCGCTCACATTAGGATCAAATAAGTCCAATCGTCGCACCTTGCGCTATCCACTCACAACGCCTTTAAACCAATCTGAATGGTATCCAATTACAGTGCGATGGCAACGCAAGTCCACACTTACAATTGAAGCCGCGGGGCAAGCGCCACAGAATTATACTGACTTTTCGATGCCAGACATCCCTGAAGAAATGGGCCATGACCTGTTCATAGGTTCAAATGCAGATGTCCTCATTTTTCGCCGATCACTGCAATCTTTTGATGGAATTATAGATGAATTGAAAATTTCGAGTCAAATGGATCAGGACATGAGTCAGTTCCCTAAAATCACGCCTGAGAGCGTACCGGAGAAAATCCCGGATTTGACTTGGCTCACTGAAAATGCTGCACGCCAAATTATACGAATCGTCCCTCAGCAGAAAAGTACATTCAAGAAATCACCAGCACTGGTAGAGCTCGATATCAAAGAAGTCTCAACTCGCTCGCCTGCTCAGCGTAATCAACTCATTAAGACCTTCCGTCTAATACGGTATAACGACAATGGAATACCGATACCCTACGATACAAAAATCGAAACTGAAGAAAAATACAGCCACCCCTTTTTGGCTACATTTGATGATCTCGATCGTAGTAAACTAACCTTACGCTTTAACCATGCGGGCTTAGAACCTGCTTGGTATGGTCTCTATTACGATTTCGATAATGAGTCCAGTCAGCACTCGCCAATGCAGATTCCAATGATTGGAAACGGTGAAAAATTGCGAATTGGCGACAAAAATAGTATCGGCCAATTTAGTGCTGGTATCAGTGGCGGTTTTGACGTCGCAGACTTCGATGGTGATGGTGACTGGGACATCTGGGCAAATAGTGGTACGCACTTCGTCCGTCGCGGATTCGATTTGAATTATGGCAACTTTTACTACGATGGCTTAGCTAAGAATACAGGCCTTCCTGATTTAGTAGATGCGCCCACTCGTGTTATCAGTCGCAATTCATTAACTGGTTCGATTTCAGGCAACACCACTCCATGTATAGGTGATTTAAACGGTGATGGAAAACTGGATGTACTATATTATGGTCACTCAACCCATGAATGGTGGGAACTGGAAATGGTACACGGCAAGCCGGAAATCGTTAAAATTCATAAACTGAATCTAACTGCGGCGCCCAGTAAGCGTGAAATTAAAGTCACACTTTACGACTATAATAAAGACGGGTTGCTAGACATTGTGACTGGTTTTATGCGCCTCAATCCGGTGACCAATGATCCACTAAAACCAGAAATACTCCATGTGATACTCAATATCGGAAGCGTACGAGAGCCAAAATTTGATAATGAGAATCCGCTTAAAATAAATTTACCAGATAATGGTGATGGTGAATGGCAGTACAGTTTCATTGATCTCAATAACGATGGGCTCGACGATATTCTTTCGGCTGGCTTCAATACGCGTTTCTTTACTTACCTCAATACAGGTAGCGCAAAGGCCCCCATCTACACAAACCGCAAACAATTGCGAACCTTTGATGGGCATGAGATTTATACCCCGCAACAATTAAACTATGCACGTGTCGTTGACTGGGATCATGATGGTGATGTCGATATCCTATTTTCAGGCGAAAACACGACGATGGGGCTACTGGAAAATATCGCTGAACCTGATGGTCCGGCACAATTCCGGCAAACGACTTGGATACAGCAACAACAACCAGTCATCGACGCAGGGAGTCTTGCCATACCTGCCCTAGCCGATATCGACAGTGACGGCGACTTGGATATTATTGCTGGAAATTCAAATCCTCACTTATATCTATTTGAAAATCATGGTGATACTGAGCGTCCTTTTTGGGGGCATCGCAAACGTATAGAAGCGGCCGGGAATCCCATCGATCTGCGCCCGGGGCCAGTTGGGTCATTACAATCAAAACACGAGAATGATTGGGGATATAATAATCCAGAGGTCGCTGATTGGACTGGTGACGGACTGTTGGATATCGTTGCGCAGGGTAACCGGATGGACCATATTTTATTTAAGAATATTGGAACTCAAAGGGTGCCCTACTTCGCGCGTGGCGAGCAACTAATGCTTGATTCCGAAGGTGCCAATGTACCACTCCCACACGGTTTTCCTTACATCCCCACGCCTGGTAGTTTGATCACGGTGCACCGCTCACGCCCGGCAATGGTGGATTGGAATGGAGATGGCTTGATGGACTACGTTGCATTGGATTCAGAAAGCCAATTCCGAGTTTATCTGCGTAAGCAGGATGAAGATGGCACGTTGCGACTGACGCTCGGGCATACTTTGAGTTTACATGGTAATCATGATCGAGCGATTGCAATAGTTCGAACACCTCCTGAAGAATGGACCCGCCCTGGCTATGCTGGGCGTACTGTAATTAACGTGGCAGATTGGGATGGGGATGGCGATTATGATATCGTCCTGAATAATATTAATGCGCGACTTTACGAAAATGTCTCAGGGAATGTTGAGAATGCTCAGTTCGAGGACCGAGGTAATTTGGTTCAAGAAAGACTCTCTGCACATAATGTTGCACCCGAACTGGTGGACTGGGATTCGGATGGGTTACTAGATTTTTTTCTTGGGACTGAAGAAGGCCAAATATACTTCTTTAGTCGTGCATACATAGAACATGGAAACCTACCTTATTCATTGTACCCGGAAGAGCACAGGCACTAAATATACAAACTGGAGTTAGGTGTACAATCCTCTGATAGTGCTTCGGGCATACAAAGAACCTGAAGTAAAAGCTATTATTATCTAGTATGGGCATCGAACTTGCTCGTTATTGTAATCATAGACTGCAATGAAGCGATCTTTGAGCACTTAAACATACTATATTTATTTAACCAATCGTCAGCTGTGATAAGAACAACAATTGCGGCGTCGACGAAAGCTACCCTAGTTGAATGGCTCCTATGATGGGGGCACAACTTTTGCAAAAAATGGCCCTTCTAACACGAGACTGTAATTGCACGCTAAATGACTTCAATGCTTTCGCCAACAATGTAATTACGTAAATAGCCAACACAATTACTTGATAATTACAAATCCGGGGATCATTATAAAGTAACAATTTAAACTGGCACTAAATAACCACCTAAAAACGAAAAATAAATGAAACAAACACTAATCACCGCACTCCTGCTAACGGGCGCAGCCGCAATTACTAGCGCTGAGACCTATATAATTAACATGGATGGTGGCACGGGTACGCACCGTTATGGCACCGGCAAGGATGCCTTGAATGATGATGTATTTGAAAGCACATTAGGATCCAGTGTGACAACGGAATATTTAGGTGTAGGGTATGCGAATAACGATGATGGCGAAGTGCGTCGTGCCATGATGAAATGGGACTTGAGCATACTGGATGAAGCGGGGCTGAGTTCTTCCAGCGATATTCAATCAGTAATTTTGACGATTGGTGTCACTCAATACACCTCGGAGCCCGATAGTGACCTTTGGGTGGGGCAGGATCTCAGCATCACCTCAATATCCAACCCAACCGCAGCTGATTTTAATGAAGGTTATGTCAATGGTTTCTTTACCGGTGTCACCGCTGCTGGCGTTGAGGCAGGTTCTGAAACGGTATTTGACATCGATATCACCGATTTTGTTCGCAATGATTATGACAATGATAATGGCGATACCTTCACGACCCTAATCTTCTTCCTGGAAAATGAGGATATCGACTTCACTGACCACACCGCTCAGTATCGGATCGGTGCGGGCGCAGCGGTCAATGTTCCCAAACTGACAATCAGCACCATACCGGAACCTTCGCAATTCATGCTCGGGCTCGTAGCGTTGGGTACGGTCGCAATAGCCGCAACACGCCGTCGCCGCAATTGATGCGATGCGCCCTAGCGCGTTTAATAATTCCACACTCTACAGCAGCTCCGTAAGGGAGCTGTTTTTTTATATATGCTAACTTAAATGCCAGGGCGTTAGCCATCGGACGAAATAATTACCGGGTTAATAACGACTGAAATCTCGCGCGAAATCTGTGGATTTCGAATCTTCCACAGCAATTGATCCGCGGCAACGCGTCCCACCACATCATAACCAAAATCAACCGTCACTGGTGCTGGATGCAGTCCCCGTAAATAGCTCGTGTAGCCGCCGCATGAAATGACTGTGACATTCGGACGATCAAAAAATCCGTTGGCAATTAGAAACGGATACAGGCTCGCAGTCAACCAGTCTGCCGGGATGAATAGCGCATCAGCAGCCAATACGTCAGCCACAATCTCATCCCATAGGTGCGCCCATGCCTCCCTCCCCGAGTCCGGGGCAAGTCGCGAGCTCGAATGAATACCAACCTCTAATTCCAATTCACGTGCTCGCGCTTCGCAGGCACCACCGCGAGCCACCAGAGCATCAGCTTCTCGATCTGGGTTGATGATAAAAACCTTCTTATAACTATGTTCGGCTAGGTATTCTGCAGAGATAACGCCTGCGCGCCGATTTCCCGCCAACAGAAAAGGTTTACCATGTTCACGCCGCGATGTCATCCAAAGGCTCGTCACCCCGGATAAGTGTCCGCATACTTCCGCGCTGACATTTCCGAAATAAAACACTCCGTCGATTTCACGATCTCGTATGCTCTGCGGTAATTTTTGAACCGACATCCCATCGGTCGAAATTAAAACAGCGATCCCTTCCTCCGCGAATCGCTGGCAAATTGGATGTACTTGCTTCAGAAACACTTCTGAAGCATGTAGAAAACCATCTCCCGCAACAATGATGGCAACCGTATTATAATACACCCCCAAGCTAACTGCGGTCTTCACCTTAACTTGATTGCGCCCGCGAAGTTTCGGCCGTTCACCCATCTCATCGACAATTTGTTGGATTTGAGCGACGCGACTCTCTGATACGCCGGGGAGTCCATTGAGCGCACGTGACACCGTGGCGATCGATACGCCCGCTTTTTTTGCAATTACGTCAAGATTTAGCTTAGCCATAGCGCCATTAAACAAACTCTATGGTGCCAGTAAAGCGCAATTAAGCAGTATAATTCAAAAGTGCGCTCTGATCTCACAAACGACAAAAGAAGAGAAAAAGCATAGCTTCTCACGACTTGCCAGACCTGACGATGAGCCGCCTTCAACACACATAATCGACATTGGTAGAGTAGACATGATTTATCAGGTGCAAGCTCTGCAAAAAAAAACACCACAGGAGCTGGTTCTTGGTCTTTTTTTTTTGCGTAATTACATTTTAATTACTTGATTTGCGATAAGATCTCATTCACTTGTAACATAAACTCAGCTTTTCGCCATTCATAGGCTTCCGCTCATATAACAATGTGGCAACGTTCATGCTTAACAAGCCACCCTTCCCCAATACACACGATGACCATCTCTCGTTTACTTTGCCTGATAACAACAATCTTCCTCGCATCGAATTTAGTTGCAGAGGTTATATTCTACAGTGACTTCAATGATGGATTCACCGCAAGTATCGCCCGGGGAAATGCTACGCCGGTCATACACGATGACCTGAAACAAAGTGATGCTCAGGCATTGCGAGTACGGCCCAATCATTTCCTACGTTATGACGCGAAGGACAATATCGAACCTTCCGAGGGAACCTTGCATTTACGATTTAAACCAAACTTCAACGGCACAGAAACAGCCCCAAACTATAGTCAAAAAGCGCAGCATTTATTCGGAACTCGCCTGCGTTCTGGCCCTTGGATAAATGCCTATATTGATTTATCCAAGGATGATACACCTGCAGTTGTCTTTGCCATAGCCGCAAACACCTCAGGGGCAAAGAAGCTGCGTTTACCGTTCATTCTTGAAGAAAACAGATGGTATACGCTCATTCTGCGCTGGAAGCACGATGGTAAAGTCTCCTTACAGCTCGATCAGGCAATTCAGAGTGAACCTGCAGATGGCATGGTGCCAACTGTACCATCCAGTTTCTTAGGCGATTTATTTGTAGGTACGAATACGAAACAAATCCTACGTGGACCTTATGGCGATATCGGCCACTTCGATGGTTGGGTTGACGATCTAATCATCGATAATCAAGTTGATGCAGACGTGACGACAGTCATCCCTCCCACTAAAGTTGTATCACATCCACTGCCTCAGCAGCCTTGGCAGCTCGAGACTCATAATCGACGCCTAAGATTCCAGCTGCAAGACCTCGGATCGCAAAAGGGCACGTCACCAATTAAAGCAAAAATTACACTGAACGATGAATGGTTAACGCTCTCGAGTGCACAAAAGCGCGCGGCGATTCGTTCTTTTCGACTCATTAACCTGGAAACTCCTGAGACCCATCATCCATTCAGAATCGATGATTCTTTCTATTGGACGAACACTGGCACGTTACGCTGGAGTCATTCAGCGAACGCATCGGCGAATTATGCACTTTATTACGATTTGAATGCGGCGGACTGGGAATCTTCCCCAAAGTCGATCCCAATGATTGGCAATGGCGATCGACTTATGCTTGGAAAGAAAGATGAAATACACTTGCTCAGTGGTACGCTACGTGGTCATTTACAAGCATGGGATGCAGATGGTGACGGCGACCTGGATCTTTGGTTTCAATACGGAGATTTACGTGAAACCAATGATGAATTTCGCTCCGGCCATTACTACTACGAGAATTTAGGCCCCGAAAAGCCCAACATCTACGCCGCCCCTCAATTAATCATCCGCCATTACCCTCCTTATGTAGAGCTGAAACGGACCAATCGCGCCATGCTCGGAGACCTAAATCGCAACGGCGCGCCCGATCTGTTGCTAATCAACTCAACCGGTGCGCAATGGAGTGAATTCGAAATGCAGGCGGGACGACCTGTGATTACAGCACACCATCAAATCCACCTATCCAAAGAACTTCGAAGCAAAGAACCGCATCTGATCGACTGGGATCACGATGGTAACCTCGAATTAGTACTCGGTAATGAAGTTTACAGATTTGAAATGCAGAATGACAAGCAACTGATACTCAACCCCACTCCAATTGCCATCCTAGAACATCAAAGTGAATCAATTCTAGCATTTGTTGACTGGGAGAACGACGGTGACTGGGACATTATCAGCGAGGTAAAAAGAGAGGTAAAGGAAATGCCCTATCGCAATGGACGTGGTGGCAACATTCAGCGCCTCACGATTCCGACTGTAGAAATCAATGACGGCAGCAATAACTTCGCGCCCCCGGTAGAAGTCAAACTCTACGACGGTCACGAAATCGATATTCCTGGAGTATTCTTTGCTCCGACCTTTGTCGACTATGACAATGATGGCGACCTTGACATGCTTTGGTCCAATGACCGGGCAATGATTGGCTACAATGAGAACATCAGCTTCGACAGTCTCCAAACTCCGCTGTGGCGTCCCACCACCTTTCTACAGCAAGAGGAGCGATCCTACTTGGACCCAGGAGCCCTCGCGGTTCCCGTTTTTACCGATTGGGATGACGATGGAGATCTCGACCTCATCATCGGCGCCGCACATGAACATATTGAGTATTTCGAGAATGTTGGCAGTCAAGCAGAGCCCATTTGGCTAGAATCCGAAAGAATGATGGCTGACAATGCAATTATTTCCTTGCGCGCTGGCCCCTACGGCTCACATCAGGGTCCGCAGGAAAATGACTGGGCTTATACTCAACCTAAAGTTGTTGATTGGAATGGCGATGGGCTCAAGGATCTAATCGTTAGCGGAATTGATGGGCGACATCGTTACTTTAAAAATATCGGTCAAAAGGGTCGACCCAAGTTAACGCGCTGGGAATTTCTGGAAGTGGATTGGGGCGACAAGACTCCTCAATTCCCCGATTGGTTAAATTATGACCTTGAGGGGCATGAATTGGTGACTGCACACCGCAGTCAACCGGAGATTATAGACTGGGATGGTGATGGACAGCTCGACTACATCACACTCGACCACACCAATCATCTTGCATTGTATCGAGGTCAGGTAAGTCATGCCGGAACGCTGCGGGTATTACCGGGTGAACAAATATTTAAAATTGATGCGCCCTATCGCCATATCGTTTACCTGGCTCAAGCCAGTCCAGAAGAAAACTACTTCAAATCAAAGTTAAACTTCTTTTACTTCGGACGCACGAGCACTAGCTTAGTGGATTGGGATGGTGATGGAGATCACGATCTAATCTGGAACAATCTAAATAGTCGCCTGCTGGAGAATGTGAGCGATGATACGCACCCGGAGTTTCGTGACCGCGGAAATCTCCTGCAGGAACATTTAGAAGCACACAACAATACACACGACGTTCTTGATTGGGACGGCGATGGGAAGCTCGATCTATTTATCACGACAGAAACTGGTGCTACGCATTACTTTAATCGGAAATATATCGACCAGCAAGTGCCGCAGGTTCAAGCCAGTAAAGTTGAAGTGAAAACTAAATAGTTCATAGCACTTAGCCTTCGGACTCCAATACAAGATCAAATCACTCTCCGACCAAAATAAACTTCATAAAACCATGAAATTGTATTTCTTTCTATTATTCAGTGTGCTGTCCGTATGCACAGCTGAAACACCCAATATTGTATTCCTATTAACCGATGACTTAGGTTACGGAGATCTCGGATCTTACGGGAGCGAAAACGAAACTCCGAATATCGATCAATTAGCCCGCGATGGCATTCGTTATACAAACTTTTATGTGAATGCTCCCGCCTGCTCAGCTGCGAGAGCTGGCTTTTTAACTGGAACCTACCATCGCAGAAATCGCGCTCAATCCGTCTACAATCCAGACCTAAATGAGGAAAAACATAGAGGACTAAGCCTGGGCGAAATCACCATCGCCGAGCTGTTAAAGACCCGCGGCTATACCAGTGCATGCATCGGCAAGTGGCATCTAGGCGACCATCCACATTTTCATCCGCAGGCACAAGGCTTTGATTACTTTTATGGACTTCCTTATTCCCACGACATGTGGCCTGAGCATCCAACCCGAGAATTCCCTCCACTGCGCCTTATTCAAAACGATACGATCATCAACCATAACATTGTTGAAAATGACCAAAGAAAAATGATCGATGCACTCACGCAAGAGGCGATTGATTTTGTTAGTGAGAATAAAAAAGCGCCCTTCTTTTTATATTTGCCATATCCCGCACCGCATACGCCACTCTTACCCGATCAACGTTATCTCGGCAAAACAGAAAAAGGTCTCTATGCAGACACCTTGCTTGCGATTGATGAGTCCGTAGGTCAAGTAATCGCTCATTTAAAGGAATCCGGGTTGGAGGATAATACCATTGTTATTTTCAGTTCCGATAATGGCCCATGGCGTATGTATGGTACCCATGGCGGTTCATCTGGTGGGCTACGCGAAGGAAAGGCGACCTGCTGGGAAGGCGGTATCAAAGTGCCGTTGATCGTCAAATGGCCTAAGCACATTCAAGCGAATACCAGTTTCGAACAACCCGTGATCAACTTGGATATCTTACCAACAATTGCGGATATCGTCGATTATGATATAAAAGAGATCCCGCACAAAATTGATGGCTGGAGTATATTAGATACTTTCTATGGAAAAGAGAACTTTGATTTGGAACGACGTCCGCTGGTATTTTATTATCGATCGCAATTGAGAGGGCTACGCTTAGGTGATTGGAAACTCATGCCGAAGCAGACCTACTTCAGTATGAACCCACCGGAAAAGGAACCCGATAATCGAGGTGCGCCCGGAGTGTACAATAGAGTCGCGATGGAAGATCAGCTATTTGATCTGTCGAAAGATCCAAATGAACTGAACAATGTGATTGAGCAATACCCGGGCATATATCGCGACCTTACAAAAATTGCGAATCACTACCGTCAGCAACTAGGCGATATCACTACCGGCGACAAGGGGACACAACGTCGTGGAGGTGAAAACTATATTGAAGAATAAACAACCGACTGCCCACTCTGGTTGCCTTAAAATAACTGGCGAATTCAACGCCGTAAAATACAATGAATTTACATATACTCGACTACCTAGTCATTGCCGCCTACTTTGCAACCACGATTGGCATTGGTATTTATTGCTCACGTAAGAACACTGACACTGAAGAGTATTTCCTCGGAGGACGTTCGTTCCCTGGATGGGCAATCGCACTCAGCCTAGTTGGTACCACGATGAGTTCAGTGACTTTTATAGGGCACCCCGCAGACACATTCAAAACCACAATGATTCGACTTGTGCCAGGACTAGCGATGCCCCTGGTTGTCATTGTTTCAGCCTATCTATTTCTTCCCTTCTTCCGCAAAGGTACCATCTCATCAGCCTATGAATATTTAAAACTACGCTATAGTGCTTCAGTTTCTTGCTATGCTGCTACGCTTTTTTTCTTATTACAACTGATTCGTGTGGCGAGTATTCTTTTCCTAATCTCATTAGTCATCCAGTCTGTCACAGGCCTTGACTATGTACTTTGTATGATTGTCGCCGGAGGGGTCACTGCACTGTATACTGGAGCTGGTGGTTTCGGCGCTGTTATTTGGACAGATGTGTTTCAGACAATCGTACTTATCAGCGGTGCATTTATTATCGTGGCGATTGCAGCGTATTCCACTGAAGGTGGTTTTTTGAGCTTACTCGAAACTGCTCAAGCTGGACATAAACTGTCTTTCTCGGCAGACCTGAACACGGATACGGGAGCGATTGAACCACTTGCAAAAGGTTTCTCTCTCTCGGAAAGAACCATGACCATGCTGTTTATTATTGGCATCGTTCAATTCCTCACAAACCAATTCGACCAAACTAATGTGCAACGCTGGTGCTCAGCTAAATCTGCCAAGGAGGCAAGAAAAGCAATTTTAATATTGGGCATCATTGCAGTTCCGATTTGGTATAGTTTTAAATTTGTTGGTGCTATCTTATGGGCATTCTTTCAAAAAATGCCGGATCCTATTGCCACTGAAATTCTTAATGGGACTAGAAAAGCGGAAGAAATTATTCCCTACTACATTGTAGAATACATACCAGCTGGCATCGCCGGCGTACTGATTTCTGGAGCTCTGGCCGCAGCAATGTCTTCGCTTAGTTCCAGTATTAATTCGGCTAGTATGGTGTGGGTTAACGACATCTATCAGCCCTACATCGCTAAACAGCAATCCGATCAACATTATTTAAGAGTCGGCTTTATCGCTGCCGGCGTCATCTCCTTGTTCATGATTATTGGTGCCTATTGGTTCTATGTCGCTGACAATAAAACCTTTAATGACATCGGTTTAATTTTAATTTCCGTCTTTGGCGGCGGTTTATTAGCAGTCTATTTGGTCGGAATCTTTTCAAGACTAGCAGATGCGCGGGCCATTTGGATCGCCATAGCTGGGAATGCTGCGTTTACTGGCTATCTGCTACTGTCGACTCGCGGAATCATTCCAGTGGACTATACCTTAAAAATCGACATTTATTATGCCGCCCTTTGCGGCAATACGATCACGTTACTACTTGCTCTCGTAATCGGATATTTCCTACGCCCGAAACAAGATCTCAAGAATTTAACCGTATGGGATCAGGATGACAAACCGCTGGTTTAATAACATGCTAATAAAAATACTAATTCCCGCGCTAGCATTCATTGCAGCTTCATTCTCAAATCTATTTGCGGCACCAACAGTAAATGTACGTGATTTCGGAGCCATGGGGGATGGATTGACTGACGATACAATCGCCATACGCGCGGCCTTGGAGGCATCGTCCAATATATTTTTCCCCGCAGGAACCTATGTGTTATCAGACGGCATTCAATTGCCTGCCGGTGCTCATATCCGCGGTGAAGGTTCTCCGCGCCTAGGCACCTTTCCAATGATTGAGGATGACAAACGTTACCTGCGTCAGGGCCTTAAGGATCAATTACCAGGCACCACTCTATTATTCACAGGCAAAGGTGCCCAGAGTACGATTCTGGAGAATCGTAGCGACCGATTTAACGAAGTGCGCTACGCATTGGCTACAGCGACAAAACATCCCTTTCACATCGAAGGCTTGGCCATCGCCTTAGACGTTAACGTCATTGGATCCAATGGCCGGGTCACCAAACCTGAGGATGATAATCGTGCCGATTATGACGTCGGGCTATTAATCGATGATGCTGGTTTCAGCACAGTTCGGGATGTTTGTGTCTATGGCTTCTACAAGAAAGCAGGCTTACTCATCAGTACACGTGGAATCGGAGGCAATCCTGATTATGTTACGTTTTGGAATTGTAGTTTCATGGGCGACGTTGGAGTAGCCTTATTAGGTGATGATGCTCCGGGAGATCGTATCACATATGGCCTGAGTGGAACGCAGTTCTATGGATGCAATTTTTTTGCTAACGATCATCACTTTCGCTCTTCTGAGCAGTTTGGAACGACGGCAATTCTAATCGATGGGCACACGAATGCCAAAAATGCGGACATCAACGGACACTATTTCTTTGGTGGTAGTGTCAGAACTTACAGCGCGAATGCTGTGACTTTAAAAGCTGCATCCAATGTGGTTTTTTATGGTACCATTTTTGAGTTACCAAAAAGTAATTGGGGTGGCATTGAATATGGAGAGTCTGACAATCGAATCACTGGAACTGAAGACACTCGTGATGTATCGTTTTACAGTTGTCGTATGCACTCAAAGGGGCTGGATGAACTCGGTCGATCGATGACGAATGGGAAATTATTCGTGGTACAAGGACACTATGGAGACATTTCAGTGCAATCAAATGGTGCTATTGCACGACTATATGCGAACTCAAACAAAGAAGCCATCTTCCAATTGTCAGATAAAAATAACAGTGCGTTCACTGGTTGGAATTTCCGTTTTAACTCTGACAAGCGTGAACAACTACGCCTAACTTTTGATAGTAAGGAAATTGCCCGATTTGAATCCGATGGAAAGTTCATTGTTGATTCCACCGATACCAACATGCAAAAGAAAGACGTCGCGTCCAGCCTGGGAGCAACTCAACAGGTTATATTGAATGATGGTCATATCTCAGTCGATTCTGCAGTTGTTGCTATTGACAATGAACGTGGTGGCAACGCATTGCGGGAAATCACCGGTGGTTCTGAAAACCAGTTATTAGTGCTAAAGAAAACTCCGAATGCGGCCACTTTCTCAATTACATCTGGAAGAAATATCTATCTAAGCGAATCATTTAGAATGCGGTCAGCTACAGACCGGCTTACACTCATTAAAAATGACGATGGCTGGTATGAAATCAGCCGTATCGGAGGCAAAAATTGACTTATTTATTTCAAGCAATTCTACCTACATTAGAGACGCAAGGTGCTGACTGTCGCTAAAAGCGTGAAGGCATAAAATATAAGAAGTAACCACAAATTTGTATTCAATCATCATGCAGCATCTAACACGAACTATCTTATCCAGTTTTATTGGGTTTCTGTTGTTAACACCACTTCAAGCCGAACTTTGGCTGCCTGCTATCTTCAGTGATAACATGGTGTTACAACGTGAAGCACCTGTCCCCATTTGGGGATCTACGATTGCTGGCTATAGTGTTTCAGTGGAAATTGACGGACAAACAAAGTCCACCACAGCAAATTCTGAAGGTAAATGGCGAATCGACCTGGATCCGATTCCTGCTGGTGGTCCCTATACTCTGGCCATACAAGCGAATGAAATAGTCAAACGTTTTGAAAATGTTCTAAGTGGAGAAGTCTGGATTTGTTCTGGTCAATCCAATATGGCCCTCGGAGCTAAAAGAAGTTACGATTGGGATTTAGAGCGTTTGGTGACTCACTCACCTAATATACGAATACTCACAATTGGACAGCAAAGCGCAGAGAGACCATTGAACGATTTCAAGGGAGAATGGAAGCTAAGCACTGATCAAAGTTTAGAGGATTTTTCAGCAGTTGGCTATTATTTTGGGCGACGCCTCCATCAAACATTAAATGTTCCCATTGGGTTGATCGATAATTCATGGGGTGGCTCTACTGTCGAAGCATGGCTACCGAGGGAAACTCTTGACGCAGATTCGATGTTCAGTCCACTCATGAACTGGTGGGACCGGAAGATGGCCGCTTATTCACAAGAAGATTACGATGCAGATGTCGCTGCAGCTCAGACGAAAATCGCGGCTTGGGAGGCCGGCGGTCGCCAAGGGGCGAAGCCTAGAATTCCCCGCGATGATAGAAATGGTCAGAAACGCCCAGCTAATCTATATAATGCCATGGTTCATCCAATACTGGGCTACGGTATTAGAGGCATGATATGGTATCAAGGAGAGGCCAATACTAAGCGTGCGTATCAGTATCGCGAACTGTTTCCCTTACTCA
Organism: Thalassobacterium sedimentorum; assembly: GCF_031127905.1. Taxonomy (GTDB): domain Bacteria; phylum Verrucomicrobiota; class Verrucomicrobiia; order Opitutales; family Coraliomargaritaceae; genus Thalassobacterium; species Thalassobacterium sedimentorum. Next base: position 26,722 of record NZ_JARXIC010000006.1, on the reverse strand, counting down.
TACAAACAATACGTCAACGTTGGGGCCTAGGCGATTTTCCATTTTATTGGGTGCAGTTAGCTGATTACCGCGATGAAAAAAGCGTTCCCGTGCAAAGCGAATGGGCAGAACTACGTGAAGCTCAAAGTTTAACCTTGGAAAGACTCGATAATGTCGCTCAAGCCATCATCATAGATGCTGGCGAAGGCCGTGATATTCACCCCCGCGACAAGCATACAGTCAGCGAACGCTTAGCACGTATCGCACTTGCAAGAGATTATAACTATAATCTCGCTTATCAAAGTCCTCAAATGCAATCAGTCGAATTTAAAGACGGACAGGCTTTAATTACCTTCGAACATGTCGATGGGAGTCTGTATACATTTGATGTAAAACAACCACTTGGATTTACCATTGCAGGTGTAAACCGTAAATTTGTTTGGGCCGAAGCAAAGCAAATTGGAAGCAATAAAATACAGGTTTGGAGTGACGAAGTGCCGAATCCTGTTGCTGTCCGTTACGGATGGGCAGACAATCCAATCGTCAATGTCTATGACAGAGCCGGATTGCCGCTAACACCATTTAGGAGTGATGATTGGCCGGGAATCACAGCGCATACAAAGACGCCTTAAGTAATCGAAGCATCAATTACTTGACAATTTAATGCGATGCCTATCGCCGTATTGGACTCAACACAGACCGCTGTTTGAATTCAGACGTACAGCTTAAATGCGGAATAAGTCTTCTCTTCGATCGTCCCACGCGCTCAGTTTCGAACGAACTTGATCCACCGATCTGGGATCAATCTCAATATCAAGAAGAGATTCGTTTTCATCGGCCTCCAGCACGATCTCACCCCATGGATCCACGACCATCGAGTGACCAAAGTATTGAGTTTTATCCACGCTACCATGATGACCTTCAAGTCCGCATTGATTGACAGCAACGAAGTATGTTTGGTTTTCAATAGCACGTGCCCTTACCAATGTACGCCAATGATCCAAGCGTGGATGTGGAAATGCAGCGGGTAAGATGTGCATAAACGCACCCGATGCAGTATTACGCCGGAACAACTCAGGGAAGCGTAAATCATAACAGATTGCTGCTGCAATCGTCCCAAAATCGGTAGCTACGGTGATGCACTCATTGCCCGCTTCGACATGCTGTTCTTCGCGAAATAAAGTAAACAAATGTAACTTGCGATAACTCGCTAACAGCACACCATTTGCATCGAAATAACAAAAACAATTGGCTGCATTCCCGCTCTCTGTTTGCTCTAAAAAGGAACCACATATTGCCAGTGAGTGGGAACGGGCAATAGTTGCCACCGCATCAATAATTTTAGACGCCGCTGCCAAATGCTCCCGATTATAAGACCAATCAAAGCCTGTGGTGCACATTTCTGGCAAACACAGTAAATCGACACCAGCGGCTGATGCTGTTGTTGCTCGCTCTCCGATTCGTACGAGATTCTCTGCTGGATTAGCACGGGCGACTTCGAACTGAGCAAGTGCGAGTTTCATACGATTCCCTAAGTTTCTATAGCAGCCTCTCTAGGCCTTCTTAACAAATTCAGATTTCAATTTCATTCCTCCAAAACCTTTGATCTTACAATCAATATCATGATCCCCACCAACCAGCCGGATATTCTTCACCTTGGTTCCAATCTTAAGTGTCGACGAAGTGCCCCCAACCTTAAGGTCTTTAATCACGGTGACGGTGTCTCCGTCTGTAAGCGGTGTACCAAAGGCATCACGATATTCAACAGTGTCCTTTGACGATTCCTCCAAAGATTCCAGCGTAAACTCATGCCCGCAGTCAGGGCATACGATTAAACTACCATCTTCATAGGTATATTCAGAGTCGCACTTGGGACAGTTTGGTAATTCAGACATTACATTACCTGAAGCAAAGATGCATAATGAGGCAAGCATCGAAATGTGCTGAAAATCACCACATCACACCTGTGATGTGAACAGACACTCCATTTTTCTCCACAGTTCATTTGCTCTGCTATAAAAAATAGTTAGCCATACTCCTATGAAACGAACCAGCGCATACATACTGCCCATCTTGCTTTCCATCTTCACCATAGCTGAAGCCAATATACGCTTAGAGAGCTTTGATTACCCCTTCACTGTAAACAACTACCTAGTCGAGAGTCAGCAACAAAGCCTCGAAATGAGTTATATGGATGTCGCTCCCCGGGGCGAGGCGCTAGCAACGGTATTATTGCTACACGGTAAAAACTTTTCAGGCGCCTATTTCGAAGAAACCGCCCGCGCTTTACTACAAGAGGGCTATCGTGTAGTCATGCCAGATCAGATTGGATTCGGGAAGTCTTCAAAACCTGAAAATTACCAGTATAGCTTTCAGCAATTAGCGCAAAATACTCGGCAGTTACTAGAGTCGCTTCAGATCCAAAAGGTGCACGTGCTCGGACATTCTATGGGAGGGATGATTGCCTCGCGTTTTGCTTTAATGTATCCGGAAATGACCACAAGTTTGACCTTGCTGAACCCGATCGGACTGGAGGATTGGAAGGCTAAGGGAGTTCCTTACGTATCAGTCGACGCTTGGTATCAATCTGAATTGAATAAGACGCCGGAAAAAATCCGAGCCTACCAACTGGATTCCTATTATGATGGCCAATGGAAGCCAGCATATGACGCCTGGGTTGAATTATTAACGCTATTTATTCAAAGCCCTCAGTATGCTCGCATGGCATGGAACCAGGCACTTACCTATGACATGATCTATACGCAGCCGGTCGTCCATGAATTTGATCAAATTGCAGTGCCTACCCTATTAATTATTGGTCAACGGGATACAACTGCGCTGGGTAAGAATTTAGTTTCAGAGGAAAAACGTGCCACACTCGGCAATTACCCGCAACTTGGACGATTGGCTCACGCGGCAATCCCGGACTCGACACTGGTGGAACTCGAAGGTCTTGGACATTTACCACAAATCGAAGCATTCGCTCGCTTCTTTCCACCCTATCTAGAATTTCTAAAAACTCATAATTCATATAGTGAAGAGCGCGCTGCCCCAGCTTCACAACAAACAGCTGCACATTGATCAATTCCCGTAGGTAAGTATAAATTGACTCATTTTGAATGCAGTTTAGTGTAAAACTCATGATCGCCCGCCTGCAATGGAATCGACTACTAACAAGCTTGCTTTGGCTACTAACTCTAGCAGGCAGTATGATAACTCAAGCGCAGGCAAATAACGACGTCTCGATACGAGTTGGCATACGCGACGCGGCCCCCTTCGCCTTTCAGTCGGACAACGGACAATGGCAAGGCATCGCAATCGAACTCTGGCAGAAAATGGCGGACTCCGCGGGGATTCAATACACGCTAGAGCCTTTAAGTTTGTCGGAATTACTTGATGCATTGACTAAGGGAGAGGTTGACCTTGGTGTGGCGGCGCTAACTGTAAGTCAAGAGCGTGAAGCGAACTTTGACTTCACGAACCCCTTCATGCGTTCAGGACTCGCTATTGCTACTGAAGTGACCCCTGCTGGCTGGCTACAAACTGCACGTCGTTTCTTCTCACTGCCGTTTTTATCGGCCGCGGGTGCATTGATTGGTGTGCTATTTGCCTTTGGACTACTCATTTGGTGGTTCGAGCACCGCCACAATGATGAGTTTGGAGGCACCACAGCAGAAGGGATTGGCTCTGGATTCTGGTGGTCAGCAGTCACAATGACGACGGTTGGTTATGGGGACAAGTCACCGAAAACGCTAGGCGGCCGTATTGTCGGATTAATCTGGATGTTTGCGGCGATCATTATTATTTCGGGATTTACGGCCGCGATCGCATCTTCATTGACTGTTAGCAGCTTACAAACTCGAATTCAAAGTTTGGATGATTTGCACGGAGCAAAAGTAGCTGTATTAAGAGACTCGAGTGCAGCTGTATTTTTAAACAACGAAGGTATCAGGTTCCGTCATTTTGAGACCCTTAGTAGTGCTGTCACTGCTTTAGCAAAAGGAAACGTTGATGCGGTCGTACATGATGCTCCGATGCTTAAATATCAATTAAAACTGCAAGCGAATGAAACGCTACAAGTCTTGCCGAATAGAATCGAAGATCAGTATTATGCTTTTGGGCTACGTAACGAGATGCCCTTACGTGAAACGCTGAATCGAGCACTGCTACAAGTGCTTTACAGTGACGAATGGGATTCTCTGATTCAAGGCTATCTAGAGTGATGATCCCTACCGCGGGAAAATAATGTAATCAAGTGAACTCTCGGTAGACTTGCTCAATCGAAATTCTGATACCACACGAGTGGTGGTAAGCGTTAAGACAAATCAACTTCAAGCGAAATAAATCATCGCTGACGACGGCAATGACTCATTTACCACACTTATAGTATTCGCGGTAGAGGCTATGGCTGAGCGCTTCTGCTTGGCCACGGCTCCTCAAGCGTGCAAAGCGGTAACGTGACACAAGGCTCATGACTAAACGAAAACGCGTGAACCACTCAGACGCGTTCCAACTGCGATGACAAACCTCACAGGGTTGATTCATAAATACAAAACCACTAGTCTCGCGCAAACGCCAACTGGACTCAACATCCTCCATCAATGGTTGTGCTGGCATGAGTTGATGGCGCAATGCGGTCATACGGTGAAAAAATTGCACTTGGTCACCAAATGCAGTGCGTGAGAACAATGCGCGTCCATCATTCAGCACTTCGATCGGCAATAACTCTGCATGGTTATCTGCAAAGCGTTGCCCTAAGGCCCCCCCACAAACCTCAGGGTCCACAGATACACTTCGATCTAAGCACTCTAATGCCTGAGGGGATAACAGTGCATCGGCGTGCAGAATACATACCCAAGAGCCAGAGGCAGCCGCGATTCCCGTAGCTATTTGTTGCCCGCGCCCCTGCTCGGATTCGATTACACTTACAGGAAGCGCATTCGCTTTCGCCAATGCTACAGTTCCATCGCTGGAACCAGCATCAACGCAAATGATCTCAATTGGCTGCAGGGTCTGCTGCGCCACACAACTCAATGCGCCTTCGAGTTTATCCACGATATTTAAAGTAGGAATAATTATCGAAATTGTCACGGATTCACCCAGTGTACGCCTGATAGGAAACATCACCCGCCCCCGCGTACTCCAGATTTCATAGATCAAGGCCAAAAAGAAGGGGGACCACAGTCCCCAGCGTTGCCAAACACTCAACCCCCAGATTTCGTTAGACCAAACCAGAAAATATAGCCCACTGGTCAGCGACAGAATAATCCATGGTAAACTAGGACGTAAACAGACGAAAGGTAAGACCCATCCAAGATACCAAAAATGAACAGTCGGCGAGAGCACGATCAATACGCCCAAAATCCAGCGAACATGGGCATCCAAAGTGCAACGCCCCCGCAGGCTCCAGCGCCAAAGACAGACGACTGCTAGCAAGCCAATCACCAGCGAGGAGCAAACGGCACGCGGTAGATTCAGCCCAAGCAGCATAATATCATATACCGGCCCGTTAAAGCTTCGCGTCCCTCCAAATCGAAATAGTCCCTCAAACAAAGCTGGCAACGATTCCCAAAAATATAAAGCCGGAAAGATCAGTGTCAGCAGCGCGATAAATAGATGCGGGCTACGTTGCCTCAGCGCTGTCCATATCGCGAAAACGCCGCCCTCTTTACTCTGCTCATTCCCCCATATCACAAATGGTAATAGTGGCAAGGATATCCACTTAACACCAGTGGCCATGGCGACCAAAAACGATGACAACTTTTCACGTCCGTCTGCGGCTGCCCAGACACCCCAAGCTAGGGCAGCCACCATCAACGCATCAAAGTGCCCTTCACCGGCATATGCGATCAATATAATTGGCGATAGTGCATAAAACCCAGAATACTGTAACGCGATTCCACGTAATTGTAACAAGCGCAGCACGGCTGCCAATGTCAGTAAGTCCGCGAAAACAAACAACAGCTTAAACGCTAGCGAATGGTAAGCTACTTGTGCGACTACAGCAAAGCTCAATTCCGACAACGGCGGATAGGCGGTGGGCTGGTCTTTGTGATTCATCAGCGCCCACTGGGCATCACGATATGCACGTACAGATTCCGAGTCTGCAGTTTGCGCATATGGGCTCATACCTTCGTTCACGAGTTGCCCCTCCCATAAATAGCGACTGACATCATCTGAAGGTGCCGCAGGCAGTAGCAAAATACGTAGTGAAATCGCCGGCAACCAAATCGCTAACTGTAGCGTTCTGCCTTGTTTTAAGTGCGGGAACAGAAAAATGCTCAATACACCCGCGGCTCCGATGACTACAAAACATAGTGCACGCGGCGCACCAGCCGCATCAAATTCAGACGTCACGATCGTATAGCCCCAAGCAGCTGCGCCTGCAATTATAAGGCTGAGCAACCAGGCTGCACTACGGGCATGCATGCCGCCTAGACTCGTGCTTCGGCGAGGCCCTTTGAACCGATAACGCCAAATCCAAGTGTATACACCGCAACAAATGGCATCAAGCCATACAGCCCCAAGTAAGCCAGCACGCCAATGGTAATGGCACAATAAGCAGCAAAGATCATTTCAATGCGCGGCATCCAATCACGCTTGACCAAGTAGTCCTTCAGGCTCTTCTCACCAGACTTGGGCGTGCGCACGAAGGTACTATCATTCCCAAACATTCCAGCTAATACAGCTTTGCCATTGGATAAACAAATGCCAAATCCTACCAGTAAGAGGAATGGTAGAAAGGCAATGCGTCGTTTCCACGTATCTGGATGCTCACTATATTGGCAAACAATATAGCCCAAGCTGGGACCAATCGCCGCAGGAATCAACAAACTGATAAAAAGCACGGAACGATAGAACCAGACCCCACCCTCACCTAGACTAAGTATCAAGGGCAAGACCAGCACCGCAATCAAAGCCATCTGTAGATTCAATCCATAACGTGTCAGATGTACCGTCGCTTGTAATTTTTTAAAAAAAGGCATGGGCGCACGCCAGACCGTTGGCAACAGTTTGCGGGCAGTTTGCAGCGTCCCCTTTGCCCAACGATATTGTTGACTCTTAAATGCGCTATATGTGGGCGGTAATTCTGCGGGCACAAGTAGCGTGGGCAAATAATGAAAACGCCAGCCGCGCATCTGTGCACGATAAGAAAGATCCAAATCCTCGGTTACGGTGTCATGCTGCCAGCCCCCGGAATCGTTGATTGCCGCACGACGCCATACACCTGCAGTGCCACAGAAATTCATAAACAGTCCATTACGATTGCGTGCGGTCTGCTCAATCACGAAGTGCCCGTCAATCCCCATAGCTTGCACACGTGTCAGCCAGGATTGATCCTGATTCACGTGATCCCAGCGCGCCTGCACTAGGCCACACTTTTCGTCGGCCCACAAATGAGCAAGTGTGCGACGTAGAAAATCAGCTGGAGGGATAAAATCACTGTCAAAGATCGCAATATACTCGCCATGACTGACTGCCATCCCTGCCTCGAGTGCGCCAGCCTTATAACCGGTGCGATCCTGACGACGAAAGACTTCGACCCAGTGCCCCTGTTCACGCAAGTCAGCAGCCACCTGATCAACCAAAGCACAGGTTTCATCATCAGAATCATCTAACACTTGAATCTCATGGCAGGCAAGTGGATAGTCCATCGCTGCCACTGCACGAATCACACGTTCGGCGACATTAACCTCATTATAGAGCGGAATCTGTGTCGTCACGACAGGTAGGTCCTCGCGTCCTTGAAAATGATCGGAGAACTGTGCCTCGGTGCTGATATCGCTCTCCAAATTCGCCTGTCGCTTACGCAGGTAAAGATAGAGAACTAAGTAAGTATTGATTCCATAAAAAAGCAGTAGAACGCTACAGGATGTGTATAAGATAAAAACAAGGAGACTCAGAAGGTTCATATAAATAAAATGAAGTATGCGAACGTATCGTCGCGAAGCTATACTAGAATGTTTCTCCGCGCTTGCGAGCGTTCGATAAGAACTGATCGACTGGCGTCAAGTCTTGTAACTCTTGCATGCGAATGGGTGAAGCAGACAACTTGTCTAGGACCACTCCTCCCGAGCGACTCAAGCGACCAAAACTCAATACACCAGTTGGGCAGGACTGCACACAAGCGGAGCAACGCACACACTCCGGGTCTTCCATCGGTAGTCCCTTATTCGCAAAGTTCATAATGTCAATCCCCTGATGACAAACCGAGGTGCACACGTTACAGGAAATACATTTCTTTTTTTCCGCAAAAATACGAAACTGCGAAAAACGCGCGTAGATGTGCATCAGCGCGGCCAATGGGCAGGCAAAACGGCACCACACCCGCCCAGATAGATGAAAGTAAAGCCCATAACCAATCGCCCCCGCCAACCAGAGGTCAATTAAGACTTTATAACTCAACAGCTCATTCTTATCAATGAATCCAGCGATTGCGGTGTCAAAACCTTCCCACGGAGTCATCCAGCCAATAATGCGCAAAATGAGTAAAACGAAGGCGAGCGCTAATATCCACTGACCGATCATATTGAGCCGATTCCACTTTGGACCATGTGGCATTTTGTGGCGGTGTTGGTCACCTAATGTCTCAGCCATCGCACCACAGGAGCAAATCCAACCACAGTAAGCCCCCTTACCCCAGCGCCAAACGATTAACGGAACGATCACGAAGCTTTGAACAAAACCAAAAATGATCCACCCCCAGATCGGCGCTTCAGTAAATATATTATAAATGAATAATGGCCATGCCAGAATGAAGCCGAAAGAGCGCCAAAACTGGTTGGGATCCCCACCTTGACCATCTGATAAAAAAGTCATCCCAAACCACTCACCGAGACCGCCATGAGTGAATACACCATGCTGATATAAATAAGGAAACAGCAAATACGGCAGTATAAATAAAGGTATAACTTGTATGGCCATCAAGGTTAGCGTCTGAAGCTTAACGTAAGGCGTCTTCCGACGTCGCATACGCCGCAGGCCAAATACTACAATCACAGTGGTGTATATCAGTGCAAAGGTGAAACCGGGATCATTGCGGGCGGCATTGAGAAAAGTATGGAGTAGACCTCCTTCCCCGCCAAGGATTGGAATATTGAAAGGAAACCACTGCTTGCTTGCGAAAATCTGCCACAGATTAGTGCCTGGAATGCCAAGGAAAGTTTTATATGCCTTAAGGTGATACAAAAACGCCATCAGTAGCATGAACGCAATCAAACCAAGCCAGACCTTTGGCGTCCAATCCCCCGTCACCGGAATACTCGACTTACGAAAGAAATCCAGTGGCGGCTCACGACCAATCAAGGTAAACACGTAGTCATTCTCAATCTTACAATCCTCACTGTCTTCACGGCATAGTACGACATGATCCTCATTAATCTCCTGCAGTTGAGATTCCATCAGCAATTTCAATCGCGCCTGATCTGCGAGTTCCTTAATGCGTTCAACATTATCAGGTTTCGCACGTGAGAATTCTTTTTTACGATAGCTTAAAGTAACTACAGCATCAGCTTCTGCCAAAGCTATCGCTGCTTCCAATGCAGAATCCCCGCCACCAACAACCATAACTCGTTGCTTGGCATACTCGCCTGCATCAAGCAGGCGGTTTGAAACTTTATCCAACGACTCACCAGGTACATTGAGTTTACGGTAGTTGCCTGTGCGACCGATTGCCACGATTACACGCTGAGCACGCACCTGCTGTCCCTGAGCCAGCTTCACTTGTAGTACACCTCCCTCACGCTCGATATGATCGACTCTGGCGCGGGTCGTTTGGATCGCATGTGCTTTTTTCTGCGCATCAAGCTCCAGTAACAAATCTTCCTTCACCTTCGATTCGAAACGCAATTCCCCCGCAGGCGTCATCTCGCTGGGATAGGTGTAGATTGGCTTCTTACGAGGGAAATTTTTTATCGTCGAAAAGCTCTCATCAGCCTCGAATAGCACATAATTCAGACCTGCTTTTTTAGCTTCGATTGCGGCAGAAAGACCTGACACACCTGCCCCAACGATCACTAAATCGTAAATCTTGGCATCACTGCCTGCACCTGGCTTAAAATCAGAGTCTTTCAACAGATCCAGAACAGCCTTGGCCCCAGTATCCGCTGAAAATTTGAGTAGCGGTACGCCAGTGAGATCTCCAACGACCCGAACTCCCTTTAAGCGCGTCGAGCCATCTTCACTTACATTTGGCCCTTTTTCAACACCCCCAGCAGGCCACCGCGTATGAAGCCAATTTGTATAACGTGAGATTATGTTTTGCATACGGTCTACTGAGATTGATTAAGTGACCAGTCATAGTCGATCCAAATCACCGTATGCTCGATCGGCAATGGCTCCGAACGGTAACGATTCAGAAATAAAGCTGGATTCGTCACTGCGAAATCAGAAGCGTACCATTTAAATAGCTCCGAATATGCTGTGCGCTGCTTACTCACATTCACACGAGCCGCATGATCGCTGGCAGCAAATAAACGTGTTTGCGCCTCCAGCTGTTGATCCAATTGTTTCGCCCGATAGGGTTCTGCACGCAAGGGCGGGCAACTGACGCTGGCACAGTTGACCGCAAAGTGAATGCGAGGATCAGGGAAATCCTTCAACAAAATGCCCTTTTCTATATTATCCAGACTCAGGCTACGATCCATTAATTGAATATAATTTTTCTTAAAAATACTGAATGGTATTAGACCAATGTCCTTTACAGACTTGATGGGATAGCGTTCCAGCACGGCTTGTAGCATCCCTGCGTTATACAAATTGATATAAAATGCTTTCTGTTCATCTGCAGACAGCTCCGCAACTGAAATTTGAGCCCACTCGGCGAGCACCGCATTCAGCGCCGCAACATCAGCATGCTGCCCCGCCCATACATCATAACTCACACCGTCTGCTTGCACATATTTGTGAAGAAGCTCCGCATAACTGGTATAATCCACCTTGGCATCGGAAAAATGCATCGCTGCCAAGAAGACACAAACAAGTGAGAAAAATTTCATGATGGATGAGGGCCTGAACGATGACTAAGTACTAGTTGAGCGGTAATTCGCGGGCATCTACTGGAACAGAAAAGTCTGCTGCTTGTTTGGAGGTATAGCGGATATTCGAAACCGTCCCGACACCCTTCGGCGTGTCTCCAACCACAGTGTGCCGCTTGGCATTCCAATACCAGAACTCGTAACGAGTCGCAATAACCGGCCCATCCGCATCGACATAATCATAATACTTCAAAATGGACGGTGTTTCATTCGCAGTGTCCACATCTTTACCAAAAGTGACGATGTAAGCCATCGCATCCACCAGCTTGGTTTTAGGATTCAAATAGAAGCGATACCAATCATCCGGGGTATCCCCCATTTCATCGCCAAAGGTTTGAAAGATTGTGTCATATGCCTGACCATCCACTTCAGCCTGATTGAGATCACTCAAGTGGATGCCATCACCTTGCATTTTAAAAGGTGCCATTATGAACCATGGCCATGTCAACACATGAAAGCGACCTTTAGGCGCGCTTGCGTCGCCCGGCGTCACCCACGCGGTCTCACCATCAAATATAATCGAAGTGCCATCTTTACGGTCGTAACGTGCACGCGGCCCATGGGCTTCAAAGCTGAAGGTGCCATCAACAATGGTATGACCACCGAATATAATTTCGACATCAGCTACGACCACTTCCTTTCCCCACCAAGCCTGTAGGCCATGCGCTTCTTGTGTCGCATCCACTGCGACCAGAAGCTCGGGTGGCATCGTCGTTTGTGCTGAAACTGCTTGCGTCAATGCCACCAACACCAACGTTGTGCTGAAAGAAATGGTACGTATAATTTTTAATATCATAGCGATAGGATCGTCTAATACGGACTTTATTCCTGCAAATTGCTATTTAACGTGCATGAGGTAATCACTTGCAAAAAAATCAGATGCGACGTACTATATGAGGGTCGCACAGTCTATTCCCCTCAACCCCAGGCACCCGATGGAACCACACCCCAGTTACCAAGAATGTCGCAGCTACGTAGCCGCTCACTTACATCATCAGCCACAAAAGCCTATAGGTAATACCCTAGCTCCAACCAGTCTGACTATTTCCCGTCAAACGGGTGCACGAGGACGAACAATCGGTATAAAACTCAAGGATAAGCTACGTTCTTTAACACCTACCTCCCCCATCCCGTGGACACTTTTTGACGAAGACTTGGTTCAGCAGGTCTTAACAGAACACCAACTTCCCATTGATCTAGAGCAATTCATGCCGGATGATGGTACCAGTGAGATTACCGCCTCAATTAACGAACTATTGGGACGGCATCCTTCACTATGGACGCTATTCGAGAAGACCGCGGCAACAATCAGCCGTCTCGCTCGTATCGGACACTGCATTATAGTTGGCCGCGGTGGCAATGAAATCACTCAAGGGTTTTCCAATGTGATACGCGTGCGGCTAATTGGCTCGATGGAACAGAGGCTGCATCAAATGACTGCCGTGCACGGCATGTCTAATACCGGCGCAATAAAATTCATTAAAGAGGAGGATACCGCACGGAGACGTTATATAAAGCAGCACTTCGGTGCTGATATTGACGCGTCAAATCGTTATGATTTAGTGATTAATACGGACAAGCTCTCTGATGAAACAATTGTCAATCTACTTGCAACTGCGATCCAGCAGCATTCCAAGACAGTCTGACAGATCTCAGCACGCTTGCTGAAGCATAGCGAAAAGCGCTCTTAATCCTCGATCAACCAGAGTAATTCGTAGGGAGCTAGATCAAGTGTATCATGCGTGGAGACCATGCGTTCACTTAAGGTGTCTTTGAAAAAATGCGCCAATCCTTCGCAACGTAAATTACGCATATTTACAGTCTGCTCGGAATCTGCAAAGTTAGCAATGACTACCAATAGATGCCCCTCATCCCATCGTAGATAGCTCAGCACATGTTCATTTTCTGTATTTAATAAACGCATCTGACTACCATTGAATGCAGCGCAGCGCTTTCGCACATCAAAGAGTACCTGCATTTCGCGGAAAATACGTGCTCGTGGCGAATGTTGCTGCTTTAGCTCATTAAGGAGTGACCAATCCATTTTAGGTCGATGTACCCAACGACTGTCATCTTTTTTCTCTTTATCACCTAAATACTGATAATCATTTAGAATACCCCACTCTTCTCCAAGGAATATGAGCGGAATACCGCCGATGCTAGAGAGTACACCATAAAGCATACGAATACGCCGTAGAGCCATATCAATCAAAAGTGCATCCTGGCTCGCCAAGGCTTGTTCCAGCCCAGCCAGCGAGGCCATCGTACCAGAAACCCGCATGTCCCCAGTATCCGTATTATGTTGAAATGGCACCCCCGCTGCAAATGTACCTTTAAATGTGCCGGTATAAAAACTGTTCAAAAAATCCCGATGATCATCGGGCTTAATACCCACGGCCCATGCATCCCCATTATCAAACGACCAACCGATATCGTCATGACTACGTAAATAATTCACCCATACGGTCCCCGGCCAAAGTGACTGGCGATGGTTCACGGATTGTTTCAACAACTTAGTTTCACGCGTGGCTATCGCCTCCCAGAGCAGCGCCATCAAGGTGGGGTTATAAGAGATCTGACATTCATTGGTACTGATGTATTTGACGACTTCGTCAGGATGAACAATTGCTTCCGATTTAAAAGCTAATCCAGGCGCAGCAATACGACATACAGTATTAAAAGCTTGAATCAACAAATGCGCTTCAGGCAGATTCTCACAGTTTGTGCCCATTTGCTTCCAAATAAAAGCGACCGCATCCAAACGTAAAATCTCAACACCAGTGTTCGCGAGAAACAACATTTCCTCAACCATAGCACGAAACACCTCAGGGTTGGCATACTTCAAATCCCATTGAAAGCTATTAAATGTGGTCCATACCCAGCGTTGCATTCCTTCGTGCCATGTGAAATTTCCACGGCGAATCGTAGGAAAGATCTCACGCAAATTATGCTCGTATTGATCTGGAATACTGCGATCTGGATAGATATGATAATAATCCATGAACTCACGATCTCCCTCCTGGGCACGTATCGCCCAATCGTGATCATCAGCAGTGTGGTTAAATACGAAATCGATCACTAAGGAAATACCAACAGCACGAAAGTCATGCGCCAGCGCACGCAATTCATCCATAGTGCCCAATTCAGGATTCACACTACGGTAATCACTAATCGCATAACCTCCGTCACTATTTCCTTCACGATCCTTAAACAGCGGCATTAAATGAACGTAGGTAAGCCCGAGATCTTTCAAATATGAAATCTTGTCGCGTAACTGATTCAGATCATCACTAAATAGATCTACATAGAGAGAGCCCCCAACCATACGTTCCGATAAATACCAGTTCGGGTCGTTTTCGCGACGCAGATCTAACTGACGAAGGTCTTCTGGACGCCGCAACCATGAATCGACCGCAGTTAAGAGTATGCGCTCAATATAGTAAAAGAAGTCGTAATGCTGTCCATATAGGCGGTACAGCAGACCGAATAAATGAGCCCAGTGCTCATCCAGGCGAGCCTCTATCGTTTCCAACAACTGAGCAACTTCACATGGGGCATCCGCTTCAACCTCAATCTTACTTATAATTTTAGGACGAATACGGCGTAAAGTGCGACTGGCTTCGTAAACTAAATCCAAATCAAGCATCCTCGTTTGCGGTCAACTTCTCATTCGGAATCGTGATCTGATCCAGAAAATTATAATAATTAATACCCTCGATAATACCGGCTGCGTGATTTTGTTCTGCGAAGTAAACTCGTGGGTATTTACGCAATTTCTCGAGTTCTTGACTATAATTACCAACAACGACGCCGAGCGTACTACCTGCTAACATTTCTTCATCATTTCCCGAATCACCCGCCACTAAAATATGCTCTAATGGGAAGCCCCACTTGTAAGCCATGTGGCGAATACTAATACCACTGCCAGCACGACAAGGAATAATATCCAGGTACATTCCCAGTGAAACGATACACTTCGTGCGAATCCCATGCTCTCGTAGGATGCGCCGAATTGCTGCAGGACGTGGAGCCACGGCAAAATCAACTTTATAACTAATCTTAAATTGAGACTGCTCATTGTCATCCTGCAAATACAGCCCTTCGACCTCTTCGAGCACATCACGGATTTTTTCAGGTTCCCAGCGAAAATCGATATGCTTACGCCATGATGTGTCTAAAGTATAATTTTTACCGTAGTATATTTCGGTGCCCACGGAGGTGATCAACACTTCAGGATTGGGGATGTCATATTCAGCCATTAATTGCATGACGTCTTCATACCGTCGCCCAGTCGCAATACCAAACCCAACATGCTCTTCCGTTTCACTGATTAAACGGAAGAAATCCAACATTGCATCGTCATGGCCAGTTAACGTGTTGTCGATGTCGGCAATAATTAATCGATCGATTTGTGGCAGTCGACGTGTCGTTCGACCACGGGCAATTGGTGGCGGCACGTCCGATTCTCTTAGCACTTCATGCACATCACGCAAGTAGCGCTCGACATGACGCTTCCATGAATAGTGCTTATTCACATTCTCAATCCCATCGCGCGACCACTGATCCCATTGCTCAGGTTCCAGCAACGCATGTACAAGTGCCTTTTCGATTGCCTTCGAATCAAATGGATCCACCAACACGCCATTCTTACAGTTCGCAACGATGTCGGTCGGTCCACCATCGTTTGTAGCAACAATGGGCGCCCCACTTGCTGCCGCTTCTAATAATGTGAGTCCAAAAGGCTCTGTCATAGCAGCATTCACGAAGATGCCTCGTGACTTGGTGATTTCCCGATATAGCGTCGCCACATCATCTGCCTGATGATACTTGGGATAAGCCACACGTCCATACAGATTATAAACATCGATCAGAGTCAGTATTTGGGTTAACACGGCACGTTGGCCCGCAGGCATTTGACGCATATCGTCACGTGTGCCCATAATCAAAACAAGATTTGCCTCACGTTGCAATTGTGGTGATTCACCGTAGGTTTTAACCAGCATAGCCAGGTTCTTACGTTCGTCTGGTCGTGCCATCGCAACAATCATCGGTTTTTCTGGATCGTGTAAAAAAGCATTCACATCTTTGGTTAATTGTGACATTTCGTCACCTGCCTCGGGAGGACGAAAAGAGCTCAAATCCACCCCAGGTGGAATAACTTCCATACGTTCAGGTATGTAGTTCTCATACTGTTCATACTGCTCTTTGACCTCTTGATGAGTGCTAGTACAAATCAGAGAACATGTCTCTAGCGCGAACTCTTCTGCCTCAATACGACGGGAAATCGCATAATTGGCCTCTATTTTATCCGGCTTAAGCCCCGCCTCCTCCAAACGTGCTTTTTTAACACGTCCAAGCGAATGCCCAGTGAAAATAAAAGGCACACCGATAAGACGAGCCAATTGCCCGCCCCCATAACCAGCATCTGCATAGTGCCCATGAATAACATCTGGAACTGTACGAGTACGTTGAAAGTGACTCAAACACTGGTCAACAAACACTTCCATATAGGGCCACAATTTAGACTTGCTTAAATAACGCTTCGGCCCAAATGGGATGCGCACTATATATGCTTTGTCCGCAATCTGCTCTTCGAGTTTAGCGTAATCATCCGACACCTTCTCATCGATGATTTGACGTGTGATCAGGTCAACCCGATCGACATCTTCTCGCTCGGATAAAGCGCGTGCAAGTTCCAAAACATAACGAGTCTGTCCACCCGTATCTTCATCACGCCCAAGTTCTAATTCTGTGCCTCGAATCAAGCCATGTAGGCTAATGAGTGCAATACGTAGTCCTTTTTTATTCGCCATAGTAGATTATTGATAAAACAATGTTTCGTTATTATAAGCATCGTGCATATCGCAAATCTTAGCCACAGCGTGGTGTGCATTGTGCACGATATACGATATAATGACGCTTAATACGATGTTATGCAGATGGTATGCCGAAACCAAGCACCCTGGGTTGGTGCCCTGCGGGTAACTGCTAGCCACAGAACCAATCGTCCACGAGGGATACAACGTGAACTTAATGTTGTTTTCAGTTCCTGCTAGTGATTCGCGTAATAACATGTATATTCAGCAGCTTTGTAATACTAAGAGCGAAGTCACTCGCGAGCCTGATCAAAGCCTAAATTATTTAATACCACATCATGAATGTTTTCAACCCTCAACCTGAAGTGACGCCAAGTGTCTTAGCCACAGACTTGGACGGGACGCTAATTCCCCTGCCGGATTCGGAGACGCATCACATTGATTTGAAGTATATCGCTGAATGCTTTGCAGATTCGAAAGTTCAACTCGTCTATGCCACTGGCCGACATTATGAATCGGTCGTTGAAGCAATGCGCACCTATAATTTACCCACTCCTGAATGGATTATCTGTGATGTAGGGAGTAGCATTTATCAACGTACTGATAACACATTTAGAGTATTTGAAACGTACGAGTCACACTTGTTAAAAAACTCAGATGGTCTGGACCGTCAGATCATTGAAGAAGCGCTGGGGGCAATCGAAGGACTCATCCCTCAAGCGAGCGAGCATCAACGCCGTTTTAAAATCAGTTACCAATCCAGCGCGCAGGCTCTGGAAGCTTTGGTTGAGCAGGTCACACAAAAACTATTGGCGGCACAGTTGCCCTACGACTGCATGGGAAGCCTTGATCCTTTTTTGAATTGCGGGCTCATTGATGTCATGCCGACCGGTGTGTCCAAGGCCTACGCCTTATTATGGCTAAGCACACATGCTGATTTTACGCCAGATCAAGTCGTCTATGCTGGCGACTCCGGAAATGATTATGCCGCGTTGATCAGCGGCTTCCGTGCGATCATCGTAGCAAATGGAAGTCAAGGCCTGGTCAAGAAAGTGAGTACACATTTATCTCAACGCAACCTGAGTGATCGACTATATGTTGCGCATGCGAGCGCGACCAGTGGAGTGCTGGAAGGCTGTCGTCACTATGGTCTACTTTAAGCCGCCCAACTAAACCAGCAGTTAGCGCAGTTGCCCTTATTATCAGGGGCAACTGCGTACAGTAATTATTGCACAGCGATGTCCTTAATGATCTGTTCAAATGCCCGAATCGCATTGTCCATCAACCACAGGCTAAAGCTCTCATCGGGTGCATGTAAATTATCCACAGGAGTGAACAGGCCTATCATGAGCGCATCAAGTCCAGCGCGCTTTTTGAAATCAGCGATCACAGGAATACTTCCGCCTTCACGCAAATAAATCGGTGGCTTCCCAAATTGATTTGCGATAGCCGCATCTGCAGCCTTGAATGCGCGTGCCAAGGCTGGCGATTGCTGTGCTGGTGTGTTAGGACGTTCAGGCGGTACCACGTAGTAAGCCTCGGCAATTCCACCATCTCGAAAAGAAACTCGCACCCCCTCCGGACAACGTTCCTGTATCGTGGCAATCAACTGTGCCTGTAATTTAACCGGGTCTTGATTCGCCACCAAACGACAAGTAATTTTTGCGAACGCTTCGCTGGGAATGACTGTTTTGGACCCCTCCCCCTGATAACCGCCACCGATGCCATTGAACTCTAGCGTCGGGCCAAAACGAACCGCTTCAAGCGGGCCCAGCCCATTTGCGGGATAAAATGCAGGGACATCCAGCATCTTGCGGTAGCTTTCAACAGTTTCGGGATAACGTTTCAACTCCTCGCGTTCCCAATCAAATACTGGAACCACATCATCATAAAATCCCGGCACATTCACACTACCATCCGTATTATGTAATGAAGCACAGATTTCCATCAGCGCCTGAAGTGGATTATATACGGCCCCCCCGTGTATTCCCGAGTGCAAATCACCTTTGGGCCCACGTACTTTAATTTCAAAATCTACTAACCCACGCAAGGCTGTGGTAATCACAATCTGTTCGGTGTTAGGACTTCCCGTATCAGACACCAACATAAAGTCCGCTTGCGACAGACGCTCAGCATATTGATCAAAGAATTTAGGCATACTGGGGCTACCAATTTCTTCTTCACCTTCGATTACATAAGTAATGTTTAACGGCAGGTCTGGGTTGGCTTTTAAAACACGTGAAAGCGCGGCCATGTGGACAATTGTGGGGCCCTTATTGTCGGCGGCCCCTCGACCATATAGGCGCCCGTCACGTTCAGTAGGCTCAAAAGGTTCGTCTGTCCACAGGGCAAATGGATCTGCAGGCTGAACGTCGTAATGTCCATAAATCACTACATGCGGCCAATCTGGGGAACCAATACGATCAGCCAGCAATATGGGATGCAGCTCCGTTTCAACGACTTCGACTGTGAAGCCAAGTTCTGTTAACAAGCGCGACGCATACTCACGGGCTCCGGCCATGCCTTCTGCGTAAGCAGGATCGGTCGATACCGATGCGAAACGAATGTAATCTTTTAAAACCTCTACTGGATTATGCATATGATTTAACGTGTTTTATAAATTTCGTAGGCCTTGGGCATAAACTCATTGAGTTGCCGAATGCGTGTACTACCCGATGGATGGGTTGAAAGGAATTCCGGAGTTGAACCGCTTTTCTGAGCTTCCATCCGCTCCCAAAATCCAATTGCTGCGCGCGGATCGTAACCTGCTTTGGCCGCATATATCAGACCAATTTCATCGGCTTCACTTTCATGATAGCGACTATAAGGCAATATGACGCCGAGCGTGGCACCCGCCCCATAAGCTGCCATAATCATTGTTTGATCCTCACTATCCATGTCCTTTGTGCCTAATTGTAGCGCCAGAGCGCCTCCTGCAGCTAATAGCTGTTGCGACACACGCTCATTACCATGACCAGCGGCAACGTGCGCAACTTCATGCCCCATAACTACCGCAAGGTCAGCATCCGTCTTTGCCACCTTAAAAATCCCAGTGTACACTGCGACCTTCCCTCCTGGCATAGCGAACGCGTTGATTTGGTCCGGATCATCAAACACAACAAATTCCCATTGCGCATTCGGCATGTCTGGAGCGGCTACATACGCGATACGCTCACCCACGCGATTCACCATAGCCGTGTAAGTAGGATCTCGTGAAATGGGGGTTTCTTGTTTGAGCTGTCCAAATTGTGTCGATGCCATCGATGCCAATTGATCAGAAGGAACTAAATGCAAAGCAGAACGTCCAGTTTGAGGCACTGTATGGCACCCAACTCCCCAAAGCAACATAGCTATAAGAAGTGGCAAAATATAGAACTTCGAGTACATGGCACGATTTTGCGCAGCTTCGCGTGACAAAGCAACTTTGTTTGCGTTTTTCTGAATGATTAACTGACGTGTATTTGAACTGTAGGCCGTGTTCTTGCACACATACCGAGCAGATAAGTCAGTTTGATAATGCGTATTCATATCGATACGTACTAAGGGAAAATAAAGTTTCCCTTGTGTAATACTTACTTTCCGAGTAATGCTACGCAGCCTTCATGGCTAAGAAAGAATATTTAGGACGTTACACCCGCTTGCTCCCCGTGATTGGGATGCTCTTCATCGGGTCCATTCCCAATATAATCGGTGCGCAAACCAAGGCTGAACTCGCCCAACGCGTCTCTCAGCTGGAACAAGATCTCGCAGCTGCACGTCAAGCGCTGAATGCGGCCACTCAGCGCGAGCAAAGTGCATTGGACCGAGCCCATCAGGCAGAAGAACAACTATCAGCCACTAATACTAAGCTCGCTCCAGCAAACATACAAATTGGCAATCTAACGGTTGGCGGCGCAATTCGCGCTAATTACATAATTGGCGACTACGATAATCCCAGCCCCGATCGCCCGAGCCGCGGCGGTGACGGAGGCAATTTTGAGTTAGACACCTTCAGAATCAATTTAGACTACATTTCCGGTCCCTATAGCGCGAAAGTAGAATACCGCTTTTATAACACTTATAACTTCCTTCACACTGCTTGGATTGGCTACACTTTAGAAGACGAAAGCCGATTACAGTTGGGCGTCAATCGTGTACCATTTGGGCCAGGAGCTTACGGAGTTTCACAGAGTTGGTTATTTGATCAGCATTATTACGTCGGACTATCCGACGACATGGACCTCGGCATTAAATACACTTTTCAACCAGACAACTGGACTTTCGACCTCGCTTACTATATCTCTGATGAGGGGCAATGGCGCGGTGCCAGTCAGGACAGTGCTCGTTATTCTTATGATGTCGTCAATGAATCAGGTGACGGTTATCAAGAGAATCACCAGCTAAACTTACGAGCCATTTATCATACGCAACTTGGCAATGTTGATACAGCACTCGGCGGCTCGATGCAATACGGGCATTTGGCCAGCCAAGGTAATCAATCTGACGGGGCACATTACGCTGGCTCGCTGCACGCAGTCCTCAAGTGGAACGATTGGACACTCGCGCCTCAACTGACTTACTATCATTACGATGTGGACGCCCACCGCGTTCAGTCGGGCGTCATTAGTGAGGAATTAATCGATTTAGGCGCTTACGATTTTGCGTGGCCCGTCGCTGCGGAAGCATGGATTCCAGCGATCTCATTGAGTCGCTACTACGAAACACCAAGGATTGCTTGGCTCGATTCAATCACGCCCTACCTGGAATACAGCAGTATTATCAAAACAGCGCAGGGGCATAACGACAGCGAACTCTTCATCCTAGGAGCAGCCTGGGCCCACGGAGGGTGGTACATTTATACCGATCTCGCATTTTCCAATGGTAACTACTTCGTCGGTGGCGACAGTTTCACTACCTTTGGAGAGAATGCGGACGACACCTGGCAATCACGCTTCAACCTGAATTTCGGTTATTATTTTTAACTATGCATAAGCACACGACACCTAAACCTAACAGAGAGCTGACGCTGGCTGAGAAGCTGAAGAAAGCAGAAAAAATCGCTCGCGAGAAAGCGATTAAAGAACGCAGTAAGTTTAAGGGCCTGCAGATCCGCCCCACTCCAGGACTGTTCGACGAGTCAGAAAAACAAGAACCAGGCGAAAATAATTGGAGTGGTTTCGGCTTCGACATTCATCCCCATGTCACAGTTACCTCAGTCATTATATTAACGCTGTTTATCGTCATCACATTGATGTTTAAGGACCAAGCCGCAGCGATATCTACGGATGTATTGGCATGGATCTCCAGCAGTTTTGGTTGGTTTTTTATTCTAGCAGCTAACATTTTCATCGGCTGTGCTGTGTATTTTGCATTCAGCCGATTTGGAAAAATACGCATTGGCGGAGCCAAAGCCTTACCTGAATTTTCAACCCCTGCCTGGTATGCCATGCTGCTAAGCGCAGGAATGGGGATTGGCTTAATGTTTTGGAGTGTCGGAGAGCCCATGTTTCACTTTGCCTCTCCCTCACCAATGTTCAATGGTGTGGAAGGACACACGCCAGAGGCTGCACAAGCTGCGATGGGCCTGACCTATTTCCACTGGGGACTGCACCCTTGGGCGATCTATTCTATCGTTGGCCTTGGCTTGGCCTTCTTTGCGTACAATCGTGGACTGCCTCTGACGATTCGGTCGATTTTCTACCCGATTTTAGGAAACCGCATCTACGGCCGTTGGGGAGACTTCATCGACGTGCTCTCTGTTCTCGCGACTTTGATGGGGCTGGCCACATCCTTAGGTCTGGGAGTCTCTCAAATTAATGCCGGCCTGAACTATCTATTTGGATTTAGTGTGTCCACACAAATGCAAGTGACTTTAATCGCCATCATCACAGCGGTCGCAACGCTGTCGGTCATGTCCGGCCTGGACGGTGGTGTGAAGCGCTTAAGTGAATTAAACATGGGCTTAGCAGGACTCTTACTATTGTTTGTATTGGTTGCCGGCCCCACCATTTATATACTCAGTGGCTTCACTCAAAACCTCGGCTTCTATATCGAGAATTTCGCCCAACTGAGCCTCTGGACAGAAACTTTTCGTGACAGTAATTGGCAGGGAAGCTGGACAGTATTCTACTGGGCTTGGTGGATCTCCTGGTCCCCATTTGTTGGCATGTTTATTGCCCGCATCTCGAAAGGACGCACCGTGCGTGAATTTATACTGGGTGTTATGGTTGTCCCAACATTACTTTCTTTTCTATGGATGTCTGTATTTGGCGGTTCCGCCCTCTGGATGGAAGCCAGTGGGTTGGCGAAAATTTCAGAAGCCGTAAATGCGGACGTCGCTACAGCGATGTTTGCAATGTTTGAAAACCTTCCTATCAGTAGCGTACTGTCCTTTGTTGGTATCATACTGGTCTCGGTATTCTTTATTACCTCATCTGACTCAGGCTCCCTGGTTGTCGATCACCTCACCTCCGGAGGAAAACTCGACTCTCCAGTGCCACAGCGCGTTTTCTGGGCAGTAATGGAAGGTGTCGTCGCCGCAGTGCTCCTATTGGGAGGTGGCTTACATACTCTACAAACAGCATCCATTGTGACAGGCCTTCCATTCACCGTCGTGCTACTGCTGATCTGTTACTCGCTCTACCTGGGACTTTCGCAAGAAGCACACATGGAAAATGCAGTTAAAAATAAACTGCGCGACGTACATGCAGATCATAAATTAGATGAAGCGATCAGTTCAGCCCATGAAGAATTACTAGAAAAAACAAAGGCTGAGCTTGCGAATGAGTGACAACAAACACTGAAATATCCTTTCGCTGAGATGCCTAAGCGAATGTAGAGAAATGTAATTTCAAACTCCACTCCCTCAAAGCGCCAAAGCGCATACACAGAATAAGAGTTAAACTCTTCGTCTGCACTTCATTCCATGACCTCACTGGATGTCGTTTACATATCATAATTACGATATCGTTTACGATGCGCTGCAGCCGTGCGGTCATAGTATTTTTTGAAGGCTCGGCAAAAGCTCTCGGAATTGACATAACCAACATCCAATGCAATCGCTTTGATAGGCCGGTCGGAACTCACCAATAAATGAGCTGCTGCACGCATTCGCGCACGTATCAGGTATTGATGAGGTGTCTGATCTAAATGCAAACGAAAGAGCGAGTGCAGGTGTGAGGCGCTTAAACCCACATGCTCGGCCACGTCTTCCACGGAAATCGCTTCAGATAAGTTATGTTCGAAATAAGACATAACCGCCTTCAAGCGCGGTGGAATCTCATCTTGAGCTTGTTCCAGTCTAGAAGCTTCTAAGCGAAAACGAAGTTGATTCAAAATAAAATCTCCAATGATACCACGGTCCAAGATCTGGTGATGATACGCAGACAACATTTCATCTGAAAATTTAAGCACTGCATTCATATCGTTCCATAGAAAGCGACGTGGCCATTCCACCAATGCTTGTAAATCAGTATAAGCGAAACGTATGGTCAAACAGCTGTAACGAGTCTGACCGGGGCTACGGGTCACCGTACAATCCCCGGGTTTGTGTACGAAAATCGAGCCGATTCCATGCAACTGCGCAGGCTTTTCGAAACCATAGACCTCCCCGGCAGTAATGATTTCAAAAAACAGGTCATCTTCACCAATACGAGCTGGCTCGGCGGCACCCCCGACCGGACTCGTATAATAGCCCACCGAGCGTAAACTTGAAATGAGTTTTGACGCTATTATCATAGAAATTGTCAATATACAAAAGAATGATGTTCAATTAGTATGCTTATAACGATTCAAATACACAGAAATCGTCAATACTCTAAATAATACACAATGACTATATTACCGCAAATTACCGTTCAACTCTACAGTGTGCGCGAGCATGCATCCAATGATTATGAAGCGACGCTTCGGTCCATCGCAGCGATGGGATTTGGCTGCGTCGAACCAGCAGGCTACCCAAGCTACACCGCAGAAAAGGCAGCGAAATTATTCTCCGAATTAGGATTGAGTGCGCCTACAGCTCATATCGCTTTACCCGTTGGTGACAAAAAAAACGAAATCATCGAACAAGCACTCATGATGGGCCACAAATATCTAATCACAGGCTGCCCACCAAATTTTAAAGAAAACTTCAGCTCGATCGACACTATCAAAGCGACTGCGGAGCTCTACTGCCAAGCCGCAGAAAATGCTGCTGCACATGGATTACAGGTTGGCTATCATAATCATGATTGGGACCTGATCGACGTAGATGGCAAACCTGGCTATCAAGTATTCCTAGACAATACCCCTGAAACGATCCTCTGGGAAGCCGACCTCTTCTGGGTCGCCCGAGCCGGACGCTCTCCTGTTGAATTTTTAAAAGAAATCGGTGTACGTGGTAAAGCGCTACACTTCAAAGACGGCAACACACATACCAACGATACCTTCACTGAAGCTGAAACAGAAGATGGTAAGATCATGGTTAGCGACGCAATTCCGTTCCTACCCGCTGGCACTGGCCAAGTTGACCTCATCGCAGCATCAAAAGTAGCCACGTATGCCGAGTACATCGCTGTCGAACTTGACAGCTATAACGGTGATATGATGGAAGCCATTCAGACTAGTTACACTTACCTCACAAGCCAAGGTATCGCACAAGGCAAACGTTAACTTCCAATACATTTATAATATGAATACTCCCAATAAAACAGTCGGTGTCGGTATCATCGGGTGCGGCAATATCTCCGATGCCTACTTTAATGGTGCCAACACTTTTGAAATTCTAAACATTATAGCCTGTGCTGACATTAATATATCTGCAGCAGAAAAGAAAGCAGAGGCACATGGTTGCGTTGCGCAATCTGTGGACGAATTATTAGCTAACCCTGAAATCGATCTGGTAATTAACCTAACGATCCCAGCCGTGCACGCTGAAATCAGTATTGCGGCACTGAATGCCGGAAAACACGTTCATTGCGAAAAACCACTCGCAGTCAGTCTGGAAGACGGTAAAGCAGTGCTGGATCTAGCGGCAGAGAGAGGGCTACTGGTTGGCTGTGCCCCCGATACTTTCCTAGGCGCCGGTCTGCAAACATCCCGAAAACTCATCGATGATCAGTGGATCGGTAAAGTGATCGGTGGCACTGCCTTCATGATGGGGCGAGGCCCCGAGTCCTGGCACCCCAACCCAGCCTTCTTTTATCAAATCGGTGCAGGCCCACTCTTCGATATGGGCCCCTATTACATAACTGCACTCGTACACCTACTGGGACCGATCAAAAGCGTGCGTGCAGCAACTTCAAAAGCCTTCGAAGTTCGCACGGCTACCAGCATAGAAGCCTTTGGACAAGAGCTGCAAGTGAACGTCCCGACCCATTACGTAGGCATCCTAGAATTTCATAGCGGCCCCACTCTCACGATGA
Source organism: Thalassobacterium sedimentorum (assembly GCF_031127905.1). GTDB lineage: Bacteria > Verrucomicrobiota > Verrucomicrobiia > Opitutales > Coraliomargaritaceae > Thalassobacterium > Thalassobacterium sedimentorum. The sequence goes on along the minus strand of NZ_JARXIC010000006.1, from coordinate 508 downwards.
CGATTTCTTTCGACGTGCATAAACACGGGCACAGTCCGATCGAAATCTATGGAACTCAAGGCTCACTCAAAGTGCCCGATCCCAATACCTTTGATGGTCCAGTTGAACTATGGACCCCCACGACCAAAGAATGGCGCTCACAGGCGCTGAGTCATCCGTATGCTACGAACATGCGTAGTATAGGCGCGGCCGACATCGCTTACAGCATTTTAAGCAACGGTCAACGCACACCACGCAGTAGCGGTGCCCTCGCCTACCATGCTCTTGAAGTAATGCATGCCTTCGAGAAGGCTTCCAGTTCCGAACAAACCATTGTTATTGAGTCTAAACCACAACAGCCCACCGCACTACCTCTGGGCTTAATTTCAGGCCGCCTCGATCCCTAGACCTGTAACTGGAATTTCAAATATAAACGTCCCGTCATCATTATAATGTGACGGGGCGTTCTTTTTGCTGCATAGATTGCTTAGAAAATATAGTTTGTCTTCTCACCACCCAACTTGATTAG
>NZ_JARXIC010000069.1 GCF_031127905.1 Thalassobacterium sedimentorum | reverse complement strand
GCCATTGGCCCAAAGTCAGGATAAGAAGCGAATCCAGAGAACCAGTTCTAATTACGGTCTTAGAAAGGGCACTTTGAATTATGCAATGGCATTGCAGCAAGTGACGCCCCTACAAAAAGAATCCGTAATCTAATTCTTAAAAAATCAACAGATTCAACGACTGGCCGGCTTTAATTCTCTTTTTTTCTGCAAGCACGATTCATATGCCAAAAAATCTAATTCTTGAAAATTCAACAGAGAACAAACGATAAATAGAATTAAAATTCAGACTTCGAAGTCGCCAAAGACTTCCGGGAATGCTTAAAACTTAATTTAGATTGATACAACATGCAGAAGAATCCAGATCTACTCCCGACATGGGACCAGTTTCTAAAACCACTACTCGAGCTTGCGAGTCAGGGGCCGATCATGCGGCGCACCAGTGTTCAAAAAATAGCCGAGAAATATGATTTCTCCGAAGAGATCCGAAGCTCAAGAACTAAAAGTGGACAGACACACATACAGAATCGAGCGGGCTGGGCCATGAGCGCTTTAGTCAAAGCGAAATTCATTCAGAAGCACCCCACTGCAAAGTTTACCTATCAAATTACCGACAAAGGAAGTGAATACCTGAAGGCACACACGGGATCAATCACCGTTCAAGACCTAAAGAATCTAGAGGGTTATGAAGCAGCCTGGAAGGCAGCGAGTCGGAAGAAGCAAAATCCTGAATCAGAAGAATCGCCAGCAGACGACAGTCTAGCACAGAGCACACCCGATGAACTAATCGACACTGCCTACAATAGATTACATCGCTTACTCGCCGACGAGCTGCTAGAGAATATGTTTGCGATGGACCCCTACAAGTTTGAACAACTCGTAGTTGATTTACTTTTTGCAATGGGCTATGGCGGCTCACGGAGTGAAGCGGCTCAAGTCACTAAAAAATCAAATGATGAGGGCATCGACGGAATCATCAACGATGATCGGCTCGGTCTCGATGTCATCTACATCCAAGCCAAACGTTACCAGCAAGAGTCGACAATCGGACGTAAAGAAATCCAAAGTTTCGTTGGCGCACTGGCTGGCAAACAAGCAAATAAAGGAGTCTTCATCACCACGAGCAGCTTTAAGACCACTGCCATCGATTATGCGGAAAGCATCTCACAGAAAGTAATATTGATCGACGGCACTCGCCTTGCCGATCTGATGATTGAACACAACATCGGCGTATCAACCGTGCGCACAGTCGAACTAAAACGACTCGATTCAGATTACTTTGAGGGTTAAACGATAGTGGCAAGGTGATGTCGGGTGCATCTGCGTAAATTCGCGTCCATCTGCGGTTATTATTGAGGGCTAGACATTTCGCTGGAGAAGCTAGGAGCATCCTCAGCCTGGCCTATCCAACGGCGGTCGTCACAAGTGAAGCCCCGACAAAAAGAATCCGCAACCGAACTGCCTCCTCAGGTTTCAGACCGAGACTACGTGTTTATTCCACAGACTGTCCTAAAACGCCAGCACCTGCAGTCCATCGACGGAATAATCGCATAACAAATTCTCTAACCGATCCTGAGTGATGTCGGAACTACCGGAGAGCACTTATTGAAAAATTTCAATGCGATCTTCAGTGCTGAGTGTATTGAGGCAGGCGTCATCCCGAAAGAAATTCATAAATTCCTGGCGAGTGATACTGGTATAATCTAATTTCATAACCATCTGAGACCGGACAAGCTCACAACCGGCAAGAACAATCAGGAAACTGCACGATCCAAACAATGAGGTTCAGCGAACGAAAGAAAAGCAGGAAGTATGGACTTTTTTGAAGCTGCCGCGAGAGAACGCCCGGATTCCCGGGATCGCCAATCTCCGTATTGGCTGCGGTGGTTGCGGGCTTAAACGACGCTCCCCGATCCAGAGGATCGAGGCTACGAAAGAGTGCCGGGCTTTCCCCGGGATCGCCAATCTCCGCATTGGCTGCGGTGGCTGAGCAACAACTTTTTAGGAACGTTTGAAGTGCGCTTTGGCTAGCGCGCCCTCCTCATTCGGCGTTGGGCGGGACGCCCACTCTCCATATTCACACTCCCGAGAACTACACGTGGCCGCTTGGAAGCGGGACTTGTAGCCCTGTTCGCCGGGCCTCTTCCATTCGATGTTCAATGTTGGCCTTATGTGTCTGTATGTCCCCTAAAGCCTTTAGACGATAAAAGAAGATGACTACGCTGTCAGAGAATCTGCGAGTGATGGGATTCTATTAATAAGCGTGTCATTAGCGGTGATAAGCGGTTAAAAAAATGCGTTAGGCAAGCACAGTTAACGCGGCAGATTGGCTGCGGTGGCGCAGGCTTAAACGACGCTCCCCGATCCTCAGGATCGAGGCTACGATAGAGTGCGGGGCTTTCCCCGGGATCGCCAATCTCCGCATTGGCTGCGGTGGCTGAGCAGCTACTTTCTAGGAACGTTTGAAGTGTGCTTCAGCTCGCGCGCCCTCCTCATTCGGCGTTGGGCGGGACGCCCACTCTCCATATTCACACTCCCGAGAACTACACGTGGCCGCTTAAGTGCGGGACTTGTAGCCCTGCACTCGCGTCATCTCCCATTCGATGTTCGATGTTGCATGTTCGATGTTGGACGTTCCCAATTTTTCTTAAGGTCCTGGAGCCCAGGTAAAGGTGCCTCGGAAGGGACTCGTGAGAGTCTCGTCTGCATTGACGGGGCCGTTGTACCAACCGCTGCTGTCGCTGTGAAAGGAGAGCTGGGCTTGGATGGCTGTGATTCCGTAGGGCCCCACGGGGCCGTCGAAGAAAACCACGACTTCGCGGGCAGCTAGGCTGCGGGCGTAGGTGTAATAGTTCGGGCTGGTGAAGATGCCGCTGGTGGGGATGCCATAGAGTGTCGAAGTGTTCGGTCGATAGTATTGCGTAATCGCGCCAGTGGTGACGATTGCGTCGGTATCTTCAAAGGACCAAGTGCCAGCGCCGGCACCATCGAAAGTGAGCGTGAGCGTGCCGCCCTCCACTGCCATAACGAGCGTATCGCCAGCGCTAAAAATATCAGCAGGTAGGTCGGGCGTGTGACTATAGTCGACCCCTGCCATCGTGACAAAGCCGCGGTCGCCGGCAAACAGGTTTGTAAGCTCCACTTCTGCAGCAGAGTCATTGCCCATGCTCAAAATATTTGTAACGCGGGTCCAGCTCTCTAGATCGTTGCCGTAATACAGGGGATAATCCCACTTGTGCTGGCGTGACCATTGTAGGAAAAATTGACTATTTTCGACATCGTGACGCAGGCGAAGCTTTATGCCGTGCACGGTGGGCAGGCCGAGTGCGGGGTCGTGAATATCGAAGCTGGCCAAGTCGGGCCCGGAGAAGCTCACGGACTCGATGCTGATCGGCGTTAAGGGACGATCGCTGCTGTCGGTCGGAAAGTTGTCACTGGATTTAAAAGCATCGATCACTGCGCGGCTGCCGGGCACGCTGGCATCGTCGATGACGATGCCGAACACAGTATGTAAGTCATCGAGGTGACTGGAATCCTCCAGTGTGATAAAAAACTGTGAGCCATTGGAATTGACGCCTGAGTTTGCCATCGAAACGACATAGCTGCCATTGTGGCGGAGGGAGGGATCGAACTCGTCTTGGAAGACATAGCCGGGGCCGCTGGCTCCGGTGCCGAGCGGATCGCCGCCCTGGATCATAAAATCGTGAATGAGGCGATGGAAGCTAAGACCGTCGTAATACGGCACCCCGCTCTGCACGGCGCCGGTCGTCGGCGAGATCCAGGCGCGCTCGCCGGTAGCGAGCCCGATGAAATTGGCGACGGTGCGGGGAGCAGCTTGATGGTGGAGCTGCACCCGGATGCTACCGAGTGAGGTGCCGCCTTCGGCCAGGGAGATATCGGCATAGATCTGTGCTGTGAGCCGAACCGTGACGAGGAGCGAAAGTAGTAGGAATAGTAGGATACGTTGCACACCAGCGACTGTGCAAGGCCCTGACCGCGGATCAACTGTAAATCATACCGTTGATGGGGGCGGAGGGGGGAAACTTGAACCGTTAATTTACGTTAATTGGCGTTAATCTTATATGACGCTGGAACTTGTAAGGACGTGGACTTGTAAGGACGCAACTTGGGAGAATCGAATGATGGGGTTCGAATCATAAGCGTGTCATTAGCGGTGATAAGCGGTTAAAAAATGCGTTGGGTCAGCACAGCAGATACGATCGCCTTCCCGGGATCGCCAATCTCCGCATTGGCTGCGGTGGTTGAGCAGCGACGACTTTCTAGAAAACTTGAAGTGCGCTTCAGCTAGCGCACCCTCCTCATTCGGCGTTGGGCGGGACGCCCACTCTCCATATTCACACTCCCGGAAACTATGCGCAGCCGCTTAAAAGCGGGACTCCTAGCCCGGCACTCGCCCCTCTTTCATTCGATGTTGGGCGTTCGATGTTCGCCCCATGCTTCGCTCTGCGAGCTTCCTCCTACGCCTATAGGCTTCCTCCTACGCTCTTCGAGCTACGGCGGACGTGACGGCGGACATGATGCAGGGCAAGCAGTCCATAAGCGGCGACTCTGACGCGGGCGTCATAAATGAAGCCCCTACAAAAGGAACCTCTTGGCAAACTCCGCACTTCCTACTCCTCCGTGCTCTCTGCGCGCTCTGCGGTTAATATAAGCGCTGGATTGGACCACAGAGCACAGAATTGGGAATGTCCAATGATGAATGAAAAACACACCATTCACAATTCGATGTTGGACGTTGGGCGTTCGACGTTCCGCCCCTTCACACTTCAAAGGCCGAGTTGCTCGGAGCCTTTGTAGGCTTGGGTGATTTGGATCTCGACGACGCCTCTTAAACTGAACTCGGGTTTGGCGAGGCATTGACCTTCTTCAAAGAGGGGCCCCTCGCTGGCGTAGCGGACCTGCCCTTTGAGCTGATACGCGGAGTGGTCTTTGGCGAAAAAGAGAAAGGACACTTGAGCGCAACCTTGCTGCAGGTTTTTCAAGGTCTTGCCAAAGTGGACATCCCCGATCAAGACGCGGCCGTCGGCGCGTAGCGCACACATGCTGACGTAAATGGTGTTGGGCACGCCCTCGGTATCAACCGTGGTGAATACGGCCACGGGATCGCGAACTTCCCAGGCTTCGAGGATTTCTTGCGGTAGCTGAATCATACCGTGCACGCTGTGAAATCTAGGCATGCTGGCAAGCGAACGCCTGCAAGTGGAGCTAAACAGCAGTGAAGTTGATAGGGGCCATAAGAACCGCGAAGCTTACGTGAGGATGGGAGGACGTGGCGGCTGATCAGACGTGGGGTTTTGAACCGTTCCGTCTTCATTTCATTACGCCGTGACATGTAATTTACGTGAATTTACGTGAATCTTATATGACGCTGGAACTTGAACCGTTAATTTACGTTAATTTGCGTGAATCTGATACGACGCTGGAACTTGTAAGGACGTGGGCTTGCAAGGACGCTGACGTGGGAAGACGCGGCTTATCTTGTATGATGCTGGATACTAGTAAGGGCTTGGGCTGGGACGACGCTCCCCGATCCGGAGGATCGAGGCTACGGGATGCTCGCCGCGTGGCTTTCCCCCGGGATCGCCAATCTCCGCATTGGCTGCGTTGGCCGAGCCGCGAATCTGGCGCGAGCGACGAGCGAGCTCGCACACTACTTCCCACACGCAGCCGCTTAAAAGCGGGACTCCTAACCCGGCACTATGGGCGTTCCCTTCTTTCCACTTCCAAAGTAGCCTCGGTTCTTCGAACCGGGGAGGAGTCTCGAGTGTGATCTAATTCATCGGCGTGTATCAGCGTTCATCTGCGGTTAAATACAGAACGCATGCACGACGCGGGCGTCACAAGTGAAGCCCCTGCTATGTTAGTTTGTGTCAAGAACGTAGAAGCTGTTAGTTGGTTTTTACATATAAAAGTTTGGTTTCTCTTAGTCTCA
>NZ_JARXIC010000067.1 GCF_031127905.1 Thalassobacterium sedimentorum | reverse complement strand
TTGGCCCAAAGTCAGGATAAGAAGCGAATCCAGAGAACCAGTTCTAATTACGGTCTTAGAAAGGGCACTTTGAATTATGCAATGGCATTGCGACTGGTCACGCCCGCCGATCCGCAGAAGCCATCACAACGCGGGCGTGACCAGTCGCGCCCCTACAATCTCCATAAACTCCAAGCGTGCTAGAGTGTTGAGTCAGCATCGTAATCGTTGATTTCGAGTGCACGGCGGTATTTCACAACCGCTCCGCCATCGGGGGGAGTGAGCTTGCCTGTATTCCTTTTAATTTTTGTGAATCCTTTTGCTTGCGTTCGCATAGTTCAGCCTCAAATTTCGAGACTCTAGATTTTTAATGGCTAGGCCGAAGTAGCTCAGTTGGTAGAGCAATTCATTCGTAATGAATAGGTCGACGGTTCGACTCCGTTCTTCGGCTCCATTTTCAAGCCCCTTGCTTGGTATAAGCTTGGGGGTTTTTATTTGCCTGTTTTTCTGTTGGGCCTGATACCGATTCTAAGAATATATGATCTATAAGCTTGGGCTTTGCGTAGCCTCGAAACTTTGTTTCCATGCGTCGCCTTCGGCTATGCAGGACACAGTCGGGGGGCGATCGGCATCGCCCCGGTTCCGAGAACCGAGGTTACAAAAGACATATCTATTAGGACCAAACTTTATTCGAATGGGCCTGAGTGGACACAAAACAGCCCGCAGCAGGGCGAGGCCTGTGCGGGCTGTGGAGAAAAGCTGTTAGCTTGGGGTGTTTAAGACACCAAGTTGGCTTTGATGTAATCGAAGCTCATTTTTAGGGAATCGAAGGGATCGCCGGGGCAGCTGTCTTGTTCGACGATGAACCACTCACAACCGGATGCTTCCGCTGCGGCGATGATGGGCTTGAAGTCGAGGTTTCCGTAGCCGATCTCATGCATGATGGGGGTGTTGCCTTCGCGCACGCCGACATCCTTGAGGTGGAGTAGGGGCAGGCGCCCCTTGAGCATTTTGCACCATTCTACGACGTTGCCGCCGCCGAGTTGCACCCAGTAGGTGTCGGGCTCGAAGTGGAGGTTTTCGGCGGAGGTTTGCTCTGCGATGTGTTGCAATGCTGGCTTGCCGTCCCACTTGTAGAATTCGTTGGCGTGGTTGTGGTAAGTTAATACGAGGCCCGCTTCCCGCAACACTGCACCTGCTTTGTCGAGTTGCTGGATTAATTTATTGCGTGACTCCGCATCTGTGAAATCGACGTCTCTTGGGAATGGATAGGCGGTGTATTGGGTGCCTAGCTTCTTTAGGCGCTCGACGACCTTTTCAGGCTCGTCGAGAATCATGTCGCTGGGCTCGTGAGTGGCGCAGATGGTGAGACCATTTTCAGCACACACAGCTGCGATTTCTTCGGCTGGCATGACGTCGTGGCCCATGCCGGAGATTTGTACTGCCTTGTAGCCGATGTCGGCTATCTTTTTCATACTCGCACGGAAGTCTTCGGGAGTCTGGATAAAGTCACGAATGGTGTACGTGATGAGAGCAACTTGTTCAATTTTCATAATAGTTTGAAATTTTTGGATCTTTAGCGTGCTTGATCGGCGACTGCTTGTGCTTGTAGTGATAGTCTGGAGGCGGCAAAGGCATGTTCTTGTGTCATTGCGTTTTCGGTGCGATTGAGGCAGTCGAGTATCAGTTGACCAAAGAAGGGAAAGCCGACTTGCCCCTTTACCTGCATGACTTGTTCGCCTTCGTTGTTCGCGAGTATGATGGTGTCGGAGTCGTTGCTACGCCCAAAATCAAAGTACTTGCGAATTTCAATGGTGCCCTTGGTGCCGGTAATGAAACTGCGGCCGTCGCCCCAACCGCGCATGCCATCGGGGGTGAACCAATTGACGCGTGAGAAGCACTGGACGCCATTTTCAAGGATCATGACTGCTTGGCCGACATCTTCCAAACCAGGCTTGTCCGCATTGGCACGGTTGTCCACCGCGGCGTGGGCGATGCTGCCCTTGGTGCAGCGAGTGTAGTGCAGGAATTGGTCGAATTGGTGCGAAGCGATGTCGGTCAGGATGCCGCCGTATTGCGCTTTATCAAAGAACCAGCCAGGTCGGCCCGCTTTGCTTAGGCGGTGTGGACCGAAAATCTCCATGTGCACGATGTCGCCGATGACGCCGTCTTGGATCAATTGGTCGGCGTACCACGCAGATTCCACGTGCACGCGCTCCGAGTAATATACCATGTATTTCTGTCCGGTCGCGGCGACGACTTTTTCCGCCTCAGCGAGTTGCTCCAGGGAAGTGAAGGGGCACTTATCGGTGAAGTAGTCCTTGCCCGCTTGCATGACTTGACAGCCGATCGGTCCGCGTTGATTGGGGATGGCCGCGGCGGCGACTAAGTGGACATCGGAGGCTAGCACTTCTTCGAAGCTCGCTGCTATATGCACACTGGGGAATTTTTCTTTGAGGCTTTCGATGCGTGTCGCATCGGGCTCATAGATCATTGTCAGTTCAGCGCCAGCTTCGGTCAGGCCGTTGATCATGCCGTAAATGTGGCCGTGATCAAAGTGGGCGGCTGCAAAGCTAAATTGGCCGGGGTTGACGACTGGCTGCGGTTTGGCCGCAGTCGGTGCGTAATTCATTCCATCATTGGCATTTGTCATAAGCGTAAGGGGCTCTGTCTTGTCTAAGTGAGTGTGTGGATTGCTTGGAAAAAGTTAGAAGCTGCCACTGAGGTCCGCGACCTTTGAGCTTTTAACTTCTGGCTTCACATAAGTGGAGTTTTCGATCTTAGACTGTAGTAAGCGTGCGTAGGCAGCCCCGTCGAGTGGCAGGTTGACACTGGTGTTTTCGAAGGCTGAGAATAGCATGGCGTTGGCCAGTTCGACTGAATGGATACCTTCGCCTGCTGGAGCAATTAGCTGTTCTCCATTTAGAATCGCGTTGGTGAAGTTTTTAAGGATTCCGTTATGCTGCTCGCCGCTGCCGGAAATTGGGATGTCAATATTCCAAACACTTGGTTTTACAAATGCTGTATCTGCTGTCTGGTTATGCTCACTGACGAGTTGCTCTGTGCGAGTGAAGCTAATTTTGCCGTCTTCCACTACTAGTTTGCCGCGATCGCAGGCTACCTCTAAGCGGTTGGTGCCAGGAGCTTCACCCGTTGTAGTGATGAAGACGCCAGTGGCTCCATTCGGGTATTCTAAAATTGCGGTCACAGCATCTTCGACTTCGATATTGTGAAAGCGCCCGAATTGGCAATTGGCCGTTATCTTGGAGGGCATGCCAAAGATCCACTGAAGCAGGTCCAGATTGTGAGGGCATTGGTTGAGTAGTACGCCGCCACCTTCGCCGCCCCAAGTGGCACGCCAACCGCCGGATGCGTAGTAGTTTTCGGTGCGATACCAGTCGGTGATGATCCAGTTGATGCGCTGCACACTCCCAAGTTCGCCGGATTCGATGAGCGATTTAACTTTGCAATAGGCTGGGTCCGTGCGTTGATTAAACATTGCACTGAAGACCAGCTTCGGATCCTGCCATGCTGCAATTAAACGCTCACAGTCTTCCTTGTGCACTGAAATTGGTTTTTCGACGAGTGTGTGCAGCCCTGCTTCGAGTGCGGCTATGCCCAACGTGGTATGTGCATAGTGAGGCGTCGCAATGAGAACGGCGTCCACTGTGCCTGACTGGATCAGTTCGATCCCCTCGCTAAATTTAGGGGTGTCGGGATATTTTTCCAGACGTTCCGGATTTTGATCGGCAATGGCTGCAAGTTCCAGACCGGGGATTTTCCCTTCCAGAATATTGTTTGCATGGCTCTGGCCCATGTTGCCAATTCCGATAATGCCGAGGCGGACAGTTTTGTTTTTAGTCATGTGCACAATATTACTGATTTCAGCTGTTTTTTTCAATGGACTCATGAAGCAAATCTTTGCACTATTGAAACATCTAATGAAGTGCCCTGATTTATTTGATAGCTCGATTGAGATCGTATCGCCGCCATTTGTGCACGAGAGTGTAGGAGAGTGGAATTGGCAGACCAACGGCGAACAACACTGGAACTTGTGGGTGTGTCTAGAAGGGAAGGCTGTGATTGAGTGCGATGGCGTGGAATACCCAGTACAGCCTTGGACTGCATTCTTATTTAGCGCAGGATCGAAACTTGTCGGCCGTTCGCTTGCAGTGGCTAAATCAATACGTAACTTTAGTATTCACATTAGCTTGGGGGCAGAGAATGCACGCTTGCTGAAAGGTAGATTGTTGGGGATTGAACTTCACGAACCGAACAATGTGAATAGCTTGATTAATTTAGCTATACGACTTTCGGCTTATCCTGACAGTTTTGCACAGCAGCAATTACAGAGCTTAACTTTAAGTATGATCGGGATTTTATGGCGTGAATCGATCCAACCTGTTCAGACAGATGCAGCATGGCTAATTTACCGTCAGCTGGATCGTATTCATGCTGGGCAAGATATGTTCCGCACAGTTGATGAATTGGCATCAGAAGTGAATTTATCACGCATTCACTATGGCAGATGTTTTCGACAGCTAACCAACGAGTCGCCCAACCGCTATCTTATCTTGAAGCGAGTCGAGCGTGCATGCGTATTACTGACACAAACGAATTGGGGAATCGACGCTGTGGCTCGGTCGATTGGGTATAACGATATTTATTTCTTTAGTCGTCAATTTAGACGAGTGAAGGGCTGTAGCCCCAGTCAATATCGTGACGCTGCTGGAAAATAAATCTGTATGGGTGCCAATAACCGAACCAACGATGCCTTCATTCGCACAGTGGGAATGAAGGCACAGTGGGCATGAAGGCTTGGCTATATGTAAATTTGCGCCCTACAGGGATCGATTATTATCGCTCTAAAGATACCTTGAATTCCTGGAGGTAGAGAATCTTGGGCTGCTTGGAGTACTTTGCTTGGGTATCGATGGCAACTAACGAAATGAAGTTTTGGTCTAAATCAACGACCTGCCCATCGAGGATCAATTGGTCGTCGATAGTGATGGAGGCTGTATTATTGGGGTGAAGGTCAATGATGACGGTACTGCCTTCGTCGATGGGGGTGGGGAGACTGCCAGAGCTGTCTTTGTCTTTCACACTAAAGGTGCAACTGGTCTCACCATAAATGAGAGAGAGTGCATAGTCGCCTTCATAAGCTTTGCGTGACTGTGCACTGGCCCCAAAACGAAAGCGGCAGAGCACGCCGGGGTTGGACTTACCAAAAGTATAACTGAATCGCAGTGTTTTGCCGCCAGTTGCTACCGACGCCCAGTCTCCATTATAGCTGAGCCATAGTTCAGATGTGTAATCTGAGTCCGGACGATCCCATTCTCCGGTCTTCAAGGCAATCTTTGAACTGCCGCCCTGGCTTCGAACCACACTGCGCCAGTCATTTTGTTGGTGACTGACACTACTGAGGAAATCGGATTCTTTGAGGTGATTATCAAAGCGTTTTAACTTAAAGCTGCTGTCACTGATGGTCGTTTTAGGGGGCTTGATACTTGGGACGCCCATTTCGCTCGCCTGAGCGACAGACGTGATAAAGTTCAGAGCAATAAGTATTACGCAGGTTAAGCTTCGAGTGTGACGTTTCATGTGTGCGAATTTCGCGATAATATTACAATAAATCGAATATAAAATAAATGTGCCATCGTATAGGTTCATTTACCATAAGGTCAACTTGTATACAAAGTGTCCTAAAATTTGAAGGATTATTTTACATTCACCCTGAGTCAATGCTGTGATTGCTGCGAGAGTAGGCAGACTATAATTGCAGCATGTGTTGTAGTTCGACATAGCTGTCGCTTAGAATTTTGAGAGTTTCAATGGTCGCCAGCAGGCTCAACCATGTGATCAGGATGAGTACTAGCGTGATGGCAACTTTCCAATAGCGGTGCAGGGTGGGGTGCCACCAGATTAGTGGGAGGCCGAGGGGGCCAATGCATCCAAGGATTAAAACTAAGTATACTTTGCGAAAATACCATTTTGGCACTTCGGCTGTAGGCTGTTGGGCCTGGACTGCTTGCGTACTCGTCTGCAGGAACTCACCACAGTGTTTGCACTTGATCGCAGCGTCTTGAATCTCTTCAGCACAGAATGGGCACAGCTTCATAGCACTGGATCAATAGTCTATTTTCTCCGAGTAGCAACTCGCAATCGATCGTATGAATTGTGCAGGCATGGGGAGAGGTGTTATGCCAATTCGAAAAAAGTTTGGTCCTAATAGATATATCTTTTGTAACCTCGGTTCTAGGAACCGGGGCGATGCCGATCGCTCCCCGAAACAAAGTTT
>NZ_JARXIC010000066.1 GCF_031127905.1 Thalassobacterium sedimentorum | reverse complement strand
TTAGAATCTAGCCGCACGCTTGAGCATGAGTCGAGTCATCGCAATATGAATCATGGCAGTAGATGACTCAATGGTAGTTTCGTAGTCTTTGGACAACCTCGCCTCCAGCCTTCCCAGTATTGAAAGCATCGAAGCCGAACTCTCTCAAGACCTCAACCCCGGAGAGCCTTCAGCATGACTTATCCAATTTTGTAATGTCTTCACAGCCTCCATCATTAGTCCGTCAAAGCTCACAGAGCAAAACGAGAGCCATCATCGCATCGGCACCCGTAAAGGCATTGACGGAAACAGCCTGCAATGATCTCATCTCCTTATCAACACCTCCCACACCTCTCAACGATGTGCACCACGGGAGGTTTCTTTTTACCAAACACCAACAAGTGATTGCCGCATGAAGCAGCCACCACTCACTTACAAAGCACAGCTTCTGCTCCGCTATTGCGCAAAAAGCTTTGCCAATTCTCTGAACATGCCCACTCTCTTGGGTAACACACGCGCCGTGCCTCTTGTTTTCGCAATGAAAAGAATGCACATCAAGGGCGCGTCTTTTTTTTTTTACCATAATTGGAAGAAGGGAGCTGCTCGATGACCCAGCCCTATACCAAACCGTGGCTTTCGCTCTCCGATCTATGACTACGCCTAAAAAACTGTGGGCTTATGATTCAAGCACACATCGACCAAGCACCTGCATGCCCCAATCCACTCGACAAAATGGGGCTGCCTCCCAACTGGCATCAACACCCGATCTGGCAATCCATTTAATATCTTTCACTCTTTTCACCATTCAAAGTTGGACGTTCGATGTTCCCATCCACCGTGCCTACCCATTCGCCATCCGTCATCAATCATCCGCAATTACTGCAGCATTTTGCTGAAGTAGCCGAAGCGCCCGACGCCATCCCGCGCCTGCGCCGCTTCATCCTCGATCTCGCCGTGCGCGGTAAACTCGTCGAACAAGATCCGAATGACGAACCCGCCTCCAAATTAATTAAACGGATTAAGATGGAACAGGCTACTAGGAAGGGAATTAAGCTTTGCTGGCAACTCATCATCAACTGCCGACCGCACTTTCATACAAGCTCGATTATGCAGGAAATGTCGACATCACTCCCCCACTTCACGAAGCGCTTAAACGCCTTCAAAGGCATTGGCAACGATGCGCTGGGAACGAAGCTGAGAAAAACGGAAGCCCTTCTGATAGCGAACCTAGCAAAACCTTGATTGTTTTTTTGCTTTGCTACAAGTAACAAACGCCTTTCTTGTAATCCCTTTTCTGGCTTTGGCGCACCTTCAATGAGTAACTTTACATTTTTAAAGACACATGACCCGCTCTTCCTACAACTGGCGACCAGCGCAGAACGTGTCTTTTCGAGTGATCCAAATACCACCCTCATAAAGCTACGACAACTCGGCGAAGCCATCGCTCAAGACTTAGCCACCAGTTGCGGCATCGAGTTTAATGAGCAAACGAAGCAAATTGATCTAATCTATCAGCTAGGGCGCGCGCTCCAGCTGGATCCACAGATTATCAAGCTTTTCCATAAGATTCGCATTTCTGGTAACGACGCCACGCACCAATTCGAAACCCAGCACAAAGACGCCCTCTCTGGCCTCAAAGTGGCCAGAGAACTCGCTCTTTGGTATCATCGCTCCTCAGGCAGAGCGGCTCCTAATTTCAAGGCTGGCCCTTTTCAGGAACCTGCAGACCCCAGCCGAACACTGCGCGAGCTAAAATCAAAAGTTCAAGTCCTCAGTGCTCAACTGACAGAGAGCAGTCAACAGCTAGAATCCAATCAGAGCCTGCTCCAACTCCAGCAAGAAGAGAAGGAGGCCTACGAAGCCCTCGCAGAAGAGATGGATGCGGAGGCTAGAAGCTATCAAGCGCAATCAGCCAACAGCGAAGCGGAGCTCAAGAAACAACAGGCAGCCTTCGAATCTCAGATTCAAGCCCTTCAGTCCGAATTAGCCTCGAAGGAAGCAGAACAACAGAAAAAGAATCAGGAACAGGCTAAAATTTATACTGCTCGCGTCCGTAAGGCCTGCAAACTTGTCACGCTCAATGAGGAGATGACTCGCATCCTCATCGATCAGCAACTCAACGACTTCGGCTGGATCGCAGACAGTCAAGAATTGCGCTACGCAAAAGGTGCCCGTCCTGAGCGAGGCAAGAATGTAGCCATCGCAGAATGGCCAACAATGGGCCGTCAGTCAGCAGACTACGTGCTTTTTGCTGGACTGACGCCGATTGCGATAGTCGAAGCAAAGCGCGAAAATGCCAATGTCGCTGGTAAAATCACACAAGCCGAACGCTACTCGCGCGGATTTCAACAAACCCCGACTTTACTCCCCGCATGGGAAGTCGAAGGCCGCACCATCGCATGGGCAGACGACGCAGAGGGACATTATCAAATCCCTTTCGTTTATTCCTGTAATGGACGCCCCTACATCAAACAGCTCGCAGAGCAGTCCGGCATCTGGTTTCGCGACGTCCGCGACCCCTCAAATACACGCCGAGCCTTACAAGAGTTCCACAGTCCTGAAGGCCTATTGGATCGACTCACCCGCCAGCGCGCCACAGCTGAATCTCAATTGCGAGCCGAAGGTTTCGCCTACTTGCAGTTGCGCGACTATCAAGAAAAAGCCATCTGCGAAGTCGAATCCGCGCTAGAGGACGACCAAACAAGCTGCTTGCTCGCAATGGCCACTGGCACTGGCAAAACGCGCACAATCATTGGTCTAATGTATCGCTTCCTCAAAGCCGAGCGTTTCAAGCGGATCCTCTTTCTAGTCGACCGCACCGCCCTTGGGGAACAAGCACAAGATGTATTTAAAGAAGCGCCACTAGAACAGAACCAGCCACTCTCAAAGATCTACAATATCGCCCAACTCGGCGACATGGCCGCCGAAGCGGAAACACGCATTCAAGTGGCCACCGTCCAAGCGATGGTGCGCCGCATTTTCCAGTCCGACACGCCTCCGCCAATTGATCAGTTCGACTGTATCATAATCGACGAAGCACACCGTGGCTATACCCTCGATCAGGAAATGACTGAGGGCGAATTAGAGCATCGTGACGCCGAGCAATATCTATCCGCTTACCGACGAGCCCTTGATTACTTCGACGCGATCAAAATCGGCCTCACTGCCACACCAGCGGTACACACCTCCGAAATCTTCGGCAAACCTGTCTATACTTACTCCTATCGAGAGGCTGTCGCCGATGACTGGCTGATCGACCACGAACCACCGATCCGCTACCGCACCTTGCTCGCAGAGAACGGCATTCAGTTCGAGCGCGGCGAGGCGGTTGAAATAATAAACACCCAGTCAGGCGAAGTTGAAGCGGCCGAACTCGAAGACGAACTCGGCTTCGACATCGAAGGTTTCAACCGCCGGGTCATTACCAAATCGTTCAACCAGGTCATCTGTGCCGAGCTCGCGAAAGAGCTCGACCCGTTCAGCGACGAGAAGACCATGATTTTCTGCGCCACCGACTTACACGCGGACATGGTTAAAAACCTACTGGATGAAGCTTTTAAGGATCTCTACGGCAGCGATTACAACGAAGCCGCCGTGCGTAAAATCACAGGCAAAAGCGATCAAGTTGACAAACTCATCCGCCGCTTAAAAAACGAGCGCTATCCATCCATTGCCATCACTGTCGACCTACTGACGACCGGCATCGATGTGCCCAAGATCTGCAACCTCGTCTTTATGCGCTTGGTCAAATCACGCATCCTCTACGAGCAAATGATCGGACGTGCCACCCGTCGTTGCGATGAGATCGGCAAAACCTATTTCCGCATCTACGACGCCGTCGACATCTACAAGACCCTCGAAAAGGTCAATACGATGAAGCCTCTGGTCAAAGATCCAAACATCACACTGGATCAACTGGTCGCCGAACTGACCGACGACAAGATCCTCGAGGCCGCGCTCATACAAGGTGAGAGTGAAAGTGAGAGTCGCGCGCCCGCTTCGAACCATGCACAGGATGTCCTCGACCAGATCAGCCAAAAAATTATGCGCGTCTTACGCAAGGCCAACAATAAGGCCGAACGTAAGCCTGACTTGCGTGCCAAGTTACAAGAGCTCGAAGCGTTCTGGGGTGTACCTTCCGACAAACTGCACTCACACTTGCATGAGCTGGGCCCACGCAAGGCTTCCGACTTCCTCAAACAGCACAGCGGCTTACTCAATCAGCTCGACGAGGTAAAGCGCCTCGTAGGTAGCGAACACTTCCCCATCATTTCCCATCACGCAGACGAAGTGACCGAGCGCAGCCAAAACTACGGCGGCCACGATAAACCTGAAGACTACCTCAACGAATTCACGAGCTTCATCAACGAGCAGCTCAACCAATCAGCCGCGCTCAAGGTCGCCGTCACGCGCCCGCGCGATCTCACCCGCGAGCAGCTCAAAGAGGTCAAACTCCTGCTCGACTCTGCCGGATTCTCCGAGGTCAATCTACAGACCGCCTGGCGCGGCAAGTCCAATCAAGATATTGCCGCCAGCATCATCGGCTACATTCGACAAGCCGCCCTAGGCGAACCGCTCATCCCTTTCGGCACACGCGTGCAAAATACCATGCAGACCATCTACGCATTACACGACTGGACTCGTGTCCAACGTAATTGGCTCGCTCGACTCGCTGCCCAACTCACCCACGAAGGCATCATCGACCGCGACTTCGTCAATCAGCGCTTCAGCGACGACGGCGGCTCTCGGCGCATCGATAAACTACTCGACAGCCAACTCGACAAGGTCATCGAAAGCCTCAACGCCCACCTATGGGAGGCCAGCTAATTAAATTGTAGGGCTCGTGCTTGCGCGACGCCGCCACACCCAACAATGATTCAATCCTTTGCCAATGCAGACACCGAGCAACTCTTCGTCGCAGAGAAAAACCGGCGTTTCAATGCGATAGCACGGGTCGCTTTACGCAAACTCATCCAACTCAATCGCGCCCGAAGAATCGAAGATCTGTCAGTGCCGCCTGGCAATCGCCTCGAAGCACTCAAAGGTGACCGCGCTGGCACTCACTCCATCCGTATCAATGGACAATGGCGCATCGCCTTTCGATGGACCGAGCAAGGCCCAGCCGAGGTGCAAATTGTCGACTATCATTGACAGCACCCCCGTAACGTCACACGTTATACCCCATGAACCCACCGATCACACCTGGCGAAATACTCTTAGAGGAATACCTAGTGCCCATGAACATCTCTCAAAACGCGATGGCCCGCGCGATCGGCGTGGCACCTCGTGCGATCAATGAGATCGTGCACGGCAAGCGCTCCATCACCCCCCAGATGTCGATCCGTTTCGGAGCCTTCTTCGGGCAATCGGAAGACTTCTGGCACGGCATCCAAGTCGAGTGCGACTTCCGCGCGCTACGCAAAGAAGCCTCCAAGATCGTCCAATACGTGCAAACCGCGGAGTCACTCATGGTCTGCGAAGATCAGTAAGCCGCACCTCCAACATGTCGATTTTTCCAACAATCATCGACATGATCCTAGGTCTTGTCGAAAATCCAAAGTTTCATAAACCCAAACCACCGAAGCCTCGCTCTCTCCGGCTTCTCAACTCTAGCGCAGCGGTTGTAAAAAAATAATCCGCAATGCCATATACCATGCTCAGCTAGTGACGCAGCTCTTCTGCAAAATGATTGATCCACAACCGCTGCGCTAGAGGGCCCTACGGGCGAGAAGAGGGAGGTCAGACTTGCCATTAAATCTTTTGGATAACAAAAAGTAGTTATGGATGATTACACTAAATTAACTAGCACTATAATCGGTGCAGCAATGGAAGTGCACAGTTACTGGGGGCCAGGACTCATCGAAAGTATTTATGAGAAAAGCTTACAACATGAGCTTCATCTACGAAACGTGGAGGTAAAGCGTCAGGTCAAACTTCAGCTCAAATACAAAGATCTAGAATTAGATGACGACTATGCTCTAGACCTAATTGTTGATGGTAAAGTGATCGTCGAACTCAAAGTCGTCAAAGAGCTAGCCCCCATTCACGAAGCACAACTCATGACCTATATGAAGCTAACTGATTGCAAAGTTGGCTTACTCATTAATTTCAATGTAGTCCGCCTAAAAGATGGTATCAGACGACTGTCACTCCCAGAATAACCGATCAACAGCAACGTCTGACTCTCTCCGGCCTCCCCACCTCTAGCGAAGCGGTTGTAAAAAAATCCATCATAAAAGCTCACTCCCCAAAACACGACTCACCCGCATCCCAGCCGAACGCACCGCACCAAAGATTCATCAACAACCGCTTACGCTAGCACCCAAGGGCATAATAAAGGGGCTCTACGGGCGAGAAGAGGGAGCCAAGGCCGACATGCACTTAACAAACAGCAAAACTCTGACTCTCTCCGGCTCCCCA
>NZ_JARXIC010000065.1 GCF_031127905.1 Thalassobacterium sedimentorum | reverse complement strand
GCTCATTGCGTCGTTCATCTAACGACAACAAACAATCGACGAATCAGAGTGAGCCAAATCTTTTGACTAGTCTATTCAGACTAGTCACCTGTCATCATGCAACCAACATCCTCTGGCTGCGCGCCCCAAGTCACCAAGGCCATGACACCTCGCACGGAAGTTTCCATCCCAGAAGATGCCCGACCTAGATTTTCGTCGGCGCGTCCTTGAGGCAAACGAACGTAATAGGTTATGTCACTGTAACGAGCCAGCTTCGTCGGCTCGACGAGTTCGTAAATTTCTTCAGCTGAAGTGGCATACGAACTCATCGAAAGCAAACTAAGCAAGATGCCACGAAGTAGCGCCTTAAGATTATAAGACATCATCAAATCGAATCTTTATATTTTGCGTTTGCCCCGGATCCTATCCTCTGCGTTTGACCCGGATCCTATCCTCGTTTGCCCCATTTTCTATGCCCTGCCCCCGTTTTAGCATCTACAACTCGTGTTCTACAGATCAGATCTAATAACGACTTTCTACTGCGACCAGAACGCCAAAAGGGGATAAGAGGCAAACAAAGTAATCCAAAACTAATCACCTTAAAAATGGAGCGAAATTCCAACACTAATAACTCGCAAAGCCCGTGACTATACACTTCAATCTTCAAATCGATCGTTAGTTGTCCCAAGCTCCGCCTAAATAACAGTGACGTAATCGTAAAATAAAGTAAAGCCATACAGACTTCGCCTACACTACGAAGTTCACTTACAGATTTAACGCAAGAGATAAGAGCTGACAGGAGAATTAAGTCGATAAAGAACGCTATAGCTCGTCTCATTTAAATCTATAGTCTGGGGTAAATATTCAGTGAACTAAAATGGATTAGTTTCTGATCTCATAAGTCGGTACCTGTTCCTTAATGAATTCTCATATTTCGTCAAGATTCCTGCATCCATTTCTTTGTCTATTTTCCAACTGCCATCAAACTCTCTCAATAAGCGATGCATAGCAAACGAGTTAATGCCTCCACCAAAATCCGTAAGTTTAGCAATATACGCAATTGTGCTATCAGACTTCTCTTTACCCACGGCATAAACACACTCAGCATCCCGAAATTGAGCACAATAAGATTTGATAAAATCGATGTATCTGCTTTCGCTCATTTTTTTAATCTCTGATTCAACCTCAATCCAAGCCTGACTAGTCATTACATTTTCCAAAGACTGGACATCACCAGAACACTGGGAACTTACGAAATCGCCATATGCACTTAGTATTGGGCGTTCGCCTAGGTTAAGGATCTTAAGATTACAATCCAAGGTCTTCCAATCGATTACTGGGGCAGAATCTTCAGCTTCGTCTAACTTAAAAACCTCATATAATCCATCAAAATCGTTGCCTGAACCCTTCGGTTCTCGAACGTCATTGATCTGTTCTAAACTAGAACTTCCATCTTCGCTGCTAAATGCAGTTGATTCTTTAACTATTGATTCACCATCTTCACTTCTATAATGGATGCTAAAGTCAGACTCGAAATAATGTATTGTTTCCCGCGTTGCTAAAACTACTTTGAAAACCGAATCCTCTCGGAGAACTCTAACAGGAAAGACAGACACATCACCGTAGGCAACTCTGTCCGCAAAATTACGAGAGTCCTCTATTAATATAGACGGAGCATCTACAATATAAATGTAATACCAGTCTCCGTCTAGTCCCTCCCTCTCAACTGCCCGCAATAATATATGCGTTACGAAGTTGCGATCAAGATCAACCATCCTACTCGCTCTTTCAGACAAGAATTTTTGACTGAAAGCACCGCGTAGTCCATCACTTTCAACTTCGTTCAGGAATTGAATGCGAGGAACACTCTCACTAAAAACTTTCGTCAATAGTATTAAAAATATAAAAATTTGTTTCATCATTCTTAAAGTTTGAATTTTGCTTCTTCAGCAACGACTCGTTACCCACTGCGAACTAAGTCAGAGTGTCTAATTACTTTAGTAAATTGTTCTCAGATTGACGATGGCCAGCAACGATTGATGTTTATATTTGAAACAGGCGCGGGCAAATCCACAAACATGTTAAAACAAACATTACCAGTTAAAGAGCCTGAAAAATCACTAACCGATGGAGTATCCGCCAAGTCTGTTGGCGTGTAAGCTCCACTAATACCCAAGCTGCCAGAGAGATTACCAGTATGGTCAACGTCAAATTCATCAAGCTCAGGACAGTCAAAACAAAAATCAGTATCTACTTCGACATTAATCCCAGCATTTACAGTCGTCGACATAGTCAAGACACCGGTCAATTCCTCACACCCATCATTCAAGGACTGAGTTGATGTCCCCCCACCGTTAACAGTAACCTTAAGTTCTCCTGTGTGACGAACTTCCACTAATGGTAGGTTATCCATCGATTTGATCGCATTGCTGACAATAGGAATGGCGAGTGCGGTGGAAGTGTGCTCTAACTTAACATCTAACGTGCTAGATCCAGTCTTATAATCGATTATTGAGTCGGAACAACAACTCTTTCCAGTTTCTAAATCTGTTAAAGTATATGTTCCCTCTCCACTAATTGAAATATCAAATTCGGCCAAAATATTCTCGATAGATGCTGGCTGCACATAAGTATATGTAATTCCTTCATCTTCAGGATGTTCAACATTCGGGTCATATTCCTCGCCGTCACAGCATTCATACCCTTCTGTCTCTGCATTTGGGTTATCTATTGTGCACGAAGGACACTCACTAGCATCGCACACCAGAGTTCCATCTTCACATTCATAACTTGGATCACTGCCATCAGCGCAACAGTCGTCATCAGCATTCACAGACAAGACTCCAAACACAAATGCTTGCAGTAGTAGAATTAATTTTAGGTTTTTCATATTCGGTTTAGTTTTATTTTCTGGTTTGAGTTAAAAGTTTTACTGCATTTGAAATCAATTCAGGCGCATCCACTTGCACATAGCCATCTGCCTCACGCTTGACAAGATACTCGCGACCATCGGGATAGAGCGTTAAAAAGAGTTCCTCCCCCTTGCTTCGATCCCAAAACTGCTCGCGGCCATCGGCCCATTTCATGTAGCTCAGCCGACCTTGCGAATCGAATTCCTTGTATGAGACCGCATCGCCATTTAAGTAATGCGCGATGGATCGGCCGTTCTCGGAATCGTCATACACATATCGATCCACGTTACCATTGGCTTTGAAAACCTCCCGCTCCAAAAATTCTCCCGCTGAATTGTAAACGGTGCGCCGGACTAATCTACCATCCAAGTATTCGACAGCTTCGCTTCCATCATGCGTATCTTCCCATTTCCAAATACGCATCGAATCGCCATAAACGGCACGAATCGGCCTACCCTTTGGGTCGTATGAATTCAAACGGTCCAGCACCCACTTACCATCTTTCAACACTTCACGCCTGCGCAATTTTCCATTAGCGGGGCCTTTTGAGCTAATCACTGTGCGGCGAATCACTTCACCCGTCGCCAAATCGGTATAAACCCGCACCCCTGAATTCCAGACATAAGACCAGCGTTGCTCGTCACCATCAAGGGGAAGCCGAGTCATTTCGACCGCGTCCGGGGTGACATCCCAATTGCCCTCGTTAATATTCGGGTCCCATGAGTTGTTTTTAACCGCATAAGTGGAACCGGCATCTGCGGTCACAAACCCACTCCCCGCTTCCCACTCGATCCAATTATCCGAATCTGCACCTCCGTTCTCGGCATTCGCAATCTCCATTCGATTTACTGCGAGATCGAGTGCCTTCGTCAGCTTCTTTCCCGCTTCATCCACAATGAATACCTCTCGCTTGCGTGCGTCTGCTTTGCTGTAAGAATAATACTCCGCGCTGTTTTCACCAAATCGTAAGCTACGCAAGAAACTGACACGGTAATTTCGGTAATTTGTTGAGCCATCGGGCGCGGTTAATTCGCCATCGCCCATCTCGACCTCGATGCGCTGCTCGCCGATGACGATACGCTCAGGGCCAGTCGCGCCCCGGTATTCAATTTCGAAAATTCGTCGATTGGTTTCAGCGTTTGTGATGTAAAGCGGATATCCTCTCCCCGAGTAAGTAACACGACATCTTGCTGCAGAGTCACCCAGCTTAAACTCCTCAAGCCTTCCCTCATCATATCGAAAAATATAACCAGACTCGTCGAGCGCTTCGATCAAGACTGCACCCCTGCGACCGATGGTCGCCTTCCAGTCTTGACCACGTTCGACAAACACCTTTTCCCCACGCCGTGTATCACCGCTTGGATCCAGCGAGAAGAATTGACGTCGCTCGTGAGGACCATCCCAATAAAGCTTGTACTGCTTGTATTGGACGACGGTCGATGCCAGTAAAGGGATACGCCAGTAAGGCCCGAAAGCACCTGGAGCGTCGGCAGGATTGGTATTAAAAACCAAGTTGATAGGAAAGCTCGCTCCACCCATGGGAAGCTCACCCAATACACGCACGATCCGTCCATGCCCAAAGGAATTAGCAGATCCCAAGGCATTGTCACGCGCGTCCAGATCCAACACCCGCGCTTGACCAGCAATCGAAAACAACAAGAAGGTAAAAATAAGAGTCAGGAACCTCGCTCCAAAACACCCTTGCGGTTTCCCCAAACGCGCAAGGGCGTAGTCTACAAAACTGGCACGTATTGTTTTCACTATTAGAGCAGGTTCCTGATCTTACAAATTAAGATATACGAACTAAACCAAAACCTGACTAGGCATAGAATCTGAGTCATCATCATCGTCATCGTCGTCATCATCATCACATTCGGGATCTTCGACGGGACAACACGCAACAAGATCAGAGCTTAGCGACTGATATTGGCTAAATCCATAGGCTCCAGCAATCAGGCCAAGTAGCAACAGAAGTAGAAGTTTATTAAGTTTCATAGTTATTTTCAGTTTTGGTGTTTTTATTTAAAAGCATGCAATTCTCTCCATGCTTGGATTAGATTCTGGTTCGGAAAGATCGCCATCAACTCTTGCTGGACGGCCTCTTCTGAAGCTTCAAAGACTTCGCCCGACTCAACGTCGGCGTAAGCGGCTATGTTGGATTGACCGTTCGTAACTTCGAAAAAATCGCGCACAAATTGTTCAAATGCGCCATGCCGGTTGTGCCCAGTCCCTGGAAGACTCACCCAGACCCAAGGCTTTTGTTGCTGCCGGCCTTGATAAAAGTAAGAAAAGCTCGGGTACCAACGTCCGCCATCATGCTCGCCACATGCCACTATACCCGGAGGATTAGTTTTATTTATTTGCGGTGCGTCCCAGAACTGGGCCGGATACGCGGCACAGGCAATGACTCGCTCAGGTGCCCATTCAGCAAAGCGGCTGGTAAAATGCGCGCCACCTGAAAAGCCATAAATCAAAATGGGCAGATCGCGACCGTACGTTGTGCGAACCGCATCCAATAAAGCTTCCCCCGAACCTTGCTCCGGCCAGTAATACCCTTCACGCGCTTCACCATACATTTTCTCTGACTTCGATTTAAAAGCGAGCGCGATGACACCCAACCTGTTGGCCTTAGCAAAATCCATCCACGACGATTCGTTCAGAAAGAACGCACCATCTCCATTCATGCCAGGACAGAGCACTAATACCGCCTGCTCGTCACCGCGCACCTCAGCCGCATGCCAGCCATAGGTATCCGCACAGACCATGCTTGCACTAAGAGCAAGCAGTGAGCAAAGGAATATGCGGATAAGTTTCATATTTTAGAGGTCTGGTTTAAGCGTGATTTAAGCGTTTTTAAGCGGTCTAATAGAATCTGTGAGACATGAGGGGCACCGCTCAATCACGCTTAAATTGCGCTTAATTGTGGAGAGTTTTTGCCTAGTAATTAAAAGTGTAGTTGAGTGATTCGAAGATGTTCGTCGCCTGAGGATTAACGAATCAAAGCGTGGGCATAGATAATTTTCGGTTCTGCATCGGCCATTGCGACCGTCACCTTCACCAAGCCCCGGCCACTCGCTTCGGTTTTCAAGGGCGCGACCACGACCTCAATGTCGTTTGAACCTGCCACTGCCGGCAGCGCCTCAACCGCAAAGTCAGCGGACTCGCATTCAACCGACACGACCCTTGCACCGAGGTCCGCGTTGGGCGTGATTGTCAATGTCTTCGCAGCTGGCTCCGAACCAACTCGCCACAACAATAGCCCAGGCTTCATCGTGACCAATTGCGGGATGTCTAACTTGAGCGCGAGCTGAATTTCAGGCTGAGCTAAGTCTTTCGTCAGCACACGGACTTTCTTACTCTGCAAGCCCTGACGGCTCCCGACCGAGAAATCCCCCTTGATCACACCGGATTCACCTGGGGCATAAGTCATCTTATCCAGCTTCGCGGTGGTGCAACCGCAAGTGGTCTTGATCTCGCTGATCTCGACCGAAGAATCACCTTCATTTTTGAAAGCAAACTCGAAAGGATAACTTTTCACATCCGGCGCGATCGTGTCTTCAATCACCGTCCGTTCGAACTTAAGCTCCGCCTGAGCCGAATTCACCCCGAGCAGCGCTACAGCTAGCAGCGGAAATAGAAATGTGTCTTTAATTGTTTTATGTAATTGGCTCATTGCGTCGTTCATCTAACGACAACAAACAATCGACGAATCAGAGTGAGCCAAATCTTTTGACTAGTCTATTCA
>NZ_JARXIC010000064.1 GCF_031127905.1 Thalassobacterium sedimentorum | reverse complement strand
TTGCATACAAAAACGCTACTTACCAACGGCCTTTACGTCAGCTTTTTATTTGAGCTTTTATACTCAATTATGCCGCTTAAGTCCGTGCCATTCGGGTCATGTCATTACTTTTGTGGTGCGTCATTGACTTAGTTTTTGACGGGCTGCGCCAATGACGTAGTTTGGCTGAATGCTTTTCATCGAAACACTGATCTTTACGAAGCAAGCCAGCGGTGGGCATGGGGACGTCGAACGCGAAACGTCTAATTTTGAATGAATGGGTAAAAAAGGAGCACGACCATGGACACAGAACTATTTTAAGAACTGAAAGATTTGATCCGTCAGATGAAGGCGATTGAGGCGGGTGAGCTTGCACCGGCGCGTGTGCGTGTAGTAAACCCTGAGAACGCAGTGGCGCATGCGCGAATTAAACACGGACTGACCAGGAAGCCTTCGCGAACTTACTCGATACACCCGTTGGGACCGTTCGTGGATGGGAGCAGGGGCGTCGTCAACCGCCACCGAGCGCGAAGGTTCTGATGCGCGTCGCGACGAAGTATCCTGAGCAAGTATTGGAATGCGCGGAAGCTGCTGCTGAGTATAATCAAAAGTAGTAAGGATACTCTGCCCCCATCGTTTGTCCCTGCCGTAGCTGAAGTCGTGAGACTTTGGTCCGTTCACGTCAGGTCGTCTAAAGTTTGACGACTTCGGCTAAGTCTTTTTAAGGGAATTGCAAAGATAGCGACATGGCTCTATTCGGGTTCTTCAAGTTGAGCGACTATAAGTATAACTGAACGACCCCCTTTAGAATGTTCTGACCCCTTCAGATGTCCTCAGCCTAAACTCACAAAAAATACCAACCTCCACAGCATTAAAAGGTTGGTCTGTGGGATAGCTTCCAACTGAGCACGGGAACTATGATAGTTTCTTTGCTGGACTATATATTGGCACGATTGAACTCTCTACTGTATCCTTCATGGCGGTCACTAGTGACCGCCATGAAGGATACAGTAACAACCAAACATTAACTAAATAACGGTATATGATGCATCAACGACCGTTACCTATGTCCTGAACCCAAAATGTATACCATGTCCTGATCGCATCAAAGCGAGCCATTCATTCCAAGCTTCACTCTTCCTCCTTTTTAGCCTTAAAGCGAATAGAAACTAACCTGAACAGACTTCTACCAATGAAACGTATTCTCATCACCGGCTTCTGCTGGATCTTGATCGCTAGCGCACTGTCCCTCTTTACTGGGTGTGCTTCCACTTATACCACCCGCAGTGGCGCCATGATCACCGTTGTAGATTCTGAGGGGCAGCCAGTCGAGGGGGTCGAAGTGGTGCTTAGCTTCAAAACAAAAAACGCAATCTTGCCGACCATGCACGAAATTTACGAGCCCATGACTGTGGTCACCAATGCCCAGGGGAAAGCCACTCTCGCATCACTTAAAGCTGCGTCTCCGGATACGTCGCTCGTCGACTTCGTGTCCTATAAAACGGCGGGGATTCAGCGTATCGAGGTGAAGCTTGGTGAGCAGTTGCTTTTCGACTCCGGGCTGCGATACGGCTTATGGACGAATGATCGCACGGATGAGCTTGAATTGCGACCGAACGACTTCTGGGAACAAGAACCTAATTTTATAATAAAGCTCTCGCCGGATGCGAAGTTGCCGTGTGGATGCTGAGCACCCGTTATTAGGAAATCTGTCACCTCGAATATTTCTCGGGATTAACGACTTGTATTACTATTTTTAATACCATATATAAGCATATATGAAGACGGTTTTGTATGCCTTATTTATAGTAACTTTAATCACAAAGAGCATTGTTTATTCGCAAGGTTATTGTCCACACGGGAATTCAATGAGTTCCTCGCACTATTGTGCAACATGCCAAATGGGAATTCCTTCTCGTGGAGGATCAAGTAATAACTATTCGTCGGGTCAAGTAGACTATACTCAAGTAATGAAAGATTATCAGGTCGAGATCGATAAAGGTATCAACAACTGGAAGGAGAGCCGAAGGAAAAGTTCAAGTCCAAGCCGTGAATGGGATTATGTGGCGCCCCGCTATTCAAGTCCCCAGCCTTCCAATCCTCAATGTAATAGTTGTGGTGCCGATTGGTCTTATGGTGTGAGTCATTCTTCTTGGTGCTCCACGCAGCGTGAGTCACGTTTAGAGATACAACGCCGTTTACAAGAAGCAGAGCGACAACGAGCATTAATCGAGGAGGAGCAGCGTTTGTTGAAAGCCTTAAATGCCTTAAATTCAATTGAACGTCAGGCTTTTGCTGATCAGAATTACTTCGATGAGGAGGATTTGTCATCTCTAAACAAACCGTTTTCCGGCGACATGAGCCGATACGATGAGGGTTTTTCAATGATTCCGGAGGATGTTCAGCCTTACATTTATAAAGAGTTTTTTGGAGACCCTGGTAATGGTGATGTCCGTATTACTTTTTCAGAAAGTGGCATACCTAAAGCTTTGAGCCCAGGTCAGATCACTGATTTGCCCACCTATAAAAGACGAGAGGATGGTAATCTAGTTCGTCAAGTGCTTGGTAAACCAGTCAATGGAATCATACCGCGTCTTAAAAAATTTACTGTCGATGACACTTCGCAGGCTGCCTGGATCCAAAATCAGAAATATGGCACTGAAAAGATGAGTTTTGCTGAATTCAAAGCGAGGCAGTATCAGAATAACGCAGATGGGCGGGATCAAGCTATAGAGAATGCCCTAGAGACGATGGATCGTTTACAAAAGGAAGGTAGGATTCGTATGTCGATTACAGAGCAAAATGCAGTCGAAGCCATCATGCGAAGTCGTTTGGAGGACACTCCCTTAGACGTCCAAATGGATGCCGTGAATGCAACAAAAATTCAACTGGTTTTAGATGCTGCCAAAGCGCATACAAAACCAGTCCTAACTCCTCCAGAAGCGGAGTTGCCATCACCGCAAGAGGTTGAAGCGATTATTAATCTTAACAAATCGAGTTATGAGTAAGAGGGGGAACTACACTAAGAAAGTATTGCAGGGGCTGCCGTTCCTTTGGTTTTCCTGTATATTCTTAAGCTCATTGTTTTTTGTTAGTTGTGATGTTGGTGCGGGAGTGGCTTCTGCAGATTCTGCTCATTTAAAGAACGGGAAAACGGTAACTCTTCAAGATGGACTGCTCGTTGTAAATAGCCTCGTGGAACAAGGGCAATTTATGGAGGCATCTACTGTTCTAGAGTATTTACGAGCTGAATATCCTAATGAAGTGGGAATTAGAGAGTTAGTAGACTTAGTGGACGCAAAATTAGACCTACTGTGGGAAACTACGCTTAAGGAATTTTCTTCGGGTTTAGCGCCCGTGACAGCAGACAAGCTTTTGTGGGGGGATAAGGCGACATGGACATTGATAGAGAAACAATGGATGAAGCTTCCTGTATTGTCAGCTGAAGCGATTGCGGTAAATACTCAGCAAATCAGTTATCAGTTGGAGCAACTCTTGCAGCGAGTGCCAGACTTTTGGGAAGGGCGTTTTTTACAGGCGATTTTGGCAGTTACTTTGAATCAGGATTCTCAGGGAAGGGAGGCTTTGGCATGGATTAGCAAGTGGAATGCAGTGCAGGAACTCAAGCCAGCTTACATAGAAGCATTCAAAGCGCGTGGGTGGCTCGACGATTAGAGCAATAAAGGTTTAGGTTTAGGTTTAGAGCTGCGCGAAAATTAGTTACTTCTATCGTGTCGGGGGAATTATGAACCAGCGCACTATTTGATTACTTAAGAACGAGACCAATATTTTAAAATCGCATGAATCACATTCTAAAACTGACACTGTTTCTTTTTACCTCTGTCTTTCTTCAAAGCGCTCAGCCCACCGTAGAGCAATTTCAGAGTATCCAAGATTTGATCGAAGAAAATAAAATCGAGCAGGCTAAAGTTAAGGTGGATTCCTACCTAGAGTTTTTTCCAAACGATGCACAGTTAATTGCCATGAAGGAGGTGCTCACGGCGTTTGGGACGACCGCATTGTCAATGACCGATGTGGACGAGGTCGCTAAGCCGCAGCCGATATCTCCAGCTGATCTGGAAGAAATAAAATCGGTATTGGCACTTTTAGATGAAATGACGGGGGCCAATACATTCGAAGGAAGATACGATACGGCTTATGAGATTTACAAGCGACCTGTTCCCGATCGAGCTTACGAGCTTCATGAAGAATGGGTCAGATATTGGATAGCAAAATCAGTCGCTTGCTTAACTTTGAATCAATACGGAAAGGGGTGGGAGTATAGCCAGCATTTACTAAAGCTCGGCGCAGGTAGAATCGCGAACGATGCTGTGAAAAAAGTAATGTCTCAGTTGCAGGATAAAGGCTGGTTAAATCCCAACAAAGAGGAAGTCTATGAGCAGGCTAAAAATGAAAGACGTGAACGATTTAAAGGTGTTTGGTCGAATGAAGTAACTAAGCACTGGAGCAGTGGAGATTACAAAGGAGTCTACACAGTTAAAGAAGAGTTGAGAATAGCTTTCCCGGATGGTAAGCGCGAGGTGTCCTATTCCCAAATAATTGACTATACTACGGAATGGTGGGATGGCTCAGCGAAGCTTAAGAGCTTCATTTATACTACAATACCTGGACAATTCCATGAATCAAACAAGTCACCTGTTGCTATTGAGCTTAACAGCGTTGTAATCAATGAAGACGACCCACGAGTCATTAGACTTAAATTTACAGAGGGTGGAGTTCCTGCACAACGCGCTTTCATGCTATCAGCAGATGGTTCTTATCTATACATTCTTCGAGTATTGCCTAATGAAAAAAGAAGCGGATCTTTTTACGAAAGTTATGCCAGCTTTCATCCATATATTGGCAAAAAATACATAACTTCTTTCACTGGGACTTTTGATCGTCCGGAAATTATTCGACTAGATCGGCAATAGTTACTGGGGGCACATTCATATTAACAGCGAATCTGAAGTCTCTAGAAAATTTTTTGAAAATGACTCCAATCAATTAAATAGGGCTTCCGCGAGAAGTGAGCAAATTTATGTGCATGTAATTCATTTAATGCACAGGTTGTTCTATTTTATTAGGTTTAACTTTAGGGGAATTCTTAAATTGTATGATTTTAAGCTGTAGCCTCAGTGACCTCACCTTTGCTCGGCGTGCTAGGTGGTGCTGGAATGTTACTTTCGCGCGAGCGCTTTGAGCTTTTGCATCGCTTGTGCGGAGCCTGCTTCGGCGGCTTCGTCATACCAGGCGAAGGCGGATGCTTGATCTGCTTCGGCGGCAGCTGGATTCTGCTCGTAGTATTCCGCCACTCGCAGGCAGCTGTCGATATG
This sequence comes from Thalassobacterium sedimentorum, assembly GCF_031127905.1. Taxonomy (GTDB): domain Bacteria; phylum Verrucomicrobiota; class Verrucomicrobiia; order Opitutales; family Coraliomargaritaceae; genus Thalassobacterium; species Thalassobacterium sedimentorum. The sequence continues at coordinate 1,696 of NZ_JARXIC010000064.1, read as the reverse complement.
TCCTTTTTCGGCGGCGATTTTGTAGAGTTCCAAGGCTTTGTGGGGATCTGTGGGGACGCCTGTGTCTTGGGCGCGCTCAGAATAGAAATATTCGGCCAGTGCGAAAGCGGCGGGAGCGCTACCTGCCTCTAGGGCTGCGGAATAGTGCTTGAAGGCGGTGGGACCGTCGCTGCCACGCCAGTATTCGCCAAGAAGGTAGTGCGCGTAATCATTTTGGCCACTATCTTCGGCATAGGCTGCAAGTCTTCCCAGCGCGTACGCTTCGCTCTGGAGCGCATCCAAGTAAATGCGCCGCATCCGGTACCGGTAAAGTTCAGCAGTGTAGTCTTCGATTGTGTTGGTCGCGATCTGATCGTTGTAGAGGGTATTTTTAGATTTGAGATCATAGACGGCCAGGTGGGTGACGGCAACCTGCATGCTGCTGCCGATTGTCCCTGCATCGTATGCAATCAGCAATATGTTCAGGTCGGGCAAGTAGATGAACTCCTGCAACTCTGGTTGGCCATTGATGCTGTTGAGCGGGATGGAAATGGGAGCTACTCCGTCTGCAGGTTGGATTTCCTTGTAGAAAAAGACACCACCTGCATCGGGTTCATTTTCATTGTAGCTGAGGTTGAAGTCGTCGGCTTGGTAGGTTTTCGCATTCAATGCGGTAGAGAGTGTATCTACGAAGGCGAGACAGGCGGCGATGGAATGTAAGAGGCGTTTCATAGATCGGATGATTGAGTCTAGGTGATTGATTGCAAGGCGCGGGTGATCGTATCGGAAAAATTCGAGCCCTTGGTATCGTGCCGTTTAGCAATTATAGAAACGGGAGTCTCTTTACAACTCCCCTTAGATGCCTTCTGGAGCGCTGCGAAATCCGAAGGGAAACAGGCATCGATTCGGACCACTTCCGAATCAATCACACTTGATCCCCCTTGGAGATACTTAAATCAACTTAGGCACGCGGGTATTTAACCGGCGTGCTTTTTCATGCGAAATATCCATAATTCATCGATTGAGTGGTAATTAAGAAATTACCACGGCAACCGTCCATAAGATAAAACCTACGACTGCAGATACCAACCAAAACGAAAAGCTTTTCAGCGGAACGAATGAGACCGTAGCGATGAATCTCAACTTCTCTCGAATTGTGGCGGAACCCTCCAGCCACTTAATTTCCAGTTCAGAAGCTTTATAGTCCTCTGTATTATCAATCTGCTCTTTGATTCTTTTCCTAGACAACGAGGAATAGACATAGAGCGCTGAAACGAAAAGGTAGGCTCCACCTGCGTAGTAGAGAAAATTTGCGGATACTTCCATATTTAGGTTTGTTATTAGGCATTGGCAGCGTCCCATTGATTGTTAAAATTTAGAGGTGGTTTCCCTGCTGCAAAGCCTGAAGGCTAAGCGACGGTAAAACAAAAAAACAAGGAAACCACCAGTGAAAAGAGATACGAACAAACCGACCGAAGAACAAGTGCAATTCCTCGACAACGCAGAGGGCAATCGGAGGGGGCGGGGCAATCGAAGGGATCGAACGCAAAATATAAAGATTGCTCCGTTTCAACTTCAATCTTCGCACACCATTAGCGATTCGGCGGTTTGGACATATTTTATGAGGCGGGGAGCTTCTTTGCGTAAGGCGCGGAAATCGCACTCGACTTGGATACCGTGCCAGAAGTCTTCTGACTGTTTGAAAAACGCCCCGAAG
>NZ_JARXIC010000063.1 GCF_031127905.1 Thalassobacterium sedimentorum | reverse complement strand
CGTGTCATACGCCTATTTGGTAATGGGTGGATTCGCGCTTCAGTAAACGCTACTTGAGACCACTACATGCGCATTAATTATGAGAATCGGTATTATAACAACATAAGCTCTTTCTGAATCCAAACCCACAGCAGCTTTGGCTCTGCTACCTGCCAATGACAATATGGGGGCCACGAGAAACAATCGCAAAAGCTTCAACAGAAAAGCATAATATATTAGACTAGTGCTTTTTAGGTCATTTAACTGTGATTTTGACATAACAAGTCCGCCAGCAATTCATCATGGATTTCATTCCGTTAAAATTTACTCCACACAAAGGCACTGCGATTGCACTTCTGCTTTTAAATTTAATCTCGTGTGCCTTTGCCGAAATCGGCGAATATTCCGAGCCCATAGAGGCAGTTGCTAAGGAATTAAACGCACAAGAGCAAAAAGAAGCAGCCTTGCTAGCTGCCCCCAGCGACACCACTAGCCTAAGGTTGTTAAACAACAACATCGCCGTAATTGGACTGAATACACAAATCGAGCAGGTTACTGCCAGAGGTACATTCACCTACGGAAAAAAAAGCAAAGATTACAAGCTAGTTGAGACGTCGGATGGCCAAAGAGCCTTAATCATCAAGTGGACCTATATGGGAAGAACCTATACGGATAAGACTGTGTCCATTCCTTCAAACTACCAGGCAGGAACAGAAGAAATGCCGAATCTATGGCGCATCATCACGAAAGCTATGCCCGATAAGCATGGGCAAACGACCGAAGAGCGAATCTATTTAAAATTGCAACGTGGAAAATATATCCTCCAGGAAGAAGAATTCGGACATACTGTTGTCTCTAACAATACAGCACTCAGGAGAAAAGAGCTGACATACGAACAATGGCAAGTAATCGCTGGAGGCTATGGAGAGAGAAGCCCAATTCATTTTCAAACTGTCCCCTTATTTCTTCACGATTTTTATAACTATACGGTAACTGGATGTCGATATATCGGCACGGACAAAGTTGGAGGCCGTGATACTTACGTAATCCAACGCGGATCAGACAGTTTTTACTACATCGACAAGGAAAAATCCCTACTATTGAAGTGGGGCCGTGAAGAATACTTTGGCGGCAAAAAAATAGAAGTTTCCTACATAGCAAATTCTTTCAAACGTCGGAAAAACTCAACTGATCAAATTCTTTTACCTTCGAGAATAACTATAACAACCAAGGGAGAAGCTCTTGGCACTTACACCGTAGATCACGCCACGATCAATAAAGTAATTGATTATAGCATCTTCATACCTCCTGAAATTTAAGTCCCACGCAAAGCGCTAAGGCGCTCACTCTTACCAATAATACCAATTCGAGAAACTTGGAGCCGAATCGACATGCCATTCGTAGCCTCGGTTCTGAGTTTCACATAATATGTATCTTCTGGAGTTTCGGGCGTGATCTTAAGTATAGTTAAACCATCAGGTCGTTCGACTCGAATGGAGCATAATCCACATTGGCAGCCTCAACCTCTGCATAGCCTCGATGAAACTCAGGGCAGGTTAAGCAACCAGCTGCCAACACCGTGTATTTGCCATCACACAATTCCCTTAAGCGCAAAAGCTCCCCCAGATCATCATGTACTTGTAGGTCTGGCAAGGAGCCCTTTAGCACGGTTGTCCGGGACTCAACTTGACGATTCTCCAATGAAGCCGCGCGCTCAGCCGACAAGCTATTAAAACTAAGATTTGTATCTAGCTAAAGTTGGGAAAAATAAATGCTCTTCACCAGTGAAAAACGCGGAGTCAGCCACCATAAAGCAGCGGTCTTCACAAGTGAAGCCCCTACTGGAAACTACGATACGCTCTTGAAAAACAGACAAACTTGTTCGATCCTGCGGCATGAGCAAAGCGAGAGAAAGACTTCTTAGGAGTGCAGGTCGTCTATTTGGTGAACGAGGCTACGAGTGTGTGGGCATCAATGAGATCATTGCTCAAGCGGAGATTGCTAAGGCGACTTTCTATCAGCATTTCCCGAGTAAAGAAGCGTTGTGCGCGGAGTGGTTACGAGTGGAGATGGATCAGTTTACATCCATGCATCAGGAGATATTGGATGATCCTCGAGCGGCGCATCAAAAAGTAAGCCAAATGTTCGATCAACTGAGCGTGTATGTGGAAGGCAATGGCTATCATGGCTGTCCGTTCTGCGTGACTGCGACTATGGTTACGGGGGATTCGGAGATCCGTGAGGTGATCGTGACCTACCGGGAACGCATTCGTTCGTTCTGGCACAGTGTGGCTCGCGAATTGGGTACCAAGGCCACTGCAGCTCGTAATCTCGGAGACGCATGGTTGCTGCTCTACACAGGAGCGTTGACGGAGTCGCAGAATGTCAAAGACGTCTGGCCCGTGAAGCAAGCGAAGAAGGCTGCACTGGCGCTGGCTGAGTGTGCGCGAGTCTAGGCGATCTCTCGAATTCGTGGAAGGGCTGAGCGCCTGCTTTTATTATTATGATAAAAATACTACCTAGTATTTGACAAAGTGAAAAAACATACAGACTTGTCTGTATACCGCATTATAGATCTTAAAAATTAAACCGAATAGAAAACATATGAAAGCAACCGAAGGCTTCAATTACCGCAGTACTGACTGCAGCCTAAATCTACTAACTCCCGTAATTAATTTTTGATTGCGGAAGTTTTTTCATCCAAACCGCAATCAAACTATGAATACATTAGCAACCATCGAAGCTCGCCGCTCCATTAAGCATTATGATCCCGAACATGAGATGCCTGAGGAGGATCTCGCTCGGCTCATCGAGTTGACCAAGCTGGCGCCGTCCTCCTTTAACATGCAGAACTACCGTATGGTAGTGGTGCGCGACCCTGAATTGCGAAAGCAGATTCGCGCCGCTGCTTGGGATCAAGCTCACGTAACCGATGCGTCGGTGCTCTTCATCATGTGTGCCGATTTAAAAGCACACGAAGCAGATCCTGCGAAATATTGGTCGCATGCGCCGCAGGAAGTTCAGGATATCCTCGGACCGATGATTCTGCCGTTTTACCAAGACAAGCCTCAGCTGATTCGCGACGAGGGGATTCGCTCCACCGCTTTTGCAGGAATGACGCTGATGTTAGCCGCCAAAGAGATGGGCTACGGTTCTTGCCCAATGATTGGTTTCGATGGTGAAGTGGTGTCAAAGCTGATTAATGTGCCCGAGGATCACGTGCTCAGCTTCATCATAGCAGTGGGCAAAGAAGCCAAGCCAGCCTGGCCACGTGGCGAACGCTTGTCCGACTCCGAAGTCGTCATTCAAGATCGTTTCGCTTAAGTCGCTGTTGTGCTGTGCTCGTTCTATGAGCATCCGCCTGCCCCGGAGCTTAGCGAAGTGGTAGTTGAAATGCTAAACGCACTGCCACTAAGCTATGCCCCAATCGTGGTTGTCGTGTTCGCTTCATTCAAGCTAGAGCGAGGCGTTCTTTCTCTGCGCGAATGTCTGCGGGGCTTCGCGTCACCACGGGGTCGTTACGCTGAAGTAGGGCGAGCATATCGATTACTAAGTCTTGGCGGCTTAAGTAGTAGCAACGTTGTGTGCCTTCTTGAGCGTAATCGACGAGCTCGGTATGTCGCAGGACGGAAAGATGCTGAGAAATGTTGGCCTGACGCGCGGGTAGCAAATCTTCCATGTCGGTCACGCACTTGGGCCCGGAAACCAATTCTTGTAGGATGGCCAAACGGGTCGGGTGCGAGAATGCTTTCAACAGTTCGGAGGTGGCTCGAGAATCATTTGAATTAGGCATGGTGAGTTTTGCTGGTTAAAAGTAGTTGGATCCTGTAGTGCATTTAAGCTTTTATTTCGTTTGAGCTGCAGCTTTCATTTCTGCTTCTAAGCACTTCTTCTTCATCGCGCCCATGAACGACTGAAACATGACACCACTGATGAGCGTCGAGATCGTTACTGTGACAAATGCGGATAAGATCAAATCTGCCAAAAGATGCCCGCTGCTGACGAGCACCGGTTGATAAATTATGATGGCGAGGAAGACGACCCAGTGCTTGATGCAGTAGAATTACGGATACGCGTTGTGACGTGCTTTGAATTTAGTTAAAAGAAGAGTGCAGGTAGGCGCTTATGAGTGGGATGCGTAAAAGGTGAAGAAGGCTCCCGAGGCGAAGAAGGTGCCGTTGTCGTGGGACGCATGCATGGCATCGACCCATTGCTGGCCCTCTTCTTCGGAGAGGACATTTAGCGCCGGAAGAATCCCGGCAAATCCTCGCACGCTCGACAACCAGTAGTCGCCACGCCCGCACTCCGATAGGATGACGGAGCGATGGCTATTTAAACTGAGTCCAGCTGTTTTTAAATAACGTGGCATCTGACGGCACAGGTCTGGATGTGTGGCGACTGCCGAAGTCAGCAGGTGATCCACCCGACGCATCGCCTCGTAGCTTTCTTGGCCGTAGGTGGTTCCTGCGTGGTCAGCATCAAAAACGATCAATTGACCTGTTGGCGCCAGCACGCGCTCGGCTTCTTGTAGCAGCGACAGTGGATTCGGCACATGACTCAGCAAAGTGTGCATGACGATGACATCGAAAGAGCGCTCTTCGTAAGGCAACGCGCCAGGCTGGATATGGTCCCAGTGAATGCGTTGCGCAACATCCTGCCGCCGCCCCTCGGTCAGTAGAACATCGCTGATGTCGGCCCCATGAATCTCGGAGTCCGGGTGAAGCGCGTTCGCTAAGCGCCGTGCCACCACACCTGTGCCGCAGCCGAGGTCTAATGCACGCAGAGGCTGATCACTTGGGATCGTGTCAACATAATCGTCGATCATCTTTTGAAAGAAAGCATGCTGACCGCGCTCTTCTAAGCGAGTTACCATTGCCTGCCGGGTGCGATCTGTTTGCGAGTCTGGATTGGTATAAGGGTCCATATGTTTGGTGAAAGATGTAAGGGAAGTCTGGCTTTGCGCTGCCTGAGTCGAGCGATGTATTGCTGGTATAAACAATTTATAAATAAAACAACATTCGAATATTCGAATACAAGTGGAAGGGTTGAGCTTATTGTCAAGAGGCGAGTTCGCAGATGGCGGTGATTGTCCCGTATGAATCTACTCAAGTCGTTGACGTCTATGCGCCCTCGAGGCAAAATAAAGATGACACGGCAACTTCTTGAGCCCTGACTTCTTTTTGGGCCTCATTTTTGATCTGCATTTGCCCTGTTTTCGCTAAGCCTTCCGACGGCGACGAGATGAGAGACAGATCGTTGCCACGATGAGGCTCATTATCACGGAATACGAAGAAGGCTCTGGAATCGGCGACTGACTGACTATGAGAGTCAACGAATCAGCGGTCAGATCATTCCCCCACGTCCAAGTGTATGTCCCTTCGTCTAATCCCATTGAAGCTAGTGTGACTCCAGCCCATATTGATTCGCCGCTCACGGCAGAACCCGAAATATAACCAGTGGGCAAAATGATCTGTTCGTTTTGCCCTATGATGTCAACAGCGTCGCCCGATACAAACGTTCCCGCCATATCTGCCGTGCCCGTAAAACTGGTTGGTCCCGAAAACGACACTCCAGAGTAGAATTCATAACATCTATTTACGGTCTGAAGCACAGCGGCTGGAGCATAAAGATAAGATTCCCCAGAGCCATTCATCACAGTCAAATCGCTGGTATTTGCACTGCCAGAAGCACTTAGAACAACATCAGCACCAGCCTCATAGAGATTCAAGAAGATGGCACTGTGCGCAATAGAAGCTAAGCAAGGCAACACTAGAGGTGACTAGAGATTTCGATTTAAAATACATGACTCAATGTGCAGAGTCTGTTAATGGGGCAACCGTTTAAGTTGAATGCCCCATTTCCGCGCACTTCAAAAAAATCAGAATTCCAGATTGCCAAATGTGTTACTCTGTGGCACACATATATACATGACAACGATGACAGAAGAACGTAGAAGCGAACGACTGGTCGCTCGTATTTCTCCTTCAGACAAGGCGCTGATTGAAAAAGCAGCCGAGATTGAAGGCCGTAAAGTCGCGCCTTTTGCAGTCACCCACCTGGTTAAGCGTGCTCGTAAAATCATTCAAGAAGCAGAAACGATTCACTTGAACCAAGCGGAGTCTGAAAGATTCGCTAAAGCGCTCATGGCACCACCGAGAAAGCCGACCTCAGCGATGCGACGCGCAATGCAAGCTTATCGCGATACAGTCATAGAGCATTAACAATGCTTTCGACTTCCTTCATTGGTAAGAACATCCGCTGCTTGTCGAGTTCAAGAAAGCCGAACTTCTCGTAGAATGCGCGTGCACTGGCATCCTTTGGATCTGTGACTAAAGCCCAAGAAGCGACTTCTTGAGACGCTTGATATGCACGAGACATCGCACTGATCAAGAGTCGCCCCCCAAGGCCCTGACCTTGAAACTGCTGATTCACCGCCAATCGTCCCAACAAAGTTGCAGGTAAATCATTATAACGTGGCAATTTCTTCGTTAACTTTTCATCCAGAGCTGTCCGCTTGATTGAGGCACTTGAAAGCGTGTAATATCCCATAATTCTTTTCGGATCAGCGCTCTCGCTGGCAACAAAACAAACGCAGCAACCACTCGCCTGCTCCTTCCGAGCTTGGGTCGCCAGGTAGCCATTCAGCGCAGAGACTCCACAATCGAAACCAGTTCGATCGTGCAGAGCTTTGTCCAAGTGCTGGATGTGTAAGTCTGGTATCATTCGTGTTGATTCATTATTTTTCAGAGCAAAGAAGGTTCAACAGAATAAAATCATTATTGGGACTGATCTTTTTTTGAATTTTGCGAGGAGACCATACCACAAAGGCAATTACATGACCCGAATGGAACGGACTTAAGCGGCTTCATCGAGAATATCAGCAAGTGACGATGCATGTAAAACGTAGGGCTGCCACTGGTGGCACGCCGCATAGAATCTAGCTGCCGAGCCACTTCTCAGACGCGGTCTTCACAAGTGAAGCCCCTGCTATGTTAGTTTGTGTCAAGAACGTAGAAGCTGTTAGTTGGTTTTTACATATAAAAGTTTGGTTTCTCTT
>NZ_JARXIC010000062.1 GCF_031127905.1 Thalassobacterium sedimentorum | reverse complement strand
GTTCTTATTGATGTTCGTAGATGATGTGGGGTTTTGCATAAGTTTGTCACTGTAGCGTTTCCACGCTCCTGATAAACTCCCATGTCATCTACCTTTGATTATGAGCCGTTCTATCGCAGTAAAACCCTATCGACGCGTCTTTCGCAGGCCGCTACGCACTGCGCGCGGCGAGTGGGCGCGGCGTGAAGGCTTTTTGCTGCGCGTCGAGCAGGACGGGCAAGTCGGCTATGGCGAGGTGGCCCCGATCCCGGAATTTGGCAGCGAGACGCTGGCAGAGGCGCAGGCCTTTTTGCAGCAATTGCAAGTGCAAGCGGACTTGCCAGTGCCGCAGGATTTGCCCTGTTGCGCCTTTGCACTCTCCAGTGCGCAGGTCGCGGCCGCAGCGGACGCAGCGGCATCAGCGAGGACACGTGTCTACCCCGTGTCTGGGTTATTGCCCGCCGGAGATGCGGGATTGACGCGTGCGCGGCAACGCGTGCAAGCGGGCTACCGTAATTTGAAATGGAAGATCGGCGTGGCCCCCGTCGCTCAAGAGCTGGAATGGGCAGGTCAGCTCTTGGACACCCTGCCGCCAGGCGTGCGGCTGCGTTTCGATGCCAATGCCGGCTTGAATCCATCCGAGCTAGAGCAATGGCTGGAGCTCTTGGCGCGCTTCCCGCAGCAAACGGACTACATCGAGCAACCGCTGGCTTGCGGCCAAGAGGCAAGTATGGCCCGCTATATGCACGACTACGGGGTGCCCATTGCCCTCGATGAGTCGCTGAATGGTGACAGTGGGACGCGTTTTTTAGAACCAGGCGCCTGGTCGGGGCCCTTGGTGGTCAAGGCTGCCTTGATGGGGGAGGTCGGAGCCCTGCGCCAGCGTCTGTTGCCGGTGGCGGAGCAAGTGGTGTTCTCGTCCGTATTTGAAACTGGTATCGCAGCGGAGAGCGTATTGGCCTTAGCCGATCGCTTGCCGGGCCAGTCACGTCCGATCGGTTTTGACACCGTGGATGCTTTTCATGACACACTCAATCATCTGGCCGCGGCGGCGACGATTGGCCGCGCGGCCCGCGCCGGCTATGTGCCCGAGCAGATATGGAACTCGATTTAGAAGAACTCGCGCGCGACTGGATCGACGGCATTTCAGGCGAGGCCCTTGTGGCGCGCGTGCAGGACTATCTGTCGCAGGTGGAAGCGCTCACGCGTCAGCAGCAAGCATGCGGGGTGTTGTTGACGGAGCAGGATCCCATTGAATTTGCTGCTGCGTTTTTTGCGGCTGTTTTGCTGGACGTGCCTGTGATCTTGGCCAATCCCAAGTGGGGCGCGCAAGAGCAAGCAGAGCTGGGGCGTTTAGTGTCGCCAGCCATTTGCTTTGGTCGGGGCTTCACTTGTGAAGACCGCGGTGGCATGGAGCGGGATGGCTCGGCGGTCTTCACGAGTGAAGCCCCTACGTCTCCAGAGCCGGGCTCCATTCTCATTCCGACCGGTGGCAGCACGGGCGGGGTGAAGCTGGCCGTGCATACTTGGGATTCGCTTTGTGCGGCTTGCGAGGGCGTGCAAGGCTTACTGGGCGGTGGGCCGATTGATAGTTGCTGCGTATTGCCGCTGTATCATGTGAGTGGGTTGATGCAGTTGTTGCGTGCTTATGTGACGGGTGGGCAGATACGCTTCGATGAAGATGTGGTTGCGGGCCGTTGTCTTTCCTACGTGCCGACACAGTTGCAGCGCGCCTTGGGCTCAGATGCGCGTGTCCAAACATTGCAGACCGCGCGTGCGATTTTTGTGGGCGGGGCCGCCTTGCCTGAGTCGCTTGCGCAGCAAGCGCGCGCCTGTCAGTTACCGATCATTCCCGTCTATGGCATGACCGAGACCGCGGCCATGGTGGCCGCCGTGCCAGTGGCGGACTTCTTGCAGACGCCCGATGCCGGAGCGGTGGCGATTGGTGAGGCACGTTTTCAGATCGAAGCCGATGGCCGTTTGCGCATCTTCAGCCCGGCCCTTTTCCTGGGCTACCATGGACAGCCGCGCATAGAGGGCAGCGCCGGTTATTTGACCGACGACGAGGCACGTCTTGACGACAAAGGACGTTTGCATGTGATCGGGCGCAAAGATCGGCTGATCAATAGCGGCGGGGAAAAGATCGATCCCCGCGAGGTGGAAGCCGCAGTGGCGCAGTTAGCTGGCGTTGAAGCCGTGTTAGCGGTGGGATTGCCCGACCCTGAGTGGGGGCAGCGGCTGGTCGTGTTTTATACCGGTCGCGAACAGCTCGCTTGGAAAGCACAGCTGCGCGAGAAATTGGTGAATTATAAGATCCCGAAAGAGCTGCGTTGGGTGGATCGCCTGCCGTTGGATGAAAAAGGAAAGGTCGTAGGGGCGCTGGCGAACGTCGCAAAGGTAGGGGCTTCATTTGTGAAGACCGCCGAGCCTAAGAGCCGAACCACGGCGGTCTTCACAAGTGAAGCCCCTACGAAAATCATCTTACCCGTCCGTAAAACGGCAAACCTACGCAAAGGTCGCGTCTCCATCCCTGGTAAGCGTTACTTCATCACGCTGTGCGTTAAAGATCGAAAGGCTTCCTTGTTGGAGCCTGCCTTAGCGGCGGCGATTCTAAACATCTGGCGTCGGCAACACACGGACCAGGATTACACCTTTCACTGCGGCACACTGATGCCGGAGCATATTCATTTTTTATGCACGCTGGGGGATCGCATTTCACTGGGACAGTGCATCATTAAATTTAAAGCGAAAACTAAGGCGGCCCTCGCAGCTGCGGGCCTGGAGTGGCAGCGCGATTTTTACGATCACGGCCTGCGCGCGGATGACGCGATGGAAAGCTTTGCGCGTTATATATTCCTGAACCCTTATCGAAAATCGTTGCTGCCTCTGACTGAGCAATGGCCGCATTGGCATTGCAGCCAGGAGTATACCCCGGAGTTTGTGCAACACTTGGATGATCAGGGCGCGCCGCCTAGCCAATGGATTGTTGACTCGGTTGGAGCGCAAGAACTGATCGAAATAGATATTGCTTCAGGTGAATGGGTGTAGGGGCTTCTATCCTACGCTTGTCATCTGAATCAACTGTCTCAAGTTTTCTCATATGAACAAAGCTGACATCGTAGACGTCCTTGAGGACATTGCCGTGCTCTTAGAGCTCAAGGGAGAGAACCCATTTAAAATTCGTGCCTATTCCGGGGGCGCGCGGGTGTTGGAGACGATGGAAGACGACTTGGGCGAGGTGATCGCCGAGGGGCGGCTGGGCTCGATCAAGGGAATCGGCTCCGCGCTGGTGGATAAGATCGAGACACTGCACGCGACCGGTGAGCTGGAGTATTATACCAAGCTGCGCGCTTCCATTGCGCCGGGCTTGATCGAGATGTTGGACATTCCTGGCCTCGGCGGCAAGAAGGTGAAGAAGCTGCACGACGCACTTGGTGTGGAAAGCATCGATGCGCTCAAAGCTGCCTGCGAAGCGGGCGAGGTGTCGGCGCTCAAGGGCTTTGGTCAAAAGTCAGAAGAAAAGATTTTGACCGGCATCGCCAATCGTGCGGCTTATGCGAAACGCCACCTGTGGTGGGAGGCGCGCACGGTGGCTGAGCCCATCCTAGCTGGCTTGCGTGACTTGCCACAGGTCGAGCAAGCGGAAGCGGCGGGCAGTCTGCGGCGTTTAAAAGAAACCGTGGGTGATTTGGACTTCATCGTGGCGAGCTCTGAGCCGCAAGCGGTGATGGATTGGTTTGTGGGGCAAGATTCTGTGCAGGAGGTGACTGCGCACGGGGAGACGAAGTCCAGCGTGCGCTTTGAGTCCGGACTGCAGGCTGACCTGCGAGTGGTGCTGATGGCGCAGTTCGCCTTTGCGCTGCATCATTTTACCGGCTCGAAGGAGCACAATGTCGCCATGCGCCAGCGCGCGCTGAGCCGAGGCTACAGTTTGAGCGAGTGGGGGCTAAAGCCTTCGTCGAACTCAGGTAGTGGGGAGATGGAAGTGGGGAGTGGAGAGTTGGAAGTTTCTTCGGAGCAGGAACTGTTTGAATTTTTGGGCTTACAGATGATTGCGCCTGAGTTACGTGAGGGAATGGGCGAGGTTGAGCGCTATGAGCTGGGGGGGGATTCAGTGCCTTCGCTGCTGGAGCTTTCGCAGTTGCGTGGGGTCTTTCATAATCACACCACCGCATCCGATGGGCGGGGCACGATCGAAGAGATGGCGGAGGCCGCGGAGGCGCTTGGCTTCGATTACCTCGGTCTGGCCGATCACTCGAAGGCGAGTTATCAGGCGAATGGACTGAGCGATGCGCGCGTTTTGAAACAGTTGGAGCAAATCCGCGCCTTTAATGAGTCGGGCGAATCGGCCGTGCATGTGTTTTCGGGTATCGAGTGTGACATCTTAGCCGATGGTTCTTTGGATCTGGAAGATCGCACCTTGGCCGCGCTGGATTATACGGTGATGTCGGTGCACTCCAGTTTTAGTCAATCGGAAGCGGAGATGACCGCACGGGTGATTCGCGCGATCGAGCATCCGGGCACAGTAATGCTGGGGCATCCCACAGGGCGCATTTTGCTGCGGCGTGAGCCGTACAAGATCGACCTGCAAAAGGTGATCGACGCTGCCATTGCCAACAAGGTGATCATCGAGATCAATGCCAACCCCAAGCGGCTGGACATGGACTGGCGGCTCTGGCGTAGAGCCGCCGAGAAGGGGCTGATGTGCGCCATCAATCCCGATGCGCACAGCACGGAGGGGCTGGCGTATTACGCGGCTGGCGTGAATATCGCGCGCAAGGGCGGCATTCCTACAGAGCAGATTCTAAACTGTCGGGACTGCGCGGGCGTCGCACAGTGGTTTGCTGAGCGCAGATAGTCGTCCCGCTACTCAGAGTGCAAGAACGCCCGGCTATGTGCTCACAGCCGGGCGTTGATATGACATTATCTGGATGTGCAGAGAGGACTAAGGAATGAGACTCAGTATCACATCGGGCTTGCAATTTTTTCGAAGTTCGGATTTGTATGCGGCGAGTGCATGTATTCCGCATCGCTCATTCGCAGCACAAAAAAATAATTCATTCGATTCATATTCACCGGCATGGTATTGGAACAAACAGAGTCAAACATGCGGCCATTCCACGATTGGAAGGCAGCATTGGCCGGCGCGTCCGATTTGGAGCAGCGCTTTGATGCCTGGGTGTTTTTGAATGCTTCGAGTGTCTTGTTAAGCGAGAAGACCGGTGAGCTGCTGTCCTTGGACCTCGAGGAAATGGGGATGTCGGTGGCGCAGGTCGAGGCAGGTCTCGCGCGTTTGGCGGCTCAATGGGGCTTTGATTTTCGTTTGTTGATCGAGAGCAATGGTCTGCAGAAATTTATTATTTTCCAAACTGAGCGGCTGCAAGCTGTGTTGGAGAGCGCGCCTTATTGCGTCATGGGAGCGCAGCTGAATTATCGCTACCCATTACGCGCGGGCAGTTTTATTGATGAGTTACGCGAGCGCTGGCGTCTGCACGGCACGATTCCGCATGAGATCGGCGTTGCTTTAGGTTATCCCTTAGATGATGTCTTTGGCTACATGGGCCTGTTGCCACTCTCCTGCAAAGGCGTGTGCGGCTGGCAGGTTTACGGCTGTATGAAAGAGTCGCAGCGGCGCAGTTGCGCTTTTAATAATGCGCGCTGTCAGGCTTTGATTTTTCTTTCGCAGATAGCGGGCGTCTCGGCTAGCTAAGCTGCATTCACACCTTACTCACAACAATGCCGCACCCCTTGGCAGGTCGTGCGGCATGTAAGGTGTGCTGTGCGAGAAATCTACGTGGTCGCTGGGCTACTTCTTGACGATGGCGTCGGTTGGGCACTGTGGCACACAACGGACGGCGCCCATGTTGGAGCAGCTATTACACTGATCGGCATCGACTACGTAAGTTTTATCAGTGGCATGGGCACTGATCGCATTGCGCGGGCATACCGGACGGCAGGCATCGCACATGACACATAGATCTGGTTTGATTAGATACATGATGATTGATTTTTTTGTAATGTGCTTCGAGGCACGCCGAGTGCGAACCTGCCTTTATTGAGACTCAGGTCTGGGCGAATAGCAAGCGATATTTGAGTTTGGTGGCTGCTTAACTTGTTATTTAACAGCGAATTGTGAATTTTTAGCGTTATTGAGACTCAGTAGCTTGTTATTTTGTTCTTATTGAGAATCGTTGTCAGTTTATTATAATTCCAGATCCTGTGTGGGCGCTGTAGGATCGATTGTTGAAAATGGGAGTCTTGAGTGCGTTTAACTCTGTGCTTTTCTTTAAATCAAAGATGCGCTGATCTAGGGATATGCTCACAAAACAACACGCCATCGTCATGTGGATTATCTGGTTTGCCCAGTTACAGGCGGCCTTCATGTTTCAATTTTTTCTAGCAGATGGATTTTCTAAGGAAAGTAACTTAGCCACTCCGATGGCGGGGTGGATCTGGTTGTTGTGCATTGCACCTTTAGTTTTGGCGACAGGGATCCGTTGGTTGGGCATTCCCAAAATGGCAGAGCCTAACAAACAGTTGGTGATCATGATCATCGGTCTCGCCCTGTGTGAGACCAGTGTGCTGAGTAGTATCTTTTTGGTGGCCCGTGACTATCCACAATACCAGATCGGTATTTTGATGGTGGCGGTGGTCAGCATTATTCAATTTGCCCCCAGTTATGCCACGCCCGGGTATAAGCTGGAAGAGCGCTGAAATAGAGACGCGAGTAATGTCCTTTCAATTGAATCGCATCGTCCCGTGGGGAAGGACTTTTGATGAGTATGTGGCGATGTTTGAATTATCGGCGCATGATTTGGGTCAACGCATACTTGGATGTGGGGATGGCCCCGCCAGTTTTAATGCTGAGTTAACTGCCCAGGGTGGAGAAGTCATTTCCATTGATCCACTTTATCTATTTGAGACAGAGGCGATTCAGGATCGGGTAAAAGTGACGTATCCGCAGGTGTTGCAACAGGTGGCTTTGAATGAAAGTCAGTATGTGTGGACTCAGGTAGGATCGATTCAGAATTTAGGTCAGATTCGAATGAATGCGATGAATGCCTTCCTTGCGGATTATCCGCAAGGTTGCGCGGATGGCCGCTATATTGCTGAAGCACTACCTTCGCTATCATTTCCAGAGCAGTCTTTCGACTTAGCGCTGTGTTCACACTTTTTGTTTCTCTATGATGAGCAGCTTGATTTAGATTTTCACCTTTCGAGTATCAAAGAACTGTGTCGTGTGGCGAAGGAGGTCCGGATGTTTCCATTGTTAAATCTCGCGGGTGAAACCTCTCAGCATTTAGATCCTGTGCTAGGATATTTTATGTCTCGAAATTATGACGTCGAAGTGAAACAGGTGGCCTACGAGTTTCAGAAAGGCGGCAATCAGATGCTCTGTATCTCGGCGTAGCTGGGGTGATTGTGCCGTTCAGTTGTTTGGAGGTGGGGCTTGGATACGGCGCTCCTGTTCAGTTGTTTTTAGTTCTACATTGTTAAACTAGGAAAGTAGGCGGTTCATCTCTGTTTTCGATAGTGGTGTTCAATGGATTTGAGTCTTGCTGTGTGTCTTTGTA
>NZ_JARXIC010000061.1 GCF_031127905.1 Thalassobacterium sedimentorum | reverse complement strand
CCTTTGAGTGCTTCCAGACGGTTTCCTGGCGGCACCGATAAATCCGCGAGGTCTCTGGCTCGGTTCATTTGAATGAGCTTCCGCAGGGCAACGCGACCGATCGCAGCAAACCTACGATTCTTCTCCGTCTGGAAAAGCGCTTGTGTGTCGGCGTCTGCGAAAGATTGAATCATATCGAACCCTAAATATTAGCGAACGGTGTAAACGAAAAACTTATCGATTGAATGAGTCAATCCATGGTTTGAGAGGCAGTGTGTCGCGTCTGAGTTTAACCTCTCACAGAGCAAAAAATGGGGTTATATTTGCAATCACAGTGATTGGATGCAGCCGGAAAGGGCCATGTGAGCCTGCAAAATAGGAAAGGTGCGTATTACGTTTTCTTGTTAGTTACCTTCTTTGTGGCTTTTTTCGCGGGGGCCTCTTCGTAGAAGGAGATCGATGGAAGTGTCAGCATGCCATTAGGACTGCGAGCGGTGATGTAGGACACCATTTCGCGGGCGGCGCCGTAGAGCATCGAGGCGCCAGTGATACGAATGAGGCGATCGGAGTCGCCTCTGTAATCTTCGTGGACTTTATAAAACCCTAGGAGTTTGATGTGTCCGGTGTAGGGTGGGGCGGCTTCGCCTTCGACGGCTTGTAAGGTGACATCTAGCATGACCGTCCAGCGGTTTGGATCTTCTGCGCTTTGCTCGACTTCGCGGTCGACTGCAATGTTCCCAGAACCAAAGGCATCGCCTGCTTTCGAAGCTTTGATGGCAACTTCGAGCGTATCCTGCGAGATGAGCTGCAGGGGGGAGGGTTTAAGCTGCGTCTTCGGCATCGTGTTTCGCGGGTTGCTTTTGTTTCAGCTGAGGAGAGATGGCATGCTGCATCGGTTTCGGAGCAAACTCGACTTTGATGCAATTTACGCCAGTCGATTGCACTTTTTGTGCAGAAACCCAATGGCCTTGATAGCCTTGAGGCACGAAGGTTTGTGCGAGGTCTGCGCCGACGGCATGACCTGCACGCACTAGGGTGTCGATGGTGAGGTTGCTGGTGCCATTGAGCATCGCAGTGATGCGCGAAGGTCCGACGCCCATGCGCTGGGCGAGTTCGGAGCGGTTGATGCCTTCACGTTTCATGAACTGTAAGAGTTCTTCAACAATCTCCAGCTTGCGCAGTTCGACCTGCGCTTCGGCGCTTGCGAGTGATTTCGAGAAGGATTTAGCCAGCGGGCTTTTCTTTTTTACAATTTTAATATTCATTCTTCTTCCTCCAGTGCTTCGAGTGTGAAGTGGGCATCAAGTGATGCCTTTGCCGCGAGGTATTGTTGTCGCAGCGATTTTGCGTGAGTGATGTCGGCTTGTTGCTCTTTTTTCGTGTTTCTTGAGCCACCGTTGGTGCAGAGGATCAGTTGGCGTTCGCCGTCGATCTCATCGTAAAACGCATAGAGGCGCAGTCCTGGGCGCTTGAATTCATACATGCCATTGCCAACGCTCTTGAAGTTTTGACTGTTTTCATAAGTAGGGAAATTGGAAACGAATGCGATACGGGCGGTCATTTGAGCCCATTTCCGACTATCATCTTTGTTTAGTTTTTGTAGGAATTTTTCAGCTAGATCTTTACCATTGATGCCCAAAGTGACCACCTGACGACACTCACCAACGTGGATCGTCTTTAATACTATGTCAATTGCTGGTTTCACTTATATGTGAAGTTCGGGCTCTAGAGCCATTTTGTTTAGGCAGGAAGCGCCGATGTCGCGCGTCTGTTCATTTAACGATTTAGTTGGTAGATCCATGGTTTGAGGCCAGCTTGCCGCGCCTGTAGATAACGGTCGAGTGTTTTTCATAAAGCTTCCCCTTGGAACTGGAAGGGGGAACTTGAAACGGAAAACAGGTCATGTTATTACCTGTGAAGTGCGTCATTGACTCAGTTCTTGACTTCCTGCGCCAATGACGTAGTTTGCTCGAATGCTGTTCATCGAAATACCGATCTTTACGAAGCAAGCCAGCGGTGGGCTGGGAACATCGAACGCTTAACGTTCAATTTTGAATAACTAGCCCACGAGTTTGCAGAAGCTGACGATTATGGATACTGAACTATTTAACGAACTGAAAGATTCGATCCGCCAGATGAAGGCGATTGAAGCGGGTGAGCTTGCGCCTACAAAAGTGCGTATTGTGAATCCTGAGAACGAAGTGGCTTCTGCTCGTATCCAGTTAGGCTTAACTCAGGAGGCCTTTGCTAAGTTACTTGATACACCCGTCGGGACTGTGCGTGGTTGGGAGCAGGGGCGTCGTCAACCTCCGCCAAGTGCGAAGGTTCTGATGCGCGTCGCGACCAAGTATCCTGAGCAAGTATTGGAATGCGCGGAAGCTGCTGCTGAGTATAATCAAAAGTAGTGAGTCGGGGGCTCAATATGCAGTGCATCGCATCACCTTTGTGGGCTGATCTCGATTACATCGGTTTAGTTAAAATAAGAGCTGGCAAAACTTATAGATGATTAAGGTGATCAACACGAAAAGGAAGGTTTCTATGATCACATATTCTGCAAATGCTTGATGTTCTTCCATCTTCTTGAAGCGTGCTAAACCTTTCACGGCCACGATGAAGGTGGCTGCAACTGCGGCGCCTTCCCATAGGAAAAATAACAGTAATAAGCGCTCCAAATTGCCGATGATACGTCCGTTTTCTGTCGCTGGCGCATTATTCTCGGCTTCTACTTTCTCAATCAATTTGTAATGCCTGAAAAACCTACGAATAAAAAAGTTACTTTCTTTGAGGCATAATAGCAGGGCCAATACAAATGCGTATATTTCGGGCGTAAAATTGATCGGCCCGTGTGGCGCATGGGGAGTATTCCAGCGACAATGAAGCTGCATGTGATGACTCCTAGTCCAATGAACATGCTGATGCTGCGTGCTGGCGAACTCGAACTTTTTAACTTTCGTTCATGATGGTATGAGCTGACTGATTTGAGCTTCTAAAGATTCGATGAACTTTACCCAATCTCTCAAACGAGCCTCACGTATGTTTTTATTGATCGCACGTTCTGTAATCTCAAGTTGATATTCGCCTTGTCGTGCACTCATTGATTCAAGTTCTCGGAGGAGGATTTGTAAGCGATTCGCATTCCAGGATTCAGTGCTGGTCCACAGTAAATCCAGGGCAGGGGACAGCAATTGATTCAATGCTGCAGGTAGGCCAGCGATGCTTAAATGATTGTCACTGTTTTTGAGCTGTTCAATCTTCTTACGCGCCAAATGAAAGGCTGGGCCATCCATGCCAATCGCTTGATTTGGATTAATCGGTGTCGTGATCTCGCCGATTGCGATTGAAAAGCGACAACGAACCGGATAAATGAAAGCACGTATTTGTAGAATGTCATACAGTAGGCCCCGTGCGTTGCCATAGAGCGCCTGAAACTCATCCCCGAGTGTTAAGGTGTAGGGCGACTCCAAGCTGCCTGCGCCCACTTTCGCTAAGTCCGCTGCCAGATCCTTCTGAAATGCATAGCGGTCTTTGATTTGTTTCGAATCAATCAGATCAGCAATGACCGCAATGCAGGTTTTCGTTTTCTTCGGCATATTATATATTAGAACCGTATTGGTTCTTTATATCAATTTGGAACTTATTTGGTTCTTTAATTGTTTTTGGACCCGATATGATTCCTCGTTTTTTGCGTGGAAGTATGTCGTAAGAGAGCGATTGCTTACCTGAGAGGCTAAAAACGGGTCAAAGTTTAAACGCATGCTTTTCATCGAAATGCCGATTTTGAGGAAGCAAGCCAACGGTGGTGGGGGCATCGAACATCCAATGATGAATGTCAGAGAGTTGCGATCGTTGTGGTAGATCTGGCTCGGTGTTTAGTGTCATCTAAGCCCGTAGTTTTTTAGAGGCCGGCGTGCCACGTAAGTGAAGTTAATTTGAAGGAAGCTAAGTTGTCATTTCGACAAATCGCGCCAACCAGTGCAAGTCTCACGCGAGTAGCTTATGGAAATGCAACTCAGCCCTAGCAAATAAAAAGCTCGGCGTGATTACAATATGCTGCCAGAGAGTCAGCTTTTTCTAAGATATGCAGTCCTTAAATCCATCCACGCACAGCTTGGTGCGACTCATTGCTTTACATGTCCTCTTTATTGCGGCCAGTAATTACCTGGTGCAGTTCCCGATACAAATTTTTGGCTTTCATACCACTTGGGGTGCATTCAGTTTTCCATTAATTTTTCTGACAACTGACTTAACTGTGCGCATCTGTGGGGCTGGATTGGCGCGGAAGGTGATCTTTATCGCAATGTTTCCAGCCTTATTGCTTTCATACCTCATTTCTGTGCTGTTCCTGAACGGGGCGTATCAGGGGGCGGGGCAGTTACTTGTATGGAATGCTTTTGTGGCGCGCATCGCCGTGGCGAGTTTTGCGGCCTATGCGATCGGACAACTGTGCGATGTCTTGGTTTTTAATCGACTTCGGCAGCGTCGGCAGTGGTGGTTGGCTCCGGCGGCCTCGAGTGTCTTTGGGAATGCGGTCGATACCGTTGCATTTTTTGCGATCGCATTCTATGCGTCCAGTGATGCGTTTATGGCTGCTAACTGGAAGGAAATTGCAGCCGTCGATTACGCCTTTAAATTACTCATCAATATTCTACTGTTTCTTCCCGCATACAAGGTGGTGTTGCGTGGTTTGCAACAGCGCTTGGAGCCGTCGGCTTAAACGCGTCGCCTGTGATGCGGATGAGCCACACGGAGTTTCCTGTCCTGGCCGATAAAGATGAAAGTTGCGGTTCTACTGATCCGTGTCGAAGGTGCACGAACGATTGCGTCAAAAGAGTCGCCGCGGCTCAAGCCGTCTAGCCAGAGGCTTTTTTTCAAATAGCGCGAAATAGATGTAGTAAGTTAGAGCTCTATGTTTAATAAATTAATTTAAATCAGTTGAATTAAACTGATTTGTAGTTTTCTTTTGAACATTCTGCATTTTTGAGGAGATGCTTTTCGATTCAGTTTATTTGAAATGAATTATACATATCTTAGTCTCTTTATTGCATTGCTCCTTAGTAAATATGATTTAATCATTTTAATTAAAATGAAAAATGATGGTTTTGGAAAAATGGTGTCCGCAGCGCGCAAAGCGCAAGGATTGACACAGTTGGAATTGCAGGATTTGTGCGGCGTGAGCGCATCTGTGATCTATAAGATTGAATGTGGGCGTGAGGATCTGAGCTTGAGTAATTTAGTCTCAGTTCTGGATGCCTTAGGAATCCAATTGTGCGCTAAGAGTCCCTTGGGGGGAGAGGTGCAGTTGAATGGATAGTCTGCGCTTATTTGTGGGGCAAGTGCTTGCGGGGGAGCTGCGGCGTGATGTTGAGGGTATCCGTTTTTGCTATTCCGACGGCTATGTGGGGCCTCCGGTATTTTTGAATTGGCCGGTAAACGGGGCGATGTATCATTGGTCAGCTCTGCCAGCTGAATTGAGCTGCTTGCTGCCAGAGGGCTTGCAGCAGGCGCAATGGCGAGCTTCAAAAGCGGCCGATACGAGTGATTGGGGGCTGCTGGCTGCAGTTGGAGCGGACCTGCCGGGGCTGATTTCGGCGTTACCAAGTCGCTCTAAGTCCTTGCCCTTGGGGCGTGAGGCTGAGGGAGCGAAATCGTTGAGTCGGGCGCGGATACGGCCACAGCTGAATGCCTTGCCGTATGTTGAAAGTGAGCTTGTTGAGTTTAACTCAACTGTGGGCTTTGCGTATTCGCTGGCGAGTCGTGGAGCGAATGCAAGTGCGGTGTATTCGCGCAAGAAAGCTTCTTTTGAATTGGTCTCGACTAATGGCAGTTATCGATTGACTTTGGAGCCTCCAGAGTCTGCCGAACAAGTTGAAAATCAGCTACTGACTGCACTTTTGGCACAGGATGCGGGACTGCCGGTGGTTACTATGGGGCGGGTGCAGACGATGGATGGTCGGGCAGTTCTTTGGGCAGAACGCTTCGACCGCTCGGGTGCGTCTAATTGCCAGCGTATACGGGTGGAATCTGCCTGTCAGTTGCTGGGCCAGCCAACGATGGCTAAATACGAAGGTTCGGTGGAGGTGCTTGCTGAATTGATTCGCCAATACTGCACGAGCCCTAAAATTCAGCTAATGCGTTTGTTTCATCGAGTGCTGTTTGGCTGGCTGGCCGGCGATAGCGGCTTGCACTTAAAAAAATGGGCATTCGTGCAAAATGCTAGGCTCATCGAATTGTCGCCTGCCTATGGGATGATGAATTACGCGATATTTGGGCAGGATTGCGTTGAGAGCGCTTTGTCAATTAATGGACGGCACGAGGGCTTGGATCGAGGTAGCTTACTCGATTATTTTGCGAAGGAAGTTTGCGGGTTAAATACGCGTATTATTGACCGTGTATTGAATCAACTCGATGCAGTGTGCTGGGAGCAGCGAATTTTGAGCAGTGGCCTCTCGAAAGCGAGTCAACAGACCTATTTTGAGCGACTGAGTGAGCGTTGGCGACGACTGCAGGGTAGATAGCAAAAAAAAATCTTTGGTGTAGATCCAAGCTTTGTCGGGATTCTCACCATTCCAGCGTCGCTGGAGCGTCCGGAATGGTGCAGCATAGGAGAGTCGATCCTTCAGCTGATTACCAATGCTTTGCGTAATCCGGTTGCGGTTTGGTTGCAGGGAATCCTGTCGCGGGGGACTGAGATTTTCTGCGAACTGGATGGCTTCGGGTATGGGCTAAAAGTTCTATCGTGGTAGAATTTTTGAGTATCAAACAATAACTAAAGTGAGCCTTGAGATTTCGCACGAAGTCGTCATTCTAAGGATTATGGAATACATTGATCGAATCACCATTGAATCTGGCAAGTGCGGAGGGCGACCTTGCGTGCGTGGTATGCGTATTGGTGTGGTCGATGTTTTGGATCTTCTGACAAATGGCCTCAGCTTCGATGAGGTTTTGAAAGAACTTCCGGACTTGGAGCTCGATGACATTAAAGCCTGCGTTACCTACGCTCGGAACAGGATGGATCACGCAGTCATTGCCGTATGACAATTTGGGTTGATGCGCATATCTCTCCGGGGGTTGCCGCCTAGATTAATGAAATACAACCAACCAACGACTCCGAGAAATCTTCGGTGGGCACCTTCAAAATGCCATGCAACAACTCTCCGATGTGGAATCAGTGATCGAGATTGAATAAGACCAGTTCGACCCATGGTTGTCGTTTGGTTGCAACTCGGGCCAGCCACGGCGTAGCCAAAAGGGCGAAGCCGGGGTGCAGATGGTTGCGAAATAAAACGGACCGACAAAAGCTTATTGCCAGAGATGTCGCTTGGCAAAGGCTCGTCCCGAACCGGACTTAAGATATGCTTCGAACGCTTTTGCCTGTTGTATCGTCTCGAAGGCATGATAGCCAACTAACTTCCAAGGCTTGTATTTGGCAGTGTGTGGTGACTGACCTACATTGTGGGCTTTTATGCGTGTTTGTAGATCTGTTGTGTAGCCGATGTAGCGTTACTTCAGATCCTTGATACTCTGAATCAGGTAAATTACATTACGTCGTAGTCGCGCAGCGCGGAGGTGACAGCCTTCACTTTCGGGCATGCCAAGCCGTAGTTTTGAGCGCACGATAGCCGTGTTGTCGAGTCCGCCTACGCGCCTTCGGCGACTCCGGCGTGACAGCCTTCACTTTCGGGCATGCCAAGCCGTAGTC
>NZ_JARXIC010000060.1 GCF_031127905.1 Thalassobacterium sedimentorum | reverse complement strand
CTCTTGGAAACTGCTCAGATCGAAATCCTGTCCATGGTCTGGGCCAGTGCGCTTGTTGCACGCGAGCGGCAACGCATCCACGAAAAAAGCGCAAGGCAATCGGCTCAGTCCGGAGAAAATGAAACGATCTACCAGTCACGATCCATCCGCTTCGATTTAGTGCGTGAAAACGTCACGACTCTATGGACGCTCTTCGAAAGCGTCGGTAGCATTATTAGTGAAGAGCAGTATCAAGGCTTCGTGGACAAATTTACCACAGAGGTCGAGATCTTCCGCTCTCCCAAGCGAAGAAGACGAACATGCCCCAGAAAAGTAAGGCAAAGCGTCAGCCATTGGCCCAAAGTCAGGATAAGAAGCGAATCCAGACAACCAGTTCTAATTACGGTCCTAGAAAGGGCACTTTGAATTATGCAATGGCATTGTGACAAGTCGCGCCCCTACAGCCTCAGTAAGTATTTGGCTCGATCTGCAATGACTAACCAGAGCAATCGTCGTGCTCTTCCTCCCACGCTAAAGCGACGACGTACGTGCGAGCCAAGAGCTCAGACAGGACCAATAACACCCTTTCAACTCCTCTCCCTACTCGACTTCCTTTGGCTTTCCGTAAGTAGGATGCTCGTGATCTTCGGTGAAGTGCTTCTGATCTTTATATTCAGTCAAGCCCTGAAAGATCGGCCTTTGATCCATCACACTCGGATCTTGTGCCGCATGGTCGGCATCTACTTTCGTCTGCACCAAGGCAACGCGACGCGTGACTTCGTTCTTGGTTTCCTCATAATCGACTTGGGTAAACTCACCGCGTTCCACCACGGCTTCCCCCGCAACGAATACAGTTTCCAAATTCGCCACACTGCACGCGAGCACAACGTGCTCAATCGGATTAATCACTGGGCTGGTTTCCATACTGCGTGGATCAATCAAAATCAGATCGCCCCACTTGCCCACTTCAAGACTACCGACTTGCTCCTCAATTCCCAGCACACGCGCGGTGCCGATGGTATGATAGCGCAATACATCCAAAGGCATCATAATAGTCGCATCCTGATACTTCATGCGTGTGGCATAGAGTCCCATGCGCATATTTTCGAAAGGGTCCGAAATATCGGCACTCGCTTGCCCATCGATCCCCATACCGACTTCAATGCCCATCTCTTCGTAATGCGGAATATCTGCAAGCCCGGATGCTAAGCGACCATTCGAAAGCGGGTTCCAGACCATCGTGGTACCGGACTCGCCCGAACGTTCCAGAATCGGATCCGTCACATTAATGAAGTGTGCAAAATTCAAATTCGCCCCCATCACGCCAGCTTCATCATAAACGGGAAATAGGCCTTGCTGAATCTTAGTATAGTTCGGCTCGGGATCCTCCAAGTAGTGCACTTGAATCGGGAGATCAAATTCCTTGGCCAGCGACATCTCCATCAAAGTGCTCTCGCGCCCATTCAAAAGCCCTAAGCCCGCCATCCACACAGCAGGCACGCGCGGATGCGAAGCATCGATCCCCTCTTCTTTAATAATCTCCAGGTAGCGCTCCAGCATACTGTGATTCTCTTCAGCGCTCTTATCTAGGTCGACTCCATAGCCGAAGATGATGCGCGCCCCCGAATCGAGACTCCCACGGTAAAGGTCGACATACTCGTCAACAGTATTGCCCCCAGCATTCAAGGTCCAATCATAGATCGTAGTGATCCCGTGCCCTAGATAATCCATCGCGCCGTGCTTAGAAAACCAATACAAATCCGAAGCATCATAATGCGGGCCATAAGTGCGATGATAGCAATAGATCCAACCCATCAAATTATGATGCGCACCAATTCCGCGAAATGGGCTTTGATACAGATGACTATGCCCCGACAAAAAGCCTGGCATCACAATCTTACCCGTGGCATCTATCGCTTGCTCCGCACTCATTGAATCTGGCGCCTGACCCGCCCCCACCGAAGCGATCTTGCCCTCTGCGTCGATCAACACATAGCCGCTCTCATAATAACGACCGCTACCGTCGACAGGAATAATAGTTGCATTTTCAATTAGCAACTTAGCCTTAGCCTCAGCTGCCGAAGCACTGGTTAAAGCGCCGAATGCAAGCGGCAGCAACAGAGTCAGCGCGAACAAGCGCGCAGCGGATGTGTGATGGTGTCGAATCATAAAACTCGACGTGCAGACTTCGTGCCGAAACAGAGAACGGCTGCGAAACATCAGTTTTTTACCCGGACTTATCACTCGGCCCCGAGCGAGGCCGTGCGGGGGGCTCCACCATATTAATAAAAGTGACTAAATAACGGAAGGGCCGCACCAGCATACCTTGCCGTGGCATTGCTTCTTCAGAACTCGGCGCACTTTTAATTTTCATGTAGCCCTTCAACAGTACCAATTGCAAGGCGATCGCCAAAGCAAAGTAGATCAAAAATCGATGGGTATTAATCAAGCCACTCTCAGAATCCTTTAGCACCATGCCCCATCCTGTCGAAGCCAGACCCCCAATAAAACCAACCACCGCACTGAACAAAGTGACCGACAAGGTGCGCTCACTTGGTCGGCACACATGCGAGAGGTATTTATTGGTCGCCGTCTGAAAACTGGAAACGGCAAAGCCCACCAACAAATAGACCAGCGGCAAGGCCATCTCCAATCGCCCGGGGAAGAGTATAATCAAGAGCCAATAAATTTGAAATGCGATGGTAGCCAAGTTGGACAAAACAAAAAATGGCTTCGATCCCAGGCGGTCGATCCACTCTTTAATCACCAATGCCGCACCAAACATACCCACAAACTGGAGCGCCATAAGCGCCAGAATATAACTCTGGCTATAGTCCAAGGCAGTCTTCAAATAATAAACAGAGAAGGGAGTAAAAGCGTATCCAGCAACTCCATACGCCACCTGCAAGCGCAAGAAGCGCCGGTAGTGACTCGGCCTGAAACATAGCTTCGGCGCACGGCTAAAAAAGTGCCGTAGTGGAATCACCACGGGGCGACGCCCGTCGGGCAAGTTACGTAAGAAGCACAGGCTAACGACGGCTGCAATTAATGTCAGTGTGAACAGCACTCGAAACGCATTGTAAGGGTTCAGTAAATAGAATAATAAACTACTGAGTAACAGAGTCAGCACGCCCGCCAACCCCACCACCAGGGCATCCGTTGCGAAATAGCGCCCACGTATCCGTTCAGGCAATATATCAAACATCCAAGGCAGCATCGCAGTCGCGCCGATAGCGCGAAAAAAACAAAAGCCAAAGATGGATGCGATAAAGAGCGTCAGCACCCAATCCGGCGGCTGCTCTGGCGCCCAATATACAATCGTGACAGGTACAATTAAAAAGAAGCCACGAATGCCCCAAGCCCAAAGAATCTGACGCCGAAACCCTAGGATGGACAGCAAGGCAGTGGAAGCGAGCTGGACCGGAAGCAGCAAAAACACGGCCGCGTAAATCAAGCCCACCTGTGTCGTACTTGCTCCCAATTTCTCGCATAATAGCACCATCGGCGTGCCCAGCCCAATCATCCAGACAAAGGCATTTGCGAAGCCAAAGTAGGTGCCCTTCCGATACTGCCCCAGCTCGGAAAGCTTTAGAAAATCGTATTTGGAAGGCACTTTAAGTCACCTCTTCGATCACCGTATTCTCCAGGCGACCGATCCCTTCAACTTCAATAACAACTTGATCGCCCGCTTGCAGAAAACGCTGCGGCTTACGCGCCACGCCAACTCCTGTGGGCGTGCCCGTTAAGATCACAGTGCCCGGCGCCAAGGTGGTGCTGCCACTCAGGAATACAATTAAATCGGCAACGCTAAAAATCATATCGCTGGTATTTGAGCACTGCACTTCCTCGCCGTTGAGCTCGGTTCGAATCTGCAGCGCATCCGGATCTCCAATCTCATCTGGCGTCACTAAGACCGGCCCCAATGGGCAAAAGGTATCAAAAGTCTTACCCTTACACCACTGACCACCGCTGTAGATTTTTTGCCAATCGCGCGCGCTTACATCATTGGCGGCGGTATAGCCGAGCACATGCTCCAACGCATTCGCCTGAGTGGCGTTTTTACAAGTCTTACCGATCACAATCGCAAGCTCGCATTCGTAATCAACCGAATCGCTCGGCAAATAGCGCGGCAGAACAATTTGTCCGCCAGGTGCCAACAGTGCAGTGGGACTTTTCATAGTCACTACAGGATGCTCGGGAATCGGCTTATCCATCTCAATCGCATGCGCTCGATAATTGAGGCCGATCGCATATACAGTCGTCGGCTCGACTGGCGCCAACAAGTCAGGATTCGTGACGACTTGATCAGTCTCGACCAAACCAGATAGCGGCGTGCCGTTGCACACGGTGTGGCTGCCATTTTTAAAAAGTGCGTAGCGAGGGCCCTCGTCAGTGATAATTCTGCTTATCGGCATAGTAGGAAATTTTGGTAGTTCATAAACCGAGCTGAATAGCATTTAGAATACCACATGCGCCTACGATCGCGCTTTTCATCCAGTAAATACTGATTGGCATTCTATCTGCATACGAGCCTCACACAACACAGACAAATTTAGAATAAATGAAGCCCTTAACAATAAACGAATGGCAAGCGCTCTACGCAAAAAGCCGATCTGACTGGCGACAGAGAATAGAGACTGAGCTATCGAACTGTATTGAAATAACCAATACAAGCGCATTCAGTTGCAGAAAGCTAGAGCGCACAGAGAGTGCGTCCAGCAGGAATCATGTGCTCGCGGGACTGCCCTATGCCGTCAAAGATTTATTTAATGTAGCGGGCCACCCGACCCACGCCTCATCGATCCTACCCTTACTACTCGAGAGCAGCGCAGCCGAGGATGCAGCAATTGTGCAACGCATGCAGCACCTAGGGGGCTGCTGTGTCGCGAAGACGCAAATGAACGAATTCGCCTACGGACTCTCCGGCGAGAACCCGCACTACGGCGATTGTCCACACCCCAAGCTTCCAGACTGTTTAAGCGGCGGCTCTAGCAGCGGCTCTGCCTATGCTGTAGCGGCGGGTCACCTCCCGCTCGCATTTGGAACCGACACCGGAGGCTCGATCCGCCTGCCCTCGGCATGGTGCGGGATCTATGGCATTCGCTGGACGCCCGGGTATTGCATGCAAGGCGCCATGCCATTGGCACAGAGCTTCGATACTATGGGCTGGTTCACGCGCACGGCCGACGAAATGGCAACTGTGATCGCGGCATGGTTTGAACTCGAGGCATCGCAGCACACCAGCCCAATCAGTGGGCGCGCATTTTTCCCACCGCACCTGCTGACGCCCGAAAGCCACAAGGCTACAGTGCAGTTGGCTCAAAAACTCAAACTCACGATAGAGCAAGACATGCCCGGTTTAAGCGCGTTGCTCGAGCCCTGCCAACTCGCGTTTAATGTATTACAAAGCCAGGAAGCCTACCAGTTCCACCATGAGTGGTTGGAGAAATATGGTGCCGACTACGATCCCATGGTTAAAGCGCGTATCCTCAGAGGCCAGGCCTGGACCGAGGCCGAAGTGCAGACCGCTCAAGACACGCGACTACAAATCCGTAACTGGTTCGACGCGTATTTTTGCGAGCATGACTATCTAGCGATGCCAATCTGCCCGGGCCCCACTTTGCCCGTCGATCAAGCCAGCCCCAAACTGCGCGAGCAAACACTGCAACTCACCACCGCAGCCAGTCTGGCTGGACTTCCGGCGCTATCCGTTCCCGTATGGATCGACAGCACGCGATCGGTCGGCATACAGTTCATATTTAAAGACCCGACCCCCACCGTGCCTCTAGCACTTCTCGACCTATGCAAAAGCATCTAAAAAAACACGCCTTCACACTCTGGCTATTACTCGGAGTAGGTCTGGCGATACTCTTCCCTGAACCAGGTGCCAAGGGCGGCCTGCTACACCCGGAAATCACCACTAAACTCGGGGTGAGCTTGATCTTCTTATTACAAGGCCTCTCACTACCGACTAGTGAGTTGACCCGCGGCTACAAACCCAAGCGCTTACACGCCTTTGTGCTTTCTTGGAACTACCTAGTCTTCCCACTAGTAATCGGCCTCCTGCTGCTGCCACTCTCGCTAATACTCCCCGCAGAATTGCGCTTAGGATTTTGGCTGCTCTCGATCCTGCCTACCACCGTTTCCTCGGCGGTGGTCTTTTCCACTGTTTCCGGCGGCAACACTTCCAATGCGATTTTTGCTACGGTCTTTTCCAACTTAGTATCCGTGCTATTGGTGCCGACTGTAGCAGTCACCTACCTAGCCGCAGAGACCGAAGCCAACATCTCACTCATACCCCTATTTTCAAAACTGTTTACTCTGATCATTTTGCCTCTAATCATCGGGCAAATAGCGCGTAAAGCATTGCCTGCGGTCGCGGCGAGCATCTGCAAAAAAACCAAACCTTGGAGTAATTGGATCATTATCTTCATTGTCCACTGTGCCTTTGCCCAAAGCGTACACTCTGGCTTTTTGGATCAGCTCAGCGGCAGCTCCATCCTATCGGTAGTCGGTAGCACGGTCTTCATCCTACTACTCTGTAGTCAACTGGTCTGGTGGACTGCAGCCTGGATCCACCCCACACGCGAGCAACGCATCACCGCCTTTTACTGCGCGAGCCAGAAATCACTCGCGACAGGGCTGCCACTCGCCACCTCCATCCTTGCCGCCGCCCCTGGCGTCGTCGACACCGCCGCGGTCTTGATTCCACTTATGTGCTATCATCCGGCCCAATTAGTCTTGGCAGGATTCATTTCAGGTAAATTTGCACAGCTTCCTGAAGCACCCGCACACAGTGGCACAAAATGAGCTTAGCTCTCCTCCTTTTAATCAATGCTCCCCGTGACGCCATTGACGCACAGCGCGGCACATTCGAAACGAAACCACTATGCACACCTTAGACAAATCAATCACCTACAATGCCTGGGACAACAGCATCGCCCCACGTATTGAAATCGAATCCGGCGACAGCATCCTCATCGAAATGGAAGACTCCAGCGATGGCCAAGTACAGCCAGGACAGTCGCTCGAAGACTTTGTCAAAATCAACTTTGACCTGATCCATGCGCTCACGGGGCCCGTCGCCATCAAGGGTGCACAGCCCGGCGACACCTTAAAAATTGAGATTCTAGAATACATCCACAAGGGCTGGGCCTGGCAGAGTATCAACCCGGAAAAATGCTTCCTGCCTGACGACTTTGATGACTTTTACCTGCACCACTGGAAACTTGAAGGCGACAAGACCCACAGCATGCCAGGCATCGAACTGGCGCTCCATCCTTTCTGTGGAATCCTAGGCGTGCAACGCGCCGAGTCTGGCGCATACCGAACACGCCCCCCAGGTCCGTATGGCGGCAACATGGACGTCAAGCACCTCACGGCCGGCAGCACCCTCTACCTACCCGTATTAGTCGAAGGCGCTCAACTCTGCGCAGGCGACGCCCATGCCGCCCAAGGCGATGGCGAGGTTTCCATTAACGGGCTCGAAGCACCGATGGATGTGAAACTACGCATCAGTATCGACCAAGAGGTCTCCGTCGAGGCACCTTATATCTACACCACGCCGGAGCTATCCCCTGCTGCCTACGCCGGCTCCCGCTATCACGCCTTCGTCTGCAGTGGCCCCGACCTAAAACAGAACGCACAAGACGCCGTGCGCCGGGCGATCGATTATTTAATGAAGCGCGCGAACCTGTCAGCCGAGCAAGCCTTCCTTGTCTGCTCGGCCGTGCTCGATCTAAAACTCAGCCAAGTCGTGAATGTGCCCAACCTCACCGTGACCGGTTATCTCCCCGAAGCCATTTTCGTTGAGACATAAGCCAGCAAACTAATTCTACATTGTTAAACTACGAGATGTATGTGGTTCGTCCCTGTTTTCGATAGTGGTGTTCAATGGATTTGAGTCTTGCTGTGTGTCTTTGTAGGAGTTGTTGGAAGATCTCCTTTTCTGAGCGTTGTTTGGAAG
>NZ_JARXIC010000005.1 GCF_031127905.1 Thalassobacterium sedimentorum | reverse complement strand
GTTCTTATTGATGTTCGTAGATGATGTGGGGTTTTGCATAAGTTTGTCACTGTAGCGTTTCCACGCTCCTGATAAACTCCCATGTCATCTACCTTGTATTTAGCCGCAGCCGGTGCCGTCACCGCCGCAGGTGACGCCAGCACCGCAGGATTTGAATTCGCGCCGCAGAGAGGGGGCGAGTTCCTGGGCGTGGAAGATATGGCTGAGGCCATTATCGATCATGCCGGCCATTTCGATGACTTGAATGCCCGCTTTGGTGAGTGCATTTTTGGGCGAAGAGCCCGCTGCGTTGACGAGAATCGCGCGGCAATCATTGAGGCTGTCGGAGAGCGCTCCCCAGCGGTTGTCACGTCCGCCAGGAGCCGGGGCGGGACGGGTCTCGATTTGGATGAACTCTTCTTCGTCTTCTGGATCGATGCCGAAGATGGTGAACTCGCGAGCCTCACCGAGATGTTGGTTGACCAACATGCCTTCGCGGGTGGCCACTGCCACGTAAGGGCGGTTCTCCTTGGGATTAATGGGGAGGCGCGAGCACGATTGGATGAGTTCGTGGATGTCTTCAGACATTGGCTCGCTGAGCTTGCCAATCGCATCGGCACGGCAGCGCGCGCAGTGTGTCATTTGGTTGACGTAGTCGCCACACTTCAGGCGCAGTGCGAAGCGCATCTTGGCGTCGGGCTCGGTCAAATTTTCAAACGCGGTGTCCTTGGTGGGGAGCAGCGGAATGCAGTTCATGATGTCGGCCCCCATGCCAGAGACTTGTTTGGCAATTTCCGGGATGTGCTCGTCGTTGACGCCAGGGACGATGATCGAGTTGATCTTGGCAATCATGCCGTATTGCTTGATCCAGCGGATGGCTTGCAGTTGCTTCTCGATCATTAGTTCGCCAGCAGCTGTGCCACGGTAGATGCGGGTATTGTCACGAGCCCAAGCGTAGATCTTGCCCGCGACTTCGGGGTCGGTGCCGTTCATGGTGATCGTGACATGGCTGACCTGTAGCTCTGCGAGTTGCTTAACGTAGTCTTCGGTCAAGCCCAGCCCGTTGGTGGATAGGCATAGGATGATTTCGGGGAAGGCCTCACGCACCAGACGAAACGTTTCCATGGTGGCCTCTGCATTGGCAAAAGGATCTCCAGGGCCTGCGATGCCGACCACAGCAATGTCGTCCCGCTTCTCCATGATCTTTTCGAGATAGGCGAGCGCTTGACCGGGGGATAGCACGGTGGAGGTGACGCCGGGGCGGCTTTCGTTGACGCAGTCGAAGTCGCGGTTGCAGTAGTTGCACTGAATGTTGCACTTCGGAGCGACGGGCAGGTGAATGCGCCCGTGGGTCGAACAAGCCTCCTTGTTGAAGCAAGGATGGTTGTCTAAGTTAATTTTTGAAGGTTTCGGTGCGTCGTTTGTGCTCATGGTATAAATGCTTTTAATGAGTGATGGTTATAGGTAGCTGTATCCAGTTTCCGAATACTCTTGTTTAGCTTCGAGGAAGGCGTTGACCACGCGGTCGAATATTTGCTGAGTGCCGCGGTAGCCGACATAGAGTTGGCGCTGGCCGCCGATGCGGTCGTGAATAGGGAAGCCACAGCGTAGTAGTGGGATGCCTAATTCACGCGCGAGAGGGTAGCCCTTGCTGGAGCCGATTAAGAGGTCTGGCTTGCGCTCGCGGGTCCGGCTCGCAAGTTTGGCATGGTCGACTCCAGCGAGTGCCTCGACATCGGCCATGTCGCCTTCGATTTCGTTGTGGAGCAGCTCTTTCCATTGTGGTGTTTTGGAGCCTGTGGCGCAGAGGATGGGGCGGACGCCGATCTCGCTGAGGAAGGCGGCCATCCCAATCACAAAGTCCGGTTCGCCATAGAGGGCGGCCGTTTTTCCAGATACGTATTTATGGGCGTCGACGTAGGCATCGACCAGGCGGGCGCGTTCATCGGCGATCTCCGAGGGCATTTCGCGACCGGAGATCTCGGATAGTGAAGTGAATAGTTGGTCGCTGAGTCGAATGCCGATCGGCCAGCCGAGTGAATGGAGCGGCACGGCACAGGCACTTTCCAGATAGCTGCCAGCGCTTTGTTTCACATTCGCTTGGCTGTGGCTGAGCTCGAGTGTGGCTGTGGAGGCGCCCATTTCTTCGATCTCTTCCAGTGAAGTGCCGCCGGGAGAGATGCGGTGGTAGGCGTCCCAACTGCCGCCTTCCAGGGTGGCGTTGTAGTCTGGTAACAGTGTGCTGCTGAGCCCGTAGCGCTCGCAGAGCTCGCGTAGATGGCGCAGGTCGGCGCAGGACATCATGGCCGGGATGATGTTGACACGATGGGACAGGCGGAAATTGGACGGTAGTGCGAATTTTTTAACGATCGCCAGCGTGGTGGCAAAGTAGCCGTCGCTATGGGTGCCGCTGTAAGCCGGTGTGGATACATGCACCAGTGGGGGACCCTCCGCTTGGTGATTATCCTGATAGGTCTTGATCATGCCGAGCATGTGATCCCCGATGGTTTCAGAGAGGCAGGTGGTGGCGACGCCGATCAGTTCGGGCTGGTATTGGCTGATGACGTTTTCGATCCCCAATTCAAAATTGCGGGCACCTCCGAAGATCGCGTCGTCTTCGCTAAAGCTGGAAGAGGCGATATCGACCGGCTCGCGAAAGTGGCTGATCATGTAGCGACGGATATAGGTGGCGCAGCCTTGGCTGCCGTGTAGAAAGGGGAGGCAGCCGCGGATGCCTTTAAAGACCATGGCCGCACCCAGTGGGGCGCAGAGTTTGCAGGCGTTACGAGTGGCGGCTTCGGGCTCAGGGCCGAGGGCAGGTGTGCCTTCGGTGGTGGTGCAATCTGTATTCGTTGCGATCAATCGTTGCCTGGGTTTAGGTGGATGTTTGTTTTGAAGCTCCGGCGCGGCGCGAATTTCCAAACGGGGCTGAGCACGCTGCGGGCGACCTCATCGGCGAAGTGCAACATGCCCTCGAAGCCGGCCAGTGGGATCTTGCGCTCGTGGTTATGGTCACAGAATGCAACGCCCAGCTTGTAGGCGATGGGGCGCTCTTTGACGCCTCCGATGAAGAGATCGACGTCCTTCTCCAATACGAATTTGGCCAGTTCGAGTGGATTGGAGTCATCGACGATGACGGTGCCGGGGTCGCAGATCTCTTTGAGTTGCTCGTAATCTTCGGCGTTACCAGTCTGTGTGCCGGCTAGCACGGTTTGCATGCCGAGTGCGCGCAGTGCCAGCACGAGGGAAAAGGCCTTGAAGGCGCCTCCGACATAGAGTGCTGCTTTCTTTCCCTTCAGTTGCTTTTTATAGGCTTTGATCCTGGGCGCATACTTGGCGATTTCTTCGCGCACCAGTGCCTCGGCTCTGGCCATCATCTCGGAATCGCCGAAATGTTCTGCGGTATCGTAAAGTGCTTGAGCGGTGTCTTCGAAGCCGAAGAAGGAGACACGCTTCATGGGAATCCCGTGCTTGTCTTCCAGTAGTTTGGACAGGTGCGTCATTGAGCCGGAACATTGCACTAAATTCAGTGATGCCCCATGACAGCGACGCAGGTCATCGACGCGGCCGTCGCCGGTGATGGTGGCCACGACTTGCACGCCGATGCGTTCAAAGTATTTGCGTATCATCCAGGCCTCACCTGCGATGTTAAATTCGCCCATCAGGTTAATGCTGTGCTTTTTTATGCCATCAGTCTTAGCGGTGCCGACCAGTTTATAAGCAGCTTCGCAGGCGGCTTGGTAGCCGCTTTTTTTGGTGCCTTTAAAACCTGGAGAGTCGACGGGGATGCAGTCGATGCCAGTCATTTGCGTGACTTGTTTGCAAATGGCTTCGACGTCGTCACCGATCAAACCGACAAT
The DNA here is from genome assembly GCF_031127905.1 of Thalassobacterium sedimentorum. Lineage (GTDB taxonomy): Bacteria > Verrucomicrobiota > Verrucomicrobiia > Opitutales > Coraliomargaritaceae > Thalassobacterium > Thalassobacterium sedimentorum. The sequence continues at coordinate 194,710 of NZ_JARXIC010000005.1, read as the reverse complement.
GCAAGTCGAATACACAAAGGCGGCTTTAGGCTTATAAAACTCGATCAACTCGATCAGCGAGGCTTTGAGTTTCTTTTCGCCGCCGAAGATCACTTCTTTTTCTGCCAGATCGGTAGAGAAACTGTTGCGATGCAATTGCGGTCCCGAGGAGAGGGCACCGCGGATGTCCCAATTATAAACGGCGCAACCGATCGGACCATGCACGATATGCAGTGCATCGGCGATGGGGTAGAGCACGACACGTGAGCCGCAGAATGCGCAGGCGCGTTGCGTGACGGCGCCGGCAGTGCTCTTGCGGTCACAAGCAAACTCCTTGCCGGATCCTTTGGTCCAGACTTGAGCCGCCCTGTCGTCAAGAACGTGGATGCTTTCGCCTGTTTGGTCTGGTGTCATATGGCTGCTGTAGCGGTAAGTGGAAGTCGGTGGGCGGGGGAGGAATGAGGAATGTGGAAACCAGAATGAGGAATGGCGGGGTAGGAATGAGGAATGTGGGAACTTGAATTAGGAAAGCTTTTGCTTGCGGTGCTTAGCTTATGCTTCGCATTGTTGACATTTCTCTTTGTTTCTGCAGTCTTGCTGCTCGGATGGATGGGGAGCGCAAGTATGACTTGGAGGAGCGGACTGCGGTCTTTGGCGAAGATGTGATTGCCTTTGCTCAGGGCATTCCGGTGAATCAAATTACGCGTTCCTTGATCGATCAGTTGGTTCGAGCGGGCACGAGTGTGGGGGCTAACTACTGCGAAGCAGACGATGCGCACACGAAAAAAGAATTTCGTCATAAGCTTTCCTATTGTCGGAAAGAATCCCGCGAGACGAAGCACTGGCTGCGTATGATGGCCAAGGCAGTTCCCGATTGTCGGGATCATTCGCTCGTATTGTGGAAAGAAGCTCATGAATTGAATCTTATTTTTTCTTCAATCATTCGAAACAGTGCCACTGATTGACTGTGCGTAGTGGCACTGTTTGAATTTTCGTAATTTTGGTTTCGGTATTCTTCATTACGCTGCGTCAGCAGCATGTCCGCGTTCCTAATTCTAGTTTCGGTATTCCTCATTACACTGCGTCAGCAGCGTTCAGTTCTTTAACGATATGACGATCGAGATTGTAAATTGCTCCGGAGCATTCGGCGCGCTTTGTCAGCGTGACCATAGTGGCTGCCCAAGACTCTTCTTCGACTTGCTCTTCAATGAGTGTTAGTAGCAGTGGATAGGAGGCAAAGTCCTGCACCTCTTGAGCAATGGCGTAGCATTGGTGAATGTTGGCGCTATTGCGTTGCTCGAGCGTTTCGGCCAGTTGCGCGACTTCAATCAGTTTGGTGAACTCGACGGTGGGTGCCTCCAGTGCAGTGAGTTTGGGCATGACACCACGGTCCAATAAGTGGCGAATAAATTTGTCTGCGTGCTCCAGTTCTTCGGCGGCTTGTGCAAAGAAGAACTTGGCGAAGCCGTTGTAGTCTTGATCGTCGCACCAGATTGCCATGGCACGATAGGCGTGAGCAGCGTAAAGCTCGTGGTTGGCTTGATCGGTGAGGGCGGCTTGGATGGAAGGATTCATTTCAACAATTTCTTGTGACGGTTATTATGAGTGGGATGAACCGGGCCCGATGACGTGTTTTTTCGTGTCATGAGTGATTTTATTGGCACGTCATTGAACCCGGGGCATCCGAAATGCCGTTTTAATTTATTTACCTAGTGTAGATTTGATTAGCCAAATCTCCTTTTCGAGTTTGATGATCAGGCCACTTAGCATGTCCTGAGTTGGAATGTCGCCTTCGGCGAGGCCCTCCGCTTTTTTCGCGGAATCGATGAAATGCTGGAAGTCCTTGATCAGGCTTTCCATCACGAAACCAGGTTTGAAATGGTCTCCGCTTTCATCTTCGAGTGTGGCTAATTCCAAATAACCACTGACTGTGGCGACCGGTTTGGCTTCCAGTTGCAGCAGGCGTTCGGCGACGTCGTCGAATAGTCCAAAGAAGTAGTCATAGTAACCTTCCGTGATTTCGTGGATCGTGTAGAACTGCATACCATAGACGTTCCAGTGATAGTTATGCAGCTTCGCGATCATGATGTGCATATCAGCCAGCATGACGTTGAGTGCTTTGGTGAGTTCGGTATTGTTCATATTAAGTTGAATCTCGTTTTGAGTGGATGTCTTGAGCGCTGATTTAGAGTACCAGTTCGATGTCTTGATCGGCATCTTCGCGGTCGCGCTTGTCAAAGAAGGCATCCGTTATTTTCTCAATCAGTCGCATGGCGCCCGTGTAACCCAGTGTTGGGAAGGCGCGGTGGCCGACACGGTCGAGGATCGGAAAGCCGAAGCGGACGAATGGAAGGTTTTCTGACTTCGCGACGAACTTGCCGTAGGTGTTGCCCATGAGCAGGTCGACCGGGTTAGCTTTGACCCATTGGTGGAGATAGTGGATGTCGCTGAAGGCGTGCACGACGACGTCTTCGTTGACTGGCTTACAGATCTCTTTGATCTTTGCCTCCCACTTCTTGCCCGGAGTGCCGGTGACGATGATGGCGGGCTCCATGCCGATCTCGACCAGGAAGCTCACCATGCTGGTGATGTGGTCCGGATCGCCGAAGATGGCGACTTTCTTCTTGTGCAGGTATTGCGACATGTCGCTGATCATATCGATCAGGCGGCCACGCTCGCGCTCCAGCTCCTTGGGCACACTGGTGTCGCCGGCGAGGCGGAGCGCATCGATGTAGGCATCGGTCGCGCTGACCCCGATCGGTAGCTCCAATACTTTGTGCGGCACATTGCACTTTTTCTCCAAGGTCGTGGCCGCCGGTGTGCTGGCCAGTGGGCCGAGTGCCAGTGTTAGGAAGCTGTCGCCCATGGCCTTGAGGTCAGCCACTGTGGTGCCACCGTCTGGATACATCTCGTATTTGCCATCCATGGCAGAGTCGAGCACGTCGGAGGTGTCGGGCGCCATGATGAACTCGACGCCGACCAAGGAAGCGAGGCGTTTAAGCTCGCGCATGTCGGCCGGTTCCACCCAGCCGGGGAAGAGGTTCATCACATTCTTTGTCTCTTCGCTGGATTCTGCCAGATATTTGACAAAGGCTTCGCATTGATTGGCGAAGCCAGTCACATGGCTGCCCACGAAGCTCGGAGTATTGGCATGGATGACGATCTTGCCCTCAGGGATGATGCCTTCGACCTTGGACTTCTTGATGATGGTTGGAATGTCGTCACCGATCACTTCGGATAGGCAGGTGGTATGCACCGCGACGATATCCGGTTGATAGATGGTGAAGATATTACTTAAGGCGGTCTTCAAGTTGGCGAGTCCGCCGAAGACGGAGGCGCCCTCAGTGAAGGAACTTGTCGTGGCGACGATCGGTTCCTTGTAGTGGCGGGTCAAATGACTGCGGTGATAGGCGCAGCAACCTTGCGAGCCGTGTGAGTGCGGCATGCACTTGTTGATCCCGAGGGCGGCATACATCGCGCCGATGGGTTGGCAGGTCTTTGCCGGGTTGACGCGAAGTGCTTTGCGCTCGCGGATTTCTGCAGTGGTTCCTTCTAACATAGTATAAGTTCTCCTGGTGTTGAGTGATCGGTTTCAGTTTATGCACCGACGGGAACTTCGGCAGTTTCCGTGGCAGGCGCGTCACCAGCCTCATGCCAGGGAGCGCGTGTGAGTTGCCAGACCTTGGACGAGGTCATGCGGTCGATCTCCTTGTAGAAATTGATCGCGCCCTTGAAGCCCGCGTAGGGGCCCCCGTAGTCATAGGAGTGGAGTTGCTTACAAGGTACCCCCATCTTCTCGATGACGTATTTATCCTTCACGCCGGAGCCGATCACGTTGGGCTTATAGAGCTCGATCAGCTTTTCCAATTCGTGGTGTGAGATGTCGTCGATGACCAGAGTGTCCTTGGCCATTTGTCGCATCATGCCCTCGTAATCTTCGAAGGTGAACCCGGCCTCTTCCAGTGACTTCTTACGTTCCGCATGGCTGGCGTTGTAGCGTTCGGGATCGGCTTCGATTTTGAGCTCTTCAATATTACGACTGTCGGCATCGACTTTGATACTTGGTAATACATCGCGACCTTCGTAGTCGTCCCGGTGGGCGAATTCGTAACCGGCGGCAATGACTTGCATACCCATGTCGTTGAACAGATCCTGATAGTGGTGTGCGCGGCTGCCACCGACGAAGAGGGCGGCTGTCTTGCCTTGCGTGCGTGTGGTCACGTCTTCAAGCACAGGGCGCACTTCGGACATTTCCTTGGCGATGACTTCCTCGACTTTGTCGATCAGTGCTTTGTCACCAAAGTATTGGGCGATCTTGCGCAGCGACTTCTTGGTGCCTTCGATGCCGATGAAGTTGACCTTGAACCATGGGATGCCGAACTTGGTCTCCATCATCTCCGCCATGTAGTTGATCGAGCGGTGGCACATGACCACGTTGAGATCCGCCATGTGGCAATTTGTGATGTCGTCGTAGCTAACGCCCCCGGAGAGAGTTCCGATGATCTTGATCCCGCAGAGCGCGAAGATGCGGTCGATCTCCCATGCGTCCCCGCCGATATTATATTCACCGAGGATATTGATCTTGTATTTGAAATCAACAGGCGTGTCGTCGAGACCGATCATGTGTTTGAACACACCGTTGTTGGCGATGTGGTGACCGGCGGATTGGCTGACACCCTTATAGCCTTCGCAAGAGAATCCGAAGACATTGATGCCGAGCTTTTCCTTCATCTTGCGGCAGACCGAGTGGATGTCGTCACCGATCAGCCCCACCGGGCAGGTGGCATAGACACTGATGGCCTTGGGCTTAAATTCGTCGTAAGCTTCTTGAATCGCTTGCTCCAGTTGCTTCTCTCCGCCGAAGACGATGTGGTCCTCCTGCATGTCAGTGGACATACTGTATTGCAGATAATTCGTTTCCCCCTCCTTGCGGATCTTATTCATATTCCGGCGGGAGAGCCAGCTATACCAGCCACAGCCAATGGGGCCGTGGGTGATGTGGAGGACGTCGTAGATCGGGCCGATGACCACACCCTTACAGCCGGCGTATGAACAACCCCGTTGGGTGATGATGCCTGGCACCGTGCGGCTATTGGCTCCGATCTCTGCGGGAGTGCTGGGAGTTTCGTTGACGAGGATTTGCTTGCTACGTTTGCGCAAGGTCTTCTTCGGATAGATGTCGAGCATTTGCTCGCGAGCCTCAGCCGCACTCGGGCCAGTGGGGCCCATGGGCGGTGTGCTTGAATTGCTTTCTTCGGACATGATAATGTGGAAATGAGAGATGATGGATTATTTGAATGGAAAAAAGGGGGCCGGGCACACTTCATGGCAGGGAGGATTCACCCGCCCCCTCGTATGGCGGCCTAGCTAAAGAGGCCGTACTCCATGAGGAGCTGTTCCAATTCTTCGATTTCGAGCGGACTGGGGATCACGCGCATCGTGTTCTTGTCGATATTCTCCGCGAGGGTGCGATACTCGCTGGCCTGGCCGCAGTCCGGATTCCAATCGATCACAGTCTTGCGATTGATTTCCGCGCGTTGCACATCGTTGTCACGTGGGACGAAGTGAATCATCTGGGTGCCGAGGCGCTTCGCAAATTCCTCGATCATTTCCGCTTCGCGGTCGCAGTTACGACTATTACAGATCAGGCCGCCCAAGCGGACGACACCCGTCTCTGCAAACTTAAGAATCCCCTTACAGATATTATTGGCTGCATACATCGCCATCATTTCACCCGAGCAGACGATATAGATTTCTTCCGCTTTACCTTCACGGATCGGCATGGCGAAACCGCCGCAGACCACGTCGCCGAGCACATCGTAGAAGACGTAATCGAGCTCGTTTTCTGCGTCGTAAGCGCCGAGCTGTTCGAGCATGTTGATGGAGGTGATGATGCCGCGGCCGGCACAGCCCACACCGGGTTCAGGTCCGCCGGATTCAACGCAGAGGCTGTTGCAGAAGCCTCCCGAGCGGATGTCTTCCAGTTCCACGTCTTCGCCTTCTTCACGCAGCGTATCGAGCACGGAGCGTTGCGCCAGGCCGCCGAGCAGTAATCGGGTGGAGTCCGCTTTCGGATCACATCCGACGACCATCACCTTCTTGCCCATTTCAGCAAGAGCGGCGACCGTGTTTTGTGTTGTAGTGGATTTGCCGATACCACCTTTCCCGTAGATGGCGACTTTGCGCATAGCTTTTTCAACGACTTTTTCTGCCGTAGGTTCTTCAAGTGTAGTGACCATAATATGTATTTGTTTTTGAGTGATGAGTGGTTGTGACTCGGAAACACTCTTAACAGACTGCGTGCCAATAATTTCATGTGTCTTGTAAGGTGCTGTTTATGAACGTGATGTATTTGTTCTGGGTTTTACTGCCTCGATTTTTCTGTTCCGAGGGCATTCTGCAGCCTCTGCTTTTCCTACATTTAGGTAGTGCGGTAGTCATTAATCCTACGTAAATGTAGGATTCGCGGTCTTGGATTGCTGACCGTTTTTCAAAAGGGGCTATTATCGGTTGGCTTAGCGCTTCTAATTGATATGTAAAACTGTCGAAAAGCATGGATAAAGGCGTGCATTCTCAGCAGTCAGGCATCCTTTAAGCTGTGATTCTGTGAATGAGTTTAACTACAAAATGTAGAGGTAAAGACTGTGATCTAGCGGTCGATGGACCGTCATTTGAGATGCTGGATCGAAGTTTCGGTGTGCACTGTCGCTCGGTGCAGGAGTTAAGCTTACTGTTTGCCGTCAGTCAGACCCTGGATAAAAGCTTCGATCTGTCGGAAATCGTGAAGCCCTTGCTGCGCCGTCTACGCGATATGATGGGAATGGAGCGAGGGATGATTGCGATTTTGAATCGGGATGATGGGCAGATTTTGCTCTCTGATGCGATCGGAGTGCCGCGCACGGTGCCCGCCTCGCAGTACTTCGAATTGATCCACCCTTTGCTTCAACGCACAGTAGACAAGGCGGCGCCAGTGGTGACACCGAACTTTCGTGAATGGATCGCTGAGGATGCGGAACGGCCGAAGTTGTCGGATGGCCTGCAGATTGATGCCGGCACTGGGTTGATCAGTGTGCCGCTCAAGTTTGGCGAGAAAGTCATCGGCACGCTGAGTGTCGAGCGGCCGCGTAATTCACGGCAAGGCTGGGAGGCGGATCTTCGTTTGTTGACAATGATCGCATCCGTGATCGCGCAAGCGGCGCGCTTGCGACAAGATGCTGCAGAGCAAATCCAGAGCTTACGTCGCGAAAATACACGTCTGCAGGAGGCGATGGCCCAGGATTTTCGCCCGAAAAATATGATCGGGACCGCGGATTCGATGCGCACCGTCTATTATCATATCGAGCAAGTGGCGCAGAGCACCACCACCGTATTGATCCGCGGTGAAAGCGGGACGGGCAAGGAGCTAGTGGCCAAAGCGCTGCATGAGAAAAGTGATCGTAAGCATAAGTCCTTTGTGAAAGTGAACTGTGCAGCCCTGCCAGATTCGATCATCGAGAGTGAACTGTTTGGGCACGAAAAAGGAGCTTTCACCGGCGCGCTATCCATGCGAAAAGGGCGCTTTGAGTTGGCCAATGGGGGCACGATTTTCCTGGATGAAATTGGGGATATCTCAGCCGCAACCCAGGTGAAGTTACTGCGTGTCTTACAAGAGCGCGAGTTTGAGCGCGTCGGCAGTCAGGAGACCATGCAGGTCGATGTGCGAGTGATTGCAGCCACCAGTCGAAATTTGGAAGAGATGATCGCCGATGGAAGCTTTCGTGAGGATTTGTATTACCGCCTCAATGTTTTCCCCATTTACATGCCTGCGCTGCGCGACCGGAAATGTGATGTGATGCTTCTAGCCGACTATTTTATAGAGAAATATGCCAAACGGCAAGGAGTCAAAGCGATGCGCATCTCCTCTGCGGCGATTGATTTGTTGGTCAGTTACCATTGGCCAGGTAATGTGCGGGAGATTGAAAACTGTATGGAACGCGCCGTGCTGTTAGCTAAGGGGCAGTCGATCAAAGCGCACCATCTACCACCGACACTGCAAAAGAAATCGGCGAAGGAAACCAGGGAGATCTGTACTTTGGAGGATGCGATGGTCGCGCTGGAGCGAGAGATGATCATCGATGCGCTTAAGGATACCGGTAGCAATATGGCAGAGGCGGCGCGTCGTCTTGGGTTGACTGAACGTAAGATGGGGCTGCGAGTGAAGAAATACGATATTGAGCTGAGCCGTTATAAGTAGAGGCGAGCGGCATTGCTCTTGAATACGATATAAGTATCCATGCCGGGAGTCAGACCGAGTTCCTGTACGGCGCTGGATGTGAGCTCGGCCGCGATTTCTGTGGGAGTGGTCGTCTGTAACTGCACAATGACCAGGCAGGCTGTTGGCAGGTTTTGAATACGATTGATTCGGCAGGCTATAATATTGCGCGCGGAGATGCCAACTGGTGGTGTCAGCGCTATGAGCAGATCGCTGGCGGCGAGGCCAATCCGGATATGACTTCTGCTGGGGCCGGGAATCGGCGCTAGAACGATCGGTTGGGCTGGATTTGCGTCCTGTAGACAGGCTAGCGTTTGTTCTGGATTTTGTTCGATTATGTTGAGCTCTAAAATATTTTCGAAGGCGGTGGCGATGCCCGGATAGATTTGAGCCTGGGTAAAGACTTCCAGTGGACTCCCTTGAGTCGTGGCCTGGCCGCGCTCGACGACGATCACTTCTTCGCAAAGTAATTGTAGTTCGATGGGGTTGTGCGAGACGATGATCATGGGCATGCCGAGTTCTTCGCGCACGCGCAGTAAAAAGGGGAGGATGCGTTGTTTCAGCGAGGCGTCCAATGAGGCCATTGGCTCGTCCAGCAGCAGTAGATCCGGCATGGCGCATAGCGCGCGTCCGAGTGCAATGCGTTGTCGTTCACCTCCGGATAGTTGATGGATACGGCGCGTCAGCAGCGGGGCGAGTTCCAGGATTGCGACCGCTTCTTCGAAGCGTTGCTTACGTGCGAGTGCATCGCAATGTCCAGGTCGTTGGCCCGCAAGCAGATTACGCTTTACGTTCCAATGAGGGAAGAGGCAGTGATTCTGTGGCACGTAGCCGATCGCTCGCTCCGCCGGGTCCAGGTCGATGCCCAGATTGCTGTCGAGCAGCACATGGGAACCGCAGCGAATGGTGCCGAAGGCTTTGTGTAGACCGGCAATTGCTTTGAGGCTGCTGCTTTTACCGCAGCCGGAAGCTCCAAACAAGCCCAGCATGGTCGCCTGAGATTGGCATTTGAGGTGCAGATCAAACGCTCCCAGAGGCAGTTGAAAGTCGAATTTGTAAAAAGGCTTCATCGTGTTAGCCCCTTGTTCTTTGTGTTAGGACGCAAGCAAATCTCAGTTAGGAAAATTGCCACGAATCCGACCAAAAGCGCGACGGCGACCAAGAGTAATGCGCGCTCATCTTTGCCCGATTGCTGCGCGCTGTAGATTGCTGAAGCCAGGGTTTGCGTCTTTCCTGGAATGTTACCCGCGATCATGACTGTCGCTCCGAATTCACCTAATGAACGCGTGAAGCCTAGTAGCACAGCAGCGAGTAGCCCCTTCCAAGCTAGGGGCAGGGTGACGCGTATGAAACTTTTCAAACGGCTGTATCCTAAGGTGCGTGCCATCTGTTCAAGCTCCGGGTCGACCTCTTCGAAACTCACACGTGCCGTCCGTATCACCAATGGCGCGGCCATCACGCTGCAGGCCAGCACCACTGCCTTCCAAGTGTAGAGGATGTCAAGATCGATGCCTAGCTGTTCCCTGCCCAGCAGGCCGCGGTCAGCCAATAGCTGCAGCAGTAAAAAGCCGACAGCGGTGGGAGGTAGCACCATTGGTAAACTTAATAAGGTTGAAAGAATACGATGCCCCGGAAACTGGTGACGTGCCAGTAAATAGGCGATGGGCAGACCCGGTGCGGCAACCAGGCAGGTTGCAGTGATCGCCCACAACACAGTCGTTGTAATAATTTCTAAAGTCGTTGACATGATGCCTAGGGAGTCTGCCTAGCTGCGGCTTGAACAGGTGTAAAACCGTATTTTTCCACAATCGCTTGGCTGGCTTGCGAGCCTATGTATTCCAGGAAGTCGGCGGCGAGATCGGAATGTGCGCTTCCGGAAACGACCGCCCCGTAGTAGTGAATGGGCGCTGTGGCTGTCTGAGGCACGCTGTAGATCAATCGTAAAGAGTCTGCCTGTGCCAGGTAGTCGGTCTTATACACGATGCCCACCATCTGACGGCTGGCCTGCACTCTGGCAAGAGCCGCATGCGCATCGGTGGCAGGTATCACTTTGTCTTTAAAGGCATCCCATGCGCTGCGATCGCCGCAATGGAGACTTTGTAGCCAGCTGCGGGCATATAAGCCCGCGGGCACGTAGTCTGGGTCACCTATCGAGAGTTGCGTCAGTGGCAATGTGCAGATCTCTGCCGCGTCAATCGCTTGGATCGGATTTTCCGGGTGCGCCACCATGGCCAGTTGGTTGGCAAATAGGACGCTCACCGTGGCAGACTGTACTGCATGGGCTTCACGTGCGCGTTGCATCCACTGTTGGTTGGCACTCAGATAGATCTCGCCCCGGGGGGCGGCGATTAGTTGACGTGCCAAGGCCCCGGAACTGGCAAAATTATAATGTAAAGTCAGTCCATGATCTTCGGCGAATTGCGCGCCCAACTCGCGCACCATCGCGCTCAAGCTCACTGCAGCATGGATCGTCAGCGTTTGCGTATCCACTGCTGACTGCGTGCGCTCACCCGAGCAAGCGCCCAGATAGAGCGAAAGCAGCATGCAGAAGATCACTTTAAGAAAGATGCACATATTGAAGTGAGGTAGCAATATATATGCCCGCATACGAGTCACGGAGGAGCTTAGCCTCACGTTTCAGTGTCGTTAAAGCAATCTATTAGCGCTGTTGCTGCTGGGGTAGCTGTGAATTCGATTCGTCATACGCAGCTTTGCCGTTGTCTGTTGCCGTTTGTGGATGCTGTGTTTTAGTGCCTAGGTTTAGTGTAGTGACAAGCTTCCAGCTTGTTGATTGTAGTTGGGGGCAAGCTGGAAGCTTGCCACTACGTGAGAGGTACTTGCTTACTGCAAGAAAGCGTAGAACCTATTGGATGGGCAGGTTCGACATAGGTCTTTGGTATTTAGGCAGAATAAAGGCTCAGTTGGGGGGAACTGAGCCTCATATTATTTCAAATGGTCGGGCCGACAGGATTGCTGCGCCATCTACGTATTGCCGAGACGCAACGTCCGTTGCTGCAATACTTCGTTAAACCTGCTTGTTCGCAGGTTCAAACCTCTGTCGGCCGTGCGCCCATAAAAAAACCGCCAACAAGTTGACGGTTTTATTTTCAAATGGTCGGGCCGACAGGATTTGAACCTGCGACCCCTTCACCCCCAGCGAAGTGCGCTACCAGACTGCGCTACGGCCCGACTTATGAAAGATTGCGAACGATGCGCTTCGTCGTTCAATCGTCAAGTCTTTATCTTGGCCTTATTCGATTTGTAGTCGAATGAAGACTTGGTTAGAACTGACGCTGTCTGTGATCCCATAGGTGAGGGTTTCGAATTCGCTGTCGATTGTCTCTGTGTCAATGAGCTCTAGTTCGCTGATAAGCTCCGATTCTAATGCGCTGGAACTGTAGTAGGTGAAGCCGTTGTTTAGGTCTTCGCTGTAGCCGATCGAGTAGTCATAGCCGCTGTTGCTGCGCCAGGTGAAGCTGAATTGTTGATCGCTGGCTAAGAGGTCGGTGCTGATGGGGTTGGGACTGCTGCTTTGCGGGTCGCTGCCTGTGGCAAATTCTATGAGGTTGCTGAGGCCGTCGAGGTCTGGGTCGGCATCGTCGGCGCCGTCGCCGCTGTTGCTGGTGGATCCGAAATAGCTGAGTCGCCAGGCTTCCTGCTCGCTATGGGTGGTGGCGCTGGCTTCGGCTGGGGCGGCATCGCCGTTGTCGTTGTAGGCGATGATTTGATACTCGTAAGTGGTCCCGGCGGCGCAGCTGCTGTCCGTGTAGGTCTCTGTGTCGGCGTCGAGGGTGTTGAGGCTGCTGTAGCTGCCGCCTGCGATGCGGCGCTCGATACGGTAACCGGTCTCTCGCTCGGCGTTGTCGCTCCAATTGAGCTGGATCGCACTGCTGGAGAGGGGTGTGGCGCTGGCATCGCTGGCTGCGAGCGGCGCGCCTGCTTCGAAGTTGAAGGCCAGTGCGTAGGTCTCGTTCGCGGTGGCGGATCCGTCTCCGGGCTTGTAAACTTGTAGCACGTAGCGTCCCGGTTCGAGGTCGAGTTGGTAGAGGTGCTCGACATTGTCCACCGTGCTAACGCTGGAGGCCACGAGTTCGTAGCCGCTGGTGCCTTCTTTGTAGAGGAAGAGGTCGAGGTTGTTGAGGTCGTAGAAAATATAGCTGTTCGGGCGGGAAACTGCATTGCGATTCCATACGAGGGTGGCGGTGAGCTTGAAGCTGCTGGCATCGGCCGCGTCGCATTCGAAATAGTAGTCATCCGTGGCGTCGCTGTAGGTTTGAAACGGACCTAATCCGCTGGACGCATTGGTGAGGGTGCTTAAATTCCAGCCCATATTGGAGCCGACTGTGGTGGTGATACTGGAGGAGGGGAGGTGTGTGTCGCCCGAGTCGCTGGCGGTGTCGCTGACGGTTTCTGTGTATTGGCCTGCGGTGAGTTGTAGGTGTGCATTGTTAATATTGACGACTCCTGCGCCATGATTTCTGTCCAAGGGTTCATCATCGATTTGCTCCCAGTCTGATGTCTTTACAGCTCCGTTTAGAAGTAGTGCTTTAAGTGTGCGAATGTCTGTGGCGTCACTTGCGGTCCCCGTTCCTCCGGCATCGTTGTTTCCTGCTTGTACGAGGAGGGTTGCGGCACCAGCGACATAAGGCGTCGCGTAGCTAGTTAAGTTGGATGGTGCGACGATATCTGGCTTGCTACGTCCTTCCGTAGTTGGCCCGATACTACTCGAACCGGAGATCAGGCCGACTGCGATGCCATTGTACATGGTCGCTGGGGAGGGGGGGCTTCCTGTTGTGTTGCCGACGCCATTGACGAATAACGTATCGTAAAGAGAGGCATATATGTCGTAGTTCGCATCAACAGCCAAATATTCAGTTGGCGTGTTAGCTTCATCTGTATATACGAAACTTTGATTGACGACTTTCGCCTCTATGTTTGTTAAATTTGCGATTATGGATGTACTGACGTCGTTCTCATTTTCATCGGTTTTACCGTCATAATAGAAATAGCTGGCGCTGAAAACTTGAATGGCTGATACACCCGGTGCGACTCCGGAACTGTTTCCGAAGAAATTGCCGCCGACAGTATTTGCGTGGCTGGATTCTAGGCTGCTGGAAAAATCCATGCCATCTGGATATTCTGAATTCGATCCATCCGTGTCGTCTGTGTCAGTGGTGAAATAGTTGAAAAGGCTGCTGTCTAGTCCCATGTTTGAGGGATCGGTTTGCCATGCGCCGCCGCCTGTGCTTGCTTCCACTTGCGCGACGGTCACGCCACTGCCGTCTAGGCTGGCGTCTCTGGCTCTGAGCGTGGTCAGTCCGATGTCATCGAGGTAGCTCGCTTGTAGTTGAGCGATTAGCAGCAAGCTGGTGCCAAGGATAAAATGTCGTGTGCGCATGCATTTAAAAGATGAGCACATTTTTATACGTGAGGACTGTTGGTTTTAGCAATCCGAGTCGGGTCAAATAAATGTAAAAAAACGACCCCGAATTTTGGGTCGTTTGTATTCTTTTTTACTTTGAGTGCCACTGATGTGAAGGCTTTATCTGCGCGAAGCTAAAAAGTAGAGTAACCAACCCAAGCTACTGACAAAGGCGGCTACGTAAGTGTAGGCAGCGGCGTCCAGAGTTTTGTTGACGCCGACCAGTTCGTCTTGGTCGATGATGCCAAGCCCGACTAATTGTGCCTTGGCGCGCTTGCTCGCGTCAAACTCTACTGGTAGAGTGACCAGTTGGAAAACGGTCAACACCAGATATACGGCAATGCCGAGATTGATTGTGATCGCGCCGAAGCCGAAGAAGAAGCCGCCAAACATAATGACAGGGAGGAATTGTGAGGCAAAGCCAGTGATTGGTACCAGCGACATTCGTAGATTGAGTGGAGCGTATTCCTGCTTATGTTGAATGGCGTGCCCAGCTTCGTGAGCAGCAACACCTAGCGCGGCTAGGCTTGTGCCGCGATAGTTGTCCTGGCTGAGCGCAAGTCGTTTGTTGGTTGGGTCGTAATGGTCGGTGAGCGTGCCGTGGCACTCGACTATTTCTACGTCCTGGATGCCAGCGCTTGCCATGACGGCTTGGGCTGCTTCGCGCCCAGTTATGTGGCCACGTGAGGGGACCTGGACATATTTGCCATAGGCGCTTTTAACTTTCATCTGAGCCCATAGGCCCACGATCATAGGTATTAGGATAAAAAAGAAAATCGGTGTAATCATAGTTAGTTCTTCTTAGAACGTTTAGAACAATTTCAGTTCCTGAAATTCTCAAGTTGTTGGAGGCGATTTTTCTAAATTGTGGATTTGAAGGATTTTCGTGGGAATACTTCGGCTTTTGAAGGATCTTACAATCCGAAACACCATACAAATTAAGATTAAAGACACATTATGAAAAAAATATTGATTACCGCACTCATTACTCTCTTAGGTCTGCAGGCATCATTCAGTGCCGGGGCAGGGTGGATGACAGATTTTGATGCCGCAAAGGCCAAGGCACAGGCAGAGGGAAAGCCTATGCTGCTCGATTTTACCGGGTCTGACTGGTGCGGCTGGTGTATCAAGTTGGATGAGGAGGTCTTTAGTCAGCCAACTTTTCAAGAGTATGCTGAAGATGCCTTCGTATTGGTTGAGTTGGACTTTCCACGTTCGAAAACTCAGTCTTCTGAATTAAAGGCGCAGAATGAAGCTCTGGCGCGCGCCTATGGCATTCGAGGATTTCCGACTATCTTGGTCCTCTCGCCGGAGGGACAACTTATCGAGAAGACGGGCTATCGCCGAGGTGGAGCTGAGCAGTATGTAGAGCATCTACAGCAGATCATCGCGTCGGCTCAGTAATCGCCAGCCAGGGGATTCCACTTTATCTGAATCGCGCAGCCTACACGGCTGCGCGATTTTTTTACATTCTAGGCTATGAGCGCGGAAATCAGTGGATACATGGAGTCTATACTATCGAATTGGGGGCGTGGAGGGAGCCGAGGACACTAAAAGAAAAAAATCCATAAAGTTAGGGTTGCTTTTCGTTTTGTCTCTTTTACTCTGCGCGGTTTTCTCAGATTCAAGCCGTTTCCCAAGATGGCATTTTCACCAGATTTTAGACATGCAACAGTACACACTTAAGATATCCAATCGTGAAAACACCGGTCGCGGTGTTGCTCGCCGCCTTCGTGCCGAGGGTCAAATTCCTGCCTCATTGTATGGCCAGGGTAATGCACGCTCGATCTCCGTTTCTGCGGTTGATTTTCGCACATTGAATCGTGAAATCGGTGGTGGTGCGGCACTTGTTGAATTGACTGATGAAAAGGGCGATTCGGCTCTTTGTCTCGTGCAGGATGTTCAGTATCATGCAGTTAAGAGCACTATCGACCATATTGACTTTCAAGAGGTAGAGCGTGGTCACGCGTTTACAACGAAGGTTCCCGTGCACTTGATCGGTGAAGAGGATTGTGTCGGTGTGCGTAATGAAGGCGGCATTATTGATCAAAATGGCCACGAGGTTGAGATTCGTTGCCGTCCATCCAAGCTTCCTGACCACGTGAATGCGGATGTGTCTAAGCTGGCAGTCGGTGGTGCGGTTCATATTAGTGATCTGCCTGTGCTCGAAGATGTTGAGTATTTGGGCGAGCCGGATCAGGTCTTGGTTTCTTGCCTGGCGCCAACGGTCGCTGCAGGTGATTCTGATGATGCCGCATCGGTGGCTGCAGATGAAGTGCCTGCGACGAAGGTGAGTGATGCCGACGCTTCCGAAGGGAAGTAAACTTTTTTTCTTTATCCAGTGGCTCATTGTGGCTGCTGGAATTCGTTCTTTTACAAATGTCCATCGCGGTAATTGCTGGCCTGGGAAATCCTGGCTTAAAATATCGCAATACCCGACACAACATTGGTTTTTCCCTTGTTGACTTACTGGCTGCAAGGTGTGGCGCTTCGTGGAAACATGAAGCGCGCTTCGAGGCAGAGGTCGCGGTTGCTCTACACGAAGGGCGCAAACTGATGCTCCTGAAGCCGCAAACCTTTATGAATGCCAGTGGGCGCTCGCTTGCGGCAGCCTTGCGCTATCGTAAGTTATCTTCCGAATCGCTGCTAGTTATTTATGACGACCTGACGTTAGATTTGGGGCGCACCAAGTTAAGTGTTAACGGCAGTGCAGGCGGTCACAACGGTATCGCTGATTTGCTGACTCAAGTCGGGGCTGGTTTCGCACGTTATCGTGTTGGAATTGGGGCGAAGCCGCACAAAGAGATGGATCTCGCAGATTATGTTCTTAGTCAATTTTCTAAGGACGAACAAACCCTTTTGGCAGATTGCACCTCACTGTTTTTAGATCAAATAGATTTGATCTTAGAGAGTGGGCTCGATCTTGCCATGAACACAATTAACCAACGCAAAGCTATATCGCATGAGCGCAACGACCAAAAATAACTATAAAGCCACTTTCATCCTCGACCTCCGCGAATCTGAAGACGATTCCGCTAAGGTTTTGGCTGATCTTAATGAAATCCTGAAGTCTATTGGAGCTGAGCCTTCCGATAGTGAAGACCTAGGAATGCGCGAGTTTGCACGTGCTGCCGACCGTCGCTTTACTCAAGGACATTATGTCGAAATCTATTTCGAAGCGACCAGCGAGGTGCCAGCGACTCTGAATGAGAAGCTTAAGCTCGACAAGCGCGTGAATCGCATCTTTACCCAGTCTGTCTAATTCTGCATCTCGTCGATTACCATGGCCTCCTTTAATAAAGTTATTCTGCTAGGAAACTTAACACGCGACCCTGAAACTCGCGTGACGGCCAATGGTAATACAATTTGCAAGCTCGGTATGGCCGTTTCGCGTGTCTATTCGACCAAGGACGGCGAACGCAGGGAAGAAACCACCTTCGTGGATATTGACGCATTCGGTAAGCAGGCCGAGGTGATCACTAAATACATGCGTAAAGGACGTCCACTCATGGTTGAGGGGCGTCTGAAGCTTGATCAATGGGAGACCAACGACGGGCAAAAACGTAGTAAGCTGGGTGTTGTTTTGGAAAATTTCCAATTTGTCGGTGGTCGCGATGACAATGACTCTAGTAGTGCTTCGAGTTCATCCGCTGCTGGATATGAACAAAGTTCGCCGCCCAAGCGTGTGTCCAAGCCAGCTACGAGTAATGATTTCTCTGCAGATGGCGACACCCTTGACGAAGACGTCCCCTTCTAAGCTGTACAGCTGTAAACTCTCATACTCTTTCTATAACACATTTAATCAAAGAACGTATCATGGCCAACAATCAGGTTCTCCTCCTCCAACCCATCTCTGGACTCGGCGCCGAAGGCGACACAGTCACCGTAAAAGCAGGCTACGCCCGCAATTTTTTGCTTCCTCGCAAGCTGGCTTTGCCAATCACGCAGGCAAACAAAAAACACGTAGAGTCTTTGCTGAAAGCACGTGAAGCACGTGAGCAAAAAGAATTCGAAGATGCACGCACACTGAGTGAGCGTGTTGAGAAGACAAGCATCGCGATCGCGGTGAAGACGGGCGAGGGCGGTAAGATGTTCGGTGCAGTGACTGCAAACGATCTACTTGAACGCCTCAAGGAAGAGGGCATCGAACTTACCAAGAAACAACTTCAACTGGCTGCGCCGATTAAGGAACTTGGTTCGCACACAGCCGCTGTAAAGCTTCACTCTGACGTTGAAACTGAACTTAAGTTTGAAGTTGTTTCCGAGAATCCTATCGAAGAAGGTTCGGATTCTGAAGAGTCTGCTGACGACGAGTAATTTGCAGGCATAGTCGTATAGACGCATTCCAATACGATGCCGCCTGATTCTAAGTCATCATTCGGTCGAGATCGCTCGGGTCGAAATTTCAAAGATAAACGCCAATCGTCATCTTCAGATGAAACGATTCGCGTGCAGCCGCACAGTATCGAGGCAGAGGAAGGTCTGATCGCAGCTTGCCTGATTGACGGGGGGCGTGAGATTCTGACTGAATGCATCGAGTCTAAAATTGCGCCGGAGTTTTTTTACAAGACAGCGCACGAAGAGCTCTTTCGTGCGTTGCTTGCGCTGTACGAAACTGGTGACCCAATTGATGAAATCCTGCTGCTGGATTATCTACGCAAGAATGGACTTGAAGAGGAGGTCGGTGGCATTGCCACCATTTATGCGATTCAAGATCGTATCGAGACATCGGCGCACGCGCGGTATTTCGCCAAAATTGTTCATGAAAAGTATTTGTTGCGCCGGCTGATACGCACCTCGCGTGAAGCAATCGAAGCCTGCTACGAGCAGCAGGAGGACATGTCCACCTTCATTGAAAAGATTGAGCAGGACATTTTTGAGATTAGTCGCGATCGCATCACTGATGCAGCGATTCCTATTCGTCAGTCGTTGGATGAGGCGGTTGCGGACATACATGCGCTTTTAAATGGGCGCGACGATGCCGATGGCGTGCTTTCTGGTTTCCGTGATCTGGATGGTATGACTTACGGTTTTCACCCCGGTCAGATGATTGTTTTGGCCGCCCGGCCGTCGGTGGGAAAAACTAGTTTGGCGATGAACTTTGCTGAGCATGCCATGATTCCTGATGGAGGGCGGAAGCCTTCAGGTGTGCTTGTTTTTAGTTTGGAAATGACGGCTGCTCAATTGGCCATGCGTCTTATTTGCAGCCGCGCACGTGTGGACATGAAGCGTATTCGGGACCGTGTGATTTCAAAGCAGGATTCGGCTGATATTGCGACCACTGTTAAAGAGCTGAAAGAGGCCCCGCTGTGGATTGACGATGGCTCGAGCTCTACAATTCTCGATCTTAGGGCGAAGGCGCGACGACTGCACACGAAAAGTCCACTGGGGTTGGTGGTGGTGGATTATCTCCAGTTGATTCGAGGCACTGATAATCGCTTACAACGCGAGCAACAGATTGCAGATATTTCCCGTGGAATGAAGGGAATGGCCAAAGAGCTGAATGTGCCGGTAGTCGTGCTGAGTCAGCTAAATCGTGATTCGGAGAAGGAAAATCGGGATCCACGCCTTTCTGACTTGCGTGAATCTGGTTCTATTGAGCAGGACGCTGACGTCGTGATGCTGCTGCATCGTCCTAAAAAGAGTGATGATGACGAGACAGTCGAGGGGGGCGGGCTGTATAATGAACATGAGCACATTAAATTAATCGTTGCCAAACAGCGTAATGGCCCCGTAGGTGAAATAGACTTAACTTTTGTTCGTCGTTATACACGCTACGAGAATTTCCATCACTAAAGGCCTCGCTTCACCACTTCTTATTTCAAATGCGAATTATTCAGAAATTACTTTTTACCGTAGCCAGCTTGCTTGCTTTCGGTTTGTCGACGCAATCATCATTCGCTCAGGAGGCTGATACTTATCCGGTTATCAACCGAATTGTTCCAGAGTTTTCGGGCTTTCGTGCAGTCAGTGATCAGTATATTTTTGGTAATATTCAGTTGCGTCCCGGCATGAACTACAACCCGGCGCTGCTCGATCAATCCATTCGCACTCTGTATAGCACTGGTTATTTTGAGTTTGTGGAGGTTCGGGTTGATAAGGCTGAGAATGAGACTATCGATGTCGTCTTCGAGCTTGTTTCCAAGTATACTATCGAGCGTATCCGTTTTCTTGGAAATGATTCCTATTCCGATTCTCGACTTGCGTCAAAGGCTGAGGTTGAAAGTGGCCAACCGCTTGATGAGTATCAAGTTAGCGTAGGTGCTGATGCGATTGCAGAATATTATGTGGAGAAGGGCTTTCCCGACGTTGAGGTTGATTATCGAATTCAGCGTGATGAGCAGACTGGCTATGCAGTCGTTAATTATGATATCGATGAAGGAGGCAAGGTTCGGATCGCTGAGATTAACTTTGAAGGAAATACCACTTTTTCGGACAAAAAATTACGTTCTCAATTGGAGACTGCAGAGCATAATTGGTTGTCATGGTTACTCGGTTCGGGGAAGTTTGATGAGAAGAAGTTTAAGGAAGACTTGGATATTTTACGGAAGTTCTATCGAGATGCAGGCTTCTTAGACAGTGTTATTGAGGATGATAAGGTCGATATCTCGTTTGTTGAAGCTGACGAGATTGTGATTACAATTCCTGTTGTAGAAGGGCAGTTGTACTTTTTAGGTGATTTCACTGTTGAAAATGCCACGGTTTACACTTCATCCGAACTGTTAGGAGCGACGCGTCTTGTTTCTGGGGCGCCATTTTCTCCACAGAATGTAGATGATGCGGCTACAGCGATCCGTGAGTATTACACTTCTAATGGTTACTTGGATACCAGCGTACGTGCGGAGCGAGTGCCCAATATGGAAACGCGTGAAATCGATGTTGTTTTCCGTATTCGGGAGAGTGAGAAATTTTATGTAGAATCAATTAAAGTCGAAGGGAACACTAAGTCGAAGGCGCGCGTGATCGTGCGGGAGCTAGCGTTGAGCCCGGGGGATGTTTTCGACCGCACGCGCATGGAAGTCAGTCAGCGTCGTTTGCAAAATACGAGCTTCTTCGAGGATGTTCGCTTGAACCCTGAGCCGACTAATGTGCCGGGGCGTAAAGATCTAGGGGTCACCGTGCGAGAAGGTCGTACCGGGAATTTCACTTTCGGTGCAGGCTTTGGTTCAGTTGAGAGTGCTGTCATTTATTTCGAAATCTCCCAAGGTAACTTTGATCTCTTTAATTGGCGCTCTGGTTTTCAGGGTGACGGACAGAAGTTTCGTTTCCGTGCATCCTTGGGCACCAGTAGTAATCAGATCGTGATCGCATTCGAGGAACCCTGGCTCTTTGAGCAACGCCTCGCATTTGGTGTCGAAATTTATCGCACAGAGTCCGACTACAATAGTGCGGATTATAACGAGCTTCGAACTGGTTTTGAGCTGTATTTGCGTCGCCGACTTTTCGAATTGGTTGAAGCGCGTCTGTCGTATCGTCTTGAATTAGTTGAGATTTTTGATGTCGACCGCGATCCTACTGCAACTGGTGCTGTAGATAATGGAGATGGTTCTATTACAGGAGACGGTATTGCTGATGTCTTCCAGCGTGCTGAGGGGGAGGACATTGTTTCTAAAGTCGGTCTTACCTTCCTGCGTGATACACGTGAGACACTGGTATTTACGCGTAAGGGGAATCGCTCGACGCTCAGTGTGGAATATGCGGGGCTCGGGGGGGACGTGAATTACTACAAATTTGAAGGGCGCACTGCTCACTTTATTCCTACTTTTGATACACTGCAGCAATCCTTGTCGATTGTGGGACGTATGGGCAGTGTGACGCCTTTCGGGCAGAGTGAAATCGTTCCATTTTATGACCGATTTTACTTAGGCGGTCCGGATACTTTGCGAGGCTTTGATTATCGTGAAGTCGGGCCACGTGACCCGGATGACTCCAGCGAGTCGGTCGGTGGTAATTCATATTCGATGGTTTCTTTTGAATATGGGTTCCGAATTGCGGAACCTTTAGGTCTGGTTGTGTTCTATGATTGGGGCTTCGTTAACGAAAATGATTTTGATTTCAGTATGTCAAATTATGCCGATAACTGGGGCGTTGGTGCGCGTATTATGCTGATGGGCTCACCGCTAAAGTTAGACTTAGGTATTCCAATCACATCTCCAGACGGTGCCGCGGGTGGCACTCAATTCAATTTTTCCTTTGGCACGCGTTTCTAGTGATGCTTAATTCTAACATCTCAATTCCAACTACACATATTATATGAAAAAAATCGCTACAGTATTTATCGCATCACTTTTGATCGCTACAGGTCTTTTCGCACAAAAAACACCCGTCGTCGGCGTGGTGGATGTGCAACGTGTTCTCGCGGATTATTCCGCTTTCCAGGCAGCTGTTGAGAAGGTGAAAGGCTCCGTGGCTCCTGTTGAGGAGGAAATGAAGAAAATGCAGGCTAGCATTGAATCAATTGTAGCTGAGGGACGCTCAGTTGAAACCAAAGCGAAAAACCCAGCCGCGAGTGATGAAGCGCGCAATGAAGCTCAAGCCAAAGTAGGCGAGTTACAACAACGATTGCAGCAGGCCCAAGTTGAGCTTCAGCAATTCCGTCAGCAAGCACAGCAGTTGGCTCAACAAGGCCAGCAAGAGGAGCTTGCACCGCTTCAAGCGAAGGCTGTCGAAGCGGTTAAGACAGTTGCTGAAGACAAAGGTATTGATCTCGTAGTTCCTAAAAACACTGTGATCTATACTTCTGATTCCTTAGAAATTTCTGATGCAGTGATCGCCGTGTTGAACGCAGCGAATTAATTGTCTGTTGGCTCACTTTTTAAAAACCCTGTTCTCGCTAAGGACAGGGTTTTTTATTTTTTACTCATTATGGCACTAGCTTATTCCATATCACGTATCCTGGAAATACTGGGCGATGACTGCGAGGTTCTCGGCACTTTTGAGGGCACCATTCAGGGCATTGCGTCGTTGTCTGAGGCGACCACGGGAGACCTCTCCTTTCTAGGCAATCCGAAATATCGATCGGCGGTCGCCGACTCTCAGGCTTCGGTGGTTCTGGTGCCGAAAGACTATGAGCTTTTTCCGAGTGAGGGGCAACTTTACCTCAAACTTGAGAACCCCTCGTTCGCACTTGCATTAATTTGTCGGGATATTGAGCGTACTCTGTTGCCAGCGCCAGCGCCGGGGATTCATCCTACGGCAGTGGTGGAGTCCGGTGCCGTCATTGCTCCTGAGGCTAGTGTGGGGGCCTTTTGTTACATTGGTGCAGAGGCGCGAGTCGGGGCAGCTGTATTGGCGAGCCATGTGTGCCTCGGTCGTTCCGCCATTGTGGGGGATGGGGCTGAGATTGCTAGTCGGGTATCGATTGGGGATTACTGCGTGATTGGTGAGCGTAACCGACTATTACCGGGCTGCGTGATCGGTTCAGATGGCTATGGTTATGAGTATTTAGATGGTGCGCACCAGCGGGTTCCTCAGATCGGGAATGTGGTGACGGCTGCAGATGTGGATGTCGGCGCCAATACTACTATCGACCGCGCTCGATTTGGATCTACCCAGATCGGTCAGGGCACCAAAATTGATAATCAGGTGCAGATTGCACATAATGTACGTATCGGTCGTCATTGTTTAATTGTTGCCCAAGTCGGCATTAGCGGTAGCACGACCCTTGGGGATGGAGTCGTTGTGGGCGGCCAAGCGGGACTCGCCGGGCATTTAAACATCGGTTCGGGTGTAATGATTGCAGGCGGTACTGCGGTGGTCAGTGATATCGAGCCACAGTTAAAAGTGCGCGGTTATCCTGCAATGCCCATGATGCTCTTTAATCGAATGACCGTTTTACAACGAAAGTTGCCGGATCTTTTCAAAAGGTTTGATCAACTCGAAAAAACGGTGAAGTCTCTGCCTTCCGAGTCTCAGTAACAGAACGAATCATGATGAAAGATAGCTCCCTTAAAATATTTAGCGGCAATTCCAATCCCGCTCTAGCGAAAGAGATTTGCCAATCTCTCGGTGTGCCGCTTGCAGAAGCTGATGTCATCAGCTTTCCCGATGGAGAAAGTTTCGTTCGTATTAATGAGAATGTACGCGGCGCTGATGTATTTATTATTCAGTCTACTTGTAATCCGGCCAATCAGAATTTGATGGAATTGTTCATCATGATCGATGCGGCACGCCGTGCTTCCGCAAATCGTATTACAGCAGTCATTCCCTTTTATGGCTATGCCCGTCAGGATCGTAAGGATCAGCCTCGTGTGCCGATTACTTCGAAACTGGTCGCTAATTTGTTGGTTTCTGCGGGCACGGACCGTGTGCTCACCGTTGATTTGCACGCGCAACAGATACAGGGGTTCTTTGATATTCCTGTTGATCATTTGTATGCTTCGCCGGTGCTCTTTCAGTATCTGAAGGATATTGATACTAAGAATTTGACGCTCTTTTCGCCAGACGTAGGAGGCATGAAGATGGCCTCTGCTTACGCGGGGATGTTGGATGTGCCGCTGGGATTTATTGCTAAACGTCGTACGAGTGCAGAAACGGTTGAAGCGACATCACTAGTGGGGGAGACTGAGGGGCGCGATATCCTGTTGGTCGATGATATGACGGAAACGGCGGGCACGCTTTGTGCCGCGGCTAAGCTGCTTAAGGAACACGGTGCCAAGAGCGTTATGGCTGCAGTTAGTCACGGGGTTTTGAATGAGATGGGTTACGAGCGTCTTGCAGGTGGTATGATCGATCAGCTCATTACCACTAATACTACGCCTGTGCAAACTCGTCCAGGAGTGCCGATCACTGTGCTGAGTGTGGCTGACTTGCTCGGCGAGGGGATTCGTCGTATTCACGATAATGAGAGTGTTACGGGGCTCTTTGATATCAAAGGCTTCTAGTTAAACCTGTTAAACCTGTGGTTGGGCTCAATGTGGATATTTTTTTCCTGCTCTATCTTGGGGCGGGTTTTGTTCTGCTCTTTGGGCTCTGGTTTTACTATGATTGGCGTGACCGGCATCTGCATGATGCACAGCGTGCTAAGGTGATCTACCATTGCATTAAATGCAGTCAAATTTATACAGGACCTCATCTTAGCGAAGAATGCGATTGCCCCCAATGTGGCTTTACTAATGGTAGGCTTCGTTTTTAGTTTCTTAAATTTGTGTGCACGCTTTACATATGAAGCCTGCCATTGCTCGATCCGTCGAGTTTCGCCGTATAATTTCTTAATTCCAGTTTCATAACTCTTAATTTGCATCCTATGCCAGACCATATTGCAGTTCTCGACTTCGGCTCACAGTATACGCAAGTCATTGCTCGACGCATTCGCGAAGCCAATGTGCTATCACGCATCTACCCATACAATACCCAGGCGAGCGTGCTCAAAGAAGCGGGTGCCCAAGGCGTCATCTTGTCGGGCGGGCCTTCTTCAGTTTTGCTGGATGGCTCCCCGCGCCCCGATGCCAAGGTGTTTGAGCTGGGCCTGCCTGTGCTCGGCATTTGCTATGGTGAGCAATTGATGGCGCACATGCTAGGTGGACGTGTCGGCAAAAGTGAAGAGCGCGAGTTCGGCCATGGCACTTTAAATATTGCGATTAAGGGCAAACTTTTCGACGGTCTGCCGGATACGCTACGCGTCTGGAATTCCCATGGTGATCGCCTGGAAGCACTACCAGCAGGCTTTGAAGCAGTGGCCTCAACCGAGAATTCTCCTTTCGCGACGATTCAAGATGCGGAGCGTAATTTCTATGGTATGCAATTTCATCCGGAAGTGGCGCACTCTGAGATGGGCACGGAGGTGATTGCCAACTTCCTGTTTAAGATTTGTAACTGCGCTGCAGATTGGTCGATGGCCAATTATATCGAAGAAAGCGTGCAGAAAATTAAAGACACGGTCGGGGACGAACGCGTGATTTTGGGGCTTTCTGGCGGGGTCGACTCTTCGGTGGCCGCCGCGCTGATTCATAAGGCGATCGGTAAACAGCTCACTTGCGTCTTCGTGGACAATGGTCTCTTGCGCTTACATGAACGTGAGCAAGTCGAGAAACTTTACGGCGACCACTTCGATCTCGATGTGCGGGTGGCTGACAAGGCAGATTTCTTCCTGGATCGTTTGGCTGGAATTTCGGATCCCGAAACGAAGCGGAAGATTATCGGTAATTCCTTTGTCGAGGTGTTCGATGAGGCCGTGACCGAACTCAAAGAGCGCGGTAATTACACTTTTTTAGCTCAAGGCACACTCTATCCAGACGTAATTGAGTCGGTCGCCATCGATGGTAATCCTGCGGCGCTGATTAAGAGCCACCACAATGTGGGTGGCTTGCCTGAGAAGATGAACCTCAAACTGCTCGAGCCTCTGCGCGAGCTATTTAAGGATGAGGTGCGCGAGCTCGGCACTCAGTTGGGCCTGCCTAAGGAAGTGGTCTGGCGCCAGCCATTCCCCGGACCGGGTTTGGGCGTCCGTGTGATGGGACCGATCAAACGCGAAGATTTGGTCGTGCTGCGCAAGGCCGATGCGATCCTACAAGAGGAAATGATGGCCTCTGATCTCTACTACAAAGTTTGGCAATCTTTCTGCGTCTTCTTGCCGGTCAAAACCGTCGGCGTGATGGGCGACGAGCGCACCTACGAAAACGTGGTCGCACTGCGCATCGTTGAGAGTGTGGATGCGATGACTGCTGACTGGGCGCGCGTGCCTTATGAAGTGCTGCGCACGATTTCCAGCCGCATCATTAACGAGGTGTCTGGTTGTAATCGTGTCGTGCTCGACATCAGTTCGAAGCCCCCTAGCACTATTGAGTGGGAGTAAGTCTCGAACAAAATGCCGTCATTGCGGTCTACAGTACATCGATATGAAGATATTATTGCATACCTGTTTATTATGTATGTTCGCGACATCGCTCTGGGGGCAAGAGCTTAGTGAGCACGAAGTTATTAACCGAGCACGCGCGACTATCGGAAATGATGCAGCACTTGATGGGTTGGTGACCATGGAATTAGTGGGGAGTCTCGAGCCTGCGAATACTAATATGCCATCTGCGACACTGTTGATTGTTGCTCGTAAACCACTTTCTCAGCGCCTGGAGATTAAGGTCGATGATATCGTTGAAACCACTATCTTGGATGGTAATCGGGGATGTATTATACGCTCGAATCTGAACGCAGAAGCCTCTCAAATGCGTGACTTGATCGGTCCGGAGTTAGAGCGTGTCACTTATAGCACGCGTCAATTTTTTAATTTCTACCGTCCAGATTTTAGCAATGGTGAAAAGGTGAGTTTGGTGGGAACGGAGACTTATCGTGACACGCGGTGCTACAAGCTCCTATACGAATATCCTGGTGGTCCTAAAACTGTGCGTTATTTCTCGGTTGCTGAAGATACATTGGTCTCGACCATCACTGAGAATGGAGTCGAGAGTATTGGGGTTGGATCGCAAACCGTAGGAGGTATTAAGTTCCCCAAGGCGATCGAATATTACGAAAGTGGTCGTAAATTACACACTATTTTTCTGCACGAAATTAAGGTGAATAAGCCACTGACTGTGGGCATATTCGATATACCAGAAGGAGATACGCAGTAAAGGCAGTTTTATGAGGCACGTTGCAGTGCTTCGTCTACGGGCGAAGCACCGCGACGTGCAGCTATTATTCTAAATGACTTAAGGCACGTTTGGCTGCTTTTGACATCTGAATCATGGTCATGTGAGCATCGTGGGTAGATTCGAGTGAGTGCTTGAAGGGTATTTTTATATTCCGAACTTCGTCTCCGACCTTTGCCTGGATTGTGAGCGTATTCTCGTCGAGTGTGACGATTTGCGCCGCGCTTGCTTCGGGTAAGCGCCCGAAGTGCTGGGCATAGGCGAGCACCGAGTCGGCATGATCTTCGTTCATGTGACTGATGATGCGGGCAATGTCTTGACTGCTAAGTGGGCTTTCAGGTGTGCTCATGATCTTTTATTTTGCGTGGGCGGTGGCGGGTTCGTTGCGGTGGCCTTTGCCATTGAAGCCGCGCACGTGGCTGAGTGCTTCCATTTGCTCGCCACTGATGTCGTAGGCTTGCCCAAAACCGACGACCAATCGACCAGACTTGGGGCTCAAGCGGATCAGGTGAAAATCTTGCATGCCTTTTAAGTGGTTCATAATGCCACCAAATTTTTCGCTAAAGCGCTCCATCGCGTCCTTCCATTCGGCGGAATCGCGCTCGACTTCTGCGGTGGTGCAAGCGTAGGTGACACGCTTGCGGGCGAAGATTTGCTCGCAGGTTTCTTCGTCTTCGATCAGTAGCACGGAGGCTTTTTGTGTGTCGCGCAAGTTAGCGGTGTGTGCTGAGAGCTCGCTCACATGCACGTAAAAGTCGCGTGACTCGGTGAGCACGGCGGGCGCGTAGCTGGCTTCGGGGGTGCCGCTAGTCGACACGGTGCCAAGTTGAATGGACTGAAATCCGGAAAGGAGCGAAGCGTAGCCAGTGTGGGCGCTTTGTGGTATGGTATCTTTGTTTTCGGTCATGTTGTTGTATTGGTAGTGTTTGAGTTAGGATTTTTGATTTTTAAAAGCGCATCACCATCGTGGTGTACCCATTCCACTGGAATGTCGAATACGCGTTCAATTCGTTTGGCGGAGAGCACTGAGGCTGCTTTGCCGAAGGCAACAGAACGGCCGGCTTTGAGCATGAGCACACGGTCGGCATAAGCACGTGCTTGTTGCAGGTCGTGCAATACCAGAAAGACAGCTGCGCCGCGATCGGCACATTGGCGGGCCAGATGGAGGATTTGTATTTGATGCTTCAGGTCGAGATTGGCGGTGGGTTCGTCCAGAAAGAGTAGCGCGGGGCCGTCTGAGTTGAGGCCTTCGTGCAGCTGAGCCAACACGCGGGCTAAGTGCACACGCTGCCGTTCACCTCCTGAGAGGTGTTGATAGCGGCGGTCTTTTAAGGCCAGGCAGTCGACTTGCTCGAGTGCGGCTTCGCAGATTTCCAAATTGCGCGCCTGTTCCACCTGAGCGAGATGCGGGCTGCGTCCCATCATCACGACATCGATCACGGGGAAGTTGAACGCGAGCTCGCTTTGCTGGGGGAGCACCGCGCGCCAGCGTGCGATGTCTTGTGGGCGTTGCATCTGCGTGGCCAAGGACTGGCCATTCAGCTCGACCGTGCCACGGGCGAGGGCGAGTTCGCCTGTCAGGGCTTTGAGCAGTGTGGATTTGCCCGAACCATTGGGGCCGATCACAGCGATGAGCTCCGCAGCTTGTAGATCGAAGTGCAGTTGGCGTAGCACGGCACGGGTGCCGCGTTTGACGGTGATGTTGTCGCAGCGTAACATGTTAGAAGCTGGCCCGGCGCTTGGCTCGAACGATTAAGTATAGGAAAAAAGGTGCTCCGACTGTGGCGGTGAGCACGCCCAGGGGAAGCTCGGAGTATTGTATGCTGATGCGGGCCAGTAGGTCGGCAATGACTAGAGTCGTCGCTCCCATCAAGGCCGAAGCGGGCAGTAGCCAGCGGTGATCCGGCCCCAGCATGAGCCGACACAGGTGCGGTGTGATGAGGCCGACAAAGCCGATCATGCCGCACAGGGCGACAGTCAGTCCCACCCCGCCCGCGGTGAACAATATGAGGCGCCGACGCAGCTTTTCTACATTGAGCCCGAGGTGAACGGCTTCGTATTCACCGAGCAGTAGTAAGTTCAGTTGACGGCGATAGCGGAGTAGGGCGCTGATCAGTAGCACAATGATGGGGGCTAACCAACTCAATACGTTCCAGTTGGCGCGGGCTAGGCTGCCTAAGGACCAGAAGGTGTAGTCGCGCAGTTGATCGTCGTTGGAGAAAAAGACGGCGTATCCGATCAAGGCGCCGACCAGTGCATTCATCGCCAGCCCGATTAGCAGCATGGTTGTTACGTGAATGCGGCCTTCATGCAGTGCGAGTCGATAAACCAGTAAGGTCACTCCGATGCCCCCCGCCATGGGGAAGAGACTGATGCCTATTTCGTGTAGGAGGGGCCAGCTGGCCGGAATCAGCCAACTGCCGAATACGATAAAGCTGATCGCACCTGCGGCTCCGCCGGCAGAGACACCGATGAGTCCCGGGTCGGCCAGCGGATTGCGGAAGATGGCCTGCAGCACTGCACCTGCGATCGCCAGCGTCGCCCCCACCAGTACCGCAGTCAGTATGCGCGGGGCACGTATGTCGCGCACGATGATGCCATTGATGGCATCATCGTGTGCTTCCATATTCAGGAGAGCGTGCACGACCGTTGTGGGCGGAATGGATTTATCGCCCAAGGCGGCGCTCACAAACATCGCCAGCAGCAGGCCCAGGGCAATCAAGCCGAGCACCACTCCGGGCTGTTGCCAGATTCGCTTGGTGGGGCTGGGCTGCATCTAGTTCGAAACTGTCTCGGCAAACAGTTGGTTAAGTTCGAGGGCGGCCTCTCCTACACGCACACCAAAACTCAGGGTGCGTCCGAGTGGCACTGTGTGCACCTGTTTTTCGCGCACCGCGGGCACGTTTTGCCAGGCCGCGTTGTGGAGCACGCCATCGAGGATGCGTGTTTCGTTGTGCGGCATGCCTTCAGCGAGTCCGATGAGAATGATGTCGGGCTGTAGGGCGACCAGTGCTTCATGCGAGATACTCTTGTAGCCGGGGTGACTGCGAATGACATTTTCGCCGCCTGCCAGCTCAATCATGGCGGTGGCTTTGGTTCCGCGCCCTGCGGCATTTAGATGGCCGAGTCCGGGGCTGCTCATGAAAAATACCACTTTTGGTTTTGTCTCCAGTTTTTGAATACTAGCGAGTTGCGATTCTATTTTAGATTTTAATTGAGTGGCAGCTTCTGTTTGCTCCAGTTCCTCTCCGAGTACTTGGATGGCTTGGTATAAATCTTCGGGAGAGCCGGGGGAGGGGATCACGCTGGTGGGCACTCCGCTGGCTTTGATTTGATTGAGGGCATTGGCCGGACCGATATCGCTAGTGCCGACGATGTGAGTGGGCTCCAGTGCGAGCACGCCTTCTGCGGATATGCTACGCACATAGCCAACCTGCGGTAGCTTTGTCGCGGCTTGGGGGTAAGTGCTGGAGAGGTCGACTCCGACGACGTCGTTGCCTCGGTTGAGTGCAAATACGATTTCGGTGGCCGCGCCGCCGACTGTGACGATACGGGCAGTGGACTCCGCAGATAGCGCTGCTGCGGTGAGTGTGAGTGCGATCAGCTGACAGCTGATCTTTTTAAATTTGGATGCTTTCATTGGTCGTTGTATTGTATCTGTTGTTTACAGTTTGATATTGAGGGAGAGGAAGCCGTTTAGGCCTGGTTGCACGCTGTATTCGGAAGTCAGGGATTCGTGGTCTGTGCTGCTGGAACTGCTCCAGATCCAGTAGCGCTCATCGGTCAGGTTGCGTAGGCCGAAGTTGAGGCTGATGTTTTCGGAGAGGCTCCAATAGCCAGTGAGGTCGAGCACGAAGGAGGCGGGCGGCACGTAGTATGCGTAGTCACGTGTGGTGTCTTTTTTTTCGGCGCGATAGGTGCCGTAGAGTCGGAGCCCCCAGGGAGTTTCGGAGTCGATTGAGTCGTAGCCGAAATGCAGCACGGCTTCGAAGGGATCGACGGTATTTACATTGTCGTCGGTGGTTTTATTGTGTCCGTCGGCCCAGCTTAAGTTCAATCCTGTGCTATAGCCGCTAAAGGCATCGCTGATCGCGCCTAACTGATAGTCGGCACGTAGGTCGATGCCGTAGATTTCCACTTCCCCGATGTTGCGTGCTTGCTGGATTTCAGTCACGGGTGGCCCCGCTTCTTGTCCGATGGTCTCCAGCGAGATAAAGCCATCATAGAGCGTGTAGTAGGTAGTGAGCTCCAATTCCAGTGATTCACTGGCGTATTTGATGCCTAGATCGAAGGAATCGCTGGTTTCTTCTTCTAAGTTGGGATTTGGGATTTGGTTGAAATAGGCGCCAGTGGCAGAGTGATTGAAGAAGCCCACATAATCTTCTGCACTGGGGTTGCGGATGCCTTTGGCATAGCGGGCCCAGAGCACGGTTGCATCGTTGAGTTCGTATTGGATGGAGGCACTTGGTGAGATGGAAAACTTGCTATAGTCGGACGATGCTTCGGGGGCATTCGTTTGGTTCAGAAAGTCGTCGCTATTGGCCGGTAGGATTTCGTAGTAGCCCAGCCGCAGGCCTGCTTGAAAGAGCCAGCGGTCCTTCGTCGTCAAGTTCTGGAAAAACAGGTCGTAGCGACGTAGGTCGGCTTCATCGAAGGCGGGACGCTCGACCGGGTCGCTACCGCCCAGGGCTCGGTCTGTGCGGGTGAAGCTGTTTTGGGCATTTTCGGTCGAGCTCTCGATGCCATAGATGAAACTGTGCTCCATGCCGAAGCTTTGGTACTCTTTGGTAAACTGAGTCGCCAGGCCGAGAGCGCTTTGCGCAAATTGGATGTCGTCGGTCCGGTCGCGGGAGAGGATGTTGGCAAAGCGAGTTTGGGTATTCGTCTCGGTGTTGGTTTCGGAATACTGGTAGTAGAGCTTGACTGAGAGTTGGTCCCAAAGCGCATGCGCATTGCTGTCCTGGTATTCGATGCTGTAGCGCGTGCGGCTGTCGTCGGCGATGGTTTCTGCCAATACGGTTTGGAGTGAACTCACGCCATCGCCGTTGGATTTGAGACTGTCTAAATCGGTATCTTGCTCACGATTGAAATGCTCTGCGGTGAAGGTCAGTTGTTGTGCCTCGTCCATGTGATAGCTAATCTTGCCCAGCAGGTGGTTACTCCATGAGTCGAGGGGATTGGCTGCGATTTCACCTTTGTCGTTTTCTGTTTCCTCTCCGCTGCGCAGAGCGTTGCTGAGTGCCACATACCAGGGGCCTTCGCGCAGGCCGGCGTTGAGCACGTGGCTGAATTCGTTGTTGGCACTTTGGTAACCTAAGCGGTTATTGAGTAGCCAGGGCCGTTCGGAGGCTTCCAGCTCCTCTTCGAGCGAGCGTGTTTCAAAACTAACCACGCCGCCCATCGCGTCGCTGCCATAGAGGCTGGAGCCTGAGCCGCGAAGGATTTCAACCCGTTCAAAGATTCCGGGATCGAAGTAGTCTCGCCCGTTGCCGCCGGCACCATCGATTTGAGCGGGTTGTCGAATGCCGTCGATCATCAAGAGCACGCGATTGCCTTCGACTCCACGCATACGATAGTTGGTGAATCCGCTGCCACGGTAAGGCACCAGTGAATCGCCCCCGCTGAATTCAAAGGGAATCGAAATCCCGGTTTGATAGCGTGCCACGTCGCCCGCATTGTTGACGCCTTCACGCGCAAAGGTGTCATAATTGATGGAAGTGATACTGCCCGGAGTTTTCATTAACTCGCGCTCACTGCGAGTGGCCAGTAGCGTGGTTTCTCTGAGTTGCTGTAAGGGCAGTTCTGGCTCTGTGGGCTCGCTGGCTGTCAAGAGTGACAGCCAGCCGAAGAGTAGGGCGAAGGTCGTGCGATGCATCATATGTTTGCCTGCTTGATTGCGCTTAGTTGGTGATGATGATCGAATAGAAGCGTTGTTCGTCTTCGCTGCTGTCTGGGTCGATGATCTGCTGGACGGTACCGTTACCTGCGATGAGTGTGCCGAGGTCGTTCCAGTTGTTAACGGTTCCAGCGCTAGTCAGGTCGTTGCTCCATTTGATTTGGTAGTAATTGCCCGAATAGGTCGGGAAATTGAGTGCGATGTCGTCGTCCACGATGGACGTGGTGACCTCGATTGGGACGATGGGCTCCGGCTCTGTTACCAATGTGGCGGTACTGGTATCGATACGAACTTTGTCCAAGCTGGTGTGCACGGCCAAACCGAAGTCGATCTGATAATCGGTGACGATGTATTCGCTGAGATCCCAGAAAAAGCTAAAGACGGTGATCTCGATGTCACCTTGTCCTTCGATATAGATCGTGCCATCCGAGGCATGGTTGGAGCTATCGGCTGCGATTCCCGTTTCGCTACCAGTCACTTGGAGCAGCGGCTCTAGATTGAGGAAGTCTTCGCTGCCCCAGATGACGAACTGTAAATTGAGCTGTCCCAGATCATTGGTAGAACTGCCATAAATTGAAAATTTGGTATCCAGCGAATAACTGTAAATATTAAGTGTCGAGGAGGGGAAGCCAGCTCCCGTGGTTTCACTTAGGCTGCCGTTGGTCCCGTTGGCGACATCGGGTGTGGCGTTGTTGGTGGTGATGAAATGCTCCCATTCGGAGTATTGAGTGATGCCATCGTAGTTGGGCTCATCGAAGTCTGCCCACTGGGCTTGTAATGCCTGAGTTGCGAAGCCAACAGTGATAAGGATGAATCGAGTGTAGAGAGAGTTGAGCATCGTAGCGTTTCGTTGCAATGAGTGTTGAGCGCCTCACTCGGAGGTGCCGGAATAGCGAAGAAACACCGGACCTTTCGATCCGATGCTTCAGTGCTGAAGAAAACTCTGTTGTGGGGCTATTTCACCTGGCGGCGTCGTATCGCGCAGCCGGTGAATGCCACTAGCCCTGCCAGCAGCGCAAAGCTGCTGGGCTCCGGGATGACTGAGCCGGATAAGATGGCTTCGCTACTGTCGAGTTGCAGTGCGTAGGTCTGTGTGTGGGCGACGACATCATAGCTGATGACGTATTCGCTAATAGTATCGCCGATACTACTGAGGTCCCACTGGAAGAGTATGTTGGAGGAGTATATGGTTTCGCCTCCAAATTCATTGGTAAAGCTTCCGTTTGTGAGTGCAGTGTAGTCGGCTGTAAGTGATTGGCTGCCGCCGTTGTAGCTGAGTGTCGCTACATAATTTGTCCAGTCATCTTGGAGACCCGCATCAAATTGGAAGATGACTGTGTTCACGTCGTCCAAGCTATCGACGGAGCTACTGATGCTGAAGCTGCCGGTATCCGAAGAATAGATACTAGTGTTGCCTACGTAGCCGGCTCCCGCAGTTTTATTATAAGCCCCGTTACCTGTGGAGCCACTGCTATTGGAGTCAATTGCATCGGACCATGCGGCATAGCCAGGGTAGCTGCCGCCGTAGCCAGCGATATCAGTATTGGTGGAGTTTAGATTCTCCCAGCCTTCATATTCACTGTCGGCATTGTTGAGTGCCGAGATGTCAGATAGACTGCCCCATGCGCCTGGAAGATTGTTGATTGCTTGTGCGCTCGAGGTTGCCAATATCAATAAGGCTGATAGTTTGAGTAGGTTGGTAGTCATGATTTGCTAACTTAATATAATAAAACTACATCGCTGACGTTGGTAGATGCATCGCGGTGTAAGAACATTAAGTTAGCATATTGCTTTCATGAAAAACTACTCCGTCACGGAGTAAAAAGACTCCATATCTTTTATTTCGGTCTATTTTTGACGCGATACTTCAAAATATAGGGAGTCCTCTAATAGCTTCTTGGATATTTGTTGATCTGAATTCTTGCGATCTTGGGATCGAAGTGTTCCTCTCACGTGATTATGCAAAAGATCGAATTTTCCGATACGCCCAAATTTCAACAAGCCCTCAGAACATTCTGCGAGCAGGCGATCGTGGCAGGAGATGTCACCGATGTGGTTTCTGCGGTGCTGGCTGAGGTGCGTCAGCGTGGGGATGCTGCGGTGCTCGAGTATACTGAAAAATTTGATGGGGCACAACTGAAGGCCAATCAAATGCGAGTCTCTGCTGAGGAGCTGAAGGCGTCGGTCAAATCTCTGAGTCTTGCCGATCGTAAGGCGATTCGCGAATCGATCGCACTGGTTAAAGAATTTCATAAGCAAACACTGCCCAAAAACTGGAAAGCCAAAAACGCACAAGGCGGGATCGTGGGGGAGCGCTTTTATCCGATCCAACGTGTCGGCCTCTATATTCCTGGCGGGAATGTGCCATTGGTGTCGACGGTCGTGATGACGGCTGTGTTGGCCAAGTTGGTGAAATGCCCGGAGATTGCGGTCTGCACACCGCCGGATGCGGAGGGGCAAATTGCACCTGCGATGTTGGCGGCGCTTTCCATGATCGGAATCGACGAGGTTTATAAAGTAGGGGGCATTCAAGCGATTGGTGCTATGGCTTACGGCACTCAGACGATTCCGGCTGTGGATAAAGTGTTTGGGCCGGGCAATGCTTTCGTGATGGAGGCCAAGCGTCAGGTGTTGGGCACCATCGGGATCGATTTATTACCAGGGCCCAGCGAAGTGATGATTATTGCGGATTCCGGAGCCAATCCGCAGCATGTTGCGGCCGATTTGCTGGCGCAAGCGGAGCACGGGAGCGGCAAGGAGATCATTTATTTCGCCACCACCAGCAAAGCGCTGCTCAAGAAGGTAGAAAAAGCCATTGCGCAACAAATGCCGTCGCTGACGCATGCGGAGAAATGCGCCAAGGTGCTGGATGGGCGCTGCCTGGCGGTCACTTGTAAGAAATTGTCTCAAGCTGCTGAGGTGGCCAACTATATTGCCCCCGAGCACTTGGAGCTGCAGGTTGCTGACAAATCCATCGAGCCGCTGAGTAAGCAAATCACGACTGCGGGAGCCATCTTGCAGGGCTATTTAACACCGACCGTATTGGGTGACTTTACGGCGGGTCCCAGCCACACGCTGCCGACCGGCCGTGCCGGACGCTTTTTCAGCGGCTTGCAAGCCACTGATTTTATGCGTCGTTCCAGCACCGTGCGTTATAATGCCAAGAGCTTAGCCAATGCCGCTCCGGTGGTGGAGACCTTCGCACGTCTGGAAAAACTCGACGCGCACGGCAAGTCGCTAACGATCCGCCTGTAAATTAATAAACACCGTCGTCGGTGAGCTTTTGAATGCTTGCAACTACGCGGGCCTTGTCGTCGGGGTAGGTGACGCCGAACCAGGGGCTCTCGGTTTGTAAGACCGGGCA
Organism: Thalassobacterium sedimentorum; assembly: GCF_031127905.1. Lineage (GTDB taxonomy): Bacteria > Verrucomicrobiota > Verrucomicrobiia > Opitutales > Coraliomargaritaceae > Thalassobacterium > Thalassobacterium sedimentorum. Next base: position 158,215 of record NZ_JARXIC010000005.1, on the reverse strand, counting down.
GCGGATCGCGCCCTCTTGAATCAGGCTGTCGACTAGGCTGGGTAGGTAATACTCCGATTTCTCTTCGTGACCACGCGCTTGTAGAAAGGCTTCAAAGCCGGCTTCCAAGTGTTCGAAGATCGCAGGTGTGAAGCCCCAGAAATTCATCGAAACGACAGCTTCCGGTGACAGCGACACGCGCTCGTCGGCTAGGTTGATGCCGCGTAGTTCGCCGTCGGCGTCGTGGCCGATCGCTGTGTATTCTTCGACACCTTGTAAATTGTCACTGTCGAGCGAGCAGATCCCGCGATTCACGGTCCCGTGTGGTGAGAGCGTATTGCGCAGGATGTAGCCGACCATGCTGGCGCTGAGTTGCTTGGGGTCGGTTGCTTTCAGTTGTACGGCCATTTGCGCGTAGGCTTCGCGCCCGTAAAAGTCGTCCGCATTGATCACTGCGAAGGGCTCGTGGATGCAGTCGCGCGCTGCTCGCACCGCGTGGGCGGTGCCCCACGGCTTGCTACGGCCTTCCGGAGCACGATAGTCGCTCGGGAGGTCGTTGAGGTCCTGAAAGGCATAGCAGACTTCGATTGTATCCGTATGCTTCTCGCCCACTTGCGTGCGAAAGGCGTCTTCAAAGTCCTTTCGAATGACAAACACCACTTTGCTAAAGCCCGCGCGAACCGCATCTTGCACCGCGTAGTCGACCATGGTTTGGCCCGACGGCCCCATGGCATCGAGTTGTTTCAGTCCGCCGTAGCGGGAGCCCATTCCGGCCGCGAGTAGTAAGAGAGTTGCTTGCATCAATGAGGGTGATAAGTGCCGTGCGTGTGCCTGACAATTCAAACCTAGTAGATTATTCTGGGCTCCTGCGGTGTATTTCGCACAGGAAGATCGATATTCCGATTGAATCTGCGCGGCGAATGGTTCTTCTATCTATTATCTAATGAAGAAGACTTTTGATGCCCTGGACCGTGCGCTGCCGCACATACAAGATTTGCACGCCTACGTGCCCGGCGAACAGCCACAAGGGGAGGGCTGGGTGAAGCTCAATACCAATGAAAACCCGTATGCGCCTTCACCGAAGGTGGCCGATGCGATTGCTGCCCAGCTTGCGGATCTACGTAAGTATCCAGAGCCGATCAGTGCCAAATTACGCGCAGCGATTGGGCAGCGCTTTGGGCTGAAGCAGGCCAATGTCATTATTGGCAACGGCTCTGATAATATCCTGGATTTGATCACCCGCTGCTTTGCTTCGGCTCCGGGCGCAGGGCACACTGTGCCGAGTTATTCACTCTATCCTGTGGTGGCCGGGATGTCGGGGCAGGGCCTATTGGATGTCAATTTTGATCGTTCCATGCAGCTGGATGTCGACGCGATGGCAGCGACGCAGGCAAAAGTCTTTTTTCTGACCAATCCCAACGCGCCGACAGGTGTCGCCTTTCCACTGTCGCAGATCGAAGCAGCCCTTCAGGCGATTGATGGCCTCTTAGTCGTGGACGAAGCCTATGTCGATTTCGGCGGCGAGTCCGCAGTGACGCTGCTCAAGGATTATGAAAATCTCGTGGTGGTGCGCACCTTTTCCAAGTCCTACGGCCTCGCGGGCATGCGTGTCGGTTTCGCCATGGCTGCGGCGCCGATCATTGGTATACTCGACCGCGTGCGCGATGCCTATAATCTCGATCGCGTGGCGCAAGCCGCCGCCTTGGCTGCTTTCGAGGATGTCGATTACTTCGAAGTGCAGCGCCAGAAAGTGATGGCCACCCGCGACGCGACGCGTGCACAGTTGGATGCCTATGGTTGGTTCACCTATCCCTCCGCGACCAATTTCCTGTTTACCGAGCCTAAAAACGCCGCCGGAGAGTCCAGCGCCGAAGTGGCCGCCGATCTGTTCGAGCATCTCAAATCACAGCGCGTGCTCGTGCGCTATTTCCCCTCGCATCCTTTAACTTGCGCTTTCATTCGAGTCAGCATAGGAACAGATGCAGAAATGAAGGCATTCTTAACCGCCGTCGAATCATGGCCGAACCACGCATAGCACAACTCACCCGCAACACGAAAGAGACTCAGATCCAAATGGAGCTGAATGTCGATGGCTCCGGCGTATCAGAAATTGATACCGGGATCCCGTTTTTCGATCACATGCTCACGCTCTTTGCCAAGCACGGGCTCTTCGATCTCAAGGTCAAAGCCACTGGCGATCTTGATGTGGACTACCACCACATGGTAGAAGATACGGGCATCGTGCTGGGGCAGCTCGTCAAAAAAGCACTCGGCGACAAGCGCGGCATTCGCCGCTACGGTTTCTTCCTCTTGCCGATGGACGAGTCGCTCGCGCGTGTCGTGCTGGATCTTTCCAATCGCCAGGCCTTCGTCTATAAGGTAGCCTATCAATTCCCGATGGTGCGCGATTTCAATATCGTGCTCGTCAAAGAGTTTTTCCAAGCCTTTGCCAACGAGGCTGCCTGCAACCTGCATATCAACCTAGAGTATGGTGAAGAGCCGCATCACATCGCCGAGGCTATTTTTAAAGCCTTTGCACGCGCGCTCGATGTCGCGACTTCGGTGGACCCCCGCATGGCCGACGCCCTGCCCAGCACCAAGGGCACGCTTTCTATTTAGCCGCCTAATACTGAGGAGCTGAGTTGCATAATCGAAGAAACCACGCCAAAGACGACTAAAGCTACGAGGCTAAATACAAAGAGCAAGGCTCCAGTAGATATGACTGTCGTCAATCGCTTCATCTGCTCACTGAGGGCTAGGTGCCGGTTGCGGTAGATGTGGTTGAATCCTTTGACCAGACTGCCTGTATTTTCACTGATACTGAGCACGTCGGCGTCCATATCTTCGACGATGTTCTGATTTTGAAATGAGGCAGAAAATGAGGCTCCGTCGGAGATTAAAGAGCGGCATATTTTAAAGCGCAGGCGTATATCTTCATTTTGAAAGCTCTTTTCCAAGAGTTTGAGTGCATCCGTCGTATCCACACCACTTTCCAGTAGAATTGAGGCTAGGTTAGAGAGTCTGCTGAGTTCAGCATTGTGCACAATGCTCTTTATGACAGGTGTGCGTAGTAGGGCACGGTCGCACGCTAGGCGACCTTCGGTGCTCTTGCGCCATTGAAAGATCACAACGCCTAAAACTAACAATAGCACTAATATCACCGGACCTCCTGTTAGAGAAAAATTTGCGAGCCCAATAATTAATTTGGCTGCGATAGAAAGTTCGCCTCCCATTGAATCTAACATTTGCTCGACTTTGGGCATTAGATAGAAGAGGACAAAAAGTAGTACAAAGAAGACTACCACCAGTAGGAAAGCTGGATAGGACAGGCCGGATAGGATTTCCTTACGCAGTTGTATACGCGCTTCCAGTAAGTCGATAATATTTTGAAGTATGGGTTGAAGATTGCCCGTAGCTTCACCCGCTTCGATCATCGATGTGATTGTCGGATCAAATAAAGCGGGTCGGCGCCGCATCGCATCGGCTAAAGTTGCACCTTCGCTTAGATCGCGCCAGAGCTCTTCACTAATTGCATGTAAGGTTGGTTCGGTTAGTCGTTGATTGAGTGATTTGACGGCATCTCCTAGCGGCAGACCGCTTTCTACCAGCTGATAAACTTTCTCCAGAAATGCGAGACTGAGTTTATCAGATTTGGCCTGGCTGAGCTGTAGCTTATTTAAGTCGATCTTTTTAATCGTCTTTTGGCTGGTTCGCGGCGTATTGCCTCCAACTGGTGCATTGCTAGTTGTTGTTGCGGATATTTCGATCGGATTGAGACCGCGCTCTCGTAACAGTCGCCGTACTTCATTGCTACTGGCTGCTTCGATACGGCCATTTTCGTATTTCCCCTTACTAGCTAGGGCACGATAATTGAAACTAGGCATAGTGGGTGATTAAGATTGGGATGCCGAATTGGTCGATTCGGCACTTTCTTCCGAGTTGTTGTCAAAGTCGGCGTAACGAATCATTTCCGGGATACTCGTGAGGCCGTTTTTGACATGATTCCAACCACAAGTTTGCAGCGTGCGCATCCCATGCTCTAAAGCACGTTTACGAATCTCGCGTGCAGATGCTTCGCGGTAGATGAGATCATGCAGGTGATCATCAACTCGTAGGATTTCGTAGACACCAATACGCCCTTTGAATCCTAGGTTACGACAGTTTTCGCAACCACAAGGTTTTTTGATGTTGTTGGCATACTTCATCTCAGATAGGGGCACTCCCAGTGCACCTAAGCAGGATTGCAGATAATCCTGAGAAGAATCGTCTTGCACTGCGCAGGATTGGCACAGTCGACGTACCAGTCGTTGAGCGATGATCATTTCGACCGAGGATGCGATTAGAAAGGGTTCGATCTCCATATCCGTAAGACGCGTGATCGCCCCCGGTGCATCATTAGTATGGAGGGTCGAGAGTACCAGGTGTCCTGTCAATGAAGCCCGCACGGCAATGTCGGCGGTTTCTCTATCACGAATTTCACCCACCATGATGACATCCGGATCTTGCCGGAGCACACTGCGAAGTGCCTTGGCAAAGGTGAGTCCGATTTCATGGTTGACTTGAGTTTGGTTAATTTCCGGAATTTCGTATTCGATGGGATCTTCGACGGTGATTATACGACGATCCGGAGTGGCGATGCGATGCATGAATGCGCTCAGGGTGGTACTTTTCCCCGAGCCGGTTGGGCCAGTTATCAGTACGATACCATGAGGCAGGTCCAGCACTTTGGCAATTGCTTGTTCGTCGCTATCAATAAAGCCTAAGTCACGAATCGATGCGGGTTCGTTTTGTTCCGCGAGTAAGCGCATACTGACGCTTTCACCATACATCGTAGGTAGCGTGGAGACCCGGACATCCACTTCATCACGGCCTCCCCCGTAAGTGATACGACCGTCCTGTGGGCGTCGTTTCTCTGAAATGTTGAGTCGCGACATTATCTTAATCCGGGAAATAATGGCACTTTGGTAGGCGACTAGGTTTTTGGGAACAGATACAGGGACGAGCTTACCGTCGATCCGATAGCGAATTTTGAGTGATTCCTTGCGTGGTTCGAAATGAATATCGGTGGCGCGGTCGCGCATGGCTTGTGCGATGACTTCGTTCACAAACTTAATAATTGCCGCGTTTTCGTCTTCTTTTTCGTCTTCTTGGGTTTCCGGACGATCCAATAGGGCTTGCATCTTGGGATCATCCAAACTTTCGGAGCCGACACCATATTGCTCGGTGAAAAAGGCGTTTAACTTTTCCGGTAGCACTAGAAAGAAAGTGATTTTTTGGCGAACGCAGGCATAGAGCCATTGCTCCATGACCGCGTCGGGGGGCCATGATACCGCCATGCAAAATGTGCCCTCCCATTCTGCTGGAGCTTTGATCGGCATGCTCTGGTAGCGTAGGATGATTCGTAATGGTATTTGTTCGGAGGCCTCATGATCCGCCTCGAAACGGTCTAGTAATACTAAGCCTGTGCCGTTGGAAATCATTCCCAGTAACTCACGTTCAGTTATCCCTGTGATGTCCGAGAGCGTACGCAACTTCGCATCCCTAGGCGCTTCTTTTACGGCTTGGAGTTGCTTCGGGTCGCAGTTTTCCAACATGCGTTGGATGGGGGGGAGGCTGAGTACGTCGTTCATGAAAGTCCTTTCTTTGATTGAAGTCATTTTGGCATTTCCATGGGCAGCACAGTGGTGATGCTATCCTTTTCGAAAGTCAGCGTGTTGAGTTTTGGGTTAAATGACGTGAGTGTATATCCTTCAAGCTGCTCGTTGATTTTTAACCAAGTCGCAATATTCTCTTTTTTATGTATCAGGCAGATCTCCCATTCATTCTCAATCTTGGTGTAGCCATTAAATGAATAGTTTTTGATTCCTTTTGCATCGGACTTTTCCAAGCGTAGTTTAAAGGCCTGCGATAGGAATGGAGAATTTTGCAGTAGTGGTGCATAATCTTCAAGTGTTTCTGCATGAAGCGAACTACAGTATAGTCCGACCGCTAAGCTAATGGAGATGTGTGATTTCATGCTTATTCGGCTAGTTCTGTTTCGCGGCTTGGGGTGACGGAGGCAGGTGGGCTATCCACTCGTTTTGCCGGAATGAGCCCTTGCTCCGTATTTGACGTTTCGATCACTTCAGTAATAGGTGCTTGAGTCTCGCTGGTGGACTCGGCTTCCATTTTATCGATCTGCTCTTTGAACTTGCCAGTTTCGAAATAGCTTTCGAGGTCGCTGCTCATGCTACTGGATTGTAGATGTTCGCGTGTGATCAGTTCGGCTGCCTGCGAGCTTTCGACCAGTCTGGGGCGAATGAAAATAATGAGCTCACGTACGGTGGAGCTATGACTGCGCGGACGGAATAGTGAGCCGAACACTGGTAGCTTGCCGAGGGCAAATACTTCACCGTCTTTGTCAGTTGCATCAACGGCTTGTAGGCCCCCCATGACGATGACTTCTTCATTGCGCACACTAACGAATGAAGATGCACGGCGTGTACCAATAATAGGTTGTACGTTGCCATCAATCGTTTGGGTATCGATGACCGTTTCCACGATTTGCTCGAGGTCCATTTGAATGAAACCATTTTCGCTAACTAGTGGACGTACTTTTAGGGTGATGCCGATGTCGCGGAATTCGATCGTCGAGCGGGTCACCAAGTCACTGGAATTGAGGTTGGATGCCGAACTGGTAATAATAGGGCGTGATTCCCCCACATTGATGGAAGCCAGGCGATTGTGAGTCGTGGTGATGGTCGGTGCCGAGAGCACTTTAACATTACTATCGGATTTTGCTAAGCCGAAGACCGAGTCCAGGCTAAAGTCATTGAGCGAGAAATTGGCATCAAAACCAGGTGTGCTCGTGTCGCCAAGCGTGGAGGAATTCATGCCTATCGTAGTTTGATTAGGGTTCGTTACATTGTAACTGATTCCAAAGGTCTCCAGGCCAGAGATTTGATCACCGCTTAGAATGACTTCGGCGATGACGACTTCGATTTTGACTTGAGGGAGCACATTATCAATTTGCTCAATAAGGTTGGCGACTTGATCGAGGTCGAAGGTGGTGCCATAGGCGAGAACCGCGTTGCTGCGGTCATCTGCCACGATACTGACGTAGGGGCTAAACTGTAGATCTTCGTCAAAAGAGAAGAGGTCGTTATAGCTGGAGCTGGAAGTCTCACTGAGCAGGTCGGCATTCGAGATACTGTCGCTACTGTCTTGTATTGGTTCGCCGTTTTCATCTTGCAGTTGATCACCACGACGGAAAACGCGGGTGAGTGTGCTCTCACGCTCGCGAACTCTTTGCTGCTGGCGGATCAGGTTGGTAAGTGTGCTGGAAATATCGTTGGCATCTGCATGCCGAATGAAGAATGTACGACTTTGTGTCTTCGGAGCGATTTTGATATCACTGACTTCAATCAGCGACTCCAGCTGCGAGATGTCGGATTCTGTGCCATAGATGATGATGGAATTGTTTCGATCGTTGGGTGTAATCGTCACGTAGGGGCTGAACTGCAAGGATTCGAGGCTAAGCTCTGCTTCCGTTAGATTGGAATCATCAGGCCTGATATTTCGAATCTCCCTAATGCTGGAGCGAACTTGAGCAAGTGCGCGCTCTTGTCCGCGCACGACACTGTTCAGAACGCTATATAATGAGCGTGCCTGTGTGTTTTCCAGTAGGAATATCTTACTTGTGGTGAGTGGCGAGACTTCAATATCGATTTGAGCAATCAGATTTTGGACCTGACGGATATCAGTTGCGGTACCATACACGATGATCGAATTACTGCGTCGGTCTGGAGTGATACTGATGAAAGAGCTGAACTGTAGTGCTTCTTGGCCTTCGACAATGCCTGCTGTGGAGGTGGAATCTGAGGCAGAGTTCTGAACCGAAGTGGGGTTAGACACATCGCGGCTTTCAGAACGCACTTGGCGTAGTGCGCGTTGTTGGCCATTAATCACTCGATTTATGAGCGATGAGGTTTGTGTGGCATCGGTATGAGTGAGCGAGAACACCTGAGTGTCTGTGATGGGTTCGACAGGGATATCGCTTTCGGCCACTATGGACTTTACGCGTTCAATATCGTTCTTTGTTCCATAGATAAAGAGTGCATTGGTGCGTCGATCGGCATTGACGACTGCGTAGTCACTAAATTCGAAACCGATTTCAGGGCTATCAGGCACACTGTTGTCATTAGGAGAATTGCTTTGCGAGCGCACCCGTTGACGAGCGAATAGGTGACGCTGTTGATTGATGATATTTTGAATGACACGTGCGAGGGTATTGGCTTCGGCGTGTTTCAGGTAAATGACCTGGTTGGAGGTCAAGGGGGCCGATTCAACGTCCAGCTTGCTGATGAGAGCCTTGATTTGAGCGATGTCTTGCTGGGTGCCCTGTACGAGTATGGTATTGTTGCGATTATCGGCGATCGTTGCTACGAAATTACTATATTCGAAGCCTTGTTGGTCGGATTCGCTGGCACTGGCTTGCTGCGTGTTGCTGTTCTCATTGCCGCTTTGTATACCCGCGCGTGAGAAATTACGCCTTTGAATCACTACGGTATATTCGATCACATTACGAATTTCAGTGGCTCGGGCGTGTTGGATATCGAAGACTTCGCTGGTGACATAGGGTGCTGACTTAATATCCAGCATTTCGATCAACCCGCGCATGCGTTTGATGTCTTGTTGGGTCCCATAGATGACGTATGCCTTGTTCGATGGGTCTGTGTAGAGACTAATATAAGGGCTAAATTGTAGCTCAGGAGAGCTGTCTTCGGTCATGACCACGTTCGGATCAGAATTAGCTGTTGCCACTTCGACGGGTGGGGTGGCTTCTGCAGAGTTATCATCGTTTTCTACGGTCGATCGCTCGCCAGTTGTGGTGACGCGGTTGATTTCATTGTCACTGCGTTCTTCATTACGAAAGCCACGACGTTGAAACTGGGATTGTTGATGGCGGACGATTCCGCGGATAGTTGACCAGATATGCCAATAGTTTCCCTCTTTAATTTTGATGACTTCAGTGGTTGTGAAGGGGGCGACGGGTTGATCGAGCTCTTCAATTATTTTTTTAAAGAATTCGTAATTAGAAGGGTGAGTGATCACCATCAGTTTATTGGTGCGGTTATCTGCATGAACTAAACTGGTGCGTAGCCGGTTATTCAGTTCTGTGCGAAAAATTTGGTAGAGGCTGCTACGAAGCGCCCCTGCTGAGCCATTGTCTACAGGAAAGGTATAGAGCTCAAAACGAGATTCTGTTGGTTGATCCAAAAGTTTAATAATCGTTTCCATGCGCTTCAGATTATTTAAACTATCTGTGATAATTAGTGAATTGATTTCGGGTTGGTTGAGGATTGCGGACCGCGACTTGGTTGAAGTCATGGAGCGAAGTCGTTGAAAGGCGGTGTTGCTGTCAAAATAGTTTAGTTTGAAAATTTTGGAGTATATTTGCTCGGAGTTCACACCCTCTGGGATATGCTCGATTAATGGGGCACCACTATTGTCAGGATTTTTTGATTCGATGGCGCGAACAAAGCCATTGTCCATCAGCCTGAGCGAGACGCCATTCAAAGCTAGAATGTTCTCTAGTGCAGCGATGGCTTCCGTACGTTGAAGTTTGGTACCACTGTTGAAATTTAACTTAGATTTGGGGAGATTTTCGCCGGGTATAATTACACGTCCACTGATGTTACGTAGCAGGTCGATGACTTGCAGGATGGGCATGTTGCCCATGACTATCGGACCCACTTGTTCCGATGGGTTCTTGCCCGGGGCAGGGGTGCAGATGATATCAGCGGCGGCGGCAACTGTTTCGGGGGCACTTTCTTGACTCGCCTGATTCTGTGCGTGAAGCACTGGGGCGATGATTAATGCGAGTGCAATAGTGAGACGTTTGAAGTGGAAGTCGTTCATTTTTGAGTGACGTAGGAAATGAAATTAAAGTGTTTTAAGTTTTTGGGCGTCCGTCGAGTGGATGCTGAGTGAGGTGAGATTGAGTCGTGCGTTCAATAGCCGAGGATCTGATCGATTCGCTACTAGTGCAATGGTTTCGACCGCAATGTATGGGCGCTTGCTGTCGAGTTCGATTTGAAGTTTAATCAAATCTTCCAGCGAAATATTACTGAGGCTGACGCGCATCGATGCTTTGGAGTATAACTTGCCAGACTTTACGGCGGGAGGCGTCATTTCGTATTTCAGTTTGTTTTTCCGTGCATAGCTATCGATGAAAGTGCTGAGCTCGGTGCCACCAAGCATTTGCTTCGTGTCGAAACGACTCATATTCTGGTCAAACTGAGCTTGAAACAGTGGGGCATTTTCTAGCCAGACTTTCTGCTGGCGGATTTGCTTATTGGCATCTTGTAGTGTTTGCTTACTCAGGTCCCAACGCGAGGCAAGGGAACTCAGCCATATGAGTAAGCAAACAAAGATAACCGCGGCCAGCATTGTTCGCTCGCGGCTGGAAATATTTTGAAGAATACGGATCATGATTGTGGTCCTTCCGGGGGCGTCATTGTAGAATCAGCTGGTGGTGCAGCGGTTGCTTGGTCTGCCTCCTCTGATTCTGCAGCTATAGGAGCTGGGACGAGTGAGGGTTCGGCATGGAGGTCACCAGTTTCCATTCTAAGGCTAAAAGTGACGCCTTCGTTATTAGTATTTAGATTTACAATTGTTACGGATTTTAGCCTTGGGTCTGCTTCTAGGGCATCGACATATGAATTAAGCGCTTTGACTTCGCTAGCTTCGCCGTTGGCGGTCAGAGTGCCTTCCTTATCCAATGCGTAGCTGCTGATAGATAGAGTGACTGGACGTGCCTCGTTGATTGCCATGAGCCAACGGAAGGGTGAAAACTCCTGTTGAAAGATGCTTTTTAGAGACTTTGTCATCGTTTCAATTTCTTTCAGTTGATCCACCAATGGTTCCTGTGTAGTCGCCAATTCTGTCAATTCCTGAGCTTTAGTTTGCTGCTTTATTTGTAAGTATTCGAAGATACCCAGCACCATGGCTGTGAGCACGAACAATGCAATGACGATACCAATTCGCTTGCCTGATTGCTTGCGTAATCGCCTGTTTGATAGGCTTTCTTTAGTTCGTAAATCTGCCGCAATTAATCGCGTTGGTTGTGAGAGCGTTGTTTGTTTCCATGGTGCCCAGGTGCCGTTCACTGAGTTACTTTGAGATAATTTGAATTGGATGCCCTTTCTTTGGTTTTGGGTGGCGCTTTCTATGCGAATATAGCCGTCGATGATTGTATCTTCTGCTGTGTTTACATAGTCTGAGAGCAGCTTGCTGCGTAGCGCATCCGCAGTAATAGAGACTTCGGCTTGATCATGCGGGTGGAATTGTGAATGTACTTGATCGGGAGTGGTGCTTCCTGCTGCGAAGTGAATCAGGCTGAGGCATTCGGGTTCCCACAGGCACAACCAAGTGTCTCGTTTGAATTGCAGGCCAGTCGTGGCAACTAAGCTTGGAATTACGGAATTTGGATTTGAATCGTTGGCTTCTGCGGTGGAGTTGAATACTAGATCACGGGGGGCTGCGTAGTAAAGGAAGTGACTTTCTTTTCGTGATTTATTGTCCAGTATGAAGCCCCAGGAGGTTTGCTCGATGGGCAGGGGGGCGTGTTCTTCTACCAAGCCTTGTACCATGGCCGACATATCTCGTGCACGAATACCTACTGGAACCGGGCAGATTGCTGTAAAAAACAGAGCCGAGGGAATCAATCGAGGGCCGGGGTGACTTTCTGGTGTTTGAGTGGACATGGAATCCGGGTTGGGAGTGAGTGAAGTCGAGGAGGACATTAGGAAAGAGGCTGGTTTTCGATAATGCGTACGATCTTGAAGGGATAGACGCCACCGGGATGTTGTGTGGATAGATCGAGGATACTATTTAGGTAGTAGATTGCTTGGCCATTGCTCACCGCAATTTCAGCACGAATGTAGCGAATCGCTCGATTGTAATTTAAAGGTTCTCCATTTACGTCCTTGGGAAGATCAGTTTCTTCAAGTCCGGGGCGTAGGATGGCATCATCCTGAGTTCCAAATGCCATATCAGATCCTGCCAGGAAATTTAAAAGAGAGTCGGCATCAAAGTTTTTTTCTTCGGCGAGTGTGTTGATGACTAATTCGCTGGCTGTGTTCAGATTGACTTCATCATTATGATAGAGGGAGACGTTGTTCTTGAATAAGATAAATGCATTGTTGGGCTGTCCGTTTTCATCAAAAAAGCTGGTTTTAAATGTTTGTAGGTAGCGTAGTTCTTGGAAGTCGCGTAATACGCGATTGGGAGCTTGGTAAGGTGGTTCCAGCTGGCTGTAGGTCAGGGTTTCGGCTCCGTTTTCCCTTTCTTCATTATCTGCATCGATCCAGTCTAGCAGGGAATCGCAGAGGGCCTTACTTTCGGATTCTTCGAATCCCATTTCCTGAAAAAACAGTATCCACCGTTCGGGCGATGTGGCTTTGATGGATAACTTGCCAGATTCATCGTAGAGGCGGACGCGTGCTTGAATGCCCTCTGGTAGGCTGAGGGAGGCTAAATCACTGAAAGATACTTGTGACTGAGAGGGCGCGACCTGAGCAATTGCACGCGTGTAGCCATTCGTTGGCAGTGTACTATCAGCGACATCAGTGAGTAGGTCGTCCAGCAGTGATTCGCCGCTTGTCGGGGGAGTCTGCAGTTCATCCTCTGTGGGACTAGTCACATCATCGTCGGTGACGTTTGAATCGTCTATAGCCCTGGTCTCAGTCTGTGGACTTAATGCTGTTAAGAGGTTTTCGCTGTCTTCTATACCTGCATAGATCAGTGGAAATGCCCATCCCTGGCTTGGGGAGTAGAGTTCACCCTCAAACTGTTTTGTTTCTGCTAAGACGGCAATGCTGACTTCGAGTAGTTGATAGGCAGTCTGGCGAAGTTGGTTTTCTGTTAAGGGGGAATTTTTTATCGCGAGTTCCTGCCTTACATGTTGCAGCACTTCGATCGCCAGCCACGCCATGACCATCGTAATGCCAAGCACGATGACAAGTACGACTCCTGATTTTCGTCGGTCTGGTTGTTTAGTAAGTAAGGGCACGTCGGTTTTCGTTGTGGAAGTCGATGTAGCGACGAAGGCTTTGTCCTTCGCGTTCGAAGATTAGTTGTACGCGGGTGGGGCGGCGTGTCCCGTGTTGCCTGCTGTCGGAACTAGCGAGTTCGAATTCCCAGGATTTTTGTTCATTATCATAGTAACCGTATTCGATGTCTCCGGCCCATGGTGAAAGGAGTGTGTACTGATACTCTGGCTTGTTATTGGTGAATTTCGGGTCGGGATACCAAACCAACCAAAACTGGTTTTCTTCTTTTTGAAATTCGAGGTAGGCTTTGATTGGAGGTAATGGTGCCAGATCGCTGACAAAGAGAGCAATGTCGTGGTCAAGTGTGAACTCTAGAGTCGGTTGTTTGGAAATTGGGGATTCTTTCCAATTATAATGGCGTCCGGGAGGAGCGTTTGGGTCGGATGAAATACTAGCGAAGTAATCCAACATCTCTACAATGCCGTCGGCATGGCGTTCGAATTGGGGGCCAGTCTCTAAATTGAAATAGGTACGGCTGAAGGAGTAGAGCATGGTGGATCCTGCTATCATGAGCAGTCCGAGCATTGAAACTGTTAACAATACCTCTAGGAAACTGAGCCCTTGTTGGGTGTTTTGCTTGTGGTTGGGCATCAGATGTTTTCCCCTTCCTCAGATTCGCCGCGAGCACTTTGGCGTTCTCTAAATTCCTCTTCTTTGGCTTCCAGCAGTTGCTCCATTTCTTCGGGGTCGGCCCATGTTGTGCGGAAGGCAATGATTTGGCTATCAATTTTCCGAGCTTCATTTTCGCCTCCATCAAAATTAACCGAAAAGTCGACCTGATAGAGGTTGATAATGCGAGTAGAGTGGATCTCCGCCTCCCAGCGAGCGTTGATAGTATTGGTTTCCTGTGTTTCGCCTTCGCGAGGGGTGTTGGTGGTGACCTGAATTTCTAATTCTCCGCCTTCTTCGATTTGGGCACGTGATGTAGACAGCAGAATTTCATCTCTGACACGTTTCATTGGGTAAGCGTAGGCATCGCCGCGGTGATTCTGTTCAAAGGCTCGGAGTGAGTCAGAAATAGCTCGTCCCAACAGCGATGCGGTGAGTCCTAGTAGCAAAACCCCCACAACGACTTCTGCTAAGGTGAAGCCAGCAGATCGGTTGGACTTAAAGCGCATCGGTTTGTCTCCAATAGATTGAGGAAAAGGGGTCAAAACGTAATTCGATCAGTTCACTGGCGAGTTTTAGTTCGACAATAAACGGGGCCGAAGGCCCGTAAGGTTGGAAACGTAAGGCATTCACCGCATATTCTTCATGCTCAAAAGATGCTTCATCTTCAAATTGAGTTTCGGGGAGTATGCGAAAAAAATGGACGCTGGCATCGCTGCCTTGCGGGAAATTATAGCTGTCGAATTGCTTGCCAGTGTCATTAGTGAGCAGGATACGCTCGGCTTCCTTATCGTAACTTAAAAAAATTGTTTCACGATGGGTGCGTGCCAGGCGATGTGCATCAGCTACTGCCAGGCGAATTTGACTTTCGGCAGGGCGCTTATCGAGCGCCCCGTCGAAAGAAAAATAATTTGCGACCACTAGGCCCAGTATCGCTGCAAGTAGCAATACAGTCATCAAAACTTCCGCTACGGTGAAGCCTTGTTTGCCTGTGTGGGAGTTCGGCATAGCATTCTTTAGGCGAGAATTCGATGCTGGTCCGAGCGCTGAGAGCCCGAATTAAAGGTCATCCTCGTCTTTGACTTTGGACCAGTTGCCTATGTCGTCACCGCTCTCTACGCCATCCGGACCCCAGGACCAAATGTCGTACGAATCGGTGTTGTGTGTGCCGGGGAAGGCATACTGGTAAGGTTTGCCCCAGGGGTCGTTCGAAAGTTTCTTAACATAAGGGCCTTGCCAGTTGACCGCTTCATCGGATGGCTTTTTCATGAGCACTGCCAGACCTTGCTCCGTGGATGGGTAGTTGCCCATGTGGATTCTGTAGGTCATGAGCGGAGTTTCTAGTGTTTCTTCGACAAAAATGCGAGCGATTTCCTTGTTCCCGCCACCGAGGATTTTATCCAGGTTGGAAATGAGCAATGCTGCAATCGCCGCGAGTAGAGCGATTGCGATGAGTACCTCAAGTAGCGTGAAGGCTGCTTTTTTTGAGTTTGGGTTGGGTTGTTTTTGGATCATTTGTGTCCTGTTTCTGTTTTAGTTGATTATAAATACAAGAAAAACTTGTTTTCTATTTGAAGTCGGGGGTGAGGCGAGGCTTATTATCGTTGGGTTGGGGGGCAAATTTCAAGTGCGATTTTTACTTATATTGGGGGGTGTTGAAAGCAGCAATTGTAATTGTAGATTCTTTACGTAATTAAGTGTCTGTTGGGTTCTCTGTTTGTTCCGTATTTTTTTATTTTTTATGTATTTTTTGAGCGCGTGGGGATTGGCTTAGTTTGAGTTCTGTAGAAATTTACTTTCGATATGGATGCTCTGTGAGTTATTCGTGGGCTATTTTTCGTTTGTTATTAAGCCCTTTTTTTTTAGGTGCTTGCAGTGTGGTGTATGATTTCTCTTTGAGCGCGACTTGTAGCTGATTGGAAGTTCTGGGGAGGAGGTGGGAGGTGTGCGTGTGTTGCGTAGCGGGGGGTGTGTTGTGCTTAATATAAAATTTTATGTTAAATAATGCTTGAATGTAATCAAAATTTACAGATCTTCGAGTTGTGCTGCGTCTATCTATAATAATAGTTTATCTTTGTTCGGCCGTGATTGCTTTGACTGCATTTGCGGGGGGGCGTTATGTGGGCGGTCCGGCTGGAGCTCTCGAGTCGGTTTACTACATTTGGGATGTTGGCAGTGGGCGTTGGGTGTTGGGGCCACGTGGGCAAGGGGATGTTCGTGCGCCAATTGATATAGCACTGGACGTGGATACCTCCGTGATGGCTAAATGGCGAGCAATTGGTTTATCTGGTAAGCAGCATGCGGAGGGAGCTACCAAGCCCGTTGTCGCTTTGGATTCACGGACCGGGCAGCCTTTGTCCGGGGGGGCGGTTGACTGGAGTGGTGTGGGCGCGAGCTATGTGGGCGCGGTCAATGAGTTGCTTTTCGATGGACTGGTTTCTGTGGATTGGCTGGTCTTAAAGGGGCAGTCGGGGCAGCCCTTCCCGAAACATTTACGGGTATTGACGACCGTAGGAGAGCGTGGCCCATGGTATTCTGTGCCAAGCGCGGTATTTTCTTTTTTGCCTGATCCGCAGGGGAATGAGTTGTGGATACCATTAAATCATTTAATTGCTAGTGGGATAAAGATTGTAGTCCCGGAGGAGCAGGGGGAGGTGGCGTGGAGTATCGGAACCGCTCAAATTTATGGCGAAACCAAGATGGCTTGGTCGATTGAAGGAGAGGATCCCCGCATGAGCGCGACTTGGTGGAACATGTGGTTGACTTTTGGGGTGGCTAAGAATCAGGTACATCAGCGTTTTGACACGTGGTGGGAGACGAATCGTCCCGTCGATGGTGGAATGGTTTGTATTGGCAGTAACGAGTGGCTCTATTGGGGGGCTAAAAAACTGAGTTGGTTAGGGGAGAATGCGGAAGCCCGTCGCTTGGAAGACTTTATTGCTGGCAATCCGGTAGATGATGATGGCTTGGTATGGGCTGCGCCAAATTCGCCGAAGCATTTAGGGCATTCAGTCCACTATGTAAATAATGCGATTTATCCTATGGCTGTGGCGCATCATTATTTGATGCAGCGAGATCTGCGCTTTTTGAATAAGCAGGACCCTAAGACAGGAGAGAGCATTCTTTCTAAGGCCAGACGCGCCATGCAGTATTCGTTACTGCAATTGAAGGGCGGCGAAGGTTTAGTGGTATTTGAAGATCGAGAGACGGATGGAGCTCCAGGTAGTCACGGCAGTAATTATTGGGATTTTTGGTTGTTTGGTCATCAGTCGGCTTATGCGAATGCCTTGTTCTATGAATCACTTGAAAAGTTTGCTGAACTCGAGGCTTCGTTAGGTGAGGAGGAGGCTGCGCAGCGGTATCGGACGTTGCGTATGCAGGTCAAAGAGCGTTTTAATTCTACTTTTTGGAATGAGAAGACTGGGCGTTATGTGGGCTGGATCGATGTGAACGGAAAGGTGCATGATTATGGTTTCACATTTGTGAATCAAATGGTTCTGGCCTTAGGTTTGGCCGATGAATATAAGGCCAGACGGGTTTTGGCATGGTTGGATGGGCATCGTCGTGTTGAAGGGGATGATTCTAAGGGCGCGGATATCTATGTATTTGGTTTCGCTGCGCGTGCGAATACCATAGATGCGCAGTGGGCAAAAGATGCGATTAATACTTGGAATGGGGCACTCAGTGTCGACCCCGGGGGGAATGCAGCATTCGGTGGACAGGTTCAAAACGGAGGGGCCATTTTTTATACGTCCTATTATGATTTACATGCACGTAAATATTATGCGACTCCGCAAAATGTTGCGCAACGCTGGAGGGGAATTGTGCGGGAATTCTACCTAGATCAGCTGAACCGTGATCCTGCCAATAATATGGGGAATTCTGATATATTTGGAATTGTGCGTGAATTCCCTGAGTCTGGTTTAGTTCCCTACTATTTTATCGATGGAATATTAGGGATGACTCCAGTGGCTGATGGACTCTTATTTGAGCCAGAGCTTATGCCTGAACAAGATCATGTTTCTGTCGATAGGCTGTATTTTAACGGACAGAAATATAGTGTTTCCGTTCGACGTGATATCACTGTGCCTAGTTTGCAAGCGGGGCAGATTATGCTGCCAGCAATGGGTCGTTGGTTACTCTCGCTGAATGGGAAAGTGATGGAGGAAAAGATATGATTTATAGATATTTGTGTCACTTGTATCGTTTATTATCTTTTTGCTCTCTTTTTACAGCGCTGATTAGCCTGTCTGGTGAGACAGAAGAGATGGAGCCGCGGCGGCTTGTGTATTATGAGAATTTTGCTCCATATCGTAATGTAGAGAAGCAGATACGTATTGCCCAAGCATTTGGTAGTTGGTCAGTGGCGAATGATCGTAACGGACGCTATTTACATACAGTGGTTGATCCGACTAAAGGGTTTGAGCGAGCGTTGCTCGTCTGGGATTTAATGCCAATTCGCTTTCAAGAATTGTCGATCTTGATTAAGGCACTCGAGCCGACGGATCGCACGATTAATATGAGTTTGGCCTTGGAAGATGTGAAGGGGCGTAGCTTCGTGGTAGAATTTAGACCTGTTGGCAAGGCGGCGGACGGCTGGGTGCTTTATGTAGCATCTTTGCGTGAGGATACTAAGAGAATTTATGATAGAGGTAAGGAGATTTCACCTTTTGTGCATGGGCGAGGTGAAGCCAAAACGAGTTTTGAAGGCTTTGATTTCGATAATGTCGCTTTCAAAGCTATCTTTATGCATGCGAATGGGCTGTCTCAGCAATCTATCGAGATCGGATTTCGCGATCTTAAACTCTTTGCTGAATTATAATTGTTGAGTGTTGGATGATCGGTAAATACAGGGAGCTTTGGGGTTAAGTGCTTGGACGAATTGTTAGTTCTCTGTTTTGTTTTATGTGTTTTAGTTGATATGTTGAATTTATTTAAGATAGGAGAAGGGCTTGAGACTGATAGCTACTGGCAGTTACGTGCGCAGGTGGAGCTGGCTGAGCGAACTAGAGTGGTTCTGAGATTTACTGGTGCATCCTGGTTCGAACTCGCTCTGAATGGTGATTTTATAGAGGAGGGACCGCACCGAACGCCAGAATGTGCCATCGAGTATCAGTCAGTTGAGTTTCACTTAGAGCCTGGATTACATGTTTTTGCGGTATTATTACATTATGAAGGGGTGACCACCCGCTTAATGGAGGCAGATGTTGAGCCCTTTTTTGCTTATGCTTGCGAGTTGGCTGGTAAATCCCATGCTTTAGAATGGCGCATACAGAAATGTGAGGCATTTAGACGTACGGGCCGTCGTATTGGTTGCGTATTGGGATGGTCGGAGTGGGTCGATACACGGCTGCTTGCTAAGAACTGGAAACTCGCAGACTTTGATGATAGTGATTGGACACTCATGCTTCCGGAGGTGGATCTGCTGAAGAGCACACCGATTAACATGGCAGAGATGCAACGGCATCGTTGCCGGTGTGAAGTGATCGAACAAGGAAATTTGGCTCCTATGAGTATGTACGATCATGATCCGGCAATGAGCTTTGCTATACGTGATTTAAACCCTACGGAGATACCAGTGGGGGGGCTTTGGTGGCGATATGACCTTGGACGGGTGCAGCTTGGACATGTAGATTTCGAGCTCGATTTGCCGGCGGGTGCTTTGGTGCAAGTTGCGTACGCGGAGAGTTTGACGCAGGGACGTGTGGTTCCCTATCTGAAAAGTGGGGGAGGGACGGATTCCTGCCCTTTGGATACTTTTGTGGCTCAGGGCGGTCGACAAAAATTTCGGCCAATGAAGCCTAAAGGGGCTCGGTATATAGAACTGCATGTCCTGGCAAATGCAGCAAGCATACGAATGCATGCTTTTGATTTTGTGGAACGCTGTTATTATCCAGTAAGCAGCGAAGGTAGCTTTGAAACCAGTGATCCACTCCTAAACCGGATTTGGCAAGTGGGAGTTGATACTCTGCGAAGTTGCGCGGAGGATGTAATTACTGATAATCCCTCACGTGAACGAGGGCAATGGCTGGGGGATGTCGTTGGACCTGGCATGGATATTCTATCGGTTGCGTATTCGGATCTCAGGCCTTTGGCACGTGGTTTGCGGCAAGCTGCTCAATGTGCACGTGAGGATGGGCTGATTCCTGCGGTCTATCCTGGTACTCGTGAATATCTTCCTTCGTTTTCGATTCAATGGGTTTCAGCTCTGCCGCAGTATTATAAATTGGGCGGCGACCTCGCAATGCTGAAAGAGCTCTATCCGGCCGCTTGTAAGAACATTAATTTTTTTGAACCATATCGAGTGCGAGGCGGACTGCGACGTAATCCTGACTTGTGGAACTTTGTCGATTGGGGCTATCAAGGCTCTGCGAGTGTGTTTCTGGATAATTCACCACAGGATGTAAGTATGGATCCAGCCTTGAGTTTCTTTTATTTGAAAGCACTTAAAAGTTTGTCGTGGTGGGCAGAGCGTATAGGTCAACATGAGGATGTTGCTAGCTATGACGCTAAATATCAGACATTACTTGAGGAGCTAAAGCAAACGAGCTTATCGCAGTTCTCTCCTGATATGGGCTTCCATAGTGCTGCGCTTGCATTGGGGCAGGGGTTGTTTACGGATTCGGATTGTGAGCGCTGTGTAGAGTTCTTGCAGGAGCATATTGAATCTTGCTTTCCGAATAATCTATCTGCGCCTCGACTCTCGGATACTCGCGTTGAGTCAACTCAGTTGATTACTCCTTTTTTTATGCACTTTGTATTACCAGTGTTGGCAGAGAATGGTGCTATTGAGTTTGTGATTGAGCAGTTCCGTTCCTGCTGGGGGTGGATGCTGGATCAAGGGGTGACGACTTGGTTTGAAGTATTTGATACGCGCTGGAGCCACTGTCATCAGTGGTCGGGCTGTCCTACCTGGATTATGAGTCGCTATATCTTGGGCTTGCAGCCACGCTTCGACTTGGGGGAGCGCGTGTACCATTTTAGACCGATGGCTGGCGGTATGAGTTATGCGAAGGGGACGTATCCGACGTCTTCGGGAGCTTTAATAGATTTAAGCTGGAAACTTCAAGATGATGGAGTGTTTCAATGTTCTATTCGAACTACAGAGAATATACGTTTACAGCTTGCCGATGGTCGCGAGCTACTAGTCAACGGTGAACTGGATTTTGAGTATCATCAGGGGGCCGTGGTGTTGGATACCACAGTAGTTTAAGCATCACTCACATTTTAGGAATACTAATTAATTATGAACGAATCTTCTATTCAACAACGCGTTAAAGATTATATCAGTGCGAATTGGGATGCCACTGTAGTTGAGAAAAGTGAACTGCTTGGAGCCATACCGCTGCCTGAAAAGTATACAGTGCCCACTATGGGGCCTACGTTTCGGGCCTTTTTCTACTGGGATACCTATTTTACATGCGAGGGGCTAATCCTTGAAGGACGCTTGGATTTAGCTCTCTCGAATGCAAATAATTTTATTCACCTATGTAATACGTTAGGATATATTCCTAATTTTAATATTGAAGGGCATTTAAACCGGTCGCAACTGCCTGTTGCCGCGATGCTTTATGAGGCTGTTTATAAGCAGACTGGTGATAAGGCGTGGTTGGCTGAAGCATTCGAAGCATTGCAAATTGAGTATTCCTATTGGATGGGGATGCGTATTGGACCGGATGGACTGAACCGTCATTACACGCATGCAAGTCCAGTCGAAATTGATCAATTTTATGATGTGGTTAAAGATCGCTTAAACGATATACCTGAAGATCGTTCTGAGCGGCGGCGTTATTTAGCAGCTGCCATTGCTGAAGCAGAAAATTGGGACTTTACGCCGCGATACGACCGTCGTTGTCCTGATTTTTATGCTGTCGACCTCAACGCATTGGTTTTGAGCATGGAAGAAATCGCGGGAGACTTCGCCTCCGAACTCGGGGAGGATGCTGAAGTTTGGCGCGCACGTGCGGCACAGCGACGGATGTTGTGCGATGAGTTTCTTTGGAATGAGAGTCAAGGGCTTTACTTTGACTATGATTGGGCACGCCGAGAGCAAGGTTCTGTGGTTACTGCATCCAATTATTATGCATTGGCATGTGGGCTTCCGTCTGCAGATCAGGCCGCTGCTATATTCGAAGCGGCTGATGGTGTGCTCGAATTAGCCTGCGGTGTTTCTACTGGAGCCGATCAGGGACTATGTCCTGAGCAAATTTATCAGTGGGACTATCCTAACGCATGGCCGCCGATTCAGTTTTTAGCAATGAAGGGCGCTCTACGTTATGGTCGTCCGGACATTGCGGAAGGTATCGCACGTAAATATACCGACACCATTGAGCTGAACTTTGAAAGAAGCGGACAGCTGTGGGAGAAGTATAACGCAGTGACTGGAGGCATCGATGTCTCAGATGAGTATCCTATGCCGCCGATGATGGGATGGACCTCTGGAGTCTATTTATATGCGTGTTCGATACTCGACGCATCCTCTTGACCGTATTGCTCCTGGAATGAAAATCGCCCTAATTTTTTTATGCTTAGCGTTGCTGCATTTGGTGCATGCCAAGCGGCCGAATATAGTATTTCTACTAGCGGATGATCAGCGTTATGATACTCTGGGAGTGACTGGGAATACTGTTTTCGACACGCCAAAAATCGATGCATTGGCAGATGAAGGCGTTTTATTTGAGCAGAGTTTTGTAGTTTCTTCGGCATGTGCGCCTAATCGTGCGGCGATTTTTAGCGGGATGTACAATCGTAGCTCTGGTGTGCGTGATTTCAGTGCTGATTTTACTCCTGAGCAACGTGATCAACTCTATCCGTTTTTACTCCAAGAGGCGGGCTACTACATAGGCTTTATCGGAAAGTGGGGAGTCGCTGCCACCATTGCCTCTACTATGGAGCCGTATCGGAAACGCTTCGATTTTTGGAAGGGTTTAGTCGGGCAGGGGCATTATTATACTGCAAATCGTCAAGAGCGTCATTTGACACAAGTGATGGCAGATCAGGCTGAAACCTTTTTTGCAACTGCACCTAAGGATCGTCCTTTTTGTTTGTCGGTCAGCTTTAAGGCTCCACATGGACCGTGGAATCAATATGACCGACGTTTCGCGGGTGAGTTGGATGATGTAGTTATTCCTTATCCCGACACGTTGAATGAAGAATCAATTGCTGCCTTACCGTCGTTTATGCGTACGTTTCGTATTTCACTCAATGGAGCCAGTGTGGATCAGTTACGCGAAGTACATTCGCAGTTTGTGCGTGAATACTATCGTTTGATCATCGGACTCGATGAAGCCGTTGGAAGGATTCGTGCGTCATTAGAAGCGCAAGGCTTATCTGATAATACGGTTATTATCTATGCGAGTGATAATGGTCACTTTCTGCATGAGTGGGGTTTTCATGGTAAATGGCTGATGTATGAGCCAAGTATTCATGTGCCATTGATCGTATATGATCCCAGGTTGCCAGCTGCTGATCGAGGGAAAAGAGTGGACGCTCTGACTCAGAGTATCGATTATGCCCCTACATTTTTAGAATATGCGAATGTCGCAGTACCTGAGCACATGCAAGGCCGTAGTCTCAAGCCGCTCGTCGAAGACCGGGTGCCAAGTGACTGGCGTGAGGATGTCTTTCATGATTATATCTTTGAGATGTATCCTGGGGATATTCCGAAAAACATCGGCGTACGTACCGATAGATATAAGCTCGTGCGTTATACTGGGCCAAGGCCGCAGTATGAGCAACTTTTTGATCTCTATAAAGATCCGCTCGAACTTCAGAATTTAATTGATGATCCAGCTTACCGTGAAGTCGTGCGGGATATGCAACGTCGTTTGTCTCGTTACCGAACGGACTTGGTTGATGTGGCGCCTGATTACCAAGAGTATGTGAATAGTTATGAAGTAGTGGGTATTGGGGCCGATTTTCCGGATGCCGAAATTGATCTTTCTACAGTGCAAACAGTGGGACAAAGCTTTATTGCAGTAACAGATCGCTTGCGTCATGTTGAGTGGCGCTGGCCATTCTTTATCGCTCATTATCCCGAGCGTGGCGTGGTGGTTCGATTGCGCAAGCAGGGGCCTCGGGGGGATTTATTGGCTGAAGTCACGATTCCTCCTAATGAGATTTACAATTTGAATCTAAGCCGTGCTCATTTCGAAGTAGCTGGATTGACGCCCGGAGAAATTCTTTACATAGAATTTGAGGCACTTGGTATTCTACCAGCCCGTCGTGCGGGACTATGGCGTTATTCTGAAGATGTTTTTAAGCCGGGGCATTTATATAAAAATGGAGAAGCTGCTCGCGGGGATTTGCCGCTTTCTTTTGTCTTTCATCAAGCTAAGCCCTGATTCATTTCAACTAGGTGGACCTGCTCTATCCCAATATAATTTTAAAACGTGAATAATTCGCCAGCCCCAAAAGAACAACAGTCATCGGATCACCGCGATCGAGTGTCAATGAAGCAGAAACTAGGTTATGCCAGTGGTGCTTTAGCGGACAATCTGATTATGAATGGATTTAGTGCTCTAGTGCTTCCAGTTTATAATATCGGCTTATTTGTAAATCCTGTTTTACTTGGGTGGGCTATGGCTATTCCACGATTTTTTGATGCCATTACAGATCCGATTATGGGTAACCTTTCGGATAATACGCGTACTCGTTGGGGGCGTCGTCGTCCCTATATCGTTGCGGGAATTATAGCGACGGTACTGTTGCTGCCATTATTGTGGATGGCGCCGAGTTCAGCTGATTGGACGGTTTTTTGGTGGTTAACAATATTTGGTGTGCTGTATTTCTTAGCGTACACAGTCTTTATCATCCCATACCAAGCCTTGGGATTTGAGATGACCTCTGATTATGATGAGAGAACACGTTTATTAGCTTGGCCTAACTATATTGGGCTTACTGCGTCCTTTTTTATGCCGTGGTTGCCGCGTTTTATTGAATTTGACGGTTTTGGTGGTGTTGTTTCAGGGGCGATTTGGGTCAGTGTTGCGATGGGCGTGATTATTTTGGTATCGGGGTTATTGCCCGCTATAGTCGGGCGTGAGATTGCTCGTGCTGAGGATCAGCAAAAAATTAAACTTCTGGATGCAATTAAGCTCACCCTAAAGAATCGTGCCTTCCTAATTGTCGTATCTGCGAATGTGGTGATGTTAACTGGCTTGGCAACATTCGTGAATCTGAGTCTATATGTAAATATTTTCTATATCTATGGAGGGGATCGCGATGCAGGGACCGCTTTGGCTGGTATCGCTGGATCTACCTATGCCGGGTTTTCATACTTGAGTGTGTTGTTAGGGACGACCATTGCCACCCGATTGGGGAAGAAACCTGCCTGCTTTATTTTGCTTTCATTGACTTTGCTTGGTGTCAGTAGTATGTGGTGGACATTGCGTCCTGAGTGGCCCTATTTACAATTGGCTTCAACTGCCTTGGTTGGCTTTGGACTGCAGGGATCTTGGATGATGTTTTTTATAATGATTGGCGATGTCTGTGAAGAGGACGAACGCGAAAACGGTTTACGTCGCGAGGGCATTTTTAGTGCCGTAGGCGGTTTTTCTCGTAAAATGTCAGTAGCTGTGGCATCGATCCTTGGTGGTTCAATGTTGAGTTTAATTGCTTTTGATGCTGAAGCTGCGGCAAATGGTACGCTGGATCCCAGTGTGCTGGATCGCCTTAAAACTGTTTTTGTGCTTGGGCAAGCTAGTGTGGTGATGCTAGGGATGCTTTTGTTGTATTTTTACCCCATCTCACGTGCTCGCGCTGAAGAGACGCAACGTATCCTCCAGCAACGGCGTGCAGCGCCGTCCGAGGAGCTTTAAGGCTTATTTGTTTTTTGATGAATGCCTCTGGTTGATGAAACATATGATCGGTAAAATCAAACAAGGTAGCTTCGTGAGTTTGAGGCGTCTATTGGAATGTGCCTTGCTGATGATTGGATGCCTCCCCTTGTGTAGTCACATGAGGCAGACAAATGTAGTTTTGGTGATGGTAGATGATTTGCGGCCTCTTTTATCATCGTATGGAGATCCGCATGCACAAACTCCTAATTTCGACCGACTGGCGGAACGTGGCGTCGTAATGTCAAATGCGTACTCGCAAATTTCTCTGTGTGCCCCTAGTCGTGCCTCGATATTGACGGGTTTGCGTCCAGACACCTTAGAGTGCTACGTTAATGAAGATCAATTCCGTGATGCGCGTCCCGACGCAGTTACCTTGCCAGAAGCTTTTAGTTCACAGGGCTATCGAACAATTAGTATTGGTAAGGTTTTCGATGCTAGAAACCGTGATAGTTCAGTTTGGGATGTTGAGCTGTTGCCAAGTCATAAAAAGTCGATTTATGCATTGCAACAGAATCGCGAAATCTACCAGAAAAATAGCCGCGAGTACCAAGCTACAAGAGCTGATGAACGTCAGGGGATGTGGCTGGTGGGGCCCGCATATGAAGCCGCTTCTTTGGATGCGTTACAGTATTACGATGGCCGAATTGTATCGCAGGCAATCCATCAGCTTCGCAATAATCAGAATCAGCCCTTCTTCCTCTCTGTTGGCTTTATAAAGCCGCATTTGCCCTTTACCTGCCCGCTGGAATACTGGGATTTATACGATCGTGATCAATTTGATCTCCCGTTGCCTCGTCAGCGTCCTGTTTATGCGCCTGCGCTGCCATATCATGAAGGTTTTGAGTTGCGACTCTATGATGGTATTCCGCATCAAGCGATGCTCTCGGACGAGCTCACCCGTACATTGATGCATGGTTATTACGCATGTGTATCCTTTGTGGACGCGATGTTAGGAAGGCTCATCGACGAGATTGATCGTTTGGATCTGGCCGCGAATACGATTATCGTCGTTACAGGTGATCATGGCTATCACTTGGGAGAAAAAGAATTATGGTGTAAATTTACCGCATTTCGAGAGGCTTCGCATACGCCTCTTCTAGTGATAGATCCGAATTCAGCTCGTAAAGGGGAGGTGAGTGCTGGTTTGGTGGAACTGGTTGACCTTTTTCCGACCATTTGTGAACTGGCGGGTGTTTCGATGCCAGATGATTTGGAGGGCACTTCTTTTGTGCCATTATTGAAAGAACCGGAGCGAGCATGGAAGGATGCGGTGTATTCACTCGCAGGAAGAGGGGCTGGCTGGAAAGGTGTCATTGGCCGATCGATGAGAACCGCTAATTTCAGCTATGTTGAATGGCGTCACCGACTTAGCGGCGAACTATGTTTACGAGAGCTATACGATTTGCGTGAAGATCCCGCTGAGACTATCAATTTAATCGATGATCCTCGTTATTCAGATGTTCTGTTTGAGTTAGCGAGCGCACATCGTGCTGGCTGGCTGGAGCACGTTCCGAGTGTTGATCTTTGAGCTGAAAGCATCGCGATTACTTATTTATTATTCAAATCATTGTGTATTATTTTATGAAACGATTATTCTTATTTTTGTGTTTCCTCTCTATCAGCGGACTTGATCAAGACGCATACTTGAATGCCGCGTCAAGTCGTCCAAATATAGTTTTGGTTATGGCTGATGATCTCGGATGGGGAGATATTGGCTACCATGGGGGCGAAGCTCCGACACCTAATTTGGACCGAGTCAGTGCTGCGGGTCTGCGCTTTAATCGTTTTTACGCACAACCGATTTGTACACCGACGCGCACTGCGTTAATGACTGGGCGCTACCCTTGGAGAAGCGGTATGGCTTCCGGCGTAGTGCTGAACCATCTCAGTTATGGCTTGCCGATCGATGAAGTGACGCTGGCTGACGTGCTCAAATCTGCCGGGTATAAGAACTATCTAGTGGGGAAATGGCATCTTGGGCATAGTCAACCAGCTTACCTGCCGACTGAGCGAGGCTTTGACTATCATTATGGTCTCTACACTGCGATCGATCACTTTACACATACTTGGCAGGGAGGGCATGATTGGCATCGTAATCGTCAGCCTGTATACGAGGAGGGCTATGCGACTGATTTGCTGGGCGATGATGCGGTTCGCATTATTCATGAGCATGATTATGATAGTGGGCCGATGTTCCTTTATCATGCTATGTTTGCGGTGCATCCTTGGATGCAGTCTACTGAGGACTATATGGCCCCTTTCAGTGATGAGGCAAATGAGGAGCGGAGGGGTTTACTTGGTTTGGTTTCGGCTATGGACTATCAATTCGGACGTATGATTGATGCGTTGAAAGCTGAAGGGCAGCTAGATAATACAATTGTGTTTTTTCTTTCTGATAATGGGGGGCCGGTTAATCATCAGGCATCCAATGGAAAGCTGCGTGGTACGAAGGGGACTTACTATGAGGGAGGAGTTCGTGTGCCCGCCTTTGCGTATTGGCCCGGACGTATTGCTGCTGGTGAGACGTCTGAGGCTTTGGCTTATGTGGCAGACTTGTTTGCCACTAGCGCAGCGCTTGCGGGTGCAGAGTTGCCACAGGATCGTATGATTGATGGTCTGGATTTGAGTCCTGTGTTATTTGGACAGACTGATACATCATTTCGCCGGGAGATTGTATTTATGCTCGAAGATAGTGAGCGATTGCGGAGGGGTGCGATTATACACTGGCCCTGGAAAATGCGTCGCACAGCATTGGAGGGGCAGCACTGGGTCTATGAGCTGTTTAACTTGGAAATTGATCCAAATGAAGCAGGGAATGCCCATCGTCTAGGGCAATTAAAGCCAGAGATTGTGAGCTGGTTGAGTGCCCGTCTGGATATGTTAGCGGTGGACGCCCCCAAGGCATATTGGCGCCCCGGCGATGGAAATCCACCCTCAGGTTGGCAGGCGGATGCGATTATCGGTCCGGATCAGTGATGTTTATTCGGTCGATTCGCTCAGTTTGGCATGGCAGTATCCAGCGTAGGCCTCGATTTACATTAATTTTTGCGAGTGCGACGCAAGACCTATTATCTACGGTCTGGTAGTCGTGGACGACCTTTTTTGTTTAAGTTAGTCATGTCTTTGAATCTTGGAGATGTCCTAGCTTGTGACTTAACTTAAAATGTCGATGTTTTATCTGTGCGGGATTATATTGCTTTTAGGGCCAATGTTTGCCGACAAATTTAATGGCTTAGTTAGTTTGAGGCGTTTTTATTGGACTTTAATGCCCTGTGTTGAGCATTCTGGTATGTTCTTGAGCGATTGGGGGGATTTTTTGTGAAGGCTATAGCTATAATTTGTGGTTATTTAGAGAAGTTGTGAATAAAATGTTTGCATTTAGTCTAATTGTTGACCTAGTGTTTTCGCTAATGCGCGTGGTTTCATATATTATTAATAGGTCGAATATGACTGCATCGCTTTGGCGATGGATGACGGGGTCTAGTCACTTAGGCATGTCGAAACCTAGTTGTCAGCCCACTTTGCACGAGCAACGCTGTGGGGGCTTTGCTCTAGTGATGTCTCTGCTCTTAATGAGCTTTGTTTTGATGCTGATTTTATCTATCAGCACCTTGGTGCAGGTTGAAGTTATGACCTCAGGTCAGCGTTCGGCAATGGATGATGCGAGACAGAATGCATACCTCGGTATGATGGTGGCCTTGGGGGAGCTGCAGAAGGTGGCTGGATCGGACCAGCGTGTGACTGCTTCGGCGGATCTACTTGAAGATATGGATTTGTCGGATTCTGGCGCAGTCGCCAGTGTGTTGCAACCAAACTGGACTGGTGTGTGGAATCGCGATGGAGAGCTACTCACATGGCTGGTGAGTGGGAATCAGGCGAAAATACCGGTGGATAATGATTTTTTTGATCCAAAAGAGAGCTTGAGTGCAGATCAGAGTGTTCAGCTGGTTGGCGAATTTACTAGTGGGCAAGCGGGGAATGCGGTTGAAGTTTATGCTCCTTTGGTAGATGTGTCGGATCATTCAGGAAGTTTCGCCTACTGGGTTGGGGATGAGGGTGTAAAAGCAAAGGCAAACTATCGATCTGTTAGTTTGGAGACGGAACTGCTCTCGCCTGAGAATTCTGAACTCATGGGACCTCGACGGCTTGGGGTCGGTTGGACTGAAGGGATGAGCTGGGCAAATGCTTTGTCTGTTGAAAATTTTGCCAACTTGATTGGTAATTCTTCATTACAACTTTTAGCGAATGGTGATCCCACTGCAGAATTGGCCGTGAAGGAGCGGTTTCATGATTTGACCGTGTGGAGTTTTGGAGTGCTTGCGGATGTTGCTAATGGGGGACTTAAGCAAGATCTGACTGCTGGATTGTTCGGGGCGAACGCAGCTTCGGAATTGAGTGGTTCGATGTTTGAACCCGCAATGGGAGAAACTCCAAGTTTGAGTAACCCCGGAGGGCCAGATTGGGCACAATTGCGTTCTTGGGCTACGACTAGTGGAACTAATTCTCTTCCTGTGCGTGAAACCACGAACACTCAAGCTGGTTTTTACCCTGTATTGTCACAGGCGCAACTTTACTTTATGCCTGTATATAAGGCCGATGAGGGGAATGCCGTCTACCTCTATATGATGCCTGCTGTTACTTTGTGGAATCCATACGATCAACCGCTCGAGACTACGGACTATACATTGACTTTTGCCCGTAATCTAACCCTCGGTAATGGTAGCATAACAACGCGACGTAATCCGCTGGAGATTTTGAGACTAAAGCTGCAACGAAATGAGGATGCTAGCTTGTTTGATACCACTAAAATAGCTCCAGATCGTCATAGTATAACATTGACAATTCCCAGCGTCACCTTGGCCCCGGGAGAGTCGAAGGTCTTTTCAGCGCCAGCTGGCAAGAATGAGTATGTTTGGCGTGATGTGCCGGCTGCGGGGGAGAATGAACTGGCGCCAGGGTTTAGAGCTGAGGGTGTTTTCTACTGTATTGCTGAGGATGAAAATTCCACGGGTGATGGTCAAAATCCAACGCCATCTTTGAAGGATGATGGAGATCCGTTGAACGCGGAAGTTTTTGATGATTATTATTGGACAGGAGGAAAGACTGGAGTGTTAGCTTTGTTCTTGCACCAAGGGAGTGGGGAGAACTTACAGCCGTTGCAGGATGTGCTGTTTCTTTCCCATGAAAGTAGCACTTTGTCGACTCAGCAAATGCGAGAATTTAATGAAGTGCTGACTAGTTCGGTGCGACAACAACAGGTAGTTGGTTTTAAGTTTGTTCGAGCATATACGGATAATACAACTACATCAACACTGCCGGGTAAGGTTAAATGGCTCTCGGCACTTAATCCACGTGCAGTTGTCTCGGGAAGTGCCGGGCGCACTTATGATGATGCCGCAGCACGTAATCTATCGTTCTATAACCAATTCTTTATTAATGGTTACGATCAGTCAGTTGCGAATTTCGGAGATGCCGGCTTTGCTGGTCATGACGAGAATATTAATAATGTAAGTCGCGCAGTTCTGTTTGAAGCTTCGCCTGGACGTGAAGGATTATGGTCGATTGGGCAATTGATGCACGCTCCACTTTTTCGTTGGGAACCCGATGGAATTACATGGGGGAGTCTGGACGAACGAACTTACTGGCGTGAACAATACGCTCGCTTTGATAACATGATACCTAGTTATGCGGTAGGTAATAGTAATGCGAATCCATTTGTTGTCGATTTAACATCAACTTTTTTTGAGATGCCTCGAGGCAATGCAAATTTAGAGCGTTTTGGTAAAGTTGTATATCGTTATGATTATTCCTATTTGCTGAACGAGGTGCTGTGGGATAAATATTTTCTCTCAACGTTACCCGATGAAGTGACGGCAGATACGGAAGCCGTCAATCCGCGTTTGATACGGATGTCAGGGAATTCCGAATTCAGTATTGGATTAGATGATTCCGCTGAGCATTTAATGCTCGATGGTGCATTTAATGTGAATTCAACCTCTATTCAGGCGTGGCAAGCACTCTTAACTTCGTATTACGGTTTACCTGTGACTCTCAGTGATAGTTCAGTGTCCAACAATGATGATGCAGTGCCTTTTATACGGACCAGCGAGCCCGTCGGGCTTCCGGTTACTGTGAATAATATTAACCCTACTCGTCAGAATACATATAATGGTTATCGTAACCTAAGCCTTGAGCAAATTGAAGACTTGTCGCAAGAGATTGTACGGCAGATCCGCTTGCGGGGACCTTTTACTTCCATGGCTGATTTTGTTAATCGATCTCTGAATGGGAGTGATAACGAGTCGTTGCAATTGAGAGGGGCTTTGGCCGCAGCGATCGATAATGCTGGGATTAATGCTGGTTTGCAGAAAGCATATACAGAGGCCGAATCACTAGAATTGGCCCCAGAGTGGGCGAATAGTTCAGCCGAAGCGGGATGGACGAACGAACAAGTGCCAGGGTGGTTAAGTCAGGCAGATCTCATGTCGCGCATTGGTAATACGATGAGTGCACGTTCAGACACTTTTCGCATTCGTAGTTATGGTGAAAGTGCCGGCATCGGTGATTCCATGCCTAATAGAGTTTGGTGTGAAGCCATTGTGCAACGCGTGCCTGAGTATGTGGATGCCAGTGATGTGCCAAATACTTCACTAGCAGATATCAATAATACAAACAGCGAGTTTGGGCGCCGTTTTGAAATCGTAAGTTTTCGTTGGTTGACAGAGGAGGAAATATGAGTCGATTGAATATTGGATCTGCGCCGTGTGTGTCCTCATTCTGGGCGATGCTAAGTGTCATCTATTTGCTGTATTCAGCGGTCGGGAAGGCTCAAATCTTGTCATCTACGGATTTTGAAGAAGCTCCTGTTCAGGTCTCTTTTCGTATTTATCTATGGCCTCAAAATTTTGATATTTCTGGATACATTAGTGATGGGGAAGGACGAGGTGGATACCGTTATGTTGCGCCTAAGATATCATATCAAGAGAGCATTGAAAGTGGTGCACAGTTAATTGATGTGGGTGATGGACAGATCTCTGATCTATACCATTATTCGGGACTTGGGCCCCTTGTTTTTTTTCAAAATGATGCTGAGTCAGGAGAGCGTATCCCTCTTGGAGTAGTTGCTGTAGAACAGTTATCCGGAGACGTTTTATTAATTTTCTTTCCCAATACTAGCGGTGAGGGAAGTGCTTATAATATTCTTCCAGTGGAGGCACCCACCAAGCGTATCCCCGATGGTAAGGCCATGTTCTATAACTTAACACGGCAGACCTTGGCTATGTATACGGGAAAGGATCCTCAGATTGTGGCTCCACGTGCTGTTACGCTTATGAGTTTAGGTCGTGAGGACGATAATTTAGTGCCTGTACGCATTATGGTTAAAGTCAATGATAGTGGTGAATGGCTGATCCGTCATACGGAGTATCAGACTATTAGTGACGATGAAAAACTGCTTTTTTTTGTTTTTCCACGTGATGCCGAGTCTAATCGTGTCCGTGTTCTGAGCATTAACACTGCATTATGATTAGTAATTATGACTGGCGATATTTCTCATTAATAGGAAACAATAAACAACCCACAGACTATAGATAATATAATCTGACTAACCCCAAAGTAAATATGAATAAAAAATCGATGCTATACGCGATTTCAAACCCTAAGCATTTGTTGGCATTGTCAGCACTTGTGACTTATGCTGCTCCATTGAGCGCTCGTACATATGATTGGAATGTCTCTGGACCAGGCTCGTATAATGTTATGAGTAATTGGCTCGATGGTGGTAGTGTAAATACGACTCGTGTGCCAGGCAGTTCTGATGTGTTTCACGTTGATAACGGTGGAACGCTTCTAATTACAGATGCTGATTCCGCTGGTGATATCATTCGTGTTCAAATGGGAACATTATCAGGTGAGAGTGGTTATATTGAGATGGAGGGAGGCACTCTTATCACTCGTGACGACTTGCAAGTGGGGAAATCAGGTTCCGGGACATTTACTTTAAGTGGTGGTGAGCTAAATACTGGAAAATTATTATATCTCGCTCAAGAGGTGGGTGGTGCAGGAACTTTTGTTCAAAGTGGTGGTGCTATTGAGGCTACTGGTGGCGTAGTGATAGGCCATCGTAGCACGGGCATTTATACAATGAGCGGTGGTACCCTTGATACCTTGGGCTCTAATATCATCATTGGTAATCGCACAACTGGTAGTGAGACTGCACATGGGACATTAAATCATAGTGCTGGTCAAATCGATGCTGAATTTTTTGTGGTGGGCGATGGAGTGGCTGGGACGGATGACTCAGAGTCTGGTCTTTATAATGTAAGTGGTACTGCAGTTCTGAATGCTGCAGAGTTGCTTGTGGGACGCAGCGGTGCTAAGGGACGAGTTGAAATGACGGGCGGTACCGTTAATATTGATCGCTTCTTTGCTATTGCTCATGGCAGTGGTGCAGTCGCTAATTTCAATCAGAGCGGAGGTACGCTGAATAAAGTATCTGGTATTTCGTACATTTCACGCTATGTCACGGGCGATGCTAATACAGCATCCTGGACTTTGTCTAATTCAGCTGTGGCAAACTTGGACGATGTTTTGGTGGCACAGGGCATCGCTTCCGGCACACTCACGCTCAATGGTGGCACACTCAGTGCCAATCAAATTCGTAGTGAAGCGACTGGAGGGGGCACGTCGATTCTCAATCTGAATGGTGGCACTATCGTTGCGCGTTCGACGAATGCTAATTTTCTGGAAGGCTTAACGCAAGCGCGTGTTCAGTCCGGTGGGGTAACTTTTGACAGTGATGATCACGATATCGCAATCGCACAGGATCTTGTTGATGATGCCGCGGGATCTGTGATTAAGGCGGGCCTAGGAACGCTTACCTTTACAGGCAACAATACATATTTAGGTGATACAGTTGTCAATGCTGGCTCGTTAGTCCTTGCTGATGGAGGCTCCATGACCTTTGCTATCGGCGAGGACGGTAGTAATAATCAAATTACTGGCACCGGTAACCTTGATTTGTCAGGTTTATTTATCTTCGACTTTGAGAATGTCGCATCGAGTGCCCAGAACATGTGGACTATTGTGGATGCTTCTTTGAGTGCAATCTATGGTGAGAGTTTTTCAATTCTTAACTTTACTGAGTCTGAAGCTGGAGTTTGGACTTACCAGGCGTCAAATTTGACTTATGAATTTCGTGAAGCCACGGGTGTGCTTTCTGCTGTTCCTGAGTCAGCACAATTTGCGTTTTTGATGGGGATATTAGTGGTGAGTGCGTCGGTTATGCGTCGTAAGCCAAGAGAGATGGTGTAATTATTACGTAGTATCAATTAGGCTAGGTTTGATCTCTGTTAAGGGGATCAAACCTTTTTTTTGCTTAATCTGGCTGTTCGCTCTGTGAGCGATGCTTGAGTCTTAGAGTTGAGAAGGCTAGGACTATTAAAATTGACTCTCGGTTTAGATTGATTGCTTTATAGTAATCTGAATCTAGCTAAGCCTCAGGTAGATGCGATCTGCTTATTTTACGATGTATTATTATATTCTTAAGCGATTACCCCTATTTATTTGTGGCTGGCGTGTGTTTCTATGTGGTTGTATGTCGATACTATCGCTGGTTGGGCATGAGATCTTCGGACAGAGCCATGCCGCTGTCCCGGGAGTGATTATCAATGAAATTACGTCACCACGGTGGTCCTTTTTGAATGCCGTTTACGTTTCGGATCCTTCTTTGTTAGTTCTGTCAAATGGCGACTACCTCGCGTCGCATGCACAGTTTGGTAATGGGGCTGGTTCTGCTGAGAGTGGGCAGACTCAGGTCTTTCGTTCTACTGATAAAGGTCTGACCTGGGCGCCAACGAACGGAGGGGACTGTCTTCATGGAATTTTGCGGGCTAGTTTATTTGAATATGACGGCGTTGTGTATCTTAGTGGCTCCGATCATGATACCAAGGGGAGTCAATGGGTAATGATGCGTTCTGAAGATTTTGGAGCCACTTGGGAGACTGCTGTTTTTGATTCTGGAGGCTTCGCGACACCAGATAATTTGATTCCATATCAGGAGCGCTTTTGGCTAGCTTCGTCGACCTCAAGTGCATCATTTCCTGTAGGAGCGGATCCCTTTCTAGAGGAATCATGGTTGCGTCAAAGCGGCTTCCCCCCCGCGCATAATAGCTGGTTGGCGGGAGGCTATCGCCGTGTAGATAATTTTATAGGTGAAGGTCAGATCGCAGCTTCTGAAGATCTTGGCCTGAATATTCTTTCTAAGGTTCGTTTGTTACCTTATTTAGCCATTTCAACTGTAAACGCGAGCAATGGCCGAGTTAGTTTTGATCCTGATCTGGACTTCGTGCCTTTTTGCGGGGGGGAGAAGAAGGTTTCAGTACGTTACGATGTAGTTTCGGGGAAATATTATGCCTTAGCGAATCCGATTATGTCGATACACGCAGGCAACTCATTGGCGCCAGATCTCATACGCAATACGGCTGCCCTATTCTCCTCGAGAGACTTGCTTCATTGGCGTATGGAGCAGATTTTTTTATATTCTGAGAATCTGAGTTACGAAGGGTTTCAATATTTTAATTTCGATTTTGATGGAGATGATCTAGTGCTAGTATCAAGGACAGCCTTTGATGTTGGAGGGCATAAGCCTCCGCGCGGGCATGATTCTAATTTACTTACGTTTCATCGGATTGTTGATTTTAGAACTGCCAAGCATTCGCATCGTTTACGTATCGAGAATGGTGTGATTCAACGTTACGAGCCAACTGCATTGAGTGATGCTCCATTGGGGACTTTTGCATTGGGGAGCCAGTTTGATGGGGCTCCTTTTCTGCATCCGGATGGTATTGCTTATCAGGAGGGGCAAGTGTATGTCAGGGCGCGCAGTGGACGAGTGCTGCGCTTTGATACAATGGGGAATTTTCTTGCTGTGGTTGATCAGGCTGCAGTTTCATTTCAGCCGAGTAGTGTCGTGATTCCACCTGTTGATGAGAATCGATATACATGGACTGGCCGGGGTGGTGACGAGTGGGCCAATCCGCGGAATTGGTACTATTTTAGCCCGCCTCAAGCGAGCGGTGGAACGGCAATTTTTGGTAGTGCGGCAGATGCAGATAGCACTGTTAAAATTCCTTCCCGGGATCGTAGTTGGTACTTTGGGACAGATATGGATACGCAGGGATGGACGAGCCACTCTGTAAATGAATTCGCTGTGTGCGCTTTAGGATTGTCGGGGGTGTTTACGCAGGGCGGGGCTGAACTTCGTCGGAGTTTATTGAATTTGGATGGCGACCAAGTGTCACATATCCGCATACGGATCCGTGTGGACCACTCAGAGTCCATTCCTGTTGATTTACATTGGGGGACGTCAACTAATAATGGTATGAATCCATCCTGTGTGAAACGCCTATTCTACACTGGAAAAGGGGCGTTTCAAGACCTTGTCTTTGAGATGCACGGCCACGCACAGTGGGCGCAGCAGCGTATTACTCAATTACGTATTCAGCCCGTTACTGATAGCGATTGCGCTGGAGCACGGTTCTACATTGAGTCTGTTCAGCTTGAAGCTGAGCACAACCGATTGGAATTGGCCGGTTTGAGTTTTAATAATTCACATAGCTATACTTTATCGGGAGGCGCACTGCGTTTAGTAAATGAAAACGCTCCCAGCATGGTGGAATTGTTGCGAGGGAAGCATCAAATTGATGTGCCAATTGAATTTCGTTCGGCTACGAAATTCAAACTGTCGTCGGGAGCAGAATTATTACTGTCTGGTCCGATTGTCGCTAGCGGTGACTTGCATGTCGTAGGTGCAGGGAGCCTTCGATTGGCTGGCCCCGGACAGATGAATCAATTGTTAGTTACCACTAATGTCACAGTTTATTTAGGGTCAATTAGATTCAGTGAATTTGGCAAGGTCGCCATTTCGCACGATGCACGCGTCCACTTACTAGAGCAGGGTGTGTATCCAGTGGCTAAATTGAAACTCAATGGTGAGCTTTGCCCGATGGGGACTTGGGGAGCGATCGGGTCTGGTGCCGACTATGAGTGTGAGCAAATTAAGGGATCTGGTGTCTTTCAGGTTACAGGTGATCTCGCAGTTCGCTCGTTGAACCCTTAGTCACAGTGAGCTCGATTTGGATATCGATAGATTGACGGTTTTCAAAGGCGGTTTGCTATTGGTCGTGGGGCGTCTATAAAATTGGGAGTGAAGTTTATGATTAGGGCTTGCTGCACTTTAATAATTTTGAATTATTTGTTATATGATTTTATTTTTATATTCTAATCGTTTTTTTCGGTGTCGCCCTGTGTTGCTGGGGATTTCGTTTGGGTTATGTTTGATGTTTAGTCACTCTTTCGCAGTGGGTAGAGAGTTGTCTGTTTCTCAAAAAAAGGTGTTCGTTTTTCTCTTCGGAGGGCAATCGAATGCATTGGGCTGGGGGTATAAACAGTATTTGATCGATAACGATATCCCTTTGGTGGAGCCTCGAAAAGATGTGGATCTATATTATACTATAGTGCGCGAAGCTGGATATTTGCCTACGAATCAGCTGGTTCCATTACAGCCAGGAGCATCTCACCAGTATCAGAAGTTAGGAGGATTTTATCCTGAACTGAAGGAGCCTGTATGTCGTTTCGGGCCGGAATTGAGTATGGCTACAGTTTTTAGGGAGCGAATGACGAATCCTGAAGATAAGCTCTGTGTTGTTAAATTTGCTCGTGGAGGTGCGAGTCTGTATGATGCTTCAGAGTGGCGTCCGGATGGTTCGGCAGACAGTAAGGATGATGGCCAGCTGTATCAAATTTTTCAAAATACTGTTTCTGGAGCGATGACTGCTCTTGAACAGAAATACCCTGAGCATCAGATCGTTGTTATCGGTATGGGCTGGGTGCAAGGCGAGGCGGATGCGATGAAATCTAAGGGAGATGAGTATGAGACGCATTTGACTCGCTTTATTGAGGATATTCGAAATACGTATGGCAATCAGGTTGGTTTTGCGTTCTCGCAGGTGTCTCCGCATCAGTATATGCACTCTAAGGATCGAGCTCGTATGGAGCAATGGAAGATGGTTGCTGATGCGCAGCGACGTGTGGCCGCTTCAATGAGTGGAGTGTATATGACTGAAACCGCTGGTGTTGATTATGCTGTTTCACGCAATACTTCTGAAGGGGGCGTGCATTTCACGACACCAGCATTGCTACAGATAGGACGTGATTTGGGAAATTCTATTGCGGATCATTGCGGTTTATCTGCGGGGAATGTTGCAGTTGTCAGTGGCGAACCGGTTTGGTGGGAACAAGAAGAGGTAGTCATTTCGCCTCAGGCAGATCCTAATACATACGCAGTGATTCGGGTGAAGGATGGTGAAGTTGATAACTTCATTGCAGGTACTGAGGTGTTTTTGAATCGCGATTATGTATTAAATGAGTCGCCGCCAGCTATGGTTGAAGGGTTGCCCTTCGTGCGCACTCGGATTGACGGGATTTCATTCTCTGTGGTGGAAGACGGCAAATTATATGTGCTTACGCCACTTGCGCAGCATGTTTCACTTTCCCAGGCCTCAAAATTGGAATCTTCTGGTTTTCGTATTGTCTCTGGGGTATCGAATTCACCTCTATGGGGAGATCTCCGAATCGATCACGCAGTTATCTATGAAAAAATGGTGCAATCAGGTGAGTCGTATACGTTTGGCAAATGGGCAATTGTTGTCGGAGCGAGTTTGGAGAACGTAAATTGAGGCTTAGGAAGCAGTGCCAATGAGCTGGTCTAGAACTTCACTTCAAGACTACTAAGTGGCGATGTACGCTAGCAGTCATTTCAGCTCGGGTGTTGGGGAGTCGAGTGTTCTTTGGGGCATTATAAGTGGGCGTTATTATTAGAATTCTATTAATTCGAAACAAATCTTGAATTGAGATGTTTACGATAGCTTAGTTCCTTCGAACCAAGCAGGTGTCAGTCGACCCTAAAGCTTAATTATGTGGCCCTCTAAGAGAGCCACATTGCCATTATAGTTAGACACCGTATAGCTTGATTCGTAATACGGTCTGTTTTGTTGTAAGGCTTGTATGGTGGGGGATCTATTCGTTATTTTACCAATACTGTCAGGCGGCGTAGGGAATAATCCTTGGCATTCTTACTAAATGTCCAATCAGAATTCTTCCCTGTTGAATTGCCGATGCCGATATCAAGTATGCCATTGGCGCCCCAGTGGTTAATCGCAAGGACGGTTTCCTTGTTCTTCCAATTGTGAATTTGCATACTTCCGTAGCCAGGGATGTGATTGTCGGCTCGATCTCCATAATCAAATTGACTATGACTTGCACCAACGATTTTTTGTTCGTTTGCGGGGCGGTAGTTTCCTGGCCAAAATTCAATATTACCGCCATCTGTTGAATCACAGTTGCTCAGTTCTTCGACGTTGCTGCGAACTGTCAAATTTGAGACTTTCTGCATGAATCGGGCGCCGCTTTTTGCAGTTGGAATGCCAATTTTAGTGGGATCTTTGGAGAATGTGTCCATGGAGACGAAGACATACTTACGAGTTTGCCCGGGCTTCTGTAATTCGAGAAAGTAGGCAACTTTATTAAATGTGCCTGCCGAGGCTGTATTATCTATGTCATAGTCTGGATTGCTTTGTGCATAGTTTGCATCGCTCGGAAGTTGGATTTGGTATACCGTACGGAAACCATTCGCCGCTGGAAGCGTGTCTAAGTTGACTTCTGGCAATTTTCCCGCGCGGAAAGGTGAGGCGGGGAGACCTACACCATTGATTAAGTTAGGTATGGCTAATTTGTGCCATGCGAAACGAAGTGCTAAAGGTTCAGCGACTTCGTTGGATTTTAGGACAATCGTTGTGCCTTCGATGATGGCTTGTGCTTGCTTGAAGTCGCCTGTTCTATCAGTGATTTCAAACCAATCTGGAGCTTTCCCGTCGCGTGTGCTGAGTCCTACAGCGCTGTCAAAGTGGACTTTTAAAGTGTTGTTCAGTATTTCTAGTTTCTTGAATACTGGACCAGTACTCACCAAATCTTTGTTGTAAGTGTTGGCAAGAGCTAAGCGTGCCAAGCGTTTACCGGGCACTTTTTTATTGGCCGGATGTATGTTAGTTAAGTCCGTGACATCATTGATAACAGCCATGCCAGTGTTGGGGATCTCTTGTACGATTTTGGACTGTGCTTCCCAGAACTCGGCGAGTCGCTCTGGTGCTTCATTATAGTTAAAAGGCGCAATTTGGACGAAGTAGAATGGGAAGTCATAGCCCCAAAGTGAGCGCCAGCCTTTGAGGAGCGCACGAGTTTTATCTACATAGAGTAATCCATCTTCATGGTTCGATTCTCCTTGATACCAGATCGCTCCTTTGATTGCGAAGGGGATATGGGCGTGGATCATTCCATTGTAGATTTTAGTCGGCTCTTGATGGCTTTCGCCTAGTATCAGCTCGCTTGGAAAAGCGGGCGGAGCGCTAATATATCCGTTCCCCGATAAGATTTCGTAGCTTGTTGTTGTCCACTGTTTGAGCTGTTTTAAATATTGGCCCATCGTTTGCTTATAATCGGGAGTCTGAGGCAGGGTTTTTTGCACTTTGGCATGAATGTCTGCGAGTGCTTCGATGCCTTTAAATCCGATTGGTGGAGTCCATGGCTCTATGCGAGTGCCGCCCCATGCGCTGAGTAGTAATCCAATTGGCACTTCTAATTCCTGATTAAGTTGCTGTCCAAAATAGTAAGCTACAGCAGAGAAATCGCGGACACTTTCTGGTGTACAAGTTGTCCATTGGGCGTTAACAGTGTTTCGTGGTTGTGGGGATGCGACTCGAGGTGTGTTGTATAGTCGAATTGTCGTTGATTGGGCGTTAGCTATATCTGTATCCGATTCACTACTACGTTGCATGGTCCACTGCATATTTGATTGACCTGCGCAGAGCCATACGTCGCCGACTAGAATGTCATGAAATTCGAGTGGCTTGTCTTGATTTGGTGAG
Organism: Thalassobacterium sedimentorum; assembly: GCF_031127905.1. Lineage (GTDB taxonomy): Bacteria > Verrucomicrobiota > Verrucomicrobiia > Opitutales > Coraliomargaritaceae > Thalassobacterium > Thalassobacterium sedimentorum. The sequence continues at coordinate 116,713 of NZ_JARXIC010000005.1, read as the reverse complement.
ATGATGCTGAGCTTTCGGGGGGTAGCGGAGGCTGATAGCGGCGCTAGATCAATTCGCCATTTGCCTTCAGAGTCGGCGGTTGTCGTTTGAATTTGATCGGCAAATTGAATCGTTAGGGAAGCGCCGGCATCTGATGTTCCCCAAACGGGAATATTTTGCCCCCGTTGCAGTACCATGTGGTCCGTGAAAATGGATGGAAGTTTTATTTCCGCACTGAGGTTGGTTATGATACTGATTATAGCTATCGCATATATCAGTAAGCTCTTTAACTTGTAGCTATTCATTAGATTGGGATTTTGCAGGGGAGAGGGCTGAGCATGCCTGGCATAATTGCATAATGCCAGGCTTTGGATTATCTTTTCTCTTTGGAATTACTTCGAGTCGAGGTTGATTGAGCAGTTTTTTACTTGTATTAAAACTTGTAGTTGATTAAACGATAAGATATATGTTTAAGAATTGTTTTGCAAATAGTTTTTTGTCTGTGAGAGGCATTCTTGTGATCATAATGCTGAGCTTTGGGATCTTGCTGGGATGCAGGGCAGCAGTGGGGCAAGAGGCTGTTGGCTCTCAGGGGCGTGTTTTTCTGGTTCTGTTCGGAGGACAATCGAATGCGCTGGGCTGGGGGTATCAGCAGTATTTACTAGAGCACAATGATCCTTTGGCGCAGCCGCAAGCTGATGTAGATTTCTATTATACGATCGCTGGCGAGGGATATTTACCGGAAAATACTTTAGTTAAATTGCAACCAGGCACGTCTCATAAGGCTGAAAAGCCAGGTGGTTTTTATCCTGATTTGAAGGAGCCTGTATGTCGTTTTGGGCCGGAACTCAGTATGGGACGCACCATACGTGATCGTTTAGCAAATACTGAGGATAAAGTGGCAGTTGTCAAATTTGCTCATGGAGGGACTAGTTTATATGACATCGCGGATTGGCGTCCCGATGGGACTGCTGAAAAGCGTGAAGATGGCAAGTTGTACCGTCTTTTTCAGAATACGGTGGAAGGGGCTATAGCAGCCTTAAAGGCTGAGTATCCGGGGCGTGAGATCGTGGTCATGGGGATGGGCTGGGTTCAGGGGGAGTCCGATGCACTCGAAAATAAGGGAGCTGAATATGCAGAGCATTTGACTCGTTTTATTCAGGATATTCGTGCAACCTACGGTGAACAGGTTGTTTTTGCATATAATCAAGTCTCGCCTGCCCAATATGCTTATTCTAGCAACCTCTCGTGGGTCGCGCAGTGGGAGATGGTGGCAGTGGCTCAGCAAGCGGTCGCTACTTCGATGGATGCTGTGTTCATGACACCGACGACAGGGGATTTGTATTCAGTCGCCGATGCGACCTCAGAAGGTAAATTTCATTTCACGACACCTGCTCTTTTGCAAATTGGACGCGACTTGGGGAACGTGATCGTGACGAACTCAGGACAAGCAGTATTGGATAAAGACTTAGCGGGTGATGACTACACTTTGAGAGCCAGTGTCGATGCGGACAAGTCGAATTCCGAATCTGCTGCGATGCACGCTGTAGTACGGATGAATAGTGCGCAGCTAGATTACTTTGTTGCTGGTACTCAGGTCTTTAAAGATCGGGATTTTGTGTTAAATGTGCCACCCGCCCTATTGAAGGGCTTGCCATTCATGCGTGGCCATATTGCGGGCACATCGTTCTCTGTGATAACTGGAGGGAAAATATATGTTCTGACAGCTCCGCTCTCAAGCGTTTCTGTTTCACAGGTAGAAAGCTTGGAGTCTTATGGTTTTCGTTTGGTGCCCGGGGTTATGATGGATCCGTTGTTTGGAGATAATCGTGGTGATCGCGTGCTTGTTTATGAAAAGAATGTGGAGGCTGGAGAAAGTTATACTTTTAATAAGTGGGCTGTAATTGTGGGGGCAGCACCTAGTGCTCAACTTCCAGTGCATGGTGAAGCAGCCCCGGACGAGCATGTTGTGTTACGCATGAGCCGAGGTGAGGTTGATCGTTTTGTTGTCGGAGCTCGAATATTTCGTGACCGTGATTTTGTTCTAAATGCGCCACCAGCAGTATTAGATAATTTACCATTTATCCGCGCAGGTATTGATTCGTTGTTTTTCACGGTCATTCGTGGAGGGCCATTATACGTGCTAACTCCTCCGGAGAGCAGCGGATCCATTTCGCAGGTGAAGAATTTAGAATCCCATGGTTTTCAATTGGTTACGGGGGTGACGATGTCTCCGCTTTTTGGAACAAATCCGGGCGACGGAGTACTCGTTTACAAAAAAAAGGTAAAGTCTGGCGAGACGTATAGGTTCAAGAAGTGGGCAGTTTTAGTTGATGCCGTGCTAAAGGGACAAAAGCAGCTGTATCAGCCCAAAAAAGGCTTAGATGAAGTTCTTTACAACGGCATACAGTTGCCAGCTGAATGGCCACCAACTCAATATGTGGCTTCGCGGGAACCCATGCCTGTACCTTATTTAAAGAAGATCCCTGAGGTGATTCCGGTAGATGTAGGACGTCAGCTTTTTGTGGATGACTTTCTGATTGAAGATACGAATCTGACGCGTAATTTTCATCTCCCAATCAAATACCACGGTAATCCTGTTTTGACGCCTGAGACTGGCTTAGAGCGTGCATTGGATGCAAACGGTCTGGCTATTGCGACACCAAAAAGTGGTGGTATGTGGTGGGATTCGCAGGACCAACTATTTAAACTGTGGTATGAAGCAGGTTGGTTTGGAGGGATTGGCTTAGCTACCAGTTCTGATGGGATTCACTGGCAACGCCCACAGGTTTCAGGAAATGGGCAAAGGCGCGCACTGAATGAGGTGACTCCAAGTGGAGTTCGGCCGGATTCATGGAATGTGATTCTCGATAGCTGGACTGAGAATCCAGATGAACGTTACAAGTTGTTTGTGCGACCTCCTGGTGGCGACTTTGGCATTGGTGCATATTGTTATGTGTCCTCAGATGGTGTCAATTGGAGTGACGCAGTTACAACTGGTCCGATGGGAGATCGTAGTACAGTTTTCTATAATCCATTTCGTGAGAAGTGGGTATTCAGTTTACGCTCCATGTTCACCGGGCGTTCGCGGCATTATTGGGAGTCTGATGCTTTTTTGCAGGGAAATTTTTGGACCTGGGATAAACGTGACTTTTGGAAAGGGACCGGCTGGCAGCCAGGTGAGCCTGTAGTCTGGACTAGTGCAGATAAATTGGATCCTGTAGATGCTGAACTCGGAAAAACGCCGCAACTATACAATTTAGATGCGATTGCATATGAAAGCCTGATGCTCGGGATGTTTCAAATTTGGTTGGGTCCTGATAACAATAAGACTGAGGGAGCTCCAAAAATAACGGAGCTCGAGTTTGCTTATAGTCGTGATGGCTTCCATTGGGACCGTCCGGATCGGCGTGCAGCTATTCCTGCAGCACGAAAGGAAGGTACTTGGGATCGTGGTTATTTACAGTCGACTACAGGCATTTGTGCTATTGTTGGTGATCAACTCTGGTTCTATTATGGTGGTTTTGCAGGTGACGATACGCGTCCGCGCGATGGTATGTATACCAATGGAGCGACAGGCTTGGCTTATATGCGCCGCGATGGTTTCGCTTCTATGGATGTTGGTCTTGAGACTGGAACATTGACGACTCGGCCGATTCAGTTTCAGGGAAAGCGCCTTTTCGTGAATGCGAATATGCAACATGGGCGTTTGCGAGCGGAACTTCGCGATGTGGAGGGGAAGCCGATCGCTCCATTTACTTTGGACAATTGCCTGCCATTGAGAAGTGATAGCACATTGAAAGAGATCCGTTGGAATGCCGTGTCTGACTTGTCGCAACTGGCAGGGAAGCCCGTACGTGTCCATTTTGAAATGAGTTCTGGAAGTCTGTATTCCTTCTGGGTGAGTCCTGATGCTTCGGGGCGCAGTGATGGTTACGTGGCTGCAGGAGGACCTGGTTTTACGGGCCCCACTGATACCGTTGGACGTGAGCAGTTAAAAGCAGCAGCAGTCATTCTTTCGTCTGAGCATCCCCTCAATTAGTCCGATCTTTTGTGACGTTGCCTATTGTTGATAGGCGACGTCTCAACTCAGTTAACATAGCGCCTGCTTTAATTCCAAATCTCTATCGCTTATACCTCATATGAATAAATTATTCCGTCGATTTGTGACACTTGTGCTTTCCGTGGGGCCAGGTATCTTCGCAATTGGTTACACCCTTGGAACGGGCAGTGTGACCTCGATGAGCAAAGCCGGGAGTCAGTTTGGCTTCCAGTTGCTGTGGGTCTTAGCGCTTAGTTGTGTATTTTCAGGTGTTCTGATGGAGGCGGCTGGGCGTTATGCATTGGTCACCGGAGGCACAGCTGCTAATGGCTGTAAGCGCTATCTTCCCGGTGGTAAGTGGTTGTCGATAATCATGGTAGTGGGCGTAGTGATTGGACAGTGGTTTTGTTTGTCTGGGCTGGTCGGTTTATCGTCGAGTGCTGTCTACGAGGGCTTACGTTTGTTTGTTCCAAGCCTAAGTGAAAGTGCCTATTGGCCAGTGCTGGGAATTGCCATAGTCATTCTAGTGGCTATGTATGGTTTACTTTGGCACGGAGGTTATAGTTTCTTTGAGAAAATTCTGGTCCTTTTTGTTACTTTATTGGGGGTATCCTTTTTGTTATCGATGTTCGTGGTGATGCCTTCAGCAGCCGAGATTGCGACCGGTTTGCTCCCCACTATTCCAGAGGTGCCAGGCAGTATGCTGATGATCGCTGCATTTGTTGGTACTACGATGGCGGCACCGACCTTTGTGGTTAGACCGTTATTAGTTAAGTCAAAGGGGTGGACAGAAAAGGACATGCTACATCAACGTCGGGATGCGATTGTGGGAGCTACACTTATGTTTATTCTTAGTGGCTCCATCATGGCATGTGCTGCTGGTGCGCTGCACAGTCGGGGATTTGAAGTGAATGACGTGCTGGATATGGTGATTACTCTGGAGCCTGTCGCTGGGCGTTTTGCGGTTGCATTTTTCTTATTAGGAACCTTGAGCGCGGGACTTTCCTCTATTTTCCCAATCTGTATGGTGGCTCCATTGCTGGTCGGGGATTATCAAAATGGTGAGTTTGATAGTCGTAGTAAGACGTTTCGTATTCTGTGTGCCGTGGCCTGCTTACTTGGGCTCACAGTTCCGGTTTTAGGAGCCAATCCAATTGTAGCACAAATTTTAACTCAAGTCGCACAGGTCTTCGTGTTACCACTCGTGATTGTTGTGTTTGCGACCCTTGTGAATAAGCAGGATTTAATGGGGGAACATCGGGCGGGCATACTTTTGAATGCTGGCTTAAGTATCGCATTTGTATTTTCGCTTATTATCTCCTTTATTGCTATTAAAGGTTTGGGGGCGTTGCTTTCGTCAAGCGTAGTAACAGATGAATCAACTGCATTGATCCCCCCCGAGAGTTGGATGGTGTGTGTGACCGATCAACGTTATACTCAAGTTGGAGGCGGGGAGCGAATTTATTCTAATGCTCGTCCAGGGGCTCTGCTTGCTATTAATGCGGCGGCCTTACCTCAACTGGAGGTCAAACATCTTGCTTCAATTCCGACCAGTTTGATCGGCCCACCAACGTCGGTGGCGATTACTCCGAATAATCGTTATGCATTGGTCACGGCCGCAATGCAGGTCGATCCAAATAATTCACAAAAACAAATTCCAGATACTCGATTAAGTGTGGTGAGTTTGAGCGATGAGGTGCCTACGATTGTGCAAAGTATCGAGCTGGGGTTCCAGCCGTCCGGAGTGGATATCAATGCAGCAGGCACCCGTGCTCTGGTGGCAAATCGTGCGGATGGCACTGTCTCCTTGATTGAAATTATGGACAGTCCAGAGCCTGTGCATTTGTTAGGGACTTTTAGCGTAGCCAGTCCGGAGAGTAGTGTATCACATGTTGTTTTCTCCCCCAATGGTCAACGTGCATTGATTACTTTAAATAAGGCTGATGCCGTTTTATATGTCTCGGTTGAAAATGATGAAGTGAATGTGTTACAGCGTATTGAAGGTCGTGATGGTCCTTACGCAGCCGACTTCTCGCCGGAGGGTGGTTTAGCTGTTATTGGTAATGTGGATGATGGAACAGTGACAGTTCTAAAGGTAGAAGTGGACCATGTGGAAGCCTATGATACCATACCGATTGGAATTTTGGCTGAAGGAGTGGATATTAGTCCCGATGGGCGCTGGTTAGCTGTAAACTGTCTTGATAATAGTAATCAGAGCCCAGAGAATCCTGCTTATCGCAGTAGCGGGATGGTGATGCTGCTGGAACGCCAAGGGAGTACTTTCGTTGCCTGTGATTTGATTCGCGTCGGAGGCATTCCGCAAGCAGCGGTTTTTACGCCTGACAGTCGTTACCTTGGAGTTGCCAGTAACACGGAGCAAGATATTCGGTTTTATGAAATTAGTAAGCATCGTCTACGCGACACTAGGATTAACGTGGCATGCCCCGGTGGACCAGCTGCGATGCGAATTGCTAATCATTTTTAAGGTTTTGCTTATTATATTGATTCGGCGTATGTTTACGCGCGAACTTTTATTTTTTTCTGTCATGTTTAAATCTATTTTTCGTTTGTTATTATGTTTGGGGCATGGAATGTTATGTTGTCAGATCATGATTGGCATATGGTTGTCTGGGGGGCAGGCTGATGCTGCCTCCGAACAGCCTAATATTATCCTGATCATTGCCGATGATTTTGGTCCTGAGATGGGCGCTTATGGTGACCTCAATGATTTGACTCCGAATCTGGATGCCTTGGCTGCATCCGGCGCTATGTTTTTAAATGGGCATGTCACTGCGGCATCATGCAGTCCATCACGTGGCAGTATGTTTACTGGGCTTTATCCGCACCAACATGGCATGTTCGGACTTTCACACATAAACGGCGCTCCACCGATGCATGATGATGTTCCGAAGTTACCGAATGAATTAAAGCGCTTGGGCTACACCACAGCAATAGTAGGGAAGACGCATTTTCAGCCTTTCGATCAGTTTGATTGGGATTATGTGGAGACTAATGGGCAGAAAGTTGTGTATGAGCGTAATGTACGATGGATGAATGAGAAGGGATTTGGCTTTATCGATGCTCATAAAGATAGTGGCCCATTATTTCTAGTCATGAGCTATGTGGATCCGCATCGTGGCGGTCCAGCGTATGGGCCTGGTAAGAATCAGGAGTTTCCACGTGTGGTCAGTGGACTGCCTGAAGTGCCGATTCCCCCGGATGCGACGCATCCTATTCCATACTTGGCAGTGGATACGCCTGCCGTGCGTTCAGAGATCTCAGATTACTACGCTGCTGTTCAACGTTTGGATGTTGGGGTTGGGGAATTTATGACTGGATTGGATCAACGCTTAGTGCCGGAGAATACCTTAATCGTATTCATTGGGGATCATGGTGCTGATGTGACTCGTGGGAAAATCTCAGCCTATCATTCTGCGACACATATTCCTTATCTTGTGCGTTGGACGCAGCATATTTCAGCGGGGCAAATTAGAGACGAACTGGTCTCTACAATAGATTTATTTCCTTCATTTCTAGATGCGGCAGGAGCTGAAACGGTCAAACCAGATGTGCGTCAGACCGGTCTATCTTTTATTGATTTGTTATGTGGTAAACGCTCGTCATCTGAATGGCGCGAATACTTGTTTACAGAATATTTGACTCATGTGCCTTGGCACCTGTATCCACGCTATACCGTTTTCGATGGTCGTTTTCATTATATTTTGAATATTTGGGGAGATGAACGTGAGAATCCGCTAGTTGCCCGAGAGTATGATGAAGCATGGCTAGCTGCAACTGCGCCGGGTTTTAGTGATTTGAAGGTTGCCGCTGCGTATGCACGTGTGGAAAAACCACCTCAGAATGAGCTATTTGATCTCCAGAAAGATCCTTTCAGTTTAATTAATCTAGCCGATAATCCAGAATACGCACAATTACTGCGTCAGGCGTATGTTCGTCTAAATGAATGGCGTTTAGAGACGAAAGACCCTTTCTTAGATTCTGAGTTTCTGGCTGATTTTGACCAGCAGATGCAGGCAATCCATGAAGCTTACAAAAAACGTTAAATGACTATATAAGCTATGCGATTTCAGGGAGTTCAAGTAGTTCTAATAAGTGTAGGTATTATACTCGGTTTGCTTCGTAGCGCCGTGGCGAGTGTTGAAAATTTTGACTGGGGGGGGCGTGTCAGTGGTCGTGATACTCTTGCGGTGGGGGATCCTATTAGCGGTATACCTTTGTTGGACGGTGTTGGCTGTTGGCAGCATTTGGATAAAAGCCAAGTGCCGGTTCTGGGGGGGGCGGCCGGAATTGGAAATGGGCGTGCTGTATTTCCAGCCGCATCCGATGGAAAAGTACGCAATAGTGGCATCCAGCTCCCGCTTGAACCTCTTACTGGGCCCTTTTCAGTAGAACTTACGATTCGGATGAAAGCTCCGCTTCAAGGGGGGGGAGGTTTCGATGGTTTTTATTATGGCCTTTTTGATGATTCAGCTGAAAAAAATCTATTGGTTAATAAAGAGCGAGACCGAATCTGGTTTCGAATTAATCCGTTGGGGGTAGCGACGCTACATTTAACCGCTGGAGAGGAGCATTATACTCAGCGAGCACAAGTAGAATTTCCAGTTGATGAGACTGTGCAACTTAAGCTGAGTTTAACTTCAAGAAAGCTTATTCTTGAGCGTGTAGAGCAGCATGATTCTCAGAAAATTATTGAGTTGAATTATCGGACGCGTCTGAGGCTGAATGCGATGGCTTTGAATGCGATCGGACTTCGTTCTTTAGAGTTGGATTCGATTGCCTGGTCTGGCGCTGAATCTCGATCTACAGCCCTGAGAGTAGGCTCAGACCTTCATTTGTCGGTTCCTAAGTTTGTACAACAAAGCTATACATATCAAGTGCTAGGGCATACATCCTATCAGTTGGAAGTGTTTATGCCTACTTTGGGGGCGCTTTCTGAGCTACGACCTAGCATTCTATTTTTACATGGAGGTAGTTGGAAGTCAGGTAACCGCACTGCGTTCTACCCTCAGTGCCGCGAACTTGCTGAACGTGGGATGATTGCAATCAGTGCTGATTATCGTACGAAAGGTAGAGACGGTGTGGAGCCAATTGAGGCAGTCCGTGATGCAAAGGTGGCGATGCGGTGGATCAAATCGAATGCCGCCTCATTGGGAATCGATCCTCAACGTATCGCTGCGGGTGGTGGGTCTGCCGGAGGGCAATTAGCGCTATCGTTAGCTTTGGAAAGCGAGATTGATGTACCTAATCCGCGAGCAATTTCGACGCGTCCAGACGCATTGGTGCTTTTTAATCCCGTTTTGAATACTGGACCAGATGGTTTTGCAAATCATTTAGTGCGTGAGTATTGGGAACAATTTTCACCTTATCATCAGTTGAAAACAGGACTGCCGCCAATGTTGATTATGATTGGTGACCGCGATAACGTATCGCCCCCTGATATGGTACAATCATTCGTATCACGTGCTCGTGCTTTAGGGAATGAGGTTGAGGTAGAAGTGTATCCTGGGGAAAAACATGGTTTCTTTAATCCAGGCTTTTCCCCAAATGGTTATGACCAGACTATTTCTAAGGCCAAGGGCTTCTTGAACACTCGTGGCTTTTTTTCTGATTTTGATTCATAATGCAAATTTATAGCTTACTAATACTATTTTATTTGTCTCTTGTAGTGTGCAATGCGGGAGCGGCTATACGACCCAATATTCTGCTAATTATGGCGGATGATTTAGGGTACGCTGATTTGAGTATTCATGGTAATCAGGATTTTTCTACACCTCATTTAGACGATTTGGCTGAAAGCGGTATACGTTTTACGGATGCATACGTTACTGCACCGGTATGTGGCCCTTCTAGAGCCGGATTGATTACTGGTAGAAATCAGGAACGTTTTGGCTTTGAAGGGCATCCTGGGCCTAAGGATACATGGGGTCTGCCGTTAGAGGAAATTACATTGCCTGCGATGTTAGATGCTGCCGGTTATCATACTGCGCTTTTTGGTAAATGGCATCTAGGATCTGAGCCAGGTTATCGCCCTTTGGATCGTGGGTTTGATGAGTTCTTTGGGTTTCTTTCCGGAATGCATGATTATTTTCGAGCAAAAGATACGTTTTGGGGAGATCTCGTAGAAGGTGATGCTAAGCCTGTATCTTTGAATCAGTATTTGACCTTTGAGTTGGCTGATCGTACCAGCGATTTTATTATGCGCCAAGCTGGTAATACCGCACCGTTTTTTGCATGGCTATCGTTTAACGCGCCGCATACGCCTTTACAGGCGCCTAAGAGATATTTGAATAAAACTAATCACTTGTCTGGTGACAGACGTCCAGTTTATGCGGCGATGGTGATGGCTATGGATGATGCAATTGGTGCAGTTCTGCAGGCATTGGCTGCTTCTGCTCAGCTAGATAACACAATAGTTGTTTTTGTGAGCGATAATGGAGGTGCCCTCATTCCCGGAAGTTCTCGTAATGGAGCCAGTAATTCTCCCTTGCGAGGATCCAAGGCAGAGCTGTGGGAAGGTGGCGTGAGGGTGCCACTCTTTATTTCCTGGCCGGGACGTATTGAGCCGAATCAAGTCTCTTCCGAGATCGTCTCTACTTTGGATTTTTTTCCTACTTTTGCTGCGCTTGCCGGTGGGCAGGTGCCGTTAACTTTAGAGGGCGTGAGTTTAGCGGATTTATTATTAGGGGAGCAAGATACTCTTTCCATACGCCAGCTGTTTTGGCGATTTTACGGTACGCAGAAAGCAGTTCGGTTTGGAGCCTTGAAGTGGACCCAAGTCGCGAATCAAACAGGGCTTTATGATTTGGTTGGAGATTCTACTGAAACCTTAGATCTAAGTGAGCGGCAGCCAGAACAGCTGCAAGAATTGAAGTCTCAGTGGCGTCAATGGCATCGTTCGAATCAGAAAACACCTTTGAGTGCTCTGTCGAATTAGTTAAAAAGAGGCTGTGTCTGGACTGACAGCTTATTCTATGACTGAGGTAGTATTGTGTATCAATCCGATGATTTTATATCCAGCACTGTTCCTGAGTGGAAGGCTGTTACGCGCCCACTTGAGAAGAGCCGTGCCCTTTGTGTTCGAGTCCGTGGTCTGGTTCGGCAAGTGCTTCGGGGGGCATTTCTGAAATGATGTCGGACCAGTGCTTGCCAGCTGGGGGGTCTTGTGAGAGCGGCATTGCCTTGGAAGAAGCTTCAATACTGTAGACGCGCAGGTCGCTTGCGCCCCAAGTGCTATGTCCTGTCCAGCGAACGGCTTTTAGTGTTTGCTGAATCGGTAGCACATAGAGGCGTCGACTGTTCTCTTCTATTCTACCAAGTTCCAGCCATTCACCTTGTTCTGATTGGATTTCTACCGTGAAAGAACGCACCATTGTGGTAGGCACCTGCATGGCTTTGTCCTTCAATCCGTAGCGGCAAGGCATACACTTATCATCATTTAAGTTACTGTCGAAGATCAGACGCAGGCATTCCACTTCCTGTGGTGATTCCCACTTGAGCTCGATGGATGTTCCGATGGGGGCCGTCCATGCGTGGGGCATTTTGTCGGCTTCTCGCTCGTGGCCGTCGAGTAGGGCGTCTGTCGCTTCGCCGTTGGAGCCACTGATTTGTACCGCTTGCATGAGCTTACTAAGTGGACGTGTTTTGCCCGGCAACCAGCAATCGTCTTCCATTAGATGCGCCTGTAGCGTTTGTATTTTCTGACTGCTAATCTCCGCCGGTAAACATTGTTGTTCCACGCAGAGTGCAGCTGCGGTGCCTACAGCTTGCCCCAATAGCGAGCAGGTGCCCATTACACGGGTGGAAGATAAGGCGGCATGTGTGGCTGAAATATTTCGTCCCGCGCAGAAAAGATTTGTAATGTTATTTGAATACAAGCAGCGGAATGGAATGCCATAAGGCGAAGGGGCCGGGTGGAAGATGGTTGCACTGCCGGGATAATACAATCCGGCCGGGTGATGATCGTCCATACTCCAGCCGCCGTATGCGACGATGTCGTCAAATATACCTCCCGCTTCCACGTCTATTTGATTCAGTACGTGGGGCCCAACATAGCGACGGTTTTCGCGTTTGCCCGGAAGCGATCCGAGCCAGCGTAAGCGCCAGTTACTTAGTTTCTCTGCCTGCGGCCCGCGATTTTTCATATAATCCCAAATGCCCCATGCTGCTTTTACCAACTCATCGTAAATGCTTTCTGAGTCAGTAATCGTATTTCCCAGACCGCCGATTTCTAGCCACCAAAAATTGTGACCAAATCCACTTGCCACGCGTGAGGGGAGGTTGGATTCCTCATCAAAGACATAGGCCCAATCGGGCGGTGTGAAGTGCTGTGGTTCGGCCGTTTCTTCCAACTGCAGTAGGATGGTATTGCCCATGGTCTTTAGATCTGACTTCAAAGGGGCAATGGGCTCGCCAGTTACTTCGCGGCTCTCGCGTCCCCAGCGCACTTCTGCGCCGGATAAGGGGGCTAAGATGGAATCTCCCGAGCAATCGATAAATAAATCGGCTGTTACGCTGTGCCAAGTCTGAGTGGTTAATTGCCACGCGTTGACGCCGGTGATGCGATGGCCGTCCATTGTCACATCGTTACAGGTGCAATTGAGTAAGGTCGTTAGGCCCGGCGTCATCTTCGCAAATTCTAGCAGCACTGAGTCCCAGGTGGAATAGTTACCATCGGGGTTACGCTTAAGGTTAAGCAATTGAATTTCTTCCAAGATACCGGTCTCTTTACGGTGATGACCGTGGGCGCCACAAATCCACATACGCACTTCGGACGAAGCATTGCCTCCCAATACTGGCCGATCATGGATTAGAACGACTTTAGCGCCACGTCTCGCGGCAGCGACCGCAGCGATCAATCCGGTCATGCCGCCACCAACGACGCATACATCTGTCTTCTGTTCTTGGGAGTGTAGTCGAGGATTCATTAGAAAAAGTATTCGTTACCACTAGGGTAAAATCAAATCGACACCGTATTCAATATTACACATTTTATATCAAATAATGAACATTGTTGGATCAAATAGCTTTCCTGAATACCGACTTGAGCAATGGAACAGTTTGAGGATTCAGTTGCTATGGGCCTATCAGAAACAGGGGAACTTGCCGCAAGTGATCGATCGCATGGATTATCATTTTCAAAGCGCCGCACTTGTAATCAAAGGCTGGGCAAAAGTAGGAGTAGGCACCCATGAGGAGCAGCTCGCCGAGCCAGGGCAGTGGCTTATTTTTAGGCAGGGGAGACGTCGTCAACAGTTCAGTGAAGATTGCGAGTTACTTTCGATCGTCTATCGCTTTCAACTGCCAACGGGAGAAGCGCTCTATAATGAGGGGCTGCCTCTTATCTTTGAGGCGGCACAAGTGCCACGTCTAGAGCGTGAGGCTCGCAAGGTGCTGCGACTAATGGCGCGGCATGTGGATGCGGGCTTTTTGCGCTCGCAACAGGTATTGGATATGCGTGATTACATGCTTACCCAAAACGCTTTACGCTCTTTTCTACTTGAACTTACTGGGATTTTGCATGCTCGGGGAGTGCATCCGCACGTGATGGGGAAGGGCAGCACACAAGTGGCGCAAGCGTTGGAACTAATTAACACTGCTGAAATTCATGAGCTGGGTAAATCCGTGACGAACGCCAGTATCGCACAACAGGTTTCGCTGAGTTTAACTCATTTAGAACGACTGATGGTAGCGGAAACGGGCCGTACGCTCTTTCAATACATCGACTTACGGAAATTACGTACCGCTCAGGATGCATTGCTTGCGGAGCACGATAGCATGAAAGCGATTGCCTATTCTTTGGGCTTTTCCTCGCCGGCCCATTTTAATAGTTGGTTTAAGAAGCGAACTCAAATGACCCCCTTGCAGTTTAGAAGGCAAGGTTCATTGGGGTGATGTATCAAATAACTTCATAATTTTAATAGTGGTGGTAGACAGCAAACGGCGTCTTCTGTTACTAGTCGTCTTATGAATCTTTCTGCTCGCGTCTACTAGTGAACCTGATTCCCCATCTTATGAAAATATCGAGGACCTGTGTGCTTACGCTGTCTTTTATTATCGTTTGGAGCGCGTCTTTGCTCCATAGCTCTGATTTAGTAACATTGCATGGCTCAAAACCAAATATTATATGAGTCATCACCGATGACAAGGGACTGGGGACTTGTCTTGTATGGGGAATGAGCTCGTCGAAACGCTGCATATCGACCGTTTTTATGACCAAGCGCTGCGCTTTACAGACTTCCATGTGAGTCCGACTTGTGCGCTGACTCGCGCTTCTGTCGATATCATGGCTTAGTTCTAAATAAGTAATTAGATGACTGTCACTGACAGAGTTACGGCATGCGATTATTAGGATACCGGTAAAGGCCTTTTCATCTTCTAAATATTACAGGTAAGTTAGTTCGTTGCTTATTCGGTAGAATCAGCATACAATCGACGTGTCATTAGCATAGCCAAGCCCCCTCCTAGCAAATTGGCGAGTGCGAGTCCACTTACTAATCCTGAGAACCCATAGTAATAGATACCGAGAAAGCTCAGTGGCATGACAAATACAAAGACGCGTGTCAGACTGATCAGCAGCACTGGCCGTGGTCGTCCCATCACATTTAGTAGCTGACTTAACCAGTTACTCATGTGCAAGCCAGTATGTCCTAGTACGGCAATGAGTAAGTAGGTCACGCTTAGTTGGATCACCAGAGGATCGGTACTAAACCAATTACTGATCCAGCGCGCACTCGGTATTAATAGTGCGAAAGCAATCGCAGCGTAAATGAATGCAAAGCGTATGCTAATCCGCCTTGTTTCCAAAACACGATCATGTGCATGTGCTCCATAGTTGTGACCAACAAAGGGCACAATCGCCATCGAGTAAGACATTGAAACCATAAAGATGATAGATTCGATTCGAGTGCCTGTCGCCATTGCGGCGACGGCTTGTACACCTCCATAACTCGCGGCCAATCGAATGTAATAACCTTGTGCAAGTGGAGCGAGTGCTTGATTTAAGGCTGCTGGTACTCCCAGCACCATGATGTTCTTCCACGAGTGCAATAAGGCACGTAGTCGCGGCCACTGCCAGTCAATTAAGCCATAGCGATGGTGCAAAATTAATAGCGAAGTGCCGGCTCCCAGGGCACGTGTGATCACAGTCGCAATGGCTGCCCCTTGTATGCCGAAGGCGGGCACTGGGCCCCATCCGAAAATCAAGATCGGGTCCAGTGCTAGATTAAAAGTCGCACATACGATCATTACCATTACGGGCCGTATCATATCACCTGCTGCACGTAGACAGCCGTCGCTGACCGGGGGTAAAATTGCAAATACCGCGCCCAAATACCACACGCGCATGTAGGAACAGACTAGATCCAAAACACGGCCTTCGGCACCTAACATTGAAAAGAATGGTCTTAAGGTCAACAAGCCAAGCAGGCTCACAACTAAGGTGCCGAGAATTGTCAGAGCCAAACCATCTGAAATTGTACGACGTGCTAATGCCCGTTGCCCAGCCCCTAGAGCTCGTGAAATAATGGACGCCGACCCAGTAGAAAATCCGACTGCCAGCGAGCCGACGATCATAATCACTGGAAAGGTAAAGCCCATTGCAGCTAACTCTTCAGTGCCAAGACGTGATACGAATAGCGTATCTGTCAGATTAAAGACCATCATTGCAAAGGTTCCGGCAATCGTTGGCAGAGTTAGCCAAAAAAGGCGGCTTTTGACGCTGCCTGTCAGTAATTTACTCATAGCAATGCAAAACCAATGATCTTTTGCAGCCTAGTGGCTTGAGAGCGCTCAAATTTGTTTCCTTCATTCCGTATAATGCATCAACCGACATAATTGTAGCCTTTTTATATAGTGTTGAGGAATTATAGCTGATTTACAGTTTCTGACTATGTGGATTAGCTGTGAATCCTATTGATGTCAGTTGTGGGGAGTTTCGATGTCGCCTTCATTGTGCGTGCTTTTATGTTCATTTTCTATTAAATCGCCTAGGATTGGCCAGTTGATGGCCTTACTCCGTTCGCTGAATTCCTTTTTCTGCTGAGTTGACAGTGTGAGTGGATGTTAGGTAGTTTATATGTCAACTATCTAACATCGAGTCGAATGTAGTAGCCATGTCAACTAAATTGCACAATTCTCTCAGTCGCCCTCCGTTGGATCTGATACTTGACGAACTGATTCGGGATAAGAATCAGTTGTTATCTAAGTCCTTGGATGCATATTCGTTAGGCAATGGACAGTTTCATATTCTCAATGAAGTGAATTGGAATGAGGGTATCTCGCAGGAAGAAATCGCTCGCATACGTAAGATCGATAAATCAGCAGTGGCTCGCTCTGTGAGGCGGTTAATTGAGAACGGTTATATTTGTAAGGATCGCGACGCCAACGATGCTCGTGCCTTTCGCCTTTACCCAACAAACAAGGGACGAGCGATGATGCCTATTATTAAGGGCATCATTCAGGAATTGGATCAGACCTTTTCGCAAGGTTCGACGCCAGCGGAGATCGCATTGTTCAAGAAGATGTGTCAGCGCATGCGCAGCAATATAGGAAATGCGATGATCCGTCACCTGGATTGAATGTCTAATGTTGGGTGCGTTGTTTCTGTGACTGCTAAATCACAATGCAGTCGGCTGTCGTTCGTGAAAGTTTAGGGGGGGGATTAGGTTTGGCCTAAATTAAATCTGAAAGTTCTTTCGATATTTTATCTAGTTGTTGTTTTAAATTGGTTATTTTTTGCTCACGTGTTTGATCGTAAGAGTTTTCGTGCGTGAGCATCGCGTGTAGATTGCGATCTGCGATTTCTTTCTGAGCTTCATCCATGCCGTTAATAATGACGCCGATCACGAGGTTAAGCATAATCATTGTTCCGATGGTGACGAAAGATACGAAGTATAGGGCACCAATAATTGGCATGGCCCTGGGGCTGAACTCCACATCAGTCAAAGTTTGATTATAGCCTTGGTAAACATCCGATCCATACATTTGTAGGTACATTACGTCTGTCCAGTCTTCCAGTGTGACGATGCGGAATAGGGATAGAAATGAGCTCCAGAGGTTGCCGAAGTGAATTGGATCATTGCCACTAAAGAGCATGACGCCTATGACTGCATACACGTAGAAAAGTAAAAATAGTAACAGGCAGACATAAAACATCGATGGTAAGCTGCGAAGTAGGGCAGTGACCAGTAGTTGCAGTTTGGGAATGACTGATATCAGGCGGAAAACTCGTAGTAGGCGGAAGAGACGTAGTACTGCGACATAGCTGCCTCCCAGGGGGAGAAAACAGACGGCTACGATGCTGAAATCAAAGATATTCCAGCTATCTTTGAAGTAGCGCCACGGCTGTTTTTTTTCAGCGGCCATCTTCAAAATGACTTCTGTCGTAAAGATTGCTAGTACGGCATTGTCCAGAAAATGTAGCAGTTGGTAATGACGGTCTACAATCGCAGGAAAGGTCTCTATGCCGACTAAGATTCCAGCAAAAACAATTACAATGATTATGAATGATGAGAATAGCTGTGAATCGACAATCTTTCGGAAGATCCAACCTTGGTGGGTGGTTTGTGTAGTAGGCTCGCTCATTGTATGTATAAAGCGCTGAGTAGTATGCAGCCTGTTTTTGTTTTTCAAGTCATGAGCGCCAGTTTATTGCAGATCGAGTCATGCGTGTGTTGATGTAACTCGCATGTTTGTTGGCCCAATCCAGAGGATTGAGTATACGTGGGGTGTTCTTGGTTTTGTGTTTCTTGCTCGAGCGTTGTTTTTTGGGGGGAGGTGCGTGAAGACTCAAAGAAGGTCGCCGGGCTCCTAGAGCTCGTCGCTGAAGATTTTCTCTGTGATCTTCCAAAACTTGCCTTGTTTACGTGCGATTACAAAGGCTGGCATTCGTAGTAGCGGTTGTATTTTCACAACTTCGTCGACGGTGTGGAGGTTCAGTTTCAATTCTGGTTTTCGTAAGTGTGATCTTAAGAAGTTGATGTTGAATTTCTTAAGACTGGTTTGACTATTCAGGTAGTGTATTTCTGTCACGAAGTTAGCGTCGTAATCGTAGTATTTTATCTGTAGATAAGGAGTCCCTTTTTTGTCGACGCGTTCTAACATCTCAATCGAGTCTGGAGTGAGTACGTGGGCATTTTTAGAGAGTTTTGCTTCTTTGAGCTTAACATCGGGGTCAATTAGCACGCTACCACAGGTGCTACAATCACGTGCGGTGATGTCATTTTCTGCGTCGCAGTGTGGGCAAATTTTAAAGCGGAAACGATAGCCGCAAGGCGTGAATTCGTAGCTGTGTGGATTGACCTTCCCACCGCGACACTTGCGTCCATAGTGCTCCAACACATTTCCAGTTTCGTCGAGGATTCCCCAAAAATCATTGACAAAGCCGCATTCCGGGCAGGTGATTTGCACAGGAACTGATTCAGATACGGGTTTCTTCTCGCCAATTTCTGGACTGAAGATGCTATGCCCCATTCCAGTGTAATCTAGGACTAGGCAATCCCTTTTGCCGTTTTCTAAGCGCAGGCCGCGGCCGATGATTTGTTGATACAGGCTGATCGATTCCGTGGGGCGTAGAATTGCAATTACATCGACATGTGCTGCGTCGAAACCGGTCGTCAGCACAGATACGTTGACTAGGTATTTAAAGGACTTCTGTTTGAAATCATCCACGATCTGATCACGTTCGCTGAGCTCCGTGGTGCCAATCACTAGTCTGGCTTGCCCTGCGGGCAGGTGCTCCATGATCTCTTGTGCGTGTTTCACTGTGGCGCTGAAAATCATGACGCCCTGGCGTTGATCGCGCTCGGTAATATCGATGATGTTTTTAATGATCAGTGGGGTGAGCCGTCTTTGGCGTTGAAGTACTTCTTCCAGTTGAGCCATGGTATAGGCCTTGCCTGCTTCGGTGAGTTCGGAGAAGTCATATGAAGTCACTGGAATGTCGACTTTGACTGGAGGCGTCAGAAATCTGTTTTGGATCATATACTCCAACGGTAGTTCGTAGATGCAGTGCTTAAAAAAACGAAGCTCCTGTGTCTTTATTTCCCCTCGGAGTGCATAGTTATAAATCCAGCCGTGTCCCAAGCGATAGGGGGTTGCGGTTAGTCCCAGAATGCAGATGCGAGGATTATTTAGTTTGAGCTGTTTGATGACTTTCGCGTATTGACTATCCGATTCCATGCTTACGCGGTGGCACTCATCTATAACCAGTAGTGTGAAATCGCGAAAAAAAGTATCAGCCGCTTTTGCGACCGATTGAATGCTGCCGAATATGACCTTTTGAGCGTAATCTTTTTGTTTCAAGCCAGCGGAGTAAATGCCCGCTAGCAGGCCATAGCTTTCATACTTTAAGTGGTTTTGCTCCACCAGCTCTTTAACGTGGGCGAGCACTAAGACTCTGCCTTTGGCAATCTTAGCTAACTCTGCGATGACCAAACTTTTGCCGGCCCCGGTCGGTAGCACGATCACGGCAGGATGACGTTGCTTCCTGAAGTATTGAAGGGTGCTGTTGACCGCCTCCTGTTGGTATGATCTGAGAGTATACATCAGCAGTGAAACTATGAGAAGCCGTCCTTAATGTATAGGAATTTTGATTGCTTTCACGTCCTGTTTAAGTGTGGTATTTGTGACGAGAGTTGTTTTAGCTGTATAGCCTTTATTTTTAGTTGTTATTTATTTTTTCTGATCACTAGGGGCTTTGTTGAGCCATACATCCTGGTATGGGTGATAGTCGAGAATGTTGGGAGACCATCCTTGTACGGATTCGTCGATCAGCATGCTGCGCACGTAGAAATAGATCGGTATTACAGGCATTTCGTCTATTAGAATTTTCTCAGCTTCCTGAAACAGGGCCAAGCGTGCACTGGAGTTTTGTTCGAAAGAGGCTTGCCGAATGAGTTGATCATACTGGGCGTTGCCCCAGTTCGTGTGGTTGTTGCCGTTATCACTGGTGTTTAGGCTTAGGAAGGTGTTGGGGTCGACGTAGTCGCCGATCCAAGCTGCGCGCACAATGTCGAAGTTGCGGGCCTTACGGGTGGCGAGATAGACTTTCCATTCTTGATTATAAAGGTCGATATCGATGCCCAGCTCTTGTTGCCACATTTGTTGAATCGCGACGGCTACTGTGCGGTGCGACTCGCTGGTATTGAATAGTAGTTCAAAGGTGGGGAATCCTTCGCCGCCCGGGTAGCCGGCTTCGGCTAGCAAATCGCGGGCTAGTTGAGGATCGTAGGGGAGTTGGACTTTGGCAGTATAGCCACCTGTGTTGGGTGGGGTGAAGTTGTAGGCGGGCTTTTGGCCGCCTTTGAGTACGTGTTGAGTTAGGGCTTCGCGATCGATGGAATAGGCGAGCGCTTTACGCACTCGGGGGTCCTTGAGAGGGCCATGCTGGGTGTTGAGTGCATAGTAATAGACGCCAAGATAGGTGTCAAAGCGCATACGTTCAGGCTGGTTTTCACGGTACCAATCGATGCGAGGAATCGGCACTGTGCTGGTGATGTGCAGTTGGTGGGCACGGAAGGCTCGTTCTTCAGCATCGACTGCAATGGGGAGAAAGTGGATGCCATTGAGACGCACGCTGTTGCGGGCGGTGTAGTGGGGGTTCTTTGTGACGTGGATGGAGTGATTGAGTCGCCAGGTGTCGAGTTGGAAGGGGCCGTTGCTGATGAGATTCGCCGGTTTGGTCCATTTGGATATACGGTCGGTCATGCCGCCGTGCGCGAGTACGCTGTTTTTGTGAAGTGGAAACCAAGTGTAGTGAGTGGGCAAACTTAATAGATAGGGCGTGGGCGCTTCGAGTTCAAGGATCAGGGTGTTCGGGTCTGGAGAGCTCAGGCCGACCTGTGAAAAATCCCTGATCTCACCTTTATTGAAGGCTTCGGCACCGCGTATACAGTAGAGCATGTAGGCGTAAGGGGCGCCCATCGCTGGGGTGAGAATACGTTCGTATGCGAAGAGAAAATCCTCCGCAGTTAAAGCATCGCCGTTGGACCAGCGAGCAGCAGGATTCAGGTGAAAGGTGTAACGTAGGCCGTCGGCGGAGATGTCCCATGACTCCGCGACACCAGGCTCGATTGCCAGCGTTTCCGGATGCACGGTCGTGAGCCCTTCGAAGAGAGAGAGCAGCACGTAGTGTTCAGTGACACCGGTTACGATGTGTGGGTCCAGGCCTTCTGGTTCTGTGCCAATTCCAATGTATAGCTCTTGGTCAGCGTTGCCCTTGTCGACATTGCTTTGGTGTTTGACGCAGCCGAGTAAGCTTGCGCAAGCAATGGCAGTGAGTAGTGTGAAGTAGAGGTGCGGGAATTGAATACGCATTTACTACTAGGCGATAGTTTGCCTATACGACTGTCGCAAGAGGAAAGGCGTCACGTCATGCGTATCGCGCGGTTTCTATTTATCCGCGCGTAATTGAGGTTGGATTTCTTACTGCTTTACCTTTTCGAGCTCTGGAATCCTTCCTATTTAACTGCTGGGGGAATGATCCGATTCTAGCGTGAAGCCGATTTTGACGCCGACTTGCCAGTGTTCAATCTGGCCATCTACGATGTGACCACGGATTTCGTCGACTTCCAACCAGCGCATGTTGCGCACGGTTTTGCCTGCTGTGACGACTGCATTTTGGGCGGCTGCTTCGATCGATTCTTTTGAAGAACCAACGAGCTCAATTTTCTTATATACGTGATCACTCATAGTTTGCAGCCTATGCTAAAAATGGCGATGAGTCGAATCGAACGGGAGAATAATATCTGATTTAGTGATTCTCAGGTAGGATAAACGCTGGCTTGTCGGCTTTTTTACGGAGCCAGTTCAGGCTGCGGGCCACGCGTGGGGCCCGCACAATTCTGATTTCAAGTTGTCGTTTGCCCGGAAAGTCCATTAATGTGATGCCGAATAGCATGGTGAGAATGCCTTGTCCTGGCATGAAGATCATTACCATACCCGCGAGCAAGAGTAGGACGCCGATAAAGTTCTTAATAATATAAAACAAGAGTTTAAGTGGCGAGAGTGCAGTGCGAGGCGGTGGTTCTCGCACGAAAAAGTCCTCCGGTAAGCGGATGATGGAAAAGGGGAGCAGTATGATTGACAGCACAAATGCGAATAAGCTGATACTCGCCAGTAAGAGGATGGTTTCGCTGTGCTGAGAGAGGAAGTTCTGTAACATGGAGAGGGGAGGTTTAGAGCATGGGAGCAATCAGATGCACCAGGTCTTCGATCATGCGGTTGGGCATAAGATCACGCCTGCGGATGGCTTCTCGGTAGCTAATGCAGTCTTGCATGAGTGTTTCCGCCCACTGGGTGAGTAAGGTGATATCGCGAACTGTGTAATGGAGTTGTCCAATTTCGAAATTAACGAAGAGTGAGCGCATGTCCATATTGGCGGATCCAGTCATCGCGATTTTGCCATCAGCCAGTATGAGTTTGCCGTGCATCATTCGAGGAGTGTAAAATTGAATGTCCACGCCAGCTTTGTCGAGTTGTCTTAAATAATGATAGCGGGCGATGTCGGTGAGGCCTTGGTTTGATTTGAGTGGGAGTATCAGGCGAATATGGCGTCCTGTGTGTGCTTTGACTATGAGGGAGCGAAAAATGACCTCGTCGGGAATGAAATAGGGAGTAATGATGGTGAGATGCTGCTTAAACTCTTGAATGATGCGTACGATTTGTTCCCAGAGTGGATCGTTGGGGGCATCGGGGCCGCTGGTAATGATTTCAGTGGTACTGTTGCCAGCTTCTTCAGGGACATACTGTAGCAGAGCCTGGTACCGGGCGGGGGATTCTTTGTTGGAGAAGGCCCAATCAGCTATAAAAGTATGGGTGAAGGTGGCGACGGCTGGGCCTTGCGTGACAACACTGAAATCGATGAAACGTTCGGAGTTGGCATGAGCTCCCATGAAGCGGGTGTCGAGGTTTTGTCCACCGGTAATAGCGCGATAGTTGTCGAAAATGGCGATTTTTCGGTGGTTGCGCAGGTTGGAAGAGGTTTGCGTTTGGATCGGGAGCACTGGCATAAACATGGCGACTTTGCCGCCTGCCTGACGGATCTTGTAACGGGCCGCCCGGGTACAATTCCAACTGCCTAGTGAGTCGAGCAGCAGACGCACTTGAATGCCTGCTTGAGCACGCTCTGTGAGCCGATCGACGATTGCTTGGCCAGTGATATCGTTGCCAAGTATGTAGGTGGCGATATGTATCGTATGTTCAGCGGTCTCGATTTCGTGACACATACGTTGGAAGGCTGCTTCGCCATTGGGCAGCAGTTCGAAATGATTACCTTGGCTATGCGTACGCTGAATCGCGCGATTGATGCCGGATCTTTGCTGAACGATATCGAGCGCACGGTGGGTGACTTCCAGCTTATTTTTGACCAATTTGCGACTCTTGCGACCGCCGAACATGAAGTAGAGTGGGACGCCGATGATGGGCATGAAGATGACGATAAAAAACCATGCAAAGAAATTACTGGGATTGCGTTTTTCCTCGAACACACGGCGGATGATTAGCAGCGCGAGGACAAAGCCTAGGATCGCAGTAAAATTTGTGAGTATAAAGACTAGGCTGCCGCCCAGTAGCTGTATTAGCGGATCGACTATCTGCTCATTTATCCAAGTCCACATAGTATTGATTCAATGTAGGTTATACTATGAGTGCGACGATAATTTACAGCCATCTATTTCGTGGGTTTTGTGATCTCTTGCAGAGATTTGTGACGAACAGTATCGGCTGATCTGTAGGGTTTAGTTAGGTTGAGAGTTCGGCTCGAGCACTTGCATTGGTGTTTGATTATGAAAATTGTAAAATTTAGATTCAGGTATTGTGCCTCTTATTAATATTGATTGCCTACCAGTTATATGTCAGAAAATCCACAACCGAACCAAGGCCAGCCTCAGCAGGTCAATTTACAACAAATAGCCCAGCAGTTTATGGCTGGATTGCAGCGTCATTTCGATATGCTAGCATTCAACCTGGCCGCTAGGGAGAGCGTGCAGGAGGAGGCGTATAATACCTGTGTAAATGCGACTAAAATTATGCCTGCAGCGGCCCGGCACCAGAATTTTGAGCAAATGCAGGCCTATGCGCGCGACTTATTGGTGCGTCAGGTGATTGGTGATTGTCTAAACCTCGCAGTAACGGGGATGAATAATGCTCATTTCTTTCTGGCTCTGGTCAAGGCGACCAAGGCCAATTCAAATGTGAGCCCAGAAGCGCAGCAAGAAGCTCAGAAAGCACAGCAGGCCTTCGTTCCTGCTCAGTTGGACGAAAAGTTTAACCGTTTGGAGCAGGACTACGGCATTATGTGCGAGTTGGAGGATTCGATCATTTCGCTTGGATTTATCATGCAGGCATTCATGCAGCAGGGCGGCGTGGTCAAGGAGGCACAACTGGATGAAAATGGTGAGCTGGTGCTTGAGCTTAAAACGATTAAAATTCTACAGCGGGGGGCCGATTCCGAGAAGCCTCAGGGTAAGCTGATCGACCAGCGTAAAGTGTTCAAAGAAGGTGAGTCGCTCGCTTTTTCGGATATCGAGTTACAGCTGATTCTCGTTACTATCGCATCTTTTGCCGATACATTGTTCAAGTCTGTATCGCTCTATGCTAAATCGTTACAAGATGCTAATGGTGCTTAAAGAAGGTGAGCTCGCTGAGTAAGCGAATGTCTGATTCAGATATCCTGCGGGTGTTGACTTTGAACATCGCGCATGGGCGTGGTTTGTCCACTTACCAAGGATTTCATTCGGCCCGTGGGATTGAGCGCAGTCTCAAGCGGGTGTCACATTTGCTCAATCAAGTTGGGGCCGATATAGTCGCTTTACAAGAAGTCGATGAAGATTCGCATTGGAATCGCGGCATCCATTTGCTCGACTCAATCAAAGCGCAAACCGATTATACGCATGCGTATCTCGGGGTGCATAATCGACGTTCAGGTAAATTGCCGCTTGCTTACGGAAATGGTCTGCTCTCCCATTTTCCCATCGTGCATGCTGAACATATCGCATTTGGGCACGCCTCGCTTGGTGAAAAGGGCTTCATGTGTGCTGAGTTGAAGACCGCGCAGGGCATCTTACCGGTGGTGAATCTGCACCTCGACTTTCGCTCGCGAGTGCGACGTATTGAGCAGGTTGAGCGCTTGATTCAGTTTTTGGATGACAAAAAGTATACTGAGGCTGGAACGCCGCACCTATCGCCCATTGTCTGTGGTGATTTTAATAGTGGCTCCGGCAAGCTAGGTGATGCGGTGCGTCATTTGTTCAGCTATTTACAAGATCAATGCGAATATACCCTATGCCCCAGCGGGCGGAAAAGTCGTACGTTTCCGTCGCTGTTACCGGTACATGGGCTAGATTTCGTCTTTGTGCCTCCCAGCTACCAAGTCCGATCCAGCGAAGTGTTGCGCAGTTATGTGAGTGATCACCGACCAGTCTTGGTGGAGCTGAAAATTCGGAATTAAGAATAACTCTTTTCACTTGATATTCCTTTAGCTCTGATCCCATCTGCTCCTACCTCCTAATTTCTAATTCCTAATTTCGCATAATGTTTCGCTACACTGTAATCGCCATCGGCAAAATGAAGAATCGCTCGTTGGCGGCGTTGTGTGGCGATTTTTGTAAGCGCTTGCAACGGCAGGGGAATTTCGAGTTGATCGAACTTAAAGACGGCGACGTTGCTAGTGAAGGACTGCGCATACGAGAAGCTTTGATTAAACGCAGTGATGCCCGTATCTACGCGATGGCAGAAGAGGGAGAGACACGTAGTTCACAGCAATTGGCAGATGAACTGTATGCACTGCAGGGCCGACCTGCTGTCTTTATTATCGGTGGTGCCTATGGTCTCAGTGATGAAGTTAAGCAGCATGCACATCAACTTTTCGCGCTTTCACCGCTGACTTTTACTCACGAAATTGCTCGAATGCTAGTTTGCGAGCAACTCTACCGTGCTGTTTCGATTCAAAATGGTTCGAAATACCATCATGAATAGGGGCATTTCCTTAGGTTCTAGCGGTTTTTTAACGATGCGATAGCAGGTCGATGATTCTGTTACTTAAATCTCACATTTGGATGAATAATGTGCCTTGCTATTTCGTCAGAACTGTTAATAAGGATGGGCTTACTATAACACATGTTAACATTCAGAGCATGGGTAGCATCAGTTGGATAAAGTAAAAATGTATTCAGTCAGGTCGAATTCGCATTCCAGCGAAACTCAAAGCAAAGAAGCAAGTGGGATAGCCCAAAGATAAAGGTAAATAAATGAATACAAAGATGTATGTAGGCAATCTGTCCTACGACACGACTGATAGTGATCTTCGTGAGCTCTTCGAAGCACACGGGACCGTAAGCGACGTTTTCATCGTCAAAGACCGTGAGTCAGGCCGCCCCCGCGGTTTCGCTTTCGTCTCGATGGGAACTCCTGAAGAAATGAATGCAGCAATCGAAGGCTTGAACGGCGAGGAATTCCTTGGTCGTGCCCTCACCATCAACGAAGCACGTCCCCGTGAAGAACGCCCACAAGGTGGCGGCGGTGGTTACGGCGGCGGCAATGGTGGCGGTGGTCGTGGCGGTTTTAACCGCGGTGGCGGCCGTGGCGGTGACCGTGGTGGTCGCGGCGGTTTCGACCGTGATCGTGGTGGCCGTGGTGGTCGCGACAGTTACTAGTTCGACTAGATTCACTTAATCATTTGCAAACGGGCTTCGTATATTCGGAGTCCGTTTTTTTGTGCTGCCGCATGGAGACTTGCTCTCTTTGATTCTGGGTAAATGCCAACCTATTCACAGAAAAAAAACTTCCAATGGTGTGTTGGAAGTTGTTGATTGTGAGGTGTCTAGTTCACTTCTGTCGCACCCTGTCAAGGGTGGTCAAATGGTGGAGGTGGCGGGAGTCGAACCCGTGCTCTCTGTTCACTTGTTTTCATGTTTGTTCATTTGTGCTTAATTTAGAGCATTTTATGGGATGCTCGGAATTCGTTTTTATGATAATAGACGCACATTTTTGAACGTTTTTTGGCAAATGTTTGGCAAATATTTTGAAGGGTGTAGATCGCTATATCGAAACTTATCGACTGCACTTCAAGTTCGCTACGAAGGAATATCTAGGAGTTTGCTGATTTTGGTTTATCATCAGCTGATCTAGCAGATCACTGCGCTTTGTTTACGCCACCAACCCTATAAATAATCCATTCTGTATTGTATCACGTATTTAGCCCGCCTTTGATGAGTCCAGAACTAATGGGTAGTTTTTGTTCTTGGGTGCCTATTTGGTCGAGTAGTTCGGTTCGATTACTCAAGTAGCTGCGTGCACAGTGAGTTGTAGCACCTTCATTGGGAAAATGTGTGCTTTAGATGTGAAGCCAACTCGGCGATTACTAGATTGGATCGGTTGTGTTTGAGTTGATTTTTTATCTTCAAATTAAGCGAAGGGAACGATGATCCATCAGATCTGATCCACACTGCTAGGTGGCAGGTCGTTCCGGAAATCCTGCAGCTTAGAGTATTTATCTGCGATGCGACGACGTTGGTCTCGACGTATTTGCAGATCGTGGATGTGAGCAGTTCAGTGCCGTAGTGTTCTAAAAGCTCTACACCTGATTTAAGTCTAAGCCTTTGCAGCCTGAGAGGGGATTAGATGAATTCAAGATGTGGCTAAACAGTATTCATCGAATGCAGGCCGAGTCGTTAAACGCTCCATGACTGTTTTCACCTCATATTAGCCGATCTGGTCCTGTTTGACATCCCGAGCTTAAAACGGATCAGCATGACGGAGTGTAGTTTTTACTCCAATTTACAGAATTCAATTACTATCAATGCTCAGCATTTATAATTGAATCCATTGATACCATTAACGGCATTTATATATCGTCAGTTGGCTCGATCATATTATTTCGTCTGAGGGATGCTCTCACTTCTGCGATGTCGAATCTGACCAATCCACCGGCTTTTAAAAAAGGAATAACCCGCTGCTTTTGCATTTTCCGGACCCAGCGAAGGGATGGTCTAGATTCTTCGGCAAAGAGGGCAACGAGTAAGCCCTCCGCGTCGACATATTTTGCATCATTGAAGTCGTCAGAATTTTCTAATATATGTTTCACCATGGCCATATAGTAGCGATTTTTTTTATGCCCCTAGCGAAAAAAGTGATTATCTCATTTTTTCGCGTGATTTTGATGAAAAGATATCTTTTACAAGTATACTGATGAGAGGGCTATTTTGTATTATATTTGTCGCTTACTTTATTTAGAATTGGAAGGCGTGAACTGCAAGGGAGGTTGTTTTTCTGGTTTTAAGTCTTTGCAGTGTAGGTCTTTATGTCCTATTTTTTGCTGGATTGGTTGGTGTGCTTAATCTCACAATATCAGCTCGGAGAGCTAGTTGAGAGTCAGGTCGGGGGGGGAGATTTAGGACCGTTTCACGCTAGATCGCTAGTTGTTTTGGTTGTTAACGGATACATTCCTGAATCTCCTATTTACTACTGTCAGTATCCCGTAATTTCTAATAATGACGGATGATGCATCGATTATTTTGAGCAAAAAACGCCCCACATACTAAACTATGTGGGGCGTTTGGCTTTAATCAGTTCGACGGTTCGTCTGCTGTTAACTTTAAATCATTGGGAGGGGGACTCGCAGGGAACAGATCTGGGAAGGTTTCCTCTGCCCATTTTTTCTCTTTCTTTGTCATATGCTTGTAGGCTTTGTCTGTCACATCACTACGATATTTAGTGAGTATAACGGCGCCAATTATATAGCGCAGTCTATCCGTGCTCTTTTTGAGTTCCTGCTTTTCGAGGTTCTCGATTTGTCGAATTTGAGCATTAAGCTGTTCGACTTGCTTGTGCTTTGAATCGCGAGCTGCAATTAACTTCTTTTTTCTTTGATCTCTTTTCATATTTTTACATCGGCGATATGCCCCTGCGTTTTGCAGTGAGTTCTAATCGCGTGTCTTAGTATAGCAGTTCCGACAGGCACCCCCGAGATAGGTAGGATTCGGCTCATTTACTCAGAATAGGTCGATATGGTACGTGCTATTATAGTAATCTATGATTTATCACCTATCAGTATCTGCCATCAGTCGCGGGAAAGGTCGCTCTGTCTGTGCTGCGGCTGCTTATCGGACTGCCAGTATCATTTGTGACGATCATTACGGCGTCACACATGACTACGGCCATAAGTCGGGCGTTATTTATAGTGGTGTTGTTGGCTATCCTATTACCCAGGGGGAGATTCAGGACGAATTGCGGGCCAAGTTGTGGAATGCCGCTGAGGCCGCTGAAAGGCGGAGAGATGCTGTTGTCGGGCGTGAGGTCCGTTTTGCTTTGCCGCATGCTTGTGGAGATGGCTTGCGCGTCGTTTTGGTCGAAAGTTACTCGAGGTTTTTGAGCCAGAAATATGGTGTTGCTGTGGAGTCTGCGATTCACGCTCCCAGCAGAAAGGGGGATCCGCGTAATTATCACGCGCACCTTCTTTTTACCGCACGGCCAGTTGATCCGGTAACCGGTAAATTCGCTCGGCTTAAAGATCGGCGATGGAATGGGGCTGAATACAGTAAGACGCTGTTAGATGTTAGGAAAGAGTGGGCGGATATTTACAATGAGTTTGCACGATTTGCAGAACTCCCTGAGATTAGTCACCTCAGCAATAGAGCTCGTGGTATTAAGAAAGAGCCTAGTAAACACATGGGGCCCGCTCGTACCGCGTTGAAACGTAACGGGATTTCTCTCGAATGTGATGATCCTAGTTTTGATCAGTGTGAGAGAGAGCGTATGGAAGAGGAGCGCATTAAACACTCGACTGAGATGCTGGAAACTGAGAAGCAATTGGACGAGCTTTATCACGAAGAGCTTGAGGATGAGCTCTTCGCTGCTGAAGTCGAAGAGGCGGGTGGATTAGCTGTGTGGGAGGAGTGGCGACGTATCTCTGACCTTTTCGGACCTGATGAGTTGTTTGAGGGAATTGCTGAGATTCCGCCGGAGCCAAGTAAAGTGGAAGAGTCAGTCGTGGCTGAGGAACAGCCTAAATCGAAAACACTGAAAAGCGCAGAGGCTGTCGGAATCGATGAGGCTGAGGATGAGCACTTCGCTGCTGAAGTCGAAGAGGTGGGTGGATTCGCAGAGAGGGAGGAGTGGCGACGTGTCTCCGACCTTTTCGGGCCTGATGAGTTATTTGAGGAAATTGTTCCTGGTTGGTATCTAGGTAGTGATGGTAATCGTTACATCACAGACGAAGGGGCTCGCCGCCTTTTTACCTCATTTAACCTAGATGATTCGATTCCTGTCGCCGAATCGAGGGTTGAAGAGCAACTAAGCACTAATGATATTCTGAATAAACTGCCTCCTCTAGAGGAGACTTTGGAAAGCCTTCGGAGGAGTATTCTTTGGGACGACGAGCAGTGCAACAAGCTAGAGGATGAGCCTTCCTCCCCCGATCTACTCCCACCTCAGCTAGAGCCAGATCCTTTTGATGATCTTTAGTTCTTTATTTGCAGGGGGTTGATTTAATCAATCGAGTCGGCAGAGATTCTGCACCACTGGTGCAAGTGCTTAAACATGATCAACTCCGACACCAGATAGTTTTGCCTGAAATAATTGAACAGCGCTTCTTACGAATCGAGAAGGAATGTGCGGCTCGCAGTCGCTTGGTAAAGTTTGGGTATCGTGCGCGACAACGTATTCTTCTCTGCGGCCCTCCGGGATGTGGTAAGAGTCTAGGTGCTGAGCGAATTGCATGGGCGACTGGCTTAGCGCTGCATAACCAGAGATGGGCACCGGGAAGCTCAAAATCCAATAACGATTAGCTGTGCCGCATGGAGGCTTCTGACATCAATTCCGTCAGGTCGCTGAACAATGGATCCTGCCAATTCAGCGGGATATTGACAACAGCTCGGGGGAGTGAGAGTCGCTGCCTAGGGAGTTGTTTCTCTTGAGCCACTAAGCTCCAGATAGCGAATTTTTCCTTTTCGTGTAGTGGCGCATCTGTTTGCTGTTTAAGACAGGCAGCAAATTGATCCAAGCATTCGAAATCTGATGGTGTGGCTTCTTTGGCTGCTTGTAAACAGAGCGTTTCGAGCATGCCAGATTGATCATCGCCGGGAACAATCCAAAGGGCGATTTCACAGTGTTCGTTCACGGAGACCCATTCGCGAGTTTTCGTTATTGCATGTCCGAAAACACGGGCGACTGCATCACTGAGCGAATGTAGAGCAGCTTCCCACGAACCATCGGCATCCCGTGTGATTAGAATCCTGTTAATTTGTCCGCGCGTAAACTCTGGGCTCAAGCTGAGCTGCGTGAGTCGCTGTACGAACTTGTCCTTGCCGCCTAGTTCCTCGAATTCCAATCCAGACAGTCCAGCGGCTTGAGCAATTTTTTTGAAAACAACGCAATCGTCGCGTCCTTCACCAAGGATTAGGCCGTATTTTTCGATCGGTCGTCTCATCGCATTTCATCCCCAAACTGAATGGCTGTAGCCATGGTTTCACTGTCGAAAGTAGTGCCGATGATCTTTTCGGGCTGTTCGACGTCTCTGTCGAGGCGTAGGTAGCGTAAGCTGGTGGGGGCGGGCATATTCACATTTGCGCGCTGAGCGGATTCCATGCATTCTCGACTATGTGTGGTGGCAAAAAGCTGGACTTGGCGATCCTCCAGAATTTGCAGGAGACCTCTCCAGAAAT
This sequence comes from Thalassobacterium sedimentorum, assembly GCF_031127905.1. GTDB lineage: Bacteria > Verrucomicrobiota > Verrucomicrobiia > Opitutales > Coraliomargaritaceae > Thalassobacterium > Thalassobacterium sedimentorum. The sequence goes on along the minus strand of NZ_JARXIC010000005.1, from coordinate 85,015 downwards.
CGTCCAGGCCTTCGTGGTAAAGGCCGTTCTCGATCTCATCGATGATTAGGATGTCGGGGTGGTGCGCGAAAATCTCGCAGTAAATATGTAGCGCTCGGGCAAAAGCCTGCCCCATTTGAGTGAAGGGGATCATCGTGCCATTTCCTAGATCCACCATGACGATGTGGTGCTTAAAGCCGGGGGGCTTCAGGTAGCGCATGCGGCGTAATCGTGGCTCAATGGAGGCTTTCAGAAGTTCTTCCAATTTCAGCTCGTTGTCAGGATCGGAGGGAATTGCCGTATTGAATAGTTCGGAAGTGGTCTTTGGTGTAGGCTGCGTGGTCGAAAGTATGCGTAAGCGCCAAGGGGTTTCGGCTCGATTGGTTTGTTTGTGAGTAAATGAAACAATGGAACTTTCTTGAATTAGAGTGTTTTTTGTTCCGTTACCCGCGCGCCGAATGCTTAGGTCGTTGTTATTATTATTGTCTGAGTTACCAACCACACGCACCACATGGTCCTGGTTGGCCGCGACTTGGAGTTCCTTTGTCTTTCCATTGCGTGCCAGAAAAGGCCAAAAAGCATTCCATTCATCATTCTGATCCACTTCGCGGAAGAGGGCAGGCAAGTGCTGAAGTTGTTGTTGATCGCCGGTCAGCAAAGTCAGAGCCTCTAGAATGGAGGTTTTTCCGGCGTTGTTGCCTCCTATGATCAGGTTGACGCGCCCGAGGTCTTTGAAAGTGACCGATTCGATGCCCCTTAAATTCTGTATATTGAGCTGTTGGATCATGAAAGTGCTGGTTTCCGATGGTTGGATGTTTGTTGTTAGTCTCACTTATCAAGCAGACTGTTGCCTGCTCGTCAATCACGCGACTCGAGGTAATCCAGTCGCGGATCTTTGCATGAGGGAGAGGATGGGGCTTCCAAGTATGCACCCAGATCGACTCCGGGATGATTGAAGCAGGTTTTTCTCCCTGCTGGAGTCAATTCATAGCCATACTTTGTTTTCTTTAAAAGGCACAACTCTACAAGGTCGTCCACGTAGCTTTGGACTATTTGATGATGCGTATCATAGTCGCTGGAATAGATTTCAAGTAGATCGTAAAAAGGTGTAGCACCAAAAGCCAACTCTAGAAGCGTGCAATGCGGTTGTGACAATTGTGTGCTCTGTATGCTTTTTAACGATTCTTCCGCCTCGTCGCAAGCAAGAGCCGGGTAGATGATTCCTGCGCACATATCCAACGCTTTGCTAGCGGCTATTTTGAAGAACTCACGATCACGTTTAATTCGATATGACCGCAGGTGTCTATGGATTGCACCTTCCACAGACTTTGGTAAATGCACGTAAAAAGCAGCGATTAAAACAAAGGGTGTTGGGACACCAGTGCCGCGTAGTTCATGAATGCGGCGGTTGAGCTCTCTTTCGGTGTAACCGATTTTGATCAAGCCTGAAAGTGACGGGTTTGTGAGGAAGTATATGTGGCCGCAAGTTTTCGAGTTCATTTTGTTGGGCACTGGTTTTGTTAGTTTTTAATGCGTAAACAAGCGTTTTCAAGGGTATTGAAGAGCTGTCCCATCGTGTAGCGGAGCCTTGTCCATCCATTTGTCATTTCAATCGACATACGTTTCAGGAGTATGACGAAAGGCAGTTTCTTTCTCGCCGAGTTGGTGTGAGGGCATGACATACGTTCTAAGAAGATGCTTTGATGTCGGCTTCTCTTTGCTGACCGTTCCAGAGCCGTGTAGGACGTTGCGCTCGTTGAAGTGTAAGATGACTGATCTATTATAGTGCTCGATTTCGCGAACAACTTCTCGTTAGCCCTCAATTTGAACTATCCGGAATTTCCAGATAGTTGTCTCAGCGATGAGTTCTTTCTCCGTGAATAGGTTCTTTAGATGCTCATTAATCGTTTTATTTGAGCGCCCAAACAACTCCGCCATCAAGGCCTGCGAGAGTCAGATCGTTTCGTTCTCGAACCTGCATTCGACACGTGATTGCCCATCTTCTATGGTGTGAGGAATGATTTCGCCGAAGGGGCGTGGGCTTTTTTTAGGTATGGTGATTTTTTGTGATTCTGATCTTAATATTTTGCGTTCGACCATAACTAACTTAAGGCAGCCGCGTTTATACAAATCGGCCCACACGGTGGTGGCTGTGCCGTCGGGTTTCTGACGAGTGATGGCACAGTCGAAGACGTATTGGTTAAACTCGTTGTCAGCTCCGGCGGGATCGGGATGTGGGACGTCGAGCAGGTCAGCCAGTTCGGCAAGAAACATTTGGTAGTTCGCACGTTCGGCAGCTTCGGCCTTTTCCCATCGTGCGATGAATGTTTCGATTGCGGGGGTGGAATTCTGCGAGGCTGGCAACATGCCCAGTATTTCGTTAGATGCTGGTAAACGGGGCAAGTCTGAAATCTAGTTTGATCGCAGCAATCCCATGGGCAGAAGCGAAAATGACAAGTTTAGCCGCTTGAGGAGCTTGCCATTTGGCGGGTTTCCTTAGCGCTTTGCCATTCGGTATCTCTTCGGCATGAAGAGACAATTAGAAGTCGGTGAAGCGCAGACATATCGAATTGCTGCCAAATTGGGAATGATTACCGGGCGATTAACTCAGGACGATTATATTGCCGTGCTTGAATACTTAGAGGCTCAAGGTCGGGCGACAGAGCCGACAACAGGGTATGCTAAACTCGCGGATCGACAGGCCATGTTGAGGCGTGGGGGCGTGATGCGATAAGCGATCGGTGTTATGGATTTGGTGCGTTTTCGAGTGGGTGGGGTGTGTTCCAGGGCAGTATCTGTGGCTTTTAAAGTTCGAGGGAAGGGCGCACTTAACCATTGGAGGCTACGGTCAGCGTCCATTTTCTTCATTTTGGCCATTTTTGAATTCTAAGAAGCGTTGATTTTAGAATATGTAGAGTGACGATTTCTTACATTTTTGAAGTTTCCATTGGGTGTCTCCCTGAATTTCGTTTTTGCATTTTTGATTAAAAATGGTTTCGAGGTAGGAGCATTATTTGATCGTGAAATTGGTCGTTTTTGATGGGTTGGTCCTGCGCTTCTCTCTAAATGTGATCGTTAAAGTTTCTAAATTTCGATGATTCGACTTTTGCGCAAGATCTCGTTTTTAATCACAGCTTTAGGTCTATTCTTGATTCAAGGAACCGCTCTCCATGTTAGTCGAAGTTTCGGGTTAATTATGGTTTGGGCTATCAGGTTTTACGCGAAAGAACATTTAGCTTAGGCGATTTTCTTCGACAAATAATCTAAGACTGATTGCCAGTCTGGGAAACGCTTCGAAGCAAAATGAATATGCTCGCCAGTAAAACTCTCTTGGCCGTTCCCGCTGTCATAATCATCAATTAAGTAATCGCCTATCATCAGTGATTTGTTGGTTGCAAGAATCAGCCGTTTGGCGAATTCGTAGTCGAAGTGCTGCTCGATCCAGATTCGCTTTTCCATGTAACTTCGAGGGTTTTTCACGGACGGTGCTGAGAGCACATAGACGTCAGCAACACTCCGTAAATAGTACACCGATTTGATCGCATCTGGCCATGGATCTAAGTCTTCGAATAGCCCAGGGATGCTCTGCGGAAATTCGATATTTGGGTGTGTCTTCTTTGCCTTGTAGTAGGCTGCTTTGAAGTCGCACAGGACTCCGTCCATGTCTATGTAGATTCTTTTCTGCATGGGATTTTGATCAAGTGGTGTCAGTCAATCGACGAAATCTGCATACTCAGGAGAGTCATCCCACGGGTAATGTATCGAAGCATCCACATACTGCATCGTATCGACTTTGACTTGATCTTTGATCTCTTTGATTATCTCGCGTAACCTAGCGAGATAAGCTTTTCGTGTGCTCCACAGATGAAGACGGTCGCTGCGGATATCGATGGTGATTCCCTGCTTTATTGCTGCACAGAGACAACAGCAGGGGACTAAATTTTGCTCATGGTCAGGGCTGTCATCTTGAGTGAAATGCATGGGCGGAATGATGTGGTCAAGCTTCGCAGTAATTAATTCCTCAGTTGATGAATCGAGAGCTTTAAGGCAATAAACACAGTGGTAATTTAGACTTTTAAAAATGAAAAGCCAGTCTTCTTGCGGGCACATTATTGGGCCGGTATGCCACCATTGCGTATTGTTGTTTGCTTTCTTTGCTACAAATTTTTGTAGCACCTTTGAAGTTGCATTAAACTGGATATTGAATTCTCGAACGGGAAGTGCTGGCATTCTTATCGTTTATTATAATTTAAAATATCATGCTATGCTCGATCTCAGCGCATAAAATGGACTCGTAGTGCAGTCGATAATCATCGTCAAACAGGAGGTTGGAGTCTTCGTCATACACCATGTGTATAATGCCTTCAAACTCATCGGACTGCGTCAGCGGTTCGGCTCCTTGGGATAATTCGATATTCATTTCTTCAAAAACCTCACCGATTTTCGGGAAATAGATTAAGCCGTCGGGTGTCGGAGCGTCGAAGTATTTGAGACCAGTTGTGGGTGTTGATAAATCATACTTAGAGATCAATTTCATCGCGTCGTATGTGGCACGTCCTATCTCGTTGCCAGGCAGAATGAACAAGGCGGACCTCATCGATTTTAAGAAAGATTGATACCACTCTTTGCAGTATTTGTCTTTCTCTTGGTCTGACTTGTGCGCCATTTTTCGTTGAGCAGCTTTGGACTGTAGCTGGATCGGCAGATCATCTTTCAGTGGTAAATCAATTATGATTAACTGATATTTTCCAAGTTCGGCGCTTAGTGCAGCACTGCTTAAATCGTACTCAATTTGAGGGATGTCTAGGTCGATACTGTTACGCAACAGAGAGTCTTGATTATACGGGGTTGTCGGATCTAGGTCGAGTGTCGCGATTGCTAGTTCTTCGCGATTCTCACTGGTCACAAGCGCCATTAATGTCGCGTAGGTCGTCTTTCCAGATCCTTTTCCACCAGTGTAGCAGATCGTTTTACCTGTGTAGTTTTCTAGGGCTTCGATTAAGTTTTTACTCATAGATAATACAATCGAACTAAGACAAATGTCTGTGGTTATTTCAAGGTATAAATTGATACATTTGTCTTAGTGGAATTCGGACAAGCATTTGGGCAGGTATTAAAAGCGCATCGTAAAGCTGCGGGCTTTTCTCAGGAAGAGTTAGCTCATCGTGCCTGTATGCACAGCACCGCGATTTCCTTGTATGAACGAGGTTTGCGCCAACCCACCTTGCACACTGTCTTTAATCTCTCGACTGTTTTAGGGGTACAGCCATCCCAAATCGTGATGGAAGTGGAAGCGTTGAGGCCAGAGCTAAGTTGAAGATTCAGCATACCATTGAGAATCCAATCGTCCTGGATTTAGCATTGTCTTGATTTTTTGTAGAAGTTAGGGGGGGGCGAATGGACGTATATAGTTGATGAACTTAACGCCTAAATTATTTAAGTCTCATTATTAACTTTTTCACTGTTCTCGAATCTGGTGATTCTGGGATTGGCTTAGGTGCGTGGCACTCATTCTCAAAATTCGTGCGTGTGCTTTTTCTATTGTGCAGGCTTTGAACTGGTTCATTTGTAGCTCTGCAGAGTTGCATATGTATAGCATTGAGTCGTGAGTGAGCCTTTTGAGTAGACAGTAAATAATAGTAAATGTCAGCTCTTGAATCGAGCAAGTCTTCACAGAAATGTTCACTGCCATCCCATAGGGATAAGCTAAAAGTTAAAAAGTGGTTGGCTTTTCGGTGGTTTCCGACCAAGGAAACCGAGCGTGAACAAACCAAAACCAAACACAGTCACGTCGTATTTAATCAGCTTTGCAAGCTCATCCCTGTCGGGATGGTTCGTAACTTAGCCTCGGAGTATGGGGTCGATAAAAAGAGTCGGACATTTTTGGCATGGAGCCATGTGGTCTGCCTTCTCTATGCGCAACTGATTCGTTCAACCGGGCTGAACGATGTCTGCGATGCGCTACAACGGACTTCCCCATCGATTTAAAAAAGCCGTTTACAGTATCGATTTCTCGACCATTGCGCTGGTTGCTAATTGCATGGACTGGGCCAAGCACCGCAGGCGTAAAGTGGCAGCTAAATTGCACTTCCAGCATCTATTCTCATTGACCAAGCTCGGCATTTTCTGGGTCACGTGGTCGAAAGATCACATGCAGTATCATATCTGTAAAAAGCGTAAAGTCATAGGCAATATTTTGAGCGATGATGAGATCACTCTCAAAACCAAGAAGTCTAAAGGGAATTATCCAAAACGAATGCGCCGGATTGTGGCTCTAGTCTAGGTCGATGGTAAAATGATCAAAATGGTTTTCATCACTAACAACATGGACTGGGCACCATCGAGCGTGCTTGATCCATATCAAGCTCGCTGGGCTGTCGAAGTGTTTTTCAAGCAGACTCTTCAGATCTGCGATTTCCTCGGACACTCAAAACAAGCCATCCGTTGGCAGCTTGGGTCAGCCTTGCTTTTGTATGTGTTGCTGCGTTTTTAAGCGTGGAACTCTGACTGGCCGCATAGCTTTGCTCGCTTGTTTACCATGATTCGAAGCGTCGTCTGGGATCGATTTCAACTCTGTGATACGCTGCGATTCTATGGGACAGCAGGTGACAAGTGGCGAATGTGTATCCAGCCGAAAACCGCATTTTTACCAAGATTTGCTCTCTAATCTTGTGGGACAGCATACGAACAAGTTCGAAGCAAACAGCCTGTTTTCAATACTGACATAGTTCAATCAATACCATCGAATCAGCTTAAACTCTCAGCCTGGCGCCTCTTCGAATCCTACTATGGGTTGACTGTGAGAAATGTTCTAGAAAAGCAATGAACTATAATGCTAACAGGAGGGGGGCTGATTGTGCATTCAGCACTTTTAGCTTATGCATTAATCGACCATAGTGGATATGTTTATTGGTTCTTATGTAGAAGGCGGTGACGGTCATTTGTATGATCCAGTTTACGAAGTGCCAATTATTGAGAATAATCAGAATATTGAAGTAATCGATTTGATTAGTTGGAGCACTTTTCTTGGTTAGGATTAGATGAGGAGGGCAGGCTACTTCCTTCAATCCATGCACCAGCGGTTAACATTAAGAGTGGTTCAAGTGGTTCCCCAACTTCGTGGGTTAAGCGAGCGCGCACGAGTAGGTCAATAGCACCTTTTGCGATTCGAGCCGTATTTTGATAGATGCCAGTGATGGGGCCATTTTCATCGCGCACGGCTAGAGAGACGAAGCCGCAGGCTTTATCATCTGTTGGTATATAGTCGATCCAAGGATCCCAGTCTGCGATGATGACATCGGGCTCGATTTTCTTTAGCCAAGCCGAGAGGCCTTCCGAACCAGGAGTGACGGCATGCCAAATGTGTTCGTGGGGATATTCCCATGCGAGAAAGGCGGCTGTGTAAGCGCGGAGCATTCGACGTTCCACATCGCTACGAACCAGTAGGCAGGGACTTTTATAACCACGGCCTTGAAGGATTTCCAGCGCTTGGATCATCGCGTTATAGTGACTGGCCTGGGCTCGGTGAAACTTGGGTTCGCGCAGAGAACTTCCGATGGTGACCGTGCTGAGTTTTCTCCAATCTAATTTTGGAGCCTCGATTTCCGCAGAGGCCGGTGGCGTGAGAATGACGCCGTGTATGTTTCGGGCTTCAAGCATACGGGAGATGACTCGAGGCGGCATATCCTTGGTCAGGACAAAATGATCTATACGCCGACCATGCAATTGAGCGCCCTCATTTAAGCCATGGTAGATGTCGGCTTCGAACCCGTGTCCGGAATCAATATGTTTCCAACGCTCCGGCCACCAGATGGCTGCAAATGTTTCCTGATAATTGATCGGTCGTCGGCTCGCGAAGCTAGTCATCAGTTCGCTCACCATTGTATCTGGAGCATAACCAAGCTCTTTGGCGACTTTGAGAATTTTCTTCCGAAGTTCCGGTTTAATTGATGCGTCTTCTTTAAAAGCGCGAGAAACCGTCATTCGAGAAACACCAGTCACTTGAGCTAAGTGGCGAAGAGAAACAGCTTCTTTTTCAGGAGGGGCAGACATGGTATAGTTGTGTGACAGTAACACTGTCAGGGCAATTCATATTTGGAGGTTTTACTGAAATTGTTTAAATCTGCTTACCCTCCAGAGCAAAAAGTAATCTGCTAATTCGCTTTGGCAGCTTTACCCTAAATCATGTCTGAGTTATTATTAATGAGAAATTGCTTTGCGTTTTCTCGATTCCTTCCCATCGCGGTATGTATTCTGCTTTCAGCTTTGTCAGTCGGCGGATCGACTCTGGAGATTCGTGCGAGTCGCGATGCATTTATTCGGGCCTCACAGAGTGCTGCCAATACCAGTAATGAATCCAATGGTATTTTCATTGTAGGAGATACCTTAACACCGAATGACTATTTGAGAGGTCTTCTAAGCTTTGATACGCGGCATTCGGCATTAGTGGGAACTCAGATCAATCGTGTTCAGCTTATTCTAACCATTAGCTCAAGAGATTTAAGCAGCGGGGGGAGTCTTCATGACTTAATAGACCTGGATCTACATAGGCTGGATGTGGATTATATTGAGTCGGAAGTCGATTGGTATCACCGCAGCAACTCAGATTTATGGCAGAATGGAGGAGGAGATTTCGGTGCCTTATTAGATCGTGTTCAGGCGAACCCGGCGACAGTTGACGAAGAGGACGTGATTGTATTCAGCAGTCCCTATCTAACGGAAGATTTTATAAAATCAATAGGAGGAGACTATGCGCTTTTGCTCAAGCTCCGTATAGAGAATCAATTACGCTCGGTTTTTCGTTTTTGCTCAAGGTCGGCAGCGTATGAATTACAGCCTGTATTACTGGTCGACTACACGCCTAGTGAGATCGTTGTGCCAGTGCCCGGTCACTTGGAGCGTCCGGATAGTGCTAGATATTCACTCATGGCTGGTGGGAGATCAGTCGCTGTTAAGGCCGAGCGTTACAGTTTTGATGTTGCGATGTTCACGATGGGGGATGGGGTAGTGGCAATTGATATCGAATGTGCAAGTGATTTTACGAGTTATACACTGAAGCCGGATCGGTATGGTCTTGAAGTGAGTCGTTCGGGAAATCGGCTTCATTTTCAAATTGAGAGCGCTCGGAACATGGTTTTGCAGATTCCGGGGCGCACACCTCTGGCAATCATCGTAACTCCGTTGGAAAGAGGTTTGCCCGATCCATCGGATCCTGACGTGCGCTACTTTTGGCCTGGCATACAAGACGTGGGGGTGATACGGCCACGAAGCGGTCAAACGATCTATTTTGCGCCCGGAGCTTTAGTTAAAGGACGAATTGAAGCTAAAGGTGTGAGTGACGTCCGGGTTTGTGGGCGTGGTATTCTTGAAACGGCTGGTTATTCGGTGCGTTCTGAAGGGAATGCTGGAATTCTATTTGAAAATAGTGAGAACATCATTGTGGAGGGCATCGGCGTGCGTAGTTTTTACACTTGGTGGCAAACGCTGTATTTGAACTGCCGGGATGTGGAGGTTGCTCACTCGAATATTTTCGGGATTGGGGTGAATACAGATGGCGTCGATATTGATGCGGTTAAAAATTTTGTGGTGCGTGATAGTTTTATTCGAGCGGAGGATGATGGACTAGGCTGGCACTCGCTGAACGCCGCACTGAATGGAGAGATGATTACGGAGAATGCTCTGGCGGATAACATCGTCATCTGGAATACGGGTGCGGGGAACGGGATTCGCATCGGGGCTTCAATGGAGGCACAGCTCTGGCGCAATATCACAATTCGAAATGTGGATATCCTGCAACACGCTGGTGCTGGTATTTATAGTGACTACTCCGATTGGGCATGGATGGAGAACTTACGCTTTGAGAATATCGTGATCGAGAAAGCGTCCAAGCCGATTGATTTCTATATCGGAACCACGATTTATAGTAATTCAACCAGTTATCTGAATGAACGGGGGCATATGGACGGAGTCGTCTTTGAGAGTGTGACGATGCAGGGCGGTCTGATCCGCTTTGCCGGATTTGATGACACGCATCGGATCAACAATCTTCGTTTTATTAACTGTGTGAACCAAGGTGATCCAGTTAATAGTTTATCGGATATCAGCGTCAATGCCTTTGTCACGGATATCGGTTTTGATGAGAAATTGACGCCTTACCCGAGTTTGGATCCTGGGAGTTTTGTGCTCGCTGACTTGGAATCGACGACTCGCGGAGGTGTCCAATACATTGAGGATTTTCCCAGTGCGCTTAAAGGGCGACGTCGTGTTTTCATCGGTAGAGCGGTCGGTGATTCGATGGAGCATACATTTTCAGTCAGTGATAGTGGTCATTATCGACTGAAGCTCGGAGGGTGGGGAACACCCGAGTCGGCGCGGGTCAATGTCTATTTGAACGATGCGCTGATCGGGACGGAAGACTTGTATCAGACCACAGAGCTTGAGCAGATCTGGGACTTTGGGCCTCAGGATTTGGCCGCAGGGGGTAGTTATCGCTTACGCATCGAAATTGTTGGAAGTTCGGTCGCGAGTTCCGGCTATCACGTGCGTATAGATGAACTCAAGATTCTGAGTGACTTGCAGGCCTGGCGTGACGATTACTTCGGTCGCAGTGCTAATACGGGCGACGGCAGTGATGCGAACGATCCGGACGGAGATGGAGTCGTGAATCTATTTGAATACATGATCGGGACGCATCCCATTCAATTGAGTGATTCCACTCTACTGAGTTTGGGGACGGATGGCGAATGTCAATATGTATGGAAACATCCGATACCAGCATTGTTGGATTGTCGCGTCGAAGTTTCATCGGATCTTTCGGAGTGGGACACGATGGCATCCATTGCCATCGGGGCGAATGAGTGGTCATGGAATCTGGAAGGTTTGGCGAAATGGCCAGAGTTTGAATTTGAGAGCATTCGATCGGAAGACGGATCCGATATACAGCTGCGACTCAAAGTAAAGTCGGAGCTAGGTCCGGATCGTATCTTTTACCGGCTTCGTGTGGCGGAGCCGTAGTGTTTCATTGACCGGGTTAGAATCAGCATGACGGAATACTCCGTGGTGCTTTCGAATGATCCTAATAACAAAGAGAAAGGAACCATGAAAGAGATACAAAACATGAAACGATTCACCAGCCTACTACTTGTCGGGTTCGGCTTGGCGACAACCTCGGCATACGCAGTCCGTGGTCGAGTGCAAATCAAGAATGGAACTGTGGCCACCGATACCGGTGAGATGCTGCGTGGCTGTATGACTGCGACGGATAGTCTCTATGGTGTGAATATGCCCCCGAAGCAGGTCCTGATTGATATCAAAACAAGAGGCATGAATACCTTACATCTTTACGGAGAGAAGCCGAGCATTCCAGTTGGTAGTCGTGCGCACTATATTGACACCTATGTGCAGTGGACAAAGGAAGAAGACCTGTATCTCGTATTAACAATTGGAGACAGTGGTAATGATATCGCCTACATCTTGAATTTCTGGGACTTTTATGCTGATCGATACAAAGACGAGACGCATGTGCTGTTCGAAATTAAGAATGAGCCAGAGCACTATGATAGTAATAATCCGCCCTATGCTACGTCGACAGTTAACATGAATCGGCAAGCGTACGATGTTATACGAGCACATGCGCCTGACACGCATGTAATGTTCTTTAGTTATGCCGCAGGTGGTGGCGGTGTGGCAGGTGCTACTGGAGTGCCTACAGATGTCGCTGGCCTAGGAAGTGGTATCGACTGGTCCAAAGCATCCATCGCTTTTCACGCGTATGCAGGACAAGGGCAGGACCTTGAAGACTATATTTACGCGGTCAAAGACCTTGGGTATCCCTTGGTGTGCACCGAATTTGAGACAGATTTGACGCCTTATCCAAATCCGGCTCGTAATGTGTCCGATGATGTTCAGGCAATGGAGAACACTTGGACCTCTTGGTTGAACTTTTATACGATTGGGCAGATGGCTGACGACACTCGTTTTAAGGCGCAGATTGACGATGCGTTTATTGGGTGGGTTCCTGATTTCGGCAGTTGGCCGGGCATCTCTGGACCTCCCGTTGGCAAGATCATTACATTGCGTGGATATAATCGTGAGTTTGTCAGTTGTGAAGCCAGTGGTGATCCTATGTGGTGCGGTGTTGACGATTATTACTATGATCGTTATGAGCAGTTTTTAGTAGAAGATGCTGGGAATGGTAAAGTGACTTTGCGGAGTGTTTCGAACGGCAAGTTTGTCTCCGGGGAGAACAGCCAAATCGCGATGCAGTGCAACCGAAACTGGCCTTCAACTTGGGAGCAATTTACTTGGACTACCTACGGGAATAATAATAGAATTTCCTTGCAAGGTAGTAACGGGAAGTATGTGTCCTCCAATAACGGAGCGAGTGCCATGTGGTGTGATCGAAACAGTGTCGGTGGCTGGGAGCGTTTTACTTGGCTTGAAGGAGAGAATTATCATCTCATTGCTGGAACCATCGAAGCGGAAGATTTTGATGTAGGAGGCCCTAGTGTCGCCTATCATGATACAACTGCTAAGAATTCAGGCGGGGCCTATCGATTGGATCCGAGTGACGTCGACATTGAGGTTTGTAGTGAAGGCGGTTATAATCTCGGCTGGTTCGCTTCCGGTGAGTGGATTACCTACACGGTTCGGGTCACTTCACCAGGTGCTTATCGTATCTCATCGCGTGTTGCTTCAACGGTGGGTGGCCAATTTCGTATTGAATTTAATGATGTTGATAAGACCGGGCCTGTTAGTTTTTCAAGTACAGGAGGATTGCAGGACTGGGATGATGTGACGGTTGATGTTACCCTTGATGCTGGATGGCAAGTAATGCGAGTTCTTGTCGAAAGCAGCGGATGGAAACTCAACAAATTTGAGATTAGCAAGCTCTAAGTGGAGGCTTGTCTAAGTGCAGCGCAGCATAGACGTATGCTGCGCTTTTTTATTGTCGAAATGACGCTTTCTTGTCAATCTGAATCAGGGCGGAAAACGAGTCGCAATAGATTGAAACTATCCGGATTTGCCTCTAGATTGTAAATGATTAGCAGGAGTCGATCATTCTGGTCGACAATGAGTTTTCTGGCGAGGCTTCGCTTCCATTTTCCCTCACGGCTGAGTGAGGCGACCAATATGGGTTGGTAGTGTTTGTCGGGCAGGCTAAACGCTTTGACAGCTGATTGCCCGGGATCGATAGTGAAGTTGGTTTCGTCTAATTTGCACGCTAGGCGTGTGGTGGATAAGTTATAAACCAAAGTGCTCCCCTGAGGGATAGTTGCGGGGGAGGTTTCGATGGAGAAAATTTTGTAGCCACCGCTGGGCAAGGGGAAAAAGAATATAGTTAATTCCTTGGCTTTTGGGGGGATTTTTAACCGGCCTAATTCAACGCGTGCTCCGGGGGCGGCCATCGCTGTGCCAGCTTTGTAGAAAGTGAGCGCCTCCGGACCACGGTAGTTCATTACGTCGGTTCGCCGGTCATCCAAAAGTTGGAAACTGCGTTCGCTCCCTTTGCCGCTCTCCAAGTAGGCGACTTCCGGCGGAATGTAGGTGCTGTTTGCTTGAGTCTGGTTTGACGGTCCGTCTTGACTACTGTTTGCGGCCAGCGGGGCATGGCTCGGCCAGAGAAACGCTTGGAAGCTTATCTGGACGGTGGGGGCCTCCTCTTGCCCCGGAAGTGAATGGGCGAGTAGCAGTGTGAGAAAAATGAGAATAGAGTGGATCGTTTTCATACGTCGGAGTCTTCGAGCCAGTGGAAATCAAGGATCACAAAGCGACGTCCAAAGCTCAGGTTGGTTTGGGTTAACGGAGCGTAGCCCTGCGCGCTCGCTTCGGCGGCATCATAGGGAGTTTCCGGAGGATTATTCAGGCTATCCACATATTCGGGGATACGTTGAATAATGGCTTCGCAACGTGCGCTGACCGTTTCGCCGGTGACAGGGTTGATGGCTTCACCATAGGTGCGCACTCGGAAAGTGTCGGAGCGTGCGGATAGGGTGCTACCGAGGCGAGCGAGTAGATCGGCTTGACTGAGCCATCCGGGGAGGTTTTCCGTGCGCCAGCCGCTTTCGGCCTGAGCTTGCATGCCGGTGATGCCGGTATTCTGAGCCTCAAGATTTGCATTTTGCTGAAGACTTATGTTGATGTCTGCTTTTTCCAGAGCGGCGGCTAAAGTTCCTTTTAATCGAAAGGCATCCGTGCTCTCGTCGAAAGTGCCATCAGTGTCCGGCATACGATTGATGAAGTGGGCTAAGCTGGCAAAGGGGCCGCGTAGTTTGACTTCTTCTACGATGGATTCGGCCAAGGCATTTATCTCAGACGCTTGTAAGCTGCGATAGCCGATGTAGGATTCGTCATCACTTGTGGAGGGGGTGAGTGTGGTGCCGCCGTGTGGTTTGTTGATTCGCAGAATGGAGGAACTGGGGTTGGCTGGATCGGCAGAGACCTGACTGTTGTCGTTTAGAATGACATCGGTTTGATAGAAGGACGCGAGCAGGGCGCGCCATGCTTCGACGGAAGTGCTGTTGATGTTGAATGCTCCATTGATAGCGAGATCAGCTGCCGCTTGGTCGGTGTCCGATCGAGGCTCTATGCCCTCTTCGGTTAAACGGATCAGGCGGGTGTTTTCCGGGGTATTATTTGCGGTGCTACTGGGTAGTGTGGAGAAGAAATAATGGTCCCAGAGGGCTGCGTTTAATTTGTAGGATACATCGTGGTGGGTGCCTTGAAATTGATAAATGCTTTCGTAGCCGGAGGTATTCCAAGTGCGTTCAGTTTCGTCGAGTTCGATATTGGGATCGGCTGCGCTATTGCCGATTGCGTAAGCGGGTATCAAATTCCCGAAACGTGCATTTCTAAAGCGTTCCTCTAGGCCGTTTGCATAGTTGGGATCGCCATTCAGGTTCAGTGGGAGGTCGTTGAAAAGCGGCGCATGCATCAATTGACCGATTGAATGTAATTCCTCGCGTTCGGGAGCCGATTGAAAGAGGATTGTGTGGGTGGCACTGCTTTGGTTTTCGGAATAACCCACGTTGACATTTTCAGCCAAATCATAGGAGGCAAATCCATCGTCCATATAGGTGCCTCTACGATGTAGGCTGAGGATGTAGGACGGATTCAATGTTGCGGCATCACTGGTCCATGAGGTCGGCATGCCGAAAGTGAGCGGCGAAGGGCCCAGTGTGGCCGCTCGGGGGTTGAAATTAGTGAGCCATTTACGAGTTGCGGGAGAGAGGTTGGCTGCGCTTGTATTCCAAACAGGCTGGTTTTCGATAAAGGTATGGAGCAATTTATAGCCATAGGCATTGGGCAGCGCTAAAGTATCCATCGGATCTGAAGGGAGAGGAGAGGGATACATCGGTTCGAAGTTAGATGCCCAACTGAGTCCGACTGCGGGGCTGTCTGTCATGTAGACCGCGACTTGCAAAGGGATAGCGTTACTACCAGTGCCCAGCGACATCTTGAGTGCGTGCACACGGCTTGTGGAGCCACCCCAGCGGTATTCTCTGATGCTTTGTGAGGCATTCCATTCGAGGGCGGTGTCGATATAAAATGCGTAACCTGGATTGTATCCCCGGACGAGCACAGCATCGGTCGTGGATGGATTGTTAAAGTCATATGATTTGTTTTCAGTGGGTGGACTGAACACGAGGGCTTCGCCCGGTTGGATGGTGCCCGTGGTAAAATGCAGTTGAAGGGGGGCGTTTTGTTCCTGCATTTCTTCGTAGAAGGTGGTGCCACCGGTTTTGATATATAGGTTCCAGTTTCGCCAAAAACTGACAAAGTTATCGAAACTGCCTCCGTTCATCAGAGTGCGTCCAAAGGTGATCGTGTAGGTGGCACTTTCCAATGGCACATCATACGGATTCCATAAAGTGACCGAAGGCATGAAATTGAGACGGACAGGCGTATTCCCATCACTATCTTCGGGGTCGTAAGTGGGAACCCAATACACTTGGAACCCCGTGACGACGGGGTAGATGCCCGCCTGAGATTCGCTGGATGGCTGAATCGGGAGCTCGTTGGATGCGTTGAGTGGCGTCTGTAGCCATGAACGCAATTGATCCCACTGGGACCCGCCTGGGTCGGCCGAAGTGGGCGTTGCATCATTTGTGGGGTTGAAGATTTGTTCAGCAGGTTGGTTCGCGGTATCGAAAAGCGCGGTGGTTAAGTCTTTTTTAAGACCGCCCTTGTGGCTGTCTGCTAAAAGTCCGAAGCCGTAATAAGTGAGATCGTTGAAATGTGTGTAGCTGTCGGGAGTGCTGCCTTTGTATTTCTTCTCTAATATTTTGTATTCGCCTGGAGTGCTTAATTTGCGGATCTCTGCATCTGTTGATTGTGTGAACCATTCGGAATCAGTCAGTGAAGAGATTCCGGTAGTTTGAGCCGAGATCTGGTCGTTCAGAGTATTTGTTGGAGCCAAATTAACTTTCGCTTTGATGCCTTCATCGCCGACCCAGTATGCGTAGCGCCCCTCAATATTTGATCCGGTTGCAATGTCTTCCTTGCCGACTTCAATGTCTGTATGCCCCGTATAGAGGAGGACACTTTGGTCAAAAGTAGGGGCTCCAGAGTAGACGTCATTTGGAGAGGCATTATGACTTTCGGGATAGCCTGAGACGAGCCATTGACGGAATTGAGTTTCAGGGCGACCTGAAGCATTTGTAGTTGAATTCCAAATGCCTGTCCAGTGCTGGCGCCCGATCTCAATTCCATCGGTCTCTAGGATCTCTCCAGTCGTGAGCGACCGGTCATCGCTATCATATGGGTCAGTATCCCACCGGTCCGAGCTGGCCGTGATCCGCTGATCGGGTCCGAGTGTTTTTTGGGTCTCACCGATGGCAATCTGCAATCCGAGCAGCGCATTCTGGCGTGCTTGCGTTACCGATTTCGAGGTATTTGCATTAGCGGTTTCCACCTCTGTGAAAGACACTATAGCGAGAATAAGCAATAGCATGAATGCCATGAGACTCAGCGCGATTACAAGAGCAAAGCCTTGGTTGGGGCACTTACCGTGCCTTTTTACACTGTAAACTTGATCGGGGGCGTAGCGAGACATGTGTTTTAGGAATTTATCTCCATTGACGATTGTTTTGGAGGTGTGAGAATTAGGGGGTTACTTGTTTGAGGACTCAAGAAGAGCGATCAAAGAAGCGAAGGTGGCGGTTCAATGAATTTGAAAATAGCAGTTTGCCTGGAGTTTAGAACCTTCGGGGGGGCGTTACTGTCACAAAACTTATGACATAACTGACTATCTCATCCTAGCCGGTCCGTCTTATTGTCCGCTTCCCCAAAACTTTGCGACTAACGTGGATTCCTTGACGCCTGTGCGAATGCTCAAACCTTTCCTGAAGGCATATTCGCCAGCGGGTGTGACAGTAACTTTTATTGATGGGTTTTCTTTCGTCCTAAGTTTACTGCATATTCTGAACTTCTTTATTTGTCTTATCTAACCCAAGCGACTAATGCTTTTCCCTTCTTCGATTTTTTCTACCTTCCGGCTATTGACCGCGATGAGTTCTATGCTCCTCATTACGGGCGTTTCGTCTGCGGAGGTGCTTTCGCTCGGCTCTTCCGCTGATGGCTTCATCCGAAATAAGTTATCGGCGAACAGTGCTCAGAATACTCGAAATGTGCTTTTCCTTGTGGGGGACACTGAAGCGAAAGACGATTCCTTACGCGCTGTTTTGTCTTATGATTTATCGCGCCCCGAATTGCAAGGAGCGAAGATCCGTAGCGTCAAATTAGTTTTTGAGTGTCATGGACGTGATACAGGAGGTGGAAGTGCATCAGGTTTCGAGCAGATGAATCTACATGCATTATCTCGTGATTTTGAAGAGGTTTCTGTGGACTGGTTGCAGAATGGTCTTGGAGCCAGATGGTCCCGCCCCGGAGGCGATTTTGGGCCGATTTTGGCGAGTGTGGAGGCGAATCCACGGAATGTGTCTGCCGGGCAGTGGTTGACTTTTGAGAGCGATGCCTTGGCTCGGACGGTTCAAGAGGCTAGAGGGCAATCGATTTCTTTTTTAGTTAAGTTGGATGTGGAGAATCAGGAACGGAGCGTTTTTCGTTTCAAATCAGGGAAAACACGTTTGCTCATCGACTATGAGCCTTCACCTGAGGTGGCAGCGGCGGTGGCGGCGTTGAGAGCACCGCTTCCCGGGCAGCCTGAAATGCCTGTCGATGGAGTGGTGCCTGTGCCCGGTTATTTGGAAGCTCCAGATAGTTCACGCTATTATGTGGTTGTTGGTGGGCATCGTATCGAAGTGAAATCGGAGCCTTACGATTTTGATGTGGCTATGTTCACGATGCGAGATGAGCCAGTTTTAGTCGATGTCATGGTGCAGGATTCCTTTTCAGATTTCAGTGTGAAGCCGGATCGGCATCATCTGAATGCACAGCGAATGGAGAATGCGATTCGGTTTACATTGGATGAGCCTTTGAAGCTGGTGGTGCAGATTCCCGGGCGGAAGCCGCTGGCGATTATCGCGACGCCTGAAGAAGTGGATGTGCCTTCTCCTGAGGATGCCAATGTCCTTTATTTTAAACCAGGCGTAACTTATGCGGGTGTGATTCGCCCTCAGAGTGGGCAGACGGTTTATTTCGCGCCAGGCGCACTGGTGCGGGGGCGGATCGAAGCCACTGCAGTTCAAAATGTGAAGGTCTTGGGACGTGGAATCTTGGATACTTCCGGATATGCGCTGCGCAATGAGAAGTTACACGGTATTTTGTTTGATCATGCGGAGAATATCAAGGTCGATGGGATCGGTGTCCGCAGCAATGACACTTGGTGGCAATCACTTTATTTGAATTCGAAGAACATTGAGGTTTCTCAAATGAATCTTTTTGGAATCGGTGTGAACACCGATGGGGTCGATATTGACGCAGTGAAAAATTTTGTGGTGCGCGACAGCTTTATTCGAGCAGAAGATGATGGCCTTGGCTGGCACTCGTTGGATGCTGAGGAGAATGGCGAAATGATTACGGAAAACGCTTTGGCAGATAATGTTGTTATTTGGAATACGGGCGCGGGTAACGGAATCCGCATTGGCGCTTCGATGGAAGCGCAGCTCTGGCGTGATATAACGATTCGCAATGTAGATATTCTTCAACATGCAGGTGCTGGAATCTACAGTGACTACTCGGATTGGGCCTGGATGGAGAACCTGCGCTTTGAGAATATCGTGATTGAAAAACCGTCCAATCCAATTGACTTCTACATAGACAAAACCCGATACAGTAATTCAACTGGTTACCTAAGTGAAATGGGGCATTTCCATGGACTTATTTTTGAGAATGTTCAAATGAATGGCGGACGTATCCGTCTTCGTGGATACGACTCAACGCACCGTATCAACGCGGTTCGATTTAATAATTGTGTCAATGCCGGAGTCGCAGTTGATTCGCTCGATCAGATTACGGTCAATGATTATGTAACGGATATTGCCTTTAACCAACCCCTGCCTTCAGCTCGTGAAAGCGCTCCCGGAACCTTTGAAGCGGAAGCCTGTGAGTCGCGCGTTCAGGGGGCTGCACAATACATCGCCGATGTGTCGGATGCCAGTCATGGGCGTCTGCGAGTTTTCGATGCAAATGCATCCGGAGACTACGTCGAGCATGATATTTCAGTGCCTGCTGTGGGCTCGTATGAATTGGCTATTCTGGTGCGGACTTCGCCAAACGGAGGTATCGCCAAATTGAGTTTAAATAGAGCTTCGCTCGTAAAGGAAATCGATTTTTATTCACCGCGTCCCGAATACAAAGTGATTGATTGTGGCGAACTTGAATTGGATTCTTCTGGGGTGCTTGCGTTGCGATTGTCTGTGACCGGAAAGCATCGGATGTCTGATGGGCACCGTATCGAGCTGGATGCTTTCAAGCTTTCTGCCAAATAGTTCTGGTCGCTTCCGATCCCATGACACATGGCGCAGTTATCTTGGACCGTGTGCTCAGGTGCATTACTTCAAACCAGTCGCAGTTACAATCCATGTGACAGTAACTTTCCTCTCAGCCTTTTCTCTTATACAACCAATGCCATCATTCTAGCTAATGATTAAATTCAACCCCTAATTAAAATGAAATATACTTCTTTTCGCTTTAAAGCCACTTCAGGCTCACGGCTTTTTCAACGCGCGTTACAGTGCTTAAGCATCTTGGGTCTCGCTGCCTTTGCGAGTTCTGCATCCGCTGCCAGGCTTCCTTTTTCAAAGGATCAGATCGAAGCCAAACGATCGGCTAAAATTGAGTGGACTAACGTCAAGCAGGGCGAGTTTCGGATGCGCTTTGATGATCCGGCTTGGTATTCGGGAGTGCGCTTTTTGCCGAAGGCGGGGGAGGAGTTTTGGGATTTTTCTGGAGGGAACGCGCTGGCGATGGACATCGAGAATTTGTCGGAAGACAAGCAATTGCGTCTAACGCTACACCTCTCGAGTGGAGATAAGGAGACAGATGACTATTCAGAAATAAACTCGGGGATCGCGTTGAACCCCGGAGAGCGTCGCACAGTCCGTATTTTAATTCCGCATCGTGAACTGTATCAGGCGCCAGAAGGAATTCCAGGGCCCAAGACTGTTGATTCGAAAGCAATCAATTGGTTTGAGTTGCAAATGCAATGGCCTTACGAGCGTAAGGATGATGGCTTAGTCAATTGTGAGATTTCAAATGTGCGCTTGGAAGGCGATCCGGATGTTTCTTATAGAGTGGCTGAGGACGCATTTCTGCCATTTATTGATAAGTATGGACAAAACATGCATCAGGAATGGCCGGAGAAAGTCCATAATGCTGAAGACTTAGTAGAGGCTCGAAAAAAGGAGTCACGTGAGCTTAGCGCATCGAAACGCCCGTCAGCGTGGAATGAATACGGTGGCTGGGCCGACGGTCCGCAGTTGGAAGCGACGGGGGCCTTTCGTGTTGAAAAATACGAAGGTAAGTGGTATTTAGTCGATCCGTCAGGGCAGCTCTTTTTCTCGCAGGGTTTGGATGTCTTGCGTGCGCATACGGATGCCACTCCAGTGAAGGATCATCAAAAGTGGTTTGGGTTTGATGTCGAAGGAAAGTCGGATTTGGCCTTCACACACTGGAACTTGCAAAAAAAATATCAACGTAAGGATTACGAAGCGGAATTCTTCTCAACTTTGGTTCAACGGCTGGAGCATTGGGGCATCAATACGATCGGTAATTGGGGGCATTCGGATCTGATGTTGATGGGGGGCGTGCCTTACACGACGGAATTAGTCGATCACGATGACCGGCTGCCTCAGATTCCCGGCAAAGCACTTAAGTTTTATGATGTGTTTGATGCGGAATATGTGCGTGCGATGGAATCCTTGCTCGTCGATGCAGCAGAGCGGGATCCGCTAATACTTAAATCACTGACAGATCCGATGTGTATTGGCTATTTCATCGATAATGAGCTGAACTTTGGTAATCGAAATCGCCAAATTTTCACCGATGAGGTGTTGAAAAGCCCTGCAAAGCAAGCAGCTAAACAGGAGTTGGTGAAAGATCTCAAAGTGAAATATGTCACGGTTGAGAAATTGAACACAGCGTGGGAGACGGAATATCCGAACTGGGAGAGCCTGTTGGAGCGCACAGATGTGCCGAAGTCCAAGGGATACCGGAAGGATTCGCATACGTTCTTCGTCAAAGCGGTAGATCAATATTTCCGCCTGAGCCGCGCCGCAGTGAAAAATGTAGCACCGCATCGTTTGTATTTGGGCTGCCGTTTCATCGGGACAGATGCAGTTCGCCGTGATTTGTATGAAGCGGCTGAGAAGTATTGCGATGTGTTGAGTGTGAACATCTATTCGCATGGTGTCGCTAACCTCTGGCAGCAAGATTTCCCGGATATGCCGATCATGATCGGAGAGTTTCATTTTGGTGTCTATGATCGTGGCATGTTTGCCCCGGGTTTAGCGCCTGTTGGTCTCACTCAGGACGAGCGTGCATTTGCATATGCGCGCTTCCTTCAAGGGGCGTTGGCGAATCCCTTTATCGTGGGCACGCATTGGTTTCAGTTTCGTGATCAACCTTTGACGGGGCGTTGGGATGGCGAAGGCTATGCAATTGGGTTTGTCGATGTGGGCGACACACCTTATGAAGAACTCACTCAAACGGCACGTGAGATTGGAGAAAATATGTATGAATACCGCGAGCGAGGAAAGCTTGTGAATTCGATGAAATGACCTCAATATCCCCGCGACTCAATCCCCCCCTAAATAGCTTCCCCATGACAAACACTTCATACTCGATCCCTCGGCGTCACATCCAAAAGAATCGGTTCATCCGGAATGGATTTACTCTAATCGAATTGCTAGTTGTCATTGCCATTATTGCGATTTTGGCGGGTATTTTGATACCTACCTTGGGGAAGGTTCGCCGCATTGCACAGCAAACCCAATGCGCGTCGAATTTGAGGCACATTGGTGAAGCGATTTTATTATATGCAGGTGAAAATAATGGAGAGCTCCCCGGGCGTGATGCCGGCCTATATGGTCAAATTAGTGCTGAGTATAACTATACAAACAAAGATAAATTTACTCTGGTTACCTATTTGTTGCCGTATTTTGAGATCACGAACGGGGAAGGGGATGTTGAGGTTATGCAGTGTCCAGCAAGTGAGGCCGCCTTGGATTCGACGCATGCGAGTTATTTGGCAAATAATGCGGTCTTAATGAATAATGGAATGACAGGTCGCCCCTTTGGGAAAAGTTACGGAGCGAAAGGCTTATTGCTCAGTCAACTGGCAAATCCTGCAGATGCGGTGGCTATGTTTGATCTGGATGCCGAGATCTGGAGAACCTTGGGCAATGCCAGTCCGAATAATACTCCGACTGAGGCAGTGCATGGGACGACGCGTAATTTCCTGTATCTGGATGGTCATGTCAGTGCGATGCCTTTGGACTATGATCCCCGGGCGACTGCTGTTCAATAGTCGGATGAGGCTACGCATTTTTCGTTTTTTTATGTATGTATCTGTTGACGACGGGGTGCTGTCTTCCGTGGAAATCCCATGATACGAGGATTTGAATTAACTAAGGAAGGGCATCCTCGCCTGTTCTATTCTGAGGACGATGTGGCGCTGCTACGAGAGCGGGTGAATGCTGGTCCTTTGATGTCAGACTTGTCTGATTATGTGATTCAGCAGGCGGATCGACTATTGGATGAACCTATTCTTGAGCGCCAACTTGAAGGTCGTCGTTTACTTGGCGTTTCGCGTGAATGTTTGCGTAGGATAATGTATTGGTCAATGGCCTACCGCTTAACTGATTCAAAGATTTATACACTGCGTGCGGAGCAGGAAATGCTGGCGGTTGCTGCTTTTGAAGATTGGAATCCGGATCATTTTCTAGATGTTGCGGAGATGACTACCGCTTTAGCAGTCGGTTACGACGGCCTCTATCATTCATTGACAATGGATAGTCAGGTGACGATTCGAAATGCCATTTTGAATTTAGGGCTAAAGGCTTCGCTGGATTCAAAAATGTGGTGGCTGAACTATCCAAATAATTGGAATCAAGTCTGTCACGGAGGCATGGTTCTTGGGGCGTTGTCAATCTACGAGGACACGCCCGAGGTTTCTCTGGAAATTGTGAACCGTGCTCTGACCCAGGTTCAATCGGGATTGATTATGTATGCGCCCGATGGGGCTTATCCCGAAGGGCCGGGTTATTGGGCCTATGGCACAAGTTACTCGGTTATGATGATGGCAGCTTTGGAGCGAGTTTTGGGCAGCGATTTTGATCTTTCCAAAACGCCTGGGTTTATGGCATCAGCCGAGTATATTCTACATGCTGTGGGGCCATCCGGCGTTTTCTTTAATTATTCGGATTCAGGTTCTAATCCGGGAATACGACCGGAACTATATTGGTTTGCCCAACAGCAAAACCAATCTGAGTTGGTTCGTTTGTCGGAGCATAATTTACGGCATCTGCGAACACAAGGTGCTCGCTTGATCGGCGATGATCGCATGTTGCCGCTCTTATTGATTTGGCGGGTTGGATGCTATCAAAGTAGTGGGTCGATGCAAACGCATTGGGTGGGGCATGGCGAAAATCCTGTGGCTTTTCATCGCACGAGTTGGACGGATGACGACGCTACTTTCGTGGGGTTGAAGGGGGGCTCTCCCGGAGCGAGTCACGGGCATATGGATGTGGGACAGTTTGTTATGGAGTCCGATGGAGTTCGTTGGGCGGTGGACTTGGGCACACAGCCTTATCATGAATTAGAGGCCGCTGGGTTGGATATTTGGGGGGGAGATCGTTGGAAAGTCTTTCGCTTCGGCAGTCAGGGGCATGGCGTATTGATGGTGGATGGAGCACCACAGCTGGTGGATGGGGTTGCGCCGATTGTTGCGCATCATGCAGACGCATCGAAGCAGTATACGATTGTGGATACCAGTGCGGTGTATGGCGGCCAGTTGAAATCGGCCCAGCGAGGTGTTGCAGTTTATCAGGATGGCATTGTGCAGATTGAAGATGACTTGGAATCGCTGAACCGGACTTCGGCAGTTCGCTGGGCTATGGTGACTCATGCCGATGTGGATTTGACGTATCCGAACCGGGCCCTTCTGAAACAGTCGGAGCAGACTTTACTGTTTGAATTGCTTTCACCGGAATCTGCAATCTTGGAGGTGATTGATATTTCCCAGCCGAGGAACGAATATGATGCACCGAATCCTGGAGCGAAGCTCCTGTGTGTGACTTTTAATTTAGCGGCATCCAGCATCGCGCGCATTTCGATCAAATTGATTCCGGGAACTGTGTCGGAGTCGGATCAAGCCATGCCGCCAATGTCGGATTGGTGAGGCGTGGATTGAGCATTATAGGATACGGTTTTCGGCCATGACTTGGCCGAACCACTTTGCACTGAGTTTCGGGGTGCGTTGCTGGGTGGCATAATCATTGTAAACAACACCAAAGCGCCGTTGATAGCCGTCCATCCACTCGTAGTTATCCATGAACGACCAGAGGAAGTAACCGTCGACAGGGACACCGTCTCCAATCGAGCGGTGTAACTCGCGCAGGTAATTGCGGACGTAGTCGCGCCGATGCAGATCCAGCACTTCTCCATTGACCGGAGGCGCATCGTCATAGCCGGCACCATTTTCTGTAATAATGATTGAGGGCACCTCATAAATCTCCGCGACATGGCGGGCGCACCAGTAAATTGCCTGCGGCGCATGAGCCAGCCATGTGGCATCTGCGGTGGGATACGATTTTGGAAAGGGGAGAATTTCAGGACTGCCGTTTGCTCCCGTTCGCACGAACTGCCCAGTATATACATTGAGTCCGAGGAAATCAGTTTTTTGGCTGATCAGATCAAAATCTTCTTGCTGGAAATGGGCCACATTTGGACCCACAACTTTAAAATAAGCGTCGGTATATTCTCCCCTATACAGTGGTTCGAGCACGCGTGAATTGATTTCAATAAATGTTTGTCGTGCGGCTTCGATGTCGCCTTCGGTCTCCGTCAGAGGAATGGTCGGGATTGGGTTATCCGTGATGCCGACACGTGCTCCGTGGCCTCCGTATTGCCGTACGGCCCGGACGGCTTCGCCATGTGCGAGTAGGGCGGTGTGATAGGTTTGGTTGACGACTTGCTCCGACTCTTTGGCTCCCGGAGCTTTGGTGCCGTTGCCATATCCATCCTGTGTGAAGCAGAAAATTTCGTTGATTGTGATCCAGTTTTTAACGCGATCACCGAGAGATTTGACTAAAGTGTCTGCGTAAGGGCCGAAGGCATCAGCGGTGCGGCGATCCCGCCAGCCTCCGAAGTCTTCTTCTAGGGCTTGCGGTAGATCCCAGTGGAACATTGTGACCCATGGGGTCACACCATGGAGCAGGCAGGCATCAATCACTCTATTGTAGAAGTCGATGCCGAGCGGATTTACGGAGCCGCGCCCTTTGGGGAAAATACGTGGCCAGGAAATCGAGAGACGATAGTTTTTGGCGCCGAGTTTAGCCATTAACTCGAGATCCTTTTCGTATAAATGATAATGGTCGCAGGCGACGTCGAGCGTGTCTCCATTCAATACTTTACCGGGGATGCGGGCAAAGGTGTCCCAGATCGAGGGACCTTTATTATCTTCAAAGGCAGCACCCTCGATTTGTGGGGCTGCCGCGGCAAAGCCCCATTGGAAGCTTTTAGGGAAAGAGAGTGGCTGACTTCGGATCATGGTGAATGGAACGCGATTAATGCGAATTGGGTTATCGTGAAATGTAATAAAAAAGGCCTGCCGCTTTACATCGACAGGCCTTTGGGGATGTATTTGAAATAAACTACTTGCGGCGACGCATCACTGCGAGACCGATAACAGATAGGCCAGCGAGTAAGGCGTAGGTCGAAGGCTCTGGGACTGTTGCGGTGTAGTCGATGCTTAAGACAGGCACATATGAAGCTGGGTTGCCGACTGGAGTTCTTGAAGTGAAGCGGAAGATGCTGCGGGCTGCATCAATCGAGTCGACTGAAAGAATCAAGCCGATGGAACCGCCGATTGTGTTGAAAACAGCCGTGTCCAGTGTGCCCCCAGAGAAACTAACAGTGTCGCCTGTGATAACTGTTCCAGCATCAGCAGTGGCGCTTGCGACAAGTGCATCTAAGTCGCCGCCATCGGTAGTCCAAGGAGTGTCCCATTGGGCACCACCTTCAGTGAACGCTGTATTTGTCTGGTAAAGGTTGAGTGTGTCTACTCCATCAACCGAACTGCTGTCTCCCCCTCCGATGGTGAGTGTGAGCGTGACACTGTTGATGGTGGCACCTGTGAGTAATGGATCCGAGAGGTCGAACTGTAAGAAACCGCGTAATTCATCCGACGCACTCACGTTGCCTACCAGAAGGAGGTTCGCTTCAGTTGTGTCTTGGACATTATCGACGATTTGACCAGTTCGGATGAATCCGTCGGCTGATGCTACCAAGTCAAGTGTCTCGGCGGAGACAACCATTGGTAAGGATGCTAAGGCAGCAAGCAGAGCTGCAAGTGAATAGGCGGAGTGAGATAACTTCATATTCATAGGTTTTGATTTTGTTTTAGCGGGAATAAAGTCTTTATAGTTTCGCCAAAAGTAGCATTGAGGAAAAGCGAAACGAGTATGTTACAGTCACATATCTGTCGGGTGGTGTTTTGTGTGACTGTAACATGGCGGATTGAGTTCTGTTATACCTTTAGGGAAGTAAGTCTCTAGTTGCCGCCCAAATACCTCACTCGGGATAGACGGGAACTACTCCTCTTTGGGCGCGCTTCATTTGAATTCATGTTATCACTATGAGCGAAACACACCCAACCCACTATCATCGTGCCAAGCCCTGGCAAATTTTAGCTTTCTCAGTTAACGATACCGCAACCAATGCGGGGCTGTGCACAATCGGGACTTTCTTAGTGGTGATGATGACGGACAATCTGGTTTTGTCCGGCTTTGTCGCGGGGATCATTATGATGTTGGTCCGGGTTTTGGATGGGATCACTGACCCGATCATTGGAACTTTGATTGACAATACGGTGACCCGTTGGGGGAAGTTTCGTCCTTTTCTCCTCGTGGGCTCGATTATTATTAATATTGGGATTTTTCTTCTCTTTGGTGGCTTTGTTCATTTTGAGAACGAGTTGCTTCAATATGCATGGATTATCGGCAGTTACATTTTTTATATCTTTGGATATACTTGCCAGACTGCCTGCACTAAGTCGGCTCAAGTGCAGTTGACGAATGATCCAGGGCAACGCTCGACTTTGGGCTTTCTCACTGCGATTATTTCGACTGCTTATTGGTCTCTCTTTCTCGCTTTTGCGGTTAAATACGTGGATAGCTTTGAGGGAGGCTTTTCAAATCCGGATGGCTATCGGGTGATCGCAGTGATCACTGTGGCCGTGAATGCGGTGTTGACTGTTTGTTCCATTCTCGCGCTCAAGGATCACGACCGTCCTGAGTGTTATTCAAAGGAAGTGAAGAAGGAGAAGATCAAAGTCATCGCGATCTTTAGTTTAATTAAAGGAAATCGGCCTTTGCAAATGTTGGTGACGGCTGCGGCGACGAACAAACTCGCCAGTAATCTACAGGGGGCGGCAGCGGTGTATTTTTATTTGTATACGGTCCAGAGTCTCGACATGCAGGCCAAAGTTTCGCTCTTGGGATTACCTGCGCTCTTTTTGGGAAACACCTTGGGAGTGATCGTGGCGCGGCGCTATGATAAGAAGGTGTCTTTTCTTTTCGGCACTTGGATGGGGCTGATTTTTGGAGTGCTCATTATTGTGGTCCAACCTTTTGCACCTGAGCAGGCGGTGCTCTTTTTGGCACTGATGCTACTGGTGAATGCTGGCACGGGTATCTCATATATGAATATTATACCGATGATTGCCGATGTGGCGGACTATGAGCATTGGAAGAATGGCCGGTTTGCTCCAGGCTTGGTCGGGACGACTTTTAGTTTTGTCGATAAAATGGTCTCGTCGATCTCCGGCTTACTCATCGGTGGCGCGCTCTCTTATATCGGATATACGAAAAACATGCCATGGTCCAGCGAGGCCTATTGGGCCTTTCTCCTTGTCATGTTGGGCGTGCCGATTCTGGGGCATGTTGCGTCCATTATCGCTTATATTTGGTATCCGATCGACAACGCCTTTTACAGGAAGATGTATGATGATCTTCAGCAGAATAAATCAGTTTTATGAAATACAATGCTATCCAACTCAGTTTACTTTTATTGCTCAGTTTTTTTACCGGGACTGGTCTTCAGGCCGCGGATGAACGCACTGCATTTACGCAGTTTTATGACCGTAGCCCGACTAAGTATGCCGGCGATATGCGTCGATTTGACCAAGAGGTGCAGGCGCCCGGTGGCATTGTTGCAGTTGGTAGTTCGAGTATGCGCATGTGGGGGAGTATCCAGCGCGACTTGGCTCCGTTGACAATCATTCGCCGTGGTTTTGGCGGGAGCACTTTTGATGATGTGCTCTACTCGGTCGATACACTGATTCTGAAAAGCCGACCTCGGGCTGTGCTGATCTATGAGGGAGATAACGACCTCGCTCACGGAGCATCGCCACAAGTTGTGGCCGATTGCTTTCAGGCTATCGTTCGTGAAGTGCATGCCGATCAATCGGAGGTGCGCTTCTATGTCATGGCCATTAAACCGAGCCTTGCCCGCAAGAATCTCTGGGGGCGTATGCAAGAAGCGAATGAGTTGCTGAAAGGGATTTGCGAGTCAAACCCCTTGCTGACTTACATCGATAGCTCTTCGGGGATGTTGAATCTCGATGGCACAATACGTCCGGACATTTTCAAGAGGGACAATCTGCACATGAATGACCGAGGCTATGCGGTGTGGGCCGAGACGGTGGCACCTGTCCTAAAATCAAGCGAGTTGGCTTACGAATGAGTAGTGGTCTGCTGTTCATGGATATTTTAAAATGAAACGAATTCTATTCTGCTGCCTCTGTCTGGGAGTTCTGATGAACTCAATGCTTCAGGCCGATATGACCGGCACGACACGGGAGCCGGATTTTCGGGCTATTTATAAAACAGTCAATGGGCGCTCGCTTTGGCTGCACTGTTTTGAGCCACGGAACGCCGCTTCAAGTGAGCGGCCCGCCATCCTCTTGGTACATGGCGGAGGCTGGACGCGTGGCTATCCGGCTATTTTCTTTCCCATGGCGGAGCGACTCAGTGCTATGGGATTTGTGGTGGCTTGTGTTGAATACCGATTACTGGATACCCACCAGCATGGGTCTTCGGTTTTTGATGCAGTGGCGGATGTACAGGATGCCATGTCTTATTTACGGATGGATTCAAAGCGACTGCGGATCGACCCGAATCGGATTGCCATTGCCGGCGCGTCTGCCGGGGGGCATTTGGCGATCGGAACGGCGCTTTTTGAGGATTATCGAGAGGTCACTCGGTCGGCCTCATTTCGACCCGATGCAGTAATACTTTTTAATCCGGTGATCGATACTTCGGAGGCTGGTTATGGTCACGCAAAACTCGGTTCTGACTGGCAGACGCTCTCGCCGCTGCATCGGGTGCACTCAAAGATGCCACCGACCTTACTTTTCCATGGGCAGGCGGATGGGACGGTGCCATTTGCCGGAGCGCGTGCGTTTCAGGCCAGTATGCTGGCGCATGGCAATACTTGTGACTTCTTTCCGAATCAGAGTGGCAATCATGGTTACTATCGAAAGAGCCCCGTGTATGAAGAAACTTTGGAGGCAGTGTATGCCTTTGCCCTGCGTCAGGGATTACTCGCAAAGCTCTGAAGCGATGTGCGCTACTGATGGGCTCTCAATTTACAAGGCCTGAACGAGCCACTGAATGCTTTCAAAGTCACTGCTGGCCTGCGGAACAAACAGCCCTTGATGCATGAGGACATCGCCGCTGACCGTGTATGAATCCCCGTCAGCCCGGACGCTGTATTTTATTTCTGAGGACAGGCCTTGTAATTTGAGGCGGCGCGCGGGTGCATTGGGTTCATTCAGCACAGTGACGTGTGTGACGAGGGCCTCGTGCCTGTCTTCGGAGACGATCATCCATGCGGCTTCTTGAGATTCGTAGGGGCTTTTCAAGCGGTAGAGATCGCCAGAGATGAGCAGGGGACGAACCGTTTTGTAGAATTCGATCTGGCTGCAAACCTCGGATTTCTCTGCTTCCGTTAAGGTGCCTAAATCCAGTTCGTAGCCGAAGGCTCCGGTGCAAGCGACATGCCCCCGAGTGCGCAGCGGTGTCGTGCGGCCGACCTGGTGGTTCGGCACTGCCGAGACGTGAGCGGCGATTGTGCTCAAGGGATAGGCTAAGCTGGTGCCGTATTGAATCCGTAGGCGGGAGATCGCATCCGAATTATCACTGGTCCATATTTGAGGCATGTAAGCCAGGATGCCCGGATCAAAGCGCCCGCCCCCTCCCGAACAGCCTTCGAATAGAATGTGGGGGAATTCTTGATTGAACCGATCCATGATTTCGTAGAGTCCCAAAACGAATCGGTGGGCCGTTTCCTGTTGTTGAGTGGCGTCCAAACGAAGCGAACCCAGCTCAGTTAGATGGCGGTTCATGTCCCATTTGACATAGGTAATCGGGACCTCATAGAGGATTTTGGCGATACGCCCATAGATCGCATCACGAACTTCGCTGCGCGAAAAATCGAGCACCAGCTGGTTACGGCTTTCGGTTCTGGGGCGATCGGGCACATGGATGCACCAATCCGGATGTGACCGATAGAGTTCGCTGTCGGGCGACACCATTTCGGGTTCAAACCACAGGCCGAATTCAATGCCTTGAGCTTTGACTTTTTGGGCGAGATTCTCGAGTCCATCAGGTAATTTATTGTGATCGACGACCCAATCGCCCAGAGAGGTGCGGTCATCATCCCGATGGCCAAACCAGCCATCATCCAGGACGAATAATTCGACGCCGAGTTCGGCACCACTGGTTGCGATCGATTCGATTTTATTGGCATCGAAATCAAAATACGTCGCTTCCCAATTGTTGAGCAGAATTGGGCGAGGTTGATCACGCCAGGCGATTGGGAGTAAGTGTTGACGATAAAATCGGTGCATCGCCCGCGACATGCCTCCCAGTCCATCGGCTGCGTATGTCATGACAACTTCTGGTGCTTGGAAAGAACTTCCTGGTTTTAACTGCCATGTGAAATCGAAGGGATTGATGCCTATTTGAGCGCGGACGCATTGAAATTGGTCCTGCTCCACTTGAGCGAGAAAGTTACCGCTGTAGATCAGATTGTAAGCGTAGACGGAGCCATCGGTTTCATTGGCGCCCTTTTCGGCAAGTGCGAAAAATGGATTTTGCTGGTGGCTGCTGGTGCCACGTTGACTGGAAATTGCCTGGACACCCGGTCTTAGCGTTGAGAAATGTGCATCCCGCTCACGAATCCAGGCCCCGGATAATTGAACGAATTTGTAGTCGGAAAGCTCCGCGTCGAAATCGACTGAAGCGGAGAGTGCTCGTCGAATTTCCAGGTTTTGGTTTCCCTTGTTGAGAATCCGTGCGGATCGCGTGATGATCGGATGTTTTGGGAAAACAGTATAGTGCAGCTCTACTTGTAACTGAAGCCGTGCATCTTCCAATAAGATTGTCAGCGTTTCGGCATCTTCAACGCACTCCACATAAGTCGATGGCAAGCCTTCCAACTTGGGTTTGCCTTCTGAGATCGTATGTGAGTTGTAGCGGAGCGACAGAATTCGAGAGCCGGTTTCAGGCTGGAAAATTTCGAAAGCAGGCTCTCTGAAATCCGAGTTTCCATAAGTTGGAAATTCTTGGGGAAGTGTATCCAGACTGATGCCATTCGGTGCACCAGCAAGGTTTGGTGTATAGCCGCGCTCTTGAATCGGGACAGAGCTCGGACCGGTACCCGACGTTGAAAGCTGCGGACCCCAGTAAACGTGTTGGAGGAGACCTTGTTTCGATACTTTGAGCGCGTAAGTGGCGTTGCCAGCTTGCAGTGAAAATTGAGATTGCGTGACGTCGTAATGGATGTGCATAGCGGTCGAGTATGAAAGAGGGCGAGTGAAGATAAGCTCTAGGATGTGACTCCTGCGATTGTTTATTTGATTCAAATCCGAAACAGGAGAGAAGTAAAAACATCCCGCCATGTGACAGTAACAAGCCTCTGGCGGTTGTGGATTGGGTTGGTGGAACCTCTAATTGTGACCTTCAGATTGAGTTACTGGTTTCGCCTTCTCGAAGTCTTCCATCCCATTCGCATCTCCCCTAATCACAATGCTTCATTGTATATCTGATTTATGGCGATGAAAATGGATTCAACCACGAGGTTTAGTGCCTCGGCAAATCAAGACTCAATCCTCTCTGTTTATGCTCTCAATTGATTACTTTGTGCTCGCTATTTATCTCGCCGGAATTTTCGGGGTGGGGCTATTTTTGTCGTCTAAAAACAAGAGCTCGACGGATATGTTTGCCGCCGGCGGGGAGTCCCCTTGGTGGACTTCCGGACTGAGTTCTTTTATGACGATGTTCTCAGCGGGAACTTTTGTTGTCTGGGGAGGGATTGCCTACCAGCACGGGTTAGTCGCAGTCGTCATCAATCTTTGTTATGGTGTGGCTGCGTTGCTGGTAGGTTTTTTCGTCGCGGGGCACTGGAAGCGAATAGGGGTGAAGACACCGGCCGAGTTTATCGAACTGCGTTTCGGCGCTTCTGCGGTGCAGTTTTATACGTGGGCGATGATGATCTTCCGGATTGTTGGAGTGGCGGTGTCGCTCTATTCATTGTCAATCGTCCTGGTGGCGATGATGCCACTGGCGGATGGAAACCCTTTGCAAGATCCGACGACGGGTAATCTCTCACTCATGTGGGCGATCGTTATTTTCGGTGGGATCGTCGTGATTTACACCATGGCCGGTGGACTTTGGGCGGTGCTGATGACGGATGTCTTGCAGTTCATTGTATTGAATTTAGCCGTGCTCTTCATCGTGCCGCTTGCTTTCGGCCAAGTCGGCGGGGTGAGTGCCTTTTTAGAGAAAGCTCCCGAAGGATTTTTTGCCTTAACCAGTGATAAATACACGATGTTCTTTCTCGTTGGTTGGGTGGTGATCCATTTCTTTATGATTGGAGCGGAATGGGCTTTTGCTCAACGCTTTATCTGTGTATCGAGTGAGAAGGATGCGAAGAAGAGCTGTTTTTTGTTTGGAGGACTCTACCTGTGTAGTCCCATACTGTGGCTCCTGCCGCCGATGATCTATCGCACCATGGATCCAAATGCGGATCCGCAGGAGGCTTACATCCTGGCCTGTCGGGCGGTGCTTCCGGCCGGGATGGTGGGACTGATGGTCGCTGCAATGTTTTCCGCGACCGCGAGTATGGTGAGCTCACAGCTCAATGTGTTTGCTGGTGTGCTAACAGATGAAATTTATCGTCGGGTCTTTCGACCGAGTTCGAGCGAGAAGCACCTCGTGAATGTTGGGCGTCTTTTTACCATCGCCTTAGGGGCTGTGCTCATCGCTGTGTCGCTTTTAATTCCCTACTTGGGGGGGGCGGAAAAGGTGGTTGTCGCAATTACCAGTTTGATGGTGGGGCCTTTGCTGGCACCGACGATTTGGGGATTGTTTAGTCGGCGTATCGGGATTCGCGCGATTTGGATGACGGTGGCGATCAGCTTTATTTTAGGGCTGATTCTTAAACTTGGGCTCGGCACCAATGGTTGGTTGCTTTCGGGATCGACCATCGCGTTGGCTGAATGGATTCAAGCGAATGGCACCACCGTAGATCTCATCATCGGAGTGCTTATTCCTGTTAGTATTTTGACCACTATGCATTACTGGCGTGGGGAAACCTCGATTGGTTGGATTCGTGTGCAGAAGCAGGTCAGTGATGTGATTGCCGCCGGTAAAGTGACCGAGGCCAGCGCCTTGCCCGCCATCATCGTGGGAGGCTGTTTGCTGGTCTGCGCGCTGCTCATGTTTGGGCTCATCCCCTTTAATGAGTCGGGGCATGGAATCCTCGCGGTCTTTGGAGCAGTGCTCCTGTGCATCTCCGGTTCGATCTTTCTCTTTATTAAAACTCAAAAACGACGAACTCTTGAATGATTATTTCTGAACCAACATCGGAGCGTGCGCTCAAAAAAATCCAACTTGAAGCCGACCTCACCATCGTGGGCGGGGGGCTTGCAGGCACCTGTGCGGCGATCACTGCTGCGCGTGAAGGAGTCAAAGTGGTCTTGGTTCAGGACCGACCTGTCTTAGGTGGTAATGCCTCGTCCGAGGTCCGTCTCTGGGCCCTTGGGGCGACTTCACACCAGGGGAATAATAATCGCTGGTCCCGCGAGGGCGGAGTGATCGATGAGATTGCTGTTGAGAATCTGTGGCGCAACCGCGAAGGCAATCCGCTTTATTTTGATTCCTTGCTCTTGGAGAAAGTGAGAGCCGAGCCGAATATTACCTTGTTGCTGAACACCGCGATGGTGGGCTTGGACAAAGATGGTCCGGACCGGATCAAAACGATTCACGCGTTTTGTAGTCAAAACAGCACGCTCTACGATGTGACTTCGCTACTCTTTTGCGACGCATCCGGAGATGGAATTGTTGGCTACTTAGCGGGCGCGGCTTACCGGGTCGGTGCTGAAAAGGCGGATGAGTTTGATGAAGCGTTTGCTCCCGCGGAAAGCTATGGTGAGTTGCTCGGGCACACCATTTATTTTTACGGTAAGGACACGGGCGAACCGGTTAAATATGTGGCTCCGGACTTTGCATTGAAGGACATCAAAGCGATCCCGCGTCATGATCAAATCGAAGTGAAGCAATATGGCTGCGCGCTATGGTGGCTGGAATATGGCGGCCGTATGGATACCGTGCACGACACCGAGGAGATCAAATGGGAACTCTGGAAGGTGGCATATGGCGTATGGGATTACATCAAAAATTCGGGAAAATTTCCAGAAGCGGAGACTCAGACCCTAGAATGGATCGGTACGATCCCTGGAAAGCGGGAAAGCCGTCGCTTTGAAGGCGACCTGATGATGAGCCAATCCGATATCGTGGAGCAAAAGCGTTTTGACGATGCCGTCTCCTTTGGAGGTTGGGCGATTGATTTACACCCGGCAGATGGCCTGTATAGTGCGGATTCCGGTTGTCATCAGTTTCATAGTAAAGGGGTGTATCAGATTCCGTATCGGACGATGTATAGCCGCAATGTGGACAACCTCTTTACTGCAGGGCGTCTAATCTCGTCTTCGCATGTCGCTTTTGGTTCGACTCGTGTGATGATGACCTGTGCTCACAATGCCCAGGCGGTCGGGATGGCGGCGGCGATGTGCCAAGAGGGCGGCTTTAATCCGCGTGACTTGCTCGAGAAGGATCAGATGCAGGCTTTGCAACGTCGCTTGCGGCGTTCGGGACAATATATTCCGCACCTTGAACTGCCTGAAGATCGTGAAGACTTGTTTCACTCCGCGCAGGTGAAGGTGTCCAGCGAGGCTCAGTTAGCAAGTTTTTCACAGTCCAAGCATTTGGCAACGATGGACTGTGCCCGCGCTTTATTGCTACCCGCTCAGCCGGGTGTCTTGCCGGAAATGACTTTTTACTTTAGTTCGAAATCGGATCAGACGCTGGAGGTGCAATTGCGCCGTTCGAGTCTCGCAGGTAATTATACACCAGACGACATTTTGGAAACGCTCTCTCTTTTGATCCCGGAAGGCGAAGCGATGGCAGTGACTGCCAAGTTTAGTGCTAAAATCGCCGAGTTCGAGTATGTCTTTGTCTGTCTAATGGCATGCCCGGGAGTGGAAATTGTTCAATCCGAGATGCATCACACCGGAGTGATGCCTCTCGTGCACACAGCCAATAAAAAAGTGGCTAAGGATGCGGTGCAAAGGCCCCCGGTCGGTGCTGGTTTTAACTGCTTCGAGTTCTGGTTGCCGGAAAGGCGTCCCGTGGGCAAACTTCCTGCGGTGACTTTTAACCCGCCCTTGAGTTGTTTTGGCGCGGACCAATTGCGGAATGACTACGCGCGTCCATTTATTCAATCTAATGCCTGGATGGCCGATCTTAGCGACGAAAAGCCAACACTTGAATTGATCTGGGATGGCCTCAAGAAAGTTCAGAAAGTCGTCATCTTCTTTGATGTCGATTACGATCATGCCATGGAGACGGTCCAGTGGCATCATGCGGAAGATGCCATGCCTTTCTGTGTGAAGCATTATCGTCTGTATGCCGGAGTGGGCCAATTATTGGCCGAGGACTGCGAAAACTATCAAGGGCGTGTTGAGTTGAATCTACGCGAGCCAGTTGAAACGAATCGATTGAAATTAGAGCTCTTGGATACTCATGGAGCCACTGCCTCGATCTTCTCCATACAAGTGTATTCAGTCTAAATAATTTAATGATGAAATTTCTAAGTATCTTTATTTGCCTCATGAGTATCTGTGGAAGCTTACATGCGAGCCCTCCCGTAGAAATCACTGTGCTTGCCTTAGGTGATTCGATCACCGAAGGCGGCGAGCACTTTGTTTGCTACCGAAAATTTCTTCCGAAGATGCTAAAGGCCCAGAGAATGTCATATACATTTATCGGCCCAAAGAAAGATAGCGATTCGGCACATGCGGGGTATAGCGGCAAAAACACTGCGTATCTTGCTTCAATTATTGAAGATGTTTATCGGCAGTATCCCGCCGATGTCGTCCTGCTGCACTCCGGACATAATAGCTTTAGCAAAGACAAACCAGTGCCGGGTATTCTACGGGATACGGATTCTATTGTGCGTACGATTATACAGATCAATCCAAGAGCGACGATCCTGATCGCTCAAGTGATCACAGCAGGGAAGCTACCGAAATATGATTACATTCCTGAGTTAAATAAAAAGTTGGCCGATTACGTGAAGTATTCGGAATTTGCCGATAATATGGTGCTGGTCGATCAAGATAATAGATTCGATTGGACGACTGACACCGTGGGAGACAAAGTGCATCCTAACGTGAATGGTGCCAAGAAAATGGCTGCCCATTGGCTTGAAGGGATCAAAAATCTCAGTAACTGAGTTGCTGATGTGCGTTTCGAGCGTTTCACAAGCTCTCCATTGTTAGTGAAGTAGACCTTGTCGATATCCTAGATCTGCGGCGATAGTTTCTGCACGAAAACCAAGCATTGGTTTGAAGACTTTGGTGCTCTTGTCTTCGTTTGGGAGTTGGGAGTTTCGTGTGATTTCGTGTCCTGTATGGAAGCTACAGTTTGGCATACACGGGGGTTGTATAAAGCAAGTCGCCTGTGATGTGCAAGAAGATGCCGCCTTAAAGTATTTTATATTACAAAAATACTCTTTATCTATTTCTCGGATTTCCGCACTGCACCATGTTTTTGGGCTCAAACCGTATCTTTAGATTTTTTGCTCGATGGGACGTTGGCTTTTATTGAACGGATGTTGGTCTGCTAGTTTGTCGTTCGATTGTAAACTTTATACGCTTTACGTGCTTTTCTGGTTGTTTTTATAATCATATTTTTGATATCTTACAACTTGATGTTCTTCAATGATAATGAAACTGACGTAGATTTGCTCCAGTATGAGCCGATTGCCGTCTCAGTGA
This sequence comes from Thalassobacterium sedimentorum, assembly GCF_031127905.1. Lineage (GTDB taxonomy): Bacteria > Verrucomicrobiota > Verrucomicrobiia > Opitutales > Coraliomargaritaceae > Thalassobacterium > Thalassobacterium sedimentorum. The sequence goes on along the minus strand of NZ_JARXIC010000005.1, from coordinate 47,013 downwards.
TTGCTCTCTTGGATAATGCTGGTAACGAGCCCATCTCGATAGGATTACACGGAGATTGGGGGGCTGGTAAATCGAGTGTATTAGCTATGGTTCAGGCGAACCTAGCATCTAAGAAGAAGACGCTTTGTCTTAAGTTTAATAGTTGGACTTTTCAAGGCTTTGAAGACGCTAAACTGGTGCTGTTAGAGTCTCTGATTAATGGGATCCTTGATGCTCGCCCAAAATCAGTGAAAGTCAAAGAGCAGGCTAAAGGTCTATTGAAGCAGATTAATTGGTTAAAAGTCGCAAAACATGCTGGAGGCTTGGCGTATAATGTGGCTACGGGACTACCATCACCACAGCAAATTGGAGCTTTGTCGAATTTTGCGAAATCACTTTTAGCAAAGGGACACGACGCTATCACGACGACTGATATGGATGCGATTTTGTGCACCGCAAAAGAACTGGTGAGCACTCCCGATCATAGCGCTTCGACAGTCCCAAGCCAAGTCCATGAGTTTAGGCGAGATTTTACGACGCTGCTTGATGAGGCGGGTATTGAGAAGCTGGTTATATTAGTCGATGATCTGGACCGTTGTTTGCCCATCACAATTATCGAAACTTTGGAGGCGATACGGCTTTTTCTTTTTGTTGAGCGCTCTGCTTTCGTTATTGCGGTAGATGAAACTATGGTGGAATACGCCGTGAGGCAGCACTTTCCCGATTTGCCTGGAAGAATCTCGCCGCAGGTTTACTCTCGTAACTATCTGGAAAAGCTCATTCAGGTGCCTTTCCGCATTCCCGCCTTGGGCTCATCCGAAACGCGGACTTATATTACTTTGCTGCTGATCGAGCAGCAATTGAATGCTGAAGAATTTACGCCATATCTTGAACTTGCCCGCAAGCTATTGATGATGCCTTGGATTTCAAACGGCTTAGACCGGGCAAAAATCGAAGAATCCATTGGGGATGTGCCGTCTAAAATCAATTCGTCATTAACTCTGGCGGCTCAATTAACGCCTCTACTCACAGCGGGAACAAAGGGTAATCCTAGGCAGATCAAGCGTTTCCTTAATACGCTTATATTACGAGAATCAATTGCCGAAGCGCGTGGATTCAATAAGATGATCAAGCGTCCGATTCTTGCCAAGCTAATGCTGCTCGAAAGGTTTGCGCTGGATGAATATGAACAGTTGATTGCGATGATTGCTACATCACGTGATGGTAAACCCGAGCAGATAAAAATGCTGGAAAAGGGGAATACGAAGCGGGGAAATTTGGGAGATTCCGAGCCGGTTGCAAATTGGTCGAAAAAACCTACCGTTCAGCAATGGCTCGACCTTGATCCAAAGCTAGGAGGCATTGATTTACGACCGTATGCATTTGTCACTCGGGATAAGCGGATGTTCTCTGGCGTCAATGGAGGGCTGGGAATACATGAAGCGCTTTATGAGAAGCTGAAGGGGGGCGCCCTGAGTGCGAGTGGTCAAAGAGAGGCCGTTAAGAAGTTGGTCGATGCGGATGCGCGAGCGATTTTTGACACACTGAGAGAAGATGTCCTGAAAGAATCCAGTTTAGCATCTAAGCCTAACGAGATGGAGGGACTTATTTTGTTGGCGGAGAGTCATCCGAACTTGCAATTGCCACTCATTGACATTCTGAAATCGAGAACTCCGTCGGATCTCGGAGCATGGGTTGTCTCTGGCTGGAATAAGGCGTTTTCGTCGGAACCTGCCCAAGCTGCGTTTAAGCGGTTATACAAGACTTGGATGAATCAAACTGAGAACAAAGCACTCAGGAAGAGTGCGACTGCGACGGCTAAAATCAATAAAATCGAAACTTAGTTATGGGTACTTCTGCAGCTTCATCTGGGCCAAAGAATGATTCGCCTCTGATTCCAACTTGGTGTGGCGAATTGCCAGGCATCGATGGGCTCGATCCTATCGATGTGCCAGAAGGTGGTTCCGATGAGCCTAATGGAGAGGGGAAAGCTGAGCTACCTCCAATTTCTTTGCCGCCTGATGCAAAAAGGTTTCGGGCACCTCGCGCGAGTCTCACTTCTTTTTCTCGCACTGGGAATAGCAACACACTCAATCGTGCGTTAAGTGAGTATGTCGGCAGTGCTAGTGGGGGAGCACGCACTGCCGCGCACCGAATGGCAGGGCCTCAGCGCACGGCCAGCAAGATTCTTTCTTTCGCTCAGGCTGTGGCTTCTGTGGGAACGCCTGAAGCACTGAAGCAATTTGGCCTTAAAGACTGCCAAGGAAAATCAGTTGATGAAATACTCCCTTTACTCATCGATGCCCTCTGTCTTGATCCTGGTGGCTCTATTGATGAAGGGATTGCAAGGGATGCTCTGGCGGATGCAATTGCAGATCTTAGCGAGCAAGGTCTGGATATGGCGGATGAGTTTTCTGAGGAACAGCTGCGAGAGCTCTTTATTGGCTTTGTTTCGAATTCGATAAAAGATCGGGTTATCAATGATGTTGGGGTTAACTGTCTTGCCGTACCTGATGATACACTCGCAGTCCAAGGCATCGAAGCAACTCTTTCAGCAGTCATATCCGGCTGTGTCAGGGATGCTGTCGGTGGTCCACTTTCTGATTTTGGCAGTATAGGCAGCCAGCAGCTCACTAAAATCACACATGAGATTTACGAAGCTGCATACAATTTGCTCGGGCAGCTAACAACAGAATAAAATTATGTTCCGCCATCACATTGTCTTTCAAATGAACAATAAGGATCGATTTCAGGTCACCCCAGATGATCCTCATTCGGTAGTATCAAATGTCGATTTATATGATATATTAGGATTACTAAATTTTGGTATCCAGAATACCGTAGATGCGGTAAAAGAACTTGCCCTAAGCCCTTCCGAAATTGCCTTTGATTTGCTTCTGCTGGGTACTGCTGTAATGGGAGTGGACACTCGTATCTCTCGCGCTAAGAATGCTCAAGATGGATGGACGCGGGAGATCTTTTTATATTTCCCCGTTAGCGATCCGGGTTTGTGGCAAGCTCAAGCTGGAGCACTGAGCGGAATGCTACATTTTTTGACTGGAGATCGTTGGTGTTTTCAGTTTAGACCTCGCCCGAAGGCCAAACAGATAATCGTCCCTGTTTCAGATAAATTCAACTTGGCTCCTCGTGACTGTGTCTCACTTCTTTCAGGAGGTTTGGATAGTTGTATCGGGGCAATTGACTTGCTCACCAGTGGTCGGGAGCCTATTTTTGTGAGTCATTATTCGGATGGAACGACCAGTACATATCAGCGAATTGTATTAGATGCACTGAAGCAAAAATATGGTAAATCTAGCTTTGATTCTTTGCGGGGGAATATAGGTTTTCCACGGAATATATTGCATAATGGTGGGGATGAGGGGACTCAACGTTCTCGTTCTTTCCTGTTTTTCTCGCTTGCCGCTTACGTTGCTGATGGGAGCAGCGGAGACACCATGATATATCTTCCTGAGAACGGCTTGATCTCCTTAAATGTCCCTTTGGATTCTCTTCGACTAGGGGCGCTCAGTACTCGGACCGCTCACCCTTACTATGTCGCTCGCTGGAATGAACTGCTAGGTGCCATCGGCCTCAGCGGAAGATTGCTCAATCCATATGCAACCCAAACAAAAGGGCAGATGATTCGCGATTGTAAAGATCTCCATTACCTTAAAGAGCTGCTACCGCAAACGATGTCTTGCTCGTCTCCGGCTAAAGCTCGTTGGGATAAGCACGCTCCTCGTCACTGTGGTTATTGCATGCCCTGTTTAATCCGCAGAGCTTCTACCCTGTTTGGCTTAGATGATGATGGTGATACTACTGAATATGGGGTTGAGCTAAAAGGGCAGGTGTTAAATAGCAAGAAAGCCGAGGGAGCGCACGTGAGAGCCGCAAAGTCAACAATTGCTAAACTTCAGGCGAATCCAAAATACGCGAGATTAGCTATTTTTAAATCTGGTCCATTGACTGATGTTGGCGACCAACTGGAAGACTATGTTGCAGTCTATCAAAACGGAATGAACGAAATCGCGGAACTTCTCAAAACAACCAATAGTCGTCCCTTATGAGCGAACGTCCGATAGCTGTAGACTTTCACTGTCATCTCGACCTCTATCCAGATTTTGAAGAGATCATAGCTGAGTGTGAAAAGCTGCGAGTCTTGACGCTAGCTGTGACCACGATTCCCGTAGCGTTTGAGAGGAACCTTCAGCTCACTGAAAATCTTAATTTTGTTCGAGCGGCACTAGGGCTTCATCCGCAATTGGTAGCCGAGCGTGGTCATGAGTTTGAGTTGTTTGAACGGTTGCTTCCCAAAACTCGATTCGTGGGAGAGATTGGCTTGGATGCAAGTCCAAGGCATTATCGTTCTTTTGAGAAACAGCGGGAGATATTTACTCGTATCCTTCAATCGTGTGCTCAAGTCGGTGATAAAGTCTTATCCATACACTCGACCCGAGCCACAAAGCATGTCCTCAATGCTCTGGAGTGCAATCTCAATGGGACTAACGTAGTACCAGTATTGCATTGGTTCACCGGTTCGTTATCTGAGATGAAACGGGGAGTTGAGCTGGGCTGTTATTTCTCTATTAATGGTGAGATGTTGTCTCGAGAGAGGCATGTGAAAATGATACGAGAGATCCCCATTGGTCGCATCTTGACAGAGACTGATGGTCCGTTTGTGGCGACCGCTGGAGACGTTCCAGTGCGTCCGTATCAAGTGGCTTCCACCATCGAAAGATTGGCTGATATTGTAGGGCTTTCAGAAAATGAACTACGCACACAAATATTTCGTAATGCTGAGCCCCTCTGGAAATAACTGAATCGACCAAAACGAAGAAACATACTATGGCCAAAAAAAGAACCTCCATCCCTATCAAAATTAGACATATGCTTTTCGACGAAGTTGAGAGTAGGTGCCCTAACCCTAAGTGCATGACGAATGGCATTTCAGAATTGGAGATTCATCACCTTGATGGAGATCCCAGCAATAATGACAATTTAAACCTTCTGGCGATTTGCTCGAACTGCCATACTCGGGGTGCTTTTAGGTGACCTCATCCTTACTACACTCGCTTGCTTAGGCTTGAATTTCATTTTGAGTATATTTGATCCACAGGCGAAATGGATACATTTATCAGCTTCAGTTATCTTATTCTGGTTTGAGTGGAGCTTGTGGAAGGTTAGTTCGACTCATCTGGAGTTCGAGCAGGCGGCCAAAGCTAAAAGGAGCTGTTATTTTATGGCTGTTTTTGTGGTCACACTAGCAGATACGGAAGCACTTGCTTTTTACTTTGGTGGTTTACCTATTTTTGCTATAGGAGAGTCCATACAGTTTCAATTCGTGCTTGGTCTATTTGTGGTGATTTTACTGCTTATTTGTGGCATAAAAGGTGCCTATGCATGGCTTGCGTTGAAAGGGGAGCAATGGGCGGCTTCTGCTGTGACGCATCGACGTCTTTTACGAATCGCTGCGGCTTTAGTGACTTTAATTGCGTTGCCTGGGGTCTTCCAAATACTATTTATGGAGGCACAATAGACTCTTCCGATCAATCACTGTCAGGAGGACATTATGCAGATTAAGAATGAAAAAGACATGGCTAAAGTTTGAGCCTGTTTAGAAGTTTAGTTGAACGAGAGTATATATCGTCCATTTTCTTTGCTCATAGGCTGAGCTTGATGTCTTTCAGGTAATATTCCCCAAAATTGATCTGCTTCTTTAGTGCTTTTGGAGTCAAGATAGTGCTTTCGGATGACTGCTTCTGAATTTCCAGCTTGAAGCGAAGCATCGCCAACTGAGCGAAAGGCACCTACGGTCATGGAAATATATGTATGGCGCATGACATCATGTGGGAGGTGATGTTGAGTTCGGACATCTGCCCACATATCACGGAATCTTTTTTTAGTAATAATTGGGTATTTGCTTAGCGGGTATTTTTCTAACCATGCGCGGAGATTCGGCTGGATTTTAATGATTCGTCTTTCGTTGGTTTTGGAGACATGCGGTTCTATTATAATAACTTCCGTATCGAGACGGATTGCATCACAGCTCAGTTTTCCCATTTCGCCATCTTTCCAGTCAGGACGGATTCCTGCGAATAAGGTGAGTGCGTAATAGGGGACCATGCACCCAGGTGAGCCCCACCAAGTGCCATTTTTGTTTTGTTTGCCTCGGTAGTTTTCCAACCAATGCATGAATGCTTCAGCCTGTTTCGCGGTCAAAGTTTCGGCAGTGCCTCTGCTCTTTTTTATCTTAAATTGTGGGACTTCAAGCATTGGGTTTTCTGCCAGATATTTTTTCATTAGGCAGAATTTAAAAAATGTGCTGATGTAGCCGCGTCGGTTGTTCCACGTTTTAAGTGTAGCGACGGCCTTTGAGCGTCCAAGGGGAGTATCTAAGTATTTTTTGAGTTCTTCGGGTTGAATTTCTCCAATGACGCGTCCAGTGAAAAAGCCTTCTAGTTTTGCCATTTCATATTTGATGGCACGTTCTTGCCGAGAAGAGATGATACCTCGTTCGAGCTCTCGAGATTTTTCGTTTCGATATTCTAGGACGGCAGCTTCGATCGTCTTACTTTCAGTAGACTCCTTATAGTGTTCTAGAAAGTAATTCACGGCGAATGGAAGTGATTTACTTGATTTTGAACGCTTAAGTAAATTCACCGCAGCAATTGCGTCGGCGTTTTGTGCATGGCTTAAAGTCGTCCAGATTGTTTGGCCCTCGTTCTGCTCATTTAGCAGTCTGATATTGAGCTTTTGCCGAAAAGCAGTAGCTTCATCTCGAGTTTTGAAGTTTTTGCGGATACGCTCGCCATTGAGCGTTCCTGCGACCCTCCATGCGTCAGAGCCTTGAGGGTTGGTAAATTTACTGATCTTGAAAGTTTGCTTTGCCATAATTTGCCAATTTAATTTGGCAAATTATGATCGAGAGTCGATGTTAATTGGTGGAGGTGGCGGGAGTCGAACCCGCGTCCCTCGTGCTTTCACACGTGGCATCTACATGCTTAGCTTAGAATTTTTTGTCGTTGCTGAAGCGTCTCTAAGCAGACTCTTCAGTTTCCAGACTCCCTAATTACAACTGATAAACGGGAGCCAGGTTATCAGCTATGCCTGCTAGTCGACGCTTCTATTCCTTAGCAGGTGTCAGGGTAGAAACGTTGCCGCATTAAGCAGCAAGTGCGAATTGTTCTTCGCCAATTAATTTTTGTAATGGATTGATACGGAGCCTCCATCATCTCCGACATGCAGCCTCGCACTACGACACAAGGTCGAATCCGTGACACCCCCTTGAAATCTATTAAGATTTAGGAAATTTGAATTAAGGAATAGGCGCTCTAGTAGCGCCCAACCTTTTAATTATACGGAAAGAATTGTGTCCGCATTTGCGGATGCTTCTTTCAAAGAACCAAGGTGCACATTCGCATATTTTTTTCGGAACGCAAGTTTGAAGGTGTTTTATCTTCTCATCGACATTGCCTACTATTCATCATTGATTTCGGGGATGGACTCGCGATCGGCTTGATAATATTGGAAGAGATAAACTAATCCACTGCCATTGTATGCCATGCGTACGTTACCAGTTGCGATGTTACCATCGTCGATTATGCTGTCGAGGCGGACTGCTTGTTCTGCAGTAAAACTGAGATTATAGAGGTAAACATAGGTTAAATTTTCAGTGTTTACATAAAACCAACTATATTGACCGCTTTTCCACGGGGAGGGAAGGTAGCTGGCAATCTCGTTGGGCATACGAGTATAGGTCATCGCTTCAGGATACGTACCTTTGATAGTGGTGAAGAACTCTATCGCTTCTGTGAATACGCGTATGTCATTGGCGGTAGCAGCGGCTTCGGTCCGATCAACCGCGATACGGATGCTGGGAATACTGAGCAGCGCCAAGATGCCGATGGTCGTCGTGACGACCATAAGCTCTATTATCGAAAATCCTCTAGGGTGTTTGGCCTGCATAATTGTCCGATGTTCCTTAGTCCTTAGGTGAGGTTGCCAATGGCGACTGCGATGTCAAACGAATGTGGAAGCTTGGCCTGGTGCGGCGCTCGGTTCGAGTGGGGCCAGCTGGGGTGGAGATTGGTATAAGTCTGGCCATTGTTAAAAGTCGATGAGGTATTCGTAATACGCTTTCTTTGTGTGGCTGTCGTAGATGGCAATTTCTTTCTCGGGGCTTTCTGCAATCAAGCCTCGTGCAACTTTTGCACTGATATCGTCTTGCCAGGATTCAAATTGTTCGATTGTGAGCACGCCGCCTGGAGTGGCTGGACTGCTGGAACGGCTATTGGGGGTGGGGATATATGCTCTGTAACGGCTGATGATTTCTTGGTTGACTAAGCGGCGCACGCTCATACCGCGGCTTTCCGCCCATCGTTTGAAATCTTCGCCACTAACTTTAAATTCGAATACTTGAACTTGTTTGGAGCGATAGTAGGAAATGTCGCTGGCGTAATTGGGAAGCCAGCTGACTGAATCGATGTTTTCGCCATAGTCGGGACCTCGGCTCAGGAGGAAAAATATGGCGAAGGGGAAACAGAGCATTAGAACTGCGAAGGCGTAGAGTGCGCGCAGATCACGACGTGTTTTGGGTTTGAAGGACTCGAGGGCGTCTTCGTAAAAGCGCAGTTTGATGTTGGCGCGTGCTTTATCGGCGCCTTCACGTTCGACGAGTTCCTCATAGGTGGCTAGTCGCCAACGACGCTGTAATTTGGCGTAGCGCTCGAGTGCGTCCTGTTGTAGTGCTTTTTCTTCTTGGTAGCTGGTGTCGATACGCAGGACGCTGACATAGCCTTCTTGAGTGACCCAGGTCCACGCCTCACCTTCGCTTTTGAAATAGCCTCCGAGCTGAAAAAGGTCCATGTTCCAGCGACGGTGACCTGCATAGACTACGTTAATATCTTCATCGAAGGGGCCATTAAAGAAGTCGAGCCGAACTTGGCTGTCTTTGAGACCGCTTTCTTTCTGATAGGCGAGCTGTTTCTCTTTACTTGTGAAGGCGCCGAGGGCGTGAAGAGAGCCGTCATCTTCTACGCGAATCAATATATGCAGGTAAGGTAGCATTGATGTTTATCAGGCCTAGTCGTTTAGCTACGTGTTTTTGTAGGAATTAATAGAGGAGAGAGCGGTCGTGTTTTGGCAAATAGTGGGAAAGGCGATCAGAATGTCACTACTGATTTTAGTCTGAATGTAGCCTTATAAAAAAGCCCTTTTCATATTCAGAAAAGGGCTTTGTTAAAAAAAACTGATGAGATGGCTTATTCTTCAGGCTTGGTCTTCTTCAGGCCAATGACGCGATTACCGTCTTCCCATTGTCCGCGCTTGCGGAGTAGGTCCACACGCTCGAAGCGTTTCAGGACAGTGCGATTCTTTTTACCACCACCACCGGCGGCTTTGAAACTGTTGTGTTGTGACATAGTAGGACTCCTTGTTAAAAGTGAAAGCGGAGGAATAAATGGGGGCATCCCGCAAAGATCAAGGCCTAATCGGGATATTTTTTTGAGAGCTCAGGTGGGAGACTTGAGACTTGAGGGCTGAAGTGGGATTAGGTTAGGTAGGGGAGGCATAGGGAGGCTAGGCCTAGTATGAGCATGAAGCCGCACATGTCGGTGACGGTGGTGAGGATGGGGCCGGAGGCAAGTGCGGGGTCTTGGCGGCAGGCTTTGAGCGCGAGGGGGACTAGGCCGCCGACGCAGACGGCGACAGTGGTGTTGAGTGCGAGGGCAGTACCTACGACCAGCCCGAGCACGGCGTTGCCTTTCCATAGCCATGCCAAACCACCAATGAGCAGTCCGAGGCAGGCGCCGTTAATCAGTCCGACACTGGATTCTTTGACAAAGACGCGACGAAATTCCTTGGGGCTGATGAGTTCGAGAGAGAGTTCACGCATGGAGACGGCCACGGCTTGATTGCCAGAGCAGCCGGACATGTCGGAAATAATAGGTAGGAAGACCGCAAGCGCGATGACGGCTTCGAGGGTGTCTTGGTGCATTGCGATGACACTGGCGGAAATGAGATTAAGCACTACATTGATGCTAAGCCAGGAGAGGCGACGTCCGCTGCGTACTTTGAGTGGCATCGAGCGGAGCTCTTCTTTACCCATTAGACCTTGAAATTTAAGCAAGTCTTCCGTGGCCGCTTCCTGTAGAGCTTCAGTCGTGGATTCTCGATCTATGATGCCGATGAGGCATCCATCTTTATTGACCACTGGAAGTCCCAGATAGTTATGCTCTTCAAAAATAGCTTCCAGCTCTTCGACCGTATCGTAGGCGCGTACGGTGGTGGGATTGGGGATCATGATTTCGGTGGCCTGTTGTTGATGACTGGCAAAAAGTAGATTGCGCACTGGTAGTACACCGAGCAGTTGTTTCTCCAGACCGAGCACGTAGGCATATTGTACGCCAAACTCGATGTATTGCTCTCGATTGGCCTGAATGTCATTGAGAATGGCTTCGACGGTCATGTCGGCGCGAAAGGAGACAAACTCACTGTACATGATCGCCCCTGCTGTGCCTTCGGGGTAAGCCATGAAGCGACGCGTTTCATGCGCGATGTCGTCGTCCAGCTCTTCGAGGATCGCTTGCGAGTCCTCTTCATCGAGTTCATTCATTAAGTCGACTCGATCGTCACTATCAAGTTTGGCGACAAAGGGTGCAGCCACTTGTGCGGGGAGCTCTTCAATGATATCCGCACCCTGGAAGTAGTAGACATGTTCAAGCACTTCGGCGCCCTGTTCCGGTGATAGTAAGCCGAAGAGTGTCTGTCGATCGACGACGCTGAGTCGGTCAATTAGTTTCGCCGTTTCATCGTGATCCGCTTGTTGTAGTGTTTGTAGGGCAGTGCTCGTATCGTTTTTTTCGATCGCCTGATGGAGCGCATCGAGCATGCTATTGAAATCAATTTCTGAGGTTGTATCGGTCATATGAGAAAACGTCTGGAATGGTAGGCTTTACAGGGCGCGTGATTACCGCCAAGCAATATATATGCAAAATGTAGGAACAGTACGAAAAAGCTCTATGGGCGGGCTCGCTTAGTGATGGTGAAGCTTCGTTCTACATCGGAGCCGTTTCGCATGGTGCGGCATGTTGTCTGGTGGTCCTTTTTGGTGCTGCCAGTTGCGGTTTCAGTTGGTATTATGGTCGCAGTGTTTCTCTGGCTATTAGAGCAGGCTACCCAATTACGACATGCTCAGATGTGGTTGATTTGGTTGCTGCCGCTGGCAGGGGTGGGGATTTATGCGCTCTATCATTACTGGGGACAAAATTCAGAAGCGGGTAATAATTTGATCATGGACGAGATTCATGAACCAGGAGGAGGGATTCCTTTTCGCATGGCACCGCTGGTTTTGCTGACTACCGTGCTGACTCATTTATTCGGTGGCTCTGCTGGGCGCGAAGGTACTGCGGTGCAGATGGGTGGAAGCGTTGCTGAATACATTGGCAAGCGTTTGGGGCTGACCCGGGCGGATCAACGGATTCTCTTGATGTCGGGAATGGCGGCTGGTTTTGGTGCGGTTTTCGGCACGCCAGTTACAGGAGCGATCTTTGCCCTGGAAGTGTTGGCGGTTGGGCGTATTAAGTATGATGCCTTACTACCTTGTTTGATTGCGAGTTTGTTGGCAGATGTGACCTGTAATGCCTTCCCAATACATCACACGGAATATACGATCGCGTATTCCGCAAAGGCAGCTCTGGGATATTTTTCGTTAGATTTGGTTTTATTGCTGAAAATCATGATAGCCGGAGCTTGTTTCGGGCTGGCGAGTTATGCTTTTGCAGAGTTGTCACATTGGCTGAAGTCGACATCACATGCATTGATTTCACGAAAATGGCTCATCCCGGTTTTGGGGGGCGGCTTGGTTTTGGGGATCAGTGGTATTATCGGGAGTTATGATTATTTAGGCTTGGGAGTGCGTTCGCCGGACCCAGAGGGGGTCAGTATTGTATCCGCGTTTTCGGCGGGTGGTGCGGATCCATTTAGTTGGTTTTGGAAGTTGGTTCTCACGGCGATTACGCTCAGTTTAGGTTTTAAGGGGGGGGAAGTGACGCCTTTATTTTTTATCGGAGCGACACTGGGGAATTCCTTGGCAATGCTTTCGGGCGCGCCAGTAGATTTATTTGCAGGATTGGGTTTTATTGCGGTGTTTGCGGGGGCGACCAATACACCAATTGCGTGCACCTTGATGGGGATTGAGTTATTTGGTGCCGAGAATACCGTTTATTTTGCGGTTGCCTGTTTTATGGCTTATTATTTCAGCGGTCACACTGGTATTTATCAATCCCAGCGGGTGGCTGTTTCTAAGTTTCACACTACCGAGTCGAATGAATCGACTTTAAAGGAAATCAAAAGTGCTCGTCGTCGATATGGACGGGGGCAGGAGCCAGAATAAAGTATGAATTTTGCCGCAGAGTATAACGCGCCTATTGAATATTATAATCGTCACACTGGTGCAGTTGAAACTGAATCGGTTTATGGCGAAGGTTTCTTACGCTGGGCCTATGGGAATCCACTGGGGCGTTTGACAGTCGCTGTTGCAGTTAAGCGCTTATGGTTTTCGAAGTGGTATGGTTGGCGGATGGATTTTCCCAGAAGTCGTGAGAAAGTAGCTCCTTTTATTCAGAACTATGGTGTAGACATTGAGGAGTTTGCGGATGCTGTGGGGAGTTATGGTAGCTTTAATGAGTTTTTTTATCGTAGATTGAAATCTGCAGCGCGTCCTGTGGATCCAGATCCGCAGGCGGTGGTTTTTCCCGCGGATGGACGGCATCTGGGGATCGAGAATGTTGATGTCGCAGATCGTTTTTACATTAAGGGCCAGCGTTTTGATCTGGAAGCCTTTGTTGGAGATCCGTCACTTGCTCAGGAATTTGCTGGTGGAACAATGGTGATTTCTCGTCTTTGTCCGGTTGACTACCATCGCTATCATTTTCCCGTCGCTGGGGAGGCTGGACCTGTTCAGGTTCTGCCTGGCACTTTACGTTCGGTCAGTCCGTTGGCATTACGTCGCCATTTATCGATTTTATGGGAAAATCGTCGTGCTCGTACTGTTATTCAATCACCTACTTTCGGGAAAGTGATTGTCATGGAGGTCGGTGCCACCTGTGTGGGGGGAATGCATTCAACTTTTACTGCGGGGAGTGTGGCCAAAGGGAGCGAGAAAGGGTACTTTTCCTTTGGGGGGTCTTGCGTGACCACTATTTACCAACGGGGCGCAGTTCAACTGGAACCTGACTTATTAGAGCAGGCGGCACTCGGTCGGGAAGTATATGCGAAAATGGGAGAGCGGAGTGGCGCCCAAATATCCGCCCACGAAGCCTCTCGTAGAGCGATTCAGTTGGATTAGAATGTGACTAAAGAGACCAGAGGTAGCTTTGGGAATTGCCCAAAATGTTTCCGTTGGCGTCCTTTAATGTGAATTTCCAAGCTGAAGGAGCACCGCTGTCTTCGGGCCAATCTTCACCAGTTAGACCGACAAAAATTTCTTTAGTGCTGACTGGTTTATTGGCCAGTGTGAATTCGTGTATTTGCTTATCGATTGATTTCTTCGTGTAGAATTCTCCGACGACTACAGTGCCCTTCGGGAGCTTACGAACATTAGTGTCGAGAATTAAAGCAAAGTAGAAACCCGATCGCTCCTTGGGATTGGTACGAAAAACGATGCGATCACCGAGATTCTCTCTACCCGTTAAATATTCGCTGATACGTTTAAACTGTTCTGTTTCAATATAACGAGGCTTGATTTCCTCGATTTGAACAGAGGAAACTGCTTGCTTGGGTGTGCTGGCACATCCTGCATATAGGGTGCAAATGAGGGCGATGATGAGAAAACGCATGTGTTCAGATTCGCTAGCAGGTCAGGCTTGTCAAGAGTGCCGTCAGTCTAAGAAGAATGAGGTGCCGCGCGGCTAAATACTTAATGATGTCCAAGTGGCGTTGTTTTTTGAGCTTTCGACAACCGCTTCGACGAAGGCCATGCCGCGAACACCGTCTTGGATGCTAGGGTATTCTTTGGCGTAGGCTGGAGCTTCAGCACCAGAGAGTTCTGCGGCGATGTCTGCGGCGAAGTTGCGATAAATATTGGCGAATGCTTCGAGGTAACCTTCCGGATGGCCCGCTGGGGTGCGGCTGTGAGCGGTGGCGCTTTCGCCCAAATAGCCACCACCGGTGCGATAGATTTGGGTGGGCGCATCCAGGTGTTTGACTAGCAGCGTGTTCGGCTCCATTTGATGCCATTCCAGGCCGCCCGTTTCACCGTAGATGCGGATGTTGAGCGCGTTTTCCTCGCCGGCTGAAATCTGTGAGGCGTGCAGGATGCCCTTGGCGCCCCCTTCGAAGCGGAGTAAGATGTTGCCGTCGTCGTCCAATAGGCGTCCATCGACAAAGGCGGTGAGGTCGGCGGCGAGTTCTTTAATTTGTAGGCCGGTAATGAACTCGGCCAGATTCTCGGCGTGGGTGCCGATGTCACCGATGCAGCCTGCGGCGCCCGAGCGTTTGGGATCGGTGCGCCATGCGGCTTGCTTTTGACCGTCTTGCTCGATCGGAGTGGCCAGCCAGCCTTGTGGATATTCGACTACCACCTTACGCAATTTTCCGAGTTGACCGCTCTGGACCATTTCGCGGGCCTGTTGGACCATGGGGTAGCCTGTATAATTGTGGGTAAGCCCATACTTGAGGCCTGTTCGGGCAACGATTTGGGCCAGTTCTTGGGCTTCCGCCAAGTTGAGTGTCGCTGGCTTGTCGGAGAGCACATGGAAGCCAGCCTCCAAGGCCGCCTTGGCCACGGGGAAGTGCACGTGGTTGGGCGTGACGATGGCGACGAAGTCCATGCGCTCGCCCTCGGGCAGTTGCGCCTCGGCGCTCATCATTGTTTCGAAGTCGCTGTAGCAACGCGCCTCTGGCAGGAAAAGTTCTTTGCCCGAGGCGAGTGCGCGTTCGGCGTCGGAGCTGAAGGCGCCGCAGACGAGTTCGATTTGACCATCAATGCCAGCGGCGATGCGGTGGATGGCGCCAATGAAGGCACCTTGGCCGCCGCCGACCATGCCCATGCGGATTTTACGATTAAGTGTCATAGTTACTGATTCTTTTTGTCAAAGGCGGCGTCGAAGGCGATGGCATTGGGCTTGAAGTCGAGCTTCTTGACGAAGGCCGCGGCTTCGGTGCCGCCATGGATGCGATCCATGCGGCCGTCTTCCCATTCTACCGAGAGCGGGCCGGCGTAGCCGATGTCGTTGAGCGCAACGATGATCTCTTCAAATTGAATGTCACCGTGACCGAGTGAGCGGAAGTCCCAGTGGCGACGTGCATCGGTGAAATCAGTGTGGCCACCGAAGACGCCAACTGTGCCATCGCCGTGGCCCCACCAGGCGTCCTTCATGTGCGCGTGGTAGATGCGGTCGGCAAATTGACGAATGAATTTTACGTAATCCACGCCCTGATAGCCGAGGTGGCTGGGGTCGTAGTTGAAACCAAAGCGCTGGTGCCCATTGACCGCGGCCAGCGCGCGTTCGGAGGAGGCGATGTCAAAGGCGATTTCGGTGGGGTGCACTTCGAGTGCGAAATTGACGTCGACCTCTTCGAAGACGTCCAGGATCGGAATCCAGCGCTCGGCGAAGTCTTGGTATCCTTTTTCTAAATACGCCTGCGAGGTGGGCGGGAAGGCATACAGCGCGTGCCAGATGGAGGAGCCCGTGAAGCCATTCACGACCGGGGCGATCACGGATTCGTCCGGGCGAGCGTCAAAGAACATACGCGCAGCGCGTGCAGTGGCTTTCATTTCTTCGGCCGCACGTTGGCGCACGCCCTCTGGATCGCCGTCGCCCCAGATCTCTGGCGAGAGAATCGCCTGGTGGCGCTCATCGATACGATCGCAGACCGCTTGGCCCACCAAGTGATTGGAGAGGGCGTAGCAGCTCAGGCCGTTGGCTTGTAGCTTGTCCCAGATCGAGGCGATGTAGCCGTCTTCTTTCAATGCACGTGCGACTTCGAAATGGTCGCCCCAGCAGGCGAGTTCCACACCATCGTAGCCCATTTTTTTGACGAGGGGAAGTAGGTCATCCAGCGGCAGGTCAGCCCACTGGCCGGTAAAGAGGGTAACTTTTCGACTCATAGCCGTGCATTATAGCTGAAATGCTGGAATTGACAATGCTCTCAGTCATCCATAATTGTGCAGTATTCGTCACGATATGGATTTAACTGCATTTGCCGACCGCAGACTTTGGGACTTAATAGATCATGTGTCTTTCTGGGTGAAAGACCGTGCGGGCTGCTTTGTATGGGTGAATCGAAACTTGGCCGAGCAGGCGCAGGCATCGCGCGCGGCTATTATAGGCACGAAAGACAGTGACTGGTTCTTTAACGAGCTCGCCGATGTTTATATGGAGGATGATGTTGTTGTGCTCAAGACGCAGCAAGCGATTATCAATAAGCCAGAGCTGGTGATGAGTGCTGATGGCGAAGTGGTCTGGCATGCGACCAGCAAATTTCCTTATGTAGACGTGAGTGGAGCGGTGGCGGGCACTTATGGTATGAGCCAGCCAATGGTGGCGCTCGGGGATCTGCCTGCGGAATATGCAGATTTATCTTTAATCGTCAGCTATGCGCGTGAGCATTTGACTGCTGGGGTGACGGTCGAAGCTATGGCGCGGAAGGCGAACATGTCACTTTCGACCCTAGAGCGGACTGTGGCGCGACATCTTAAAATCACGCCCTTGAAATTACTGCAGCGTATGCGGATGCATCGTGCGCGGCATTTGTTGACAACGTCTAGCTTAAAGGTGGGGGAAGTCGCGCATGAATGCGGTTATGAGAGCTTTTCTTCGTTTTCGCGTGCTTTTCGGCAGGCATATGGTTGTGCGCCCGGCAGCTTGCGGCATCAATCATGGTCTCCAGTAAATTCGGAAATTAATTATAGAGGTAAATTATGAGTTATGTTGGTAGCGATAGGCCAGCGGGGTGCAATTGTACTCACGTTTAAAGGCTGTAATGAAAGCGCTAGTATTCGCGTAGAGTGCATTTGATGCAATCCTGCTGATCGATTCATTTGTGTTCGTGAGTTCAGTCGCCGCTTGTGCGAGTCGGTGACGTCTAACGATTTGTGCAGGCGTGCCGCCTTGCCATTGACGTCTTAGGCAGCGTGTTAGATAGCTACGGGAGTAGCCGATTGATTTGGCATAATCGTTAATCTTGCCGATTTTACGATAGAATTCAGGGGATTCAAATTGACGTAGATCAGGAAAGCTGACCGATTGAACTGCATTGGAAGTTAATAAAGACTCCCAAGTACATAGCCAATCGTGGGCGATTTGAGATCGCTCGACTGATGGGGCACCTCTCCCTGCATTCCATCTGTTTACCCATTTTCTTGCCATCTTTACTGGGGCACTGTCTTGAGGGATCTTTAGAACCCAACCATGCTTTTTAGTCAAATAATGCATCGTTTGCAGTGACCAAGGATCTCGCATTTGTAACCAAATCCGGGACCATGGTTTGCCGTCGGGGGTGGACCATCGACCAAACATTGGTTTAGGATGAATTACGACAGTGTTAGGGCCGACATCCAACTTGTGGCCATCGACTTCGAATAGCGCATGTCCTTCGAGTGTGTAAACCCAGCAGATCGCGCTGGTGATTGAATTCATTGCCAGATTGAATGGCTTTTTATATTCTGAATTAGTCAGCCCACCATCGAACTGAAAGTAGGGTAAGCCCCATAAGCAAATAGGGTTTTGATCTTGGTTTGCCTTTGGGGCGGGCGATTTCTTGGGCTGTGTGCTCTGGGATATTTTCGCTGGAGGCGTCGGCTTGGTCGAGTTCGTTGTACGCCACTGACTTGGAGTTGTATTTTCTGCCGTTCGAAATGCTGCACAAAAAGCGGATGCGCCTGAGTAGCCGCATAGGCGAGCAATCGTTTGTAAGCCCATCTCTGATTCGCTCAGGAGTTGTTTGACCAGTGCCATTCGTTGAGTTCGCAGTAGTTGCACGAGTGGTGGATAGCCACGGTTTTTCCAACATTTTAAAAGATGGGATGCGGGGCAGTTGAGGGCGTAGGCAATCGACTTGAGCGAAAATTGATTTCGTTTGGCGATAGTCGACAATGTATCCGGGCCTCCTGCTAGCAACTTACCCAGATTCAGGCGCCCTTGCTCTGCAAATTCATGAAGCATTGAAATCCAATAAAAAACTTCTTTGGGGCTTGGATTTCTTTGGGCGAGTTGTTGCGTGGCATGGATGGCTTTGAGATTCGGTGGAATTCTCAACTTGCGTCCATACTGACGTTGGAGCTCATCAAGATATGAGCACGATAATGCATCTTTGAAATTTAGTTCTAGAACACGGGTTTTTATATCCTGAGCGGCTCGGATTTGTAGCTGTAGCTTCGGACGGCAGTAAAAAACAGAGTTTGTTTCCAGGACATGAGTGACATCGTTTTCAATGACTTGGATGGCTTGCTCGGTTACTGCAAGTAGGCGAACTCCACGCTTGTTGCCGGGGAATATTTGTTTGGGGCCTTGTTTGTTTAATATGAGCCATTGGTATGATTCTAATTGAGGGTGAATCATTAACATGCCTGAGTCTTGGGCGGATGTTGTTGAGGATGATTGAGCTAAATGTTGAGGCATTTTGATTATTTGCTAAAAAAGGTAACAAATTCGTTATATATATAGATTCTCTATATATACGAGTTCAAGGAAATAGGTTATTATAGTTAATACTGACTATAGTTTGTATTCATACGCATCGCAGCTTTGCTGCAGTTATGATGATTCTATGTCATCATGCTTTATAAAGATATCGTACACGATATCTCCCCACTCCAAACATACCTATAATGAAAAAAGTAAAATATACCTCTATGCTTTGTTGTTTATTACAAGCAGGCCTTGTCCTTCCACTTGCTGCGCAAGTGAATTTTGAAGGAGAATATTCTCAAAACTTCGATTCTTTGCCTCTTTATGAGAGTAATTCAGGGACGGATACTTTTAATTTTATTAGTGATTCGACAATAGCCGGTTGGTATTCTAGCGAAGAGGATACAGATGGGAATGAAGGCCGTTCGAGTGGTGGAGCTGCTTCAGCTTCTGGAATTATTTTTAACTGGGGGAGGACATCGGATCGCGCTTTAGGAAATTTCAGTTCTGACGGATTTGCTGGTACGGTCTATCTTGGAGTGCTGTTGCAAAACAATAGTGGTGCCACGATTAATACACTAGGTATAGAATATGTGCTTGAGCAGTGGCGTAGAAATACAAGTGCGACGACGTGGACTTTGGAATATATGGTGACTTCAGATACTAGCAATGCCATTGGCGCTGCAACTGGTTTTACTACAGTCTCTGGTAGTTCGGTTACATCGAGCACTGGTTCTGCCGCGGGTGTGAATGGTGATTGGTCTGGGAATGAATATCCTGTTGATCTAACTATTAGCGGAATTGACTGGGACGAGGGAGAATATCTTTGGTTGCGATGGGCGGATGTTCAGGGCGCAACTTCAAGTGGGTTTGGCTTGGACGATCTAAGTGTTTCTTCCATCCCTGAACCAGCCTCCTCTTCTTTTCTCTTTGGTATCGCGCTGTTGTTTTTGATGGTACCTCGTTCGGCACAAAATTTGCGCCGTCGCAGATAGGTGACGCTTCCCATTCCTCTGTGGCTTTAGTTCTGCAGGTTTTAGACCTGCAATTCTGAAAATAGCTCTACTGGAAAATTTTGTGTGTGTGCTTACTTGCTCATGGAACTCATCCATTGGCTACAGTTACTGAGTTCCATGCGTGGTTTAGTGGATCGTCGTGCCTGGATGTTCAGTGCGGATTGAATGCGTTGTGATCAGTCTTGAGTCAATTCTGATGCTTTGGTTGTCACAGGCAGATCTTTGCTTCTTTGAAGCACTCTCTCTCATATTTTTATCATAATAAAACTAAAGATGTCCTCAAAATTCATACTATATATAAATTTAATACTGTTATCGGTGACGACAATTTTCGCCACGGAGCGTATTGAAATTCATCGTGAGGGCGAAGCTGCGGCTTTAGAGTTCACTACGATTCAGGCTGCGATTACTGCCGCGCAGGCTGGAGATACAATTCGAATTTCTGAGGGGGTGTATCATGAGAATTTGATTATCTCTGGGAAGCATGGTTCCGAAGAGCAACCTTTCATCTTGGAAGCTGCGGCCGGTGCACATGTCATCATCGATGGAGCTGACCAGGAATTACAGCATCCTGGATCCAATCGTTGGACCTGGGATGAGGAAGCGCTGGCATGGACTGCCGAGGTTCCATGGCAGGGCAAAGCAAGTCGTGCACTATTGACTTGGGCATCGCATGCAGATGAGCGATTGATTGCAGCGCACCATAATCGAGAGTATTTTGAGCTAGGTCAACGAGGGGATGCGTTATACCGGATTGGTCGTAAGGTCTTGCTACGTTTAGAGGATCAGTCAGATCCGAATCTATTGGCACTTAACATTGGAATGGGCGAAGGTATTATTCAATTATATGATTCAAGCCATTGGATCATCCGAGGTGTGCATTTAAAGCATGCTGGATATGCGGGAGTCCACCTCAAAGGACCCACTGTTAGTGACATTTGTATTGAAGATATTTCTGTAGAAACAGCATTTCGAGGAATTAGTACTGAGGAATATGGGGTTGGTTTTTCTAATCGTATCACTGTTCGTAATTGTCGTATTTTTAATTTTTGGAATTTTGATTGGGAATGGAAGCAAGGGTATAAGGATCATGTGGTCGCGAGTTCCGATGAGAATGCTCCAGTGCGAGGTGGCGGCATTCATATCTTTGCCAATGATAGCGAGATTGCTAACTGTGAAATTGCCGGTCAGTGGGATGGTATCCGAGTCCAGGGGGAAAATATACAAGTGCATGGCAATTTGCTTCATCACATCAAAGACGACATGATGGAACTGGAGTCCAACAACTCGAGTCATGTACGAGTTTATAATAACATGGGATATCTTGTCTTTGCTGGATTTAGTGTCGTTTCTAACCAGAAAGGTCCTATTTACATTTACCGTAATTTGGTCCAGTCGAACTTACATTCGCTGATGTTTGACGATGTATACCGGTATGGATATCCTCTGAAGTTTGGAAATGATTGGGGGCCGAATGCCTCTAATATTTACATTTATCATAATACCTTTGATTCCAATGGTCGATCCATGTTCGTGGCACGTAAGTCTAGAGCTGAAAAGTGGAAGCAAATGGGATGGGTAAATAATATCTTTAGCCGACGCCAAACGGGAGTCGTTGGCATTGAGCAAATGGGACCAGCTTCAAATGATTTGATTTGGGAAGGAAATCTGTTTGTTTTAGCGGATGAGTTGAAGGTCTTGGAGTCCTTTGATCCAGTCTATGCAAATGCGGGTATTCTGGGTGCTCCGGATTTATTGGCGCCTTCCGCCACTCCACCCAATTTTCAGCTTGGAGCGAACAGCGATGCGAGACAGCAGGGTACGCGTCGTGTGATGAGTGAAGGATGGCCCGATTCGATCGTGAATGAGTCAGGAAATTCCGATGTCGGAGCGATTCCGTACGGATTTACTCCGCCGCAGTATGGCACTCTGCATGAGCGATATAATCCCTGGGGAGATGTGTTTTGAGTTACATCTTCTATATGCAAAATTTAAATTTTCTATCTTAACACAATCAAAACAATACCCCTTATGAGATTTGATTTCACAGCTATTTATTTGCGTCTTGGTACGAGACGCCCCGCCGATCTCCTTAATCATAAGTCACTCGGCAGATCGTGTGACTCCGCGTTTACTTTGATCGAATTACTCGTTGTCATTGCTATTATTGCGATTCTGGCAGCTATTTTGATTCCAGTTGTTGGTCGGGCTCGTGCCACAGCCGAAATTTCAGCCTGTACTTCTAATTTGCGTCAATTGCACACGGCCGCGAATCTCTGGATCATCAATAATCAGAATCGGCTGTTAGATAATAAATATTGGTCCTACGATAAACCTGAAATTAATGAGGCTTATCAATATCAATTGGCCCCTTATCTTGGTTTTGAAGATATGGCTTTAGGAGATTACGAGATCTGGCAGAATCAAACTTCACCCATGAAATGTAATGCTGCGCATGCTGAGTATCCATCAACTCGTCCATGGGGAAGGACTTATGCGATCAATGGGCACGGGACTTCAACATCAGAAGGTGACCCTCGCAGTCCGCAGTGGTACCCACCCAACAATCTGAGTATCGAAAATGCATCTAAAATGGTCCTGTTCCTAGACGGAGCGGTGAGCCCTGATTCGGATGGTAATTATTGGAGTAACGTCCAGAGTTCTCAAGTATCTTCATCGCATGCTGCGCCGATACAATACCCACATAATAATACGTTAAACGTCGTCTACCTAGACGGGCACGTAGAGAATATAGATGAGGCCACCATGCGAGCTGAATACAGCGAGGCAGACATTCCGTTTTGGAAATATAAGTTTAATCCATGATATTGTGTAAGCTATATGAACTAGATCTGCTTATTCGCTGTAGCTATAGTTTATAGAGGGGATTCAGTCCTAGCGGCCTAGATTATCTTTGTGGATGAATATCGTTGATAGTTCTCTAAAGGAATCTCGCTTCCATGTATTTGTAGTCAGCGAATTTATTTCTAATATTTAATTGTGAATTAAGAAGAGTTGATTCGCAACGTACCTACCCCTAGCTCGAAAAAATAATGTATAAGAAAACACTTTTATTCTCCCTAAATATCTTAGGTCTGATTGTCTACTGTTCACTTATTTCGGCTCAAGAAGAGCTCATCGCGATTGATGATATTTACACGCAGAATTTTGATTCCTTACCGCTACATGCGGGGTCATCTGGTACAACTAGCTTCTCATTTATAAATAATACCACTCTTATGGGGTGGTATTCTAGTACTAATGCAGCACGAGCGAGTTCTGGTTCTACCAGCGAGAGTGGTACGCTGTTTAGCTGGGGAAATAGCAGTAGTTCTGATCGTGCGTTGGGCCCATCAGATGCAACTGGCTTTGTTGCTGATGAATACTTAGGGGTTCAATTGAAGAATGTTTCCGGGAGTATGCTTTCAGCCATTAATCTGAAGTATGTGCTCGAAGAATGGCGTGGAGATGCTTTGACGGTTTCCACTTGGCATCTCGAATATCTCATAACTTCCACTTCTGGAAATCAGCTTGAAGCTGCTGGATATACTTCAGTCGCAGGTTCTAGTGCGTCCACCAAGACAACTGGCTATGGTGTGAATGGTAATTTGGAAAGTAATCAGTCGAAGTTTGATTTGCTTCTTACTGATCTCGATTGGCATGATGGAGAGTTTTTATGGTTGCGTTGGGTTGATGAGGCGCAACCAGCTGATGCCAGCTTAGGCTTGGATGATTTTGAAGTGTCGGGTGTTGCAGTTGTTTTGCTCTCTGCACTAGGTGATATGCAATCTTTTGCTACAATTCAAGCGGCTCTTGATGCTGCTGTGGCAGGCGATACGGTTATTTTGAGTGAAGGTGTTTATCATGAGAATGTTACTTTCACTGCGTCTGGATCTGTGGGCGCACCAATCACATTGAGAGCTGCTGCGGGAGCGCATGTAGTGCTTGATGGAGCGCTAGCTGAGTTGCAGTCAGCAAACGTTACTGGAGAATGGGTGCTTTATGATGCGAGTCATTCAATCTATAGGACGTCTGTGCCTTATGAAGGTTCTGATGCTGATTACTATACCTGTACATTTGTTTCACGCATGGGTGATATTGCGACGCATGGTTGTGATCGCTTACTTTCACCTTATGCAAGTTTGGATACGTTAAAGGCTGCTCCGCGTGGCGAAGGTAGTTTTCGAGATGGAGTCGATGTCTATGTGCGTCTCAATGATGGTGTTGATCCAAATACTGTTGGATTGAGTATTGGTCAGGCGTTAGGCGTAGTGGATACCAATGGGCAAAGTCATTTACGAATCGAGGGACTTGAAATTCGCAACAGTGGTTGGGCTGGTATTTGTTTGAGCGGCACCGGATTTGAAGATATTGAGATTAACAATGTAATCATTCGGAATTCATTTCGTGGAATCTCGACCGTGATTCCTGAGTCGTCCGAAAATATCGGTATTTACACTTGCGGTATTTACAATGGATTTGACCGTGATTGGCTACGATATGGCGGTTATGTTGTAGGCATTGGCGCTCATAGTGGTGGGGAGCAGTATTCACCTTATCGAGGGCACGGTATTTTGATTGACGGTGATCATACCGAAATTGCGAATTGTAATATTGCAGGTCAGTGGGACGCGATTAAAACTCAAGGTTATACGGTACAAATACATCATAATACGATGCATCATATTAAGGACGATGCGGTTGAATTAGAATCCAATCGATCAGGTGATGTCGAATTCTATAATAACTTAATGTATGATGTATTTACAGCTGT
The DNA here is from genome assembly GCF_031127905.1 of Thalassobacterium sedimentorum. Classification (GTDB taxonomy): domain Bacteria; phylum Verrucomicrobiota; class Verrucomicrobiia; order Opitutales; family Coraliomargaritaceae; genus Thalassobacterium; species Thalassobacterium sedimentorum. Next base: position 22,615 of record NZ_JARXIC010000005.1, on the reverse strand, counting down.
GAGTGTGACTCCGTCTTACCCGGGCCCATTTTATGTTTATCGGAATTCGGTTCAAACAACACGCAAAGAAAATTCAACCCCGACTCATACAGTTCATGGATATGGCATTAAGAGTGGTAATCATTATGGGCCATATGTGACTAAAAACGTTAAAGTTTACCAAAATTCATTTTATTCAATTCGAAATAATGTATGGGAGAAATTGAATGATACGGCAGACAATGAATGGGATGCATATGAATTTGTTAATAACGTTTTTTACATAAAACCATATTCGACTCCTAATGTGAATTTTCGTGGCTTAGATGAAGATGAGTCAGGAGCCGATAATTATTGGGAGGCAAACTTTTATAACTTCTATGATTTGCCTAGCGTTACTGAAGAAGCAAACGCAGAGTTATCTTCAAACGATATCCATTTTTATATGGAGATTCCTATCGCGGATCAAATCACCTCAAGTGATCTCAGGCTCACCGCAAGTAGTCCTGCATTAAATTCAGGCAGTAGTTATCCCACCTTGCAAGGCTGGCCCGATTCGATTAGCATTTATCCAAATGGCCGAGATCGCGGAGCCTACGAAGAGGGCATGTTGGTGGACTCGATTGGCTCGAATTGGACTACAGAATGATACTATGTATTTGATCCAACTCTCGTTATTTCTGAAGGAGATTGTTTTGTGACATGAGTATTACTGTTTTTCTTCGTTTTCGGAAATGTTATTTTTTATTGTGTAGAATTCTGGTGCAACAGGACCTGAGAAATGTTGATAACTTGTAGCTGTTTGTCTGAAAATAGGGGCAGCTTTGGGTTTTAGAGATCGATAAGGGTCATGGCTTGTGCGCAGGTGTTGCTCCAACAAATCGCGATGTCGTTGCAAATCTTCCAGCATATCGTCCGAATTAGCTAGGTTATGCATTTCCCCAGGATCTGTTTGTAAGTCATAGAGCTCTTCCTGACCATCTTCTAAATAATGCGTGTACTTAAATTGTTCGGTGCGCACCATTCGACCTGGTTCTATGGTATAACCCCATTCTGTATACCATTGTGAAAACACTGCATCATTTAAATCAATATTGTTATTTCCTTGTGAGAGAGCAGGGTAGAGCGATTTTCCCTGTGTTTCAGATGGGACTTGTATCCCTGCAAAGTCACACAATGTTGGCAACAGATCTATCAGTGAACACAAGCCGTTCAGTGTTTGCCCCTGTCTTGCAACACCAAAACCGCTGAAGGCGAGTGGGACGTGCGTCGTTTCTTCGTAAAAACTAGTATGTTTGGTCGCCATCCAACGCCCAGTCATGGAGTCGCCATGGTCTGAGAAAAAGGCCACCAAGGTTTCCTCGGCATCCGCTCGGCTTTTGAGTGTTTGTAGTAATTTACCTATTTCTTGGTCGGCTAAGTTTAAATAGTGATGGTAGGCGTGTAGATAGTGTTGAATTTTCTTCTCATCCCAGCCCGCGATTTGTGCCTGTCGAACATGGGCGTTCGGAAGGTGTTGAATGGGAAGTGGGCGAGATCGGAGCTCTTCATCAGAGAGATACAAATTCTCTGGCAGTGGAGGCAGATTATCGAACTCAGCTTCGAGTGGTGTCGCATTGGCATTATTCCCAATCCACCCACAGATATTGTGTGGATTATTGAAGTCGGCAACCATGCAATACGGTGCGTCCTGTTTATAGGAATTTAGGAAGTCGACCGCACGTTGACTGGTGTAGTTGTCCTGCCAAGTGTCGTAGTTCTGCACTAGGCTCGGGTGCGCGGGAGTTGATAGTATTTCTTCGGTGGGAGCACAGTCAAAGCCTCGTAAGCTGCCACCGTCATGCTGTTTTCCAAAGTGTACTGTCGTGTAACCTGCTTCTTTGAATAAGGAGCCGAGTGTGGGGGCGTTCTCAGGGAATTCTGCATTCGTATGCTCGCGGCCGTTTGATAGGATGCCTGTTTGGTGAGGGTATCGACCCGACCAGAATGAGGCTCTTGATGGCAGACAGAGGGGGCAATTTGAATACGCGCTCTCGCAACGTACTCCGGAGTCGATAATGGAGTTTATGTTTGGTGTATTGGCGTATGTGTTGCCCCATGCGGGGAGTGCTTGTGCGGAAAGTTGATCGCAAATGATGATCAATATATTGGGTTGGCTCATGGCAACTCCGTGCCCTTCAGTTGGCTGACTTTAATGTTCTTGTATAGCCCTGCGCGTTGCCACATGTGGCGTAGGCCGATTCGCCCTGTATCTAAATTGGGAACTTGAGTTAAGTCCCAGTGATAGAGGCGTTCTTCTTCGCTGTTGCTTACATTCATATACATGGTTTCACCATGTTTGATGACTGTGACGTGATGGGGGATTCCTGGTTTAAATAAGCCTACTGCTGCATAGTCCGGATCGAGTTCCATTCCATCGAATCTACCTTTAAATAAGGCGCGTGGATAGCGGCGTGCACGAATATAGGCGGAATCTTCCCCCGTTTCGATTTTATTGTCAAATGCAGCATAGCTGATGTGCAATAAGTTCATGTGATCGAAGTAGGTGGACATGTAGGGGATTTGCCTGTGTTCATTCCACTCGGAGATGTCTTCAACGTAAGGTTCCGGACCAAACCCCGTTGCATAGAGGTAGACGATACATACAAAACGGCTAACAGTGTCCAGACGAGTGAACTCAAATTCTAGCTTTAAGTCCCCTTGAAAGCTCTCTCGGCTCCATAATACGGAATGAGACGCGTGGTCGCCCTCGATCGGGCCTGCCGCGTAGAACATGCCATCGGGGGTGTTTTTGAGGGTCGCCTTGTGTCCGTCAACAAACCAGTGCTCTGTCCAGTCATCTTGACCGGAGTCAGACATGATCTCATGCCAGTTTGCATTTTCGATTTCAGTATAAGCGGATCGATATTTTTCTTGGGCTTGCATGGGTTGTTGGTACGCGAGGAAAGCGTAAGTGAATAGGATGTAAACCGTCTTTGAGAAACGCATGATGTATTATGGTTTAATTTGGACGACGTAGGTGCCGTTATAGCCGTCTTCAGTAGGCATGTGGAAATAAGCACGTTTGCCATCTTGTGAAAAGGCCGGATTCACATGGTAACGCTTTTTCCAAATTACATCCAAAGGTGAAAATTCAGCAATGATTTGGCTGGTTTGCAGATTATCATCAGCGTGATAATAGCGTAAAATAACTGGATCTGAGTTATAGTTACTTTCTGATAGAAATCCTTTCCGGTCGGGGGACATTGCATAGTGGTTGCCCGGAACATTGGCGATGGTTCCTAAGAATTCGCTTTGATAGCTATAACGGACAGGCAAGAGCCAACGTGATTTGTCGCGGTCATGTCCTGCAAATGTCTGATCGTCATACCAGCGAAAATGCAGTAGCAGGGGGTCTAGATTGATCACATCGCTGCCATCAGGTTTCATACTCAGTCGCAGTCTTTGGCTAGGCTCCGTGCCCACATCCAAGCGAAATGCGATGCGTTCTGCATTCGGTGAATACATCAAGTGCAGGAATTTCCATTCGCTTTCTGGATAAGCCCCTTCTGCATTGAGAGCACTTGCGGGGAGTACGTGTTTAAGCTTATTTAGCTCAGATACAGAAATGAGCAGTGTGTACTCTCCCGTCGCTGCATCCAATTCATACATTCCTGGTACTCCAATTGGAGTGCCCTTGGTTCGAACATCCGTGGCAAAGAGTATTTTACCCGCATGAGCATCGTGACCTACGTCAGTGACGCCTGGTATCGGGGCGAATCGATTTTCTCCAGAACTAGCATCGACTACAAACAGTTCACGTGGATTGTCGCTCCACGCGGTGTGGAAGCCTAGTGTTTGATCGTCGACCCAAAATACCTGAGCTCCATTGTGAGGTCTAACGATAGGCACGTCGCACACCTTACGGTGATTGGTGAGATCCGAATCGCACAGCCATAACTCGCCAGGGTGCCCGTCTCTCTCATGCTTGGGCTCTTGGAGGAAGCGAATATAGGCAATACGAGACCCGTCCGGACTTTCCGGACTGGTATCGTAAATGCCAAAGGTGGTCGAGTAGTTGCCTTGACCAACTTTGTATATTTGCCCTGTGCTCAACTCCTCCGTCGTAGTCTTTTGTTTCTGACAGCCACTCAATAGCAAACATGTCAATAAGTTGACGAATCCAAGTTGTATTAACCAAGGTCGGAAAGGATCCATGTTTAATTGCTTTGTAAATATTTGCATTGGGGGGCGGATACGTGCGTGCAAATCGTTTAGTATTAGAGGTTCAATTATTCCTGATTGCGACGATGTAACAGGGTGGCGCTCGTTAGGGCTAAGCAGCCTATGAGCAAACTGGTGCTATTGACTTCCGGAATCGCCGTGATCGTAAGGTCATCGATGGCCAGGCCGGAGGAATCTACACTTTGTGCATTTGTCCAGCGAATCCATAGATATTCACCGTTTTCCCAGTTTAGGTCTGACAAGGTAATTGTGAAGGCTTGATTGGCATCTGTGCCTAAATAGGACGCGCCGCCGGGAGTTCCTGTATACTCTGCGGTGACAGTGGCAGCGGGTATATTTGTGTAGCCACTGCTAGCACTGATCATGTCATTGCTATTCGAGGCAATTAAATAGTCGGCCGTCCATGTCGTGGCATTGGTATTGCGCCTCCATTGCTCGATAGTATAGCTCAGACTAATTGAATTGATTGTTTCGCCGCTGGTGTTGAGCAATTGCACGCCTAGATAAGCTGGGGATGCGGCGAAGCCTTCGTTGATGTAGGTACCGAGTGCTCGCTCTGTAGTGTTTTCTAGGCCCCAGGAATAGATGCCATTTCCCCATTCCGATGAGCTGCCGCTGCTGGCACGTGCGGAGCCAGCTTTATTTGAATACCAACCGATTAAAGTTTCGTTATTGGTGAATGTTGCAGAGGTTGTTGAGCTAGTATTGACAGCCAATGTATTGAAGTCCTGCGAGTAACTACTGTTAAAATTCACTTGAGCACTGAGGCTTGTGGCTCCCAGTAAAGTGAATAGGCATAAGGGGAGATGCATAGGGGGATGTATCATATGTTGTTTATTCTTTGTTAGGGTTTATTATATGAGATCACCATTCAGTGTGGAGTCTCGGGAGTATTTTGAGAGGATTTTCAAATATAGTATATGCCTAAGATGGCTGTATAAATATATAATTTTAGAATAAATATTTAATTTGTGACCTTTTCTTGTCCGACATCCAGATTGTGCGCGTGTGCAAATTCCAGATTTTTTTGTATCAAATCGATTCGCTGACGGGTGCAGGCACCTGTGGTCAATGCATCCGTAGGATTGTTGAATGCATAGTCGAGCAGCGTGTCGATCGTGCTGGTGGCGACATGCATACGAGTGTCGCAGGATGCGTAGTAGATGAATACCTCTTGGTCACGAACTGCGAGGCCATTGCTGAAAATCACATTGGAGACATCCCCGACGCGTTCTTTGCCAAGGGGAGCGATCAAGTAACCTCCGGGTTCAGCGATAACCTTAGTCGGATCGTTTAGGTCAGTGACAAAGGCATAGAGTACATAACGAAGACCCGAGGCGCAGTTGCGCACGCCATGGGCGATGTGTAGCCAACCTTTGGGAGTTTTTATCGGAGCGGCTCCAGCGCCATTTTTAACTTCTTTGATCGTATGATAGACGCGTCGGTTGATGATCTTTTCTTCGCCGCAAATTGCGGGATTGCTTGAGTCTGAGAGTGCAAAACCAATGCCTCCTCCGGAGCCAGCGTCGATGAAACCATCTTGCGGGCGGGTATACCATGCATATTTGCCGCCAACAAACTCGGGATGGAGGACTACATTGCGTTGTTGTGGTGAGGGGCTTTGGAAGTCGGGCAAGCGTTCCCAACTTTCCAGATCCTTACTGCGGATGAGTCCGCATTGTGCTTCTGCGATTGATAGATCGTTGGCGGGAGCTCCGTCCGGTCGGCGTTCGACACAGAATATGCCGTAGATCCAACCGTCTTGGTGTTGTACGAGGCGCATATCGTAGAGGTTCGTGCCATCGTTGGGTAATTCGGGGATGAGCAGTGGTTGCTCTCTGAACCGGAAATTATCGAGGCCGTTCTCACTCTCTGCGATCGCGAAAAAGCTTTTGCGATCATTGCCTTCCATGCGAGCGATTAGATGGAATTTGCCATTTAGGTAGATGGCGCCGGCGTTCATGGCCGCATTGACTCCGAGGCGTTCAATCAAGTGTGGGTTGGTTTCTGGGTTGATGTCGTAACGCCAGAATATCGGAGCGTGCTCGCGGGTCAGGACGCAATTTTTATAGCGTGTGTAGATGCCGTTGTGGAAATCGGTATCGATTGTGTTGGGGCGGGTGACGAGTTCTTCATACTGTTTTACCAGCTGGGTTAGTTGATCGTTAAATTTCATAGCACGGCGATTGCAGGAGGGGGATTGTAAAGCGGAGTATTTCAGACAGAATTACTCCGAAAGATTGATATTTAGAGTGGACTCGACTTCCTTTGAAGTCGAAAAATATGAATTAAATTCGTCGAAAGTTGCAGTTTTTGACATTTTGTATCGAATTTCTGATTCAGCATCAATTTAAGTAGCGATGCTCGACTATGATACGTACTCAGAGAGATCCCCGACCTTGTATCCTCCTGGCTTTAGGATGGTATTCCCCCGCGATTCATCGCGGGATTGCGCATTATGCCCGACGTGCGAATTGGATTTTAGATACCAGTATGGCGCGTGATGGGAGCATTCCTCGCTCAGTTGAGGTTGATGGTATAATATCTCTGCTGCATCATAATATGGAGCTGCATGATTTTGTCGCTAGCTGTGGTCTGCCAGTTGTTAATATTGGTGATATTCAACTCGCAGGAGTGCCCACTGTGAGGTGTGATGATGCTGCGATTGGACGGTTGGCTGCGGAGCATTTTATTAGTCGTGGCTTTCGGCATGCGGCATATTATCGATATTCAACAGCTGCATCAGCCCATGCACGCCAACAAGCTTTTACCCAGGCTTTAGCAGAGGCAGGCATTGAATGTGATCTAATCATATGGCCAGGTGATGAGCGGGGGGCACAGGAGCCTGAAGTCTCGAATTTGTTTGATTGGTTAGGGCAAGAGGTAAGTACCTTGCCACGTCCGTTAGCTATATTTTCTGAGCATGATGAAATTTCGATTCAGATTTTACATGTATGCCGCAATTTGAATATTCCGGTGCCAGAGCAAGTCGCGGTACTTGGGGTGGATGACGATCCGCTTCGCTGTGATTTTGCACCTGTGCCGCTTTCGAGTGTTGATAATAATCAAGAGGCAGAGGGCTATCAGGCTGCAGCTTTGCTGGATCGTATGCTGCGTGGCGATTCGGTAACAGAACGGGAAATTGTGATTGCACCAGTCCGTGTGACGCCGCGCTTGAGCACCGACATTTTGGCAGTGAAGCATGTGCATGTTGCCTCCGTCTTGCATTACATTTGGCAAAATTATACAGGCCCAATTAATGCGAAAACTGTCGCGGCGACAGTGCCTTTGTCTTACCGTCGGCTACATGATGCCTTCCAAGAGGAGCTGGGGCGCAGCATTGCAGAAGAGATCACTTTGAAGCGCCTGGAGAAGGCACAAACGCTTCTCGTTAAAACCGATTTACGAGCGCATGAGATCGCACTTGAATGCGGGTTTCCTAGTGAAGATCGCATGGGGCGCGTCTTCAGACGTATTTTAAATCAAACACCGCGGGACTATCGGAAACGTAATTGCATCGTTCGTTGACTTGAGGGGAATATTAGCTGATTCGGGCGATGCTGCTTGGCGGTCGTTTTTTTGAAGTCTTTAAGGCGTGCATTTCGCGGATTTCAACGTTCACTGGCAAGTCATGGACGAAATTTTACGCACAATTCCACACCGCCCACCGTTTCTCTTTATCGACGAGATCGTCGAAGTTCGCGAAGACGGCGCGACCTGTAAGCGCACCATCCGCATGGAGGAGCCGCAGTTTGAGGGGCATTATCCCGGCAATCCCATCATGCCCGGTGTCTTGCTCTGCGAGGCCTGCTTCCAGACCGGCGCAATTTATCTTGCTAAGCAGATCGAAAAAGAGGGCCGCTCACTCAATGATGTCACACCTGTGCTCTCGCGCATTAGCGATGCGCGGTTCAAGCAAATGGTGAAGCCCGGTGACGAAATCACCATTGAAGTGACGATGGACGAGACTGTCAGCCGCTTCTTTTTCATGAAGGCCAAAGTGCTCAAGGGCGGCAAGCCAGCCATGACCATTAAGTTCGCATTGGCGATGGTCGAGGGGGAGGGGAAATAGTATGAGTTTCTTAAATCTAGAAAATAAACGCTTCCTCGTGATGGGGGTGGCCAATCGTAAGAGCGTCGCGTGGGCGATCACTAAATCGCTGGAAGAGGCGGGCGCTGAGGTCATCCACAGTGTGCGTTCCGAAGCGCGCTTGGAGAGCTTGCAAAAGCTGCTCGGCGATCGGCAGGCCTACATCTGCGATGTGGAATTTCCCGAGCAGATCACCGCGTTAGCCGAACAAGTCGCGGCCGACTACGGCACGCTTGACGGTATCGTGCACTCGATCGCATTTGCCAATTACTCCGAGGGCTTTAAGCCCTTTCACGATACCGTGCGTAAGGATTTCCTGCAAGCCACTGCGATCTCCGCGTTCTCTTTGGTGGAAGTCGCTAGCGCCTTTAAGCCGCACCTCGACAACGATGCTTCTGTGGTGTCGATCGGCATTTCGTCCACCGATGTGACCGCTGAGAATTATGGTTATATGGCTCCCATTAAAGCGGCCTTGGAAACCTCTTCGTATAACTTGGCCAAGTCCTTTGGTGCTGACACGCGGGTGCGCTTCAACACCGTCAACGCGGGCCCGCTCAAGACCAGCGCTTCGGCTGGGATTCCGGGCTATTTGGAGAGCTACCTCTACGCTGAGAAATTGACCTTTCGCAAGCAGAACCTGACCACGCAAGAAGTCGCGAACACCGCTGTCTTTTTGCTGAGCCCCGCTTCCAGTGGCATTAATGGGCAAGGCCTAGTGGTGAATGCAGGCATGGACCGTAATTACTTCGATAAAGAAGTGGTCAGTCTAGCGATGCGTCCGGAAAAGAAATGACGTGACTGGCGTCACATCGCTACGAAATCGTGGTGACGGAAAGTTGGTGTAGCGACGCCGCGCGCGCGGCGTCTAGATACTCAATGCGCAGAGAGTCAGGCTTTCCCGCGTAGCGATGCCGCGCGCGCGGCGTCTAGGGGCGGTCGGGTGCGTTCGCTTGGACGTGACTGGCGTCACGTCGCTACATTGTCTGATCGTGATGTGAACTGAAAATGGATACTCTGTTGTAGAAATGCCTCGAGTAGTTGCGTTATCTTAATAAGTTACTGGCATGTTTCTACCCTCTTGTTTGTTCGCCCTGGTTATTGCTCTGTTGTTATCGTTGGGAACTTTGTCTGCTGCGCGCGAGGTGCCTGCTTTCGGGGCGGATATCATAGAACGGCTGATTGCGCCAGAGACGCGTTCTCAGGCTTTTCGTGAGGTGCAAATTGCTCGGGAGAGAGAGCCCGCCCGCCATGATTGGCGGGCTTTGCCGATGGCGGCGTTTGAGCTATATCATCAAAATATACTCGTCACAGAATGTCCCCAGCGTGCGGGGGAGCCGCTTTATATGGTTTCTTACCGATGGGACCATGCGAGCTATAGTCGCTATTTTTCGAAGCATCGTTCCATTCGCAGCAGCGGCTTTGCACCTGTGGAAAATGCGCATAAGCCGCAAGCTCTTGTGAAGTCTGAAGGGCGTTTTTCAAATTGGCTGCCTGCGGTGCAGAATCCTGATTTGTCATTGCCGCCAGAGGGGAAAATGCAGGAGCGTGTCATTGTTTTCTTAACGGATCAGGGCGAACTTATTCGACCCTTTGATGGAGATAATATGACGGAGGGCGATGTTTTTAAGGACTTGAATCAAGATGGTCGCTACGAACGGGTGTATAGTTCAAATTTCGGACTGTATGATAAGCGCGCGGGGGAACCAGATATTCGGGTCCAGGCTTTACGCGTGGAGGCGGTGGATGTAGAGTCCGAGCGGTTATTATATGTATTGTTTAACTGGCACAGTTCTAAGTCGGAACTCGTTCCAACTTGGGGCTGGGCAGTGCGTGATCTGGATCATGACGGGCTGGACGAAATTGTGTTGGGACCCATCGCAGATGAAGATGCAGAGCCGGAGGTGAAAGTGGTTTACCGCTGGAACTCTGAGCAGGGGCAGTATGTCGGCCCGCAGGGGAGTTATGACGATCACTATTTATTGTTAGATCCAAAGGTGAAGCTTTGGGATGAGCTGCACCGGGTGAAAGCCGAGGGTGGTCTGCGATATGAAGCGCTTGCTGCGGTCAATGCGCCAAAGATACCAGAGGCAGATGTGTTAGCGGTGCCTTATGATTGGCGTGAGCGTGAGCCTTATCGGCATCGTTCACTGGCGGGGGCGAGCGATGCAGACTTGCTTCAGTTTATGTGTGGCTGGTCAGTTGTGAAGCCACCACCGACAGGCGAGGTCGATCTTGGCGTGACCGCTTCGCAGAGTTCCATCGCAGTCGCTAGTGACTCGAGTCACCGCTTTGAGTTTAAGCAGGAATGGGGCGAATTAGACCCGCGGGCTGCTATGTTTACTTTTGTAGAGAACAATCAGAGCTCTGTGCATCAAGATCAATATACGCTCTACTATCCGACCCATTTGAAGCAGGCGGAGTCTGCCGATTGGGTGGTTTTCGGTTCACGTCAGGGACCAGGTGTGGAGGCTTTGAGCTTGGGTGCGGAGGGCGATGGACGATATTTTTCGGCTAAGTATTCACGTCCTTTGCCAGAAAAGTATCCCGCAGGTGAATTTAAATGGAAGTGGGGGCTCGCTCGGGTGGATGCCGCAGGGCTGGAGTGGTTGCAGCAGGGGCTCTGGTGGCTGGCGCAGATTCGCTCAGACTTAAAGGTTCGTGAATCTGGGAGGTATTCCGGTGGTTCTGGTTTTACGACCAATTGTTTTCCCACCTATCTGGAGACGGCTCCGCCATCGCTTCGTTTGCTGACAGCGTCAGGCGCGACTCTTATTGATATCAAGGCAGAGCGGGCGAGCAGTTATTCTGGTTCTTGGCGGGATGAGTTTGGCCCCGAGCAATACCTAGGATTTGCGCATCAACTCTACCAAGCGAATGAAGGCGTATTATTGAGTGAGCGTGTGAGCGATGTGTCTTTGTCGCAGGTCCTCGCGAGCCTGCCGGATTTGATTTCGCATCTGCAGGCGGGGCGTATGTCTCCACAGTTAGCGCAAGCGATTGTACGCTCCGCGGGCGATTCGGGGGACGTTGGTTTCTTACCCCTGCTGCAGGCAATGGACGCTTTACTGCCTGATCCAGCCACTTTTGAGTTGGAATGGCATCGCTTGAACGCGGCGCTGGAAGTGCTGTCTGATGCGTCCGATCTAGCCAGTTTCAGAAGGAAAAGTGAGCTGGAAGCGCAAATGGCTACAGTCGAGCAGTCGATGCGCGATCACTTGTGGGGCTGGTTGCGTGAGCCTTTGAGTTTTGCAATGCAGCAATTAGAAGTCGCGGATGATGTTGCAGCATTGTCCGAGTGGGCGCAGCAGGCAGGAGAGCCCGGCGCCTTGTGGGCCTTGGCGCGTTTACGCCATGTCAATGACCTCGCATGGCGGCAGGCATTGAGTCAGGTTTTTCGTGAGCAAATAAGCTGGCGAGAGAATATCATTCGATACTTGGCCTATCAGGATCGCGAGCTAGCGAATGCTTTGCTCGAAGGTCTACCGCGGCTGCAGCAGTTGAAGTTAATGCCCTCACTTGTTGGGAATCAATCGGCAGCTAATATGGATGAGCTTACGATCCAATCGCTGCTGGACACGATTCGTGCGCAATCACTCAACGCTCAGGCGAGGTTGGGGGCTTTGCGCAAATTGATTCCAAAAAATGAGCCGCTTAGTATTGAGCGCGTCGAGATCGATCAGGTGCTATTGGAATTGTTGCAAACGGAAATGAATCCGTCGCACGATCCATGGCCAGAGCGCTACCTTGTCCATGATGCTGCGTTGTTTCTGTTACTGCGCAACCAGCTGCCGGTGCCCGTGGAGCGTTATATCGAAGCTGCCAATGCACGTTGGAATGAGTTCTCTTTTGGTAGCTACTTGGCTCTGATGCTTCATATCGCGGTCGTGAATGAGTCGTCCGCAGCACGCAGGTGGCTACTTGATTGGGGGCAGCAGTATATTGAGCTGGATGCCGGTGCTTGGGGGCGATTTGCAGAATGCATTTATGCTGCAGAGCTACATTCATTGGGGCCGTTTCTACAGCGCTTGGCGACCATGGATGCGCAGGCGCAGGAGGGTGGGAGCGCGCTCGGGAAAGGGCGCAAACCCGAATTGATGCATGGCGAGCGTTACCATATGGCCCGACGGATTATAGCCGTTTGGAGCGAATCAGACCCACTGACGCGGGCGAAATGTGAGTTACTACTTGGTTTTAACTTCAGCTATAGGTATGGGCCAGACTCGCTCTATCACCCTACTCAACGTGTTCAGGAGCGCCTTCTGGCGCAGGTGCAGCAACTTTCCGTCCGCGAGCGTCAGGCTTTCCTTGCTTTTGTTGAATGGTGTGAAACTGCGATCTCGCCAGACACTTTGGGCTATTCGAATCGGCAGTATTTTGAGTGGGTTCGTCGAACGTTTACCACCGAGGCTGGGGCGTGACGGGGACCGCGATTGTAAATCTTCACATGACTTCAAAATAAATTTTCTTATATTAGGTTCTTGACTCAACAACCTAAGTTAAGGAAAACGCATTTACATTTTAATCACACCCGCTTACATGGCGGCTTCATTTATGTCCACACCTGAAAACATCCATACTGAATTCCACCGCATGCTAGGGCGCGACGCCAAGGAGGCGCAGCTGAAGCAGCGCGGGCATGTATTTTGGTTTTACGGGCTGTCTGGCTCGGGCAAGAGCACTTTGGCCAACGCACTGGAGCGCAAACTGGCAGAGCAGGGCTTCATCACCAAAATTTTGGATGGCGATAATATTCGTAGTGGCCTCAACAGTGACCTCGGCTTTTCCGATGCGGATCGTCAGGAAAACATCCGACGCATCGCTGAAGTGACACGTCTTTTCCTGGATGCGGGCATCGTCGTCTTTACCTCTTTTATCACGCCTAAGCGGGAACTGCGCGCTGCTGCCCGTGAGATCGTGGGCGTGGACGATATCACCCCCGTGTATGTTGAAGCCTCCTTCGAGACTTGCGCAGAGCGCGACGTGAAAGGGCTCTATGCCAAAGCTGCCGCGGGCGGCGTTAAAAATTTCACCGGTAAGGATTCCTCTTTTGAAGCGCCTGTAGCGGGTGATCCTGATTGGACGATTACCACCGATAAGCAAACCGAAGAGGAGTCGCTGAACCAGCTGCTGGAAAAAGTCCTTCCTCTCATCAAAAACTCTTAATTCCTCTCTCGATCGAGGCACCATTTTCGGGCTACATCCTAATTCCTAATTTTTAATTCTTTTAAGTATGGCTAAAGACTACACAATCACTCACCTCAAACAGCTGGAATCCGAAGCGATCTACATCCTTCGTGAGACTGCTGCTCAGTTTGAGAAACCTGTTCTCCTTTTCTCGGGTGGTAAAGATTCCATCGTGATGGCCTACTTGGCAAAGAAGGCCTTTTGGCCAGCGAAACTTCCGTTTCCACTCTTGCACGTGGACACGGGGCATAACTTTCCTGAAACGATGGACTTCCGTGATAAGTTCGTCGAAGAAATCGGCGCTGAACTACATGTCGCGTCGGTGCAAAAAGCAATCGACGAGGGCAAAGTCGTCGAAGAAACGGGTCCTTACGCCAGCCGCAACGGTCTACAAACTGTCGCCTTGCTCGAAGGCCTGGAAGAAGGTCAATACGATGCCGCACTTGGTGGTGGCCGTCGCGACGAGGAAAAAGCACGTGCCAAGGAGCGCTTCTTCTCGCACCGCGATGCTTTCGGTCAGTGGGACCCTAAGAATCAGCGCCCTGAGCTCTGGAATATTTTCAACGGTCGCAAGCAACACGGCGAACACTTCCGTGTCTTCCCGCTCTCGAACTGGACGGAGATGGACATCTGGCAATACATCAAGCTGGAAAACATCGAACTGCCTAATCTCTACTTCTCACACGAGCGCGAGTGCTTCGTGCGCAACGGTGTGGTGATGGGAGTGACTGACTTCATGGAGCTGCTCCCTGAAGAGAAGGCCAATGTTAAAAAGATGACCGTGCGCTTCCGCACTATCGGGGATGCAACCTGCACCGGCGCGGCGCTTTCTACCGCGGCGACACTCGACGATATCATCGACGAAGTCGCTGCCGCTCGCCAAACTGAGCGTGGCACACGTGCCGATGACAAACGCTCTGAGACCGCGATGGAAGATCGCAAAAAAGAAGGGTATTTTTAAGCGACGCTTAAAAATACAAAGCGTAGTGGGGTTGCTTTAGCGCCCCATTCAGAATCAGTCATCATTTATCATTCATTACCAATTTCTATCATGAGCGAATCAGAATCATCAGCCGGCTATCTTGACATGGATCTCTTGCGGTTCACCACCGCGGGTTCCGTCGACGACGGCAAAAGCACACTTATCGGACGCCTCCTTTACGACTCCAAGGCGATCTTCGAGGATCAACTCGAAGCCATGGAAAAGAGCTCCAAGTCGCGCGGCGACGAAAACGTCAATCTCGCACTGCTCACCGACGGTCTCCGTTCCGAGCGCGAGCAGGGTATCACCATCGACGTGGCTTACCGCTACTTCGCGACACCCAAGCGCAAGTTCATCATCGCCGACACGCCGGGCCACATCCAATACACCCGTAATATGGTGACGGGTGCCTCCACTGCGAATCTTGCGATTCTTTTGGTGGATGCGCGTAAGGGGGTCATCGAGCAAACTTGCCGTCACGCCTTTATCGCTAATTTGCTACGCATCCAACACATCGTGGTCTGCGTCAACAAGATGGACTTGGTCGACTGGAGCGAGGACACTTACAACGGCATCGTTGAGGACTTTAAGAAGTTTGCTTCCCGCCTCGATAACATCGTGGAGATCACTTTCATTCCTGTCAGCGCATTGCTAGGAGATAACGTCGTCGATAAGTCCGAGAACATGCCTTGGTATCAAGGCCCGTCGATGCTCTACCACTTGGAGACAGTTTACATCGGTGCTGACGAGAATCACGTCGAAGCGCGTATGCCCGTGCAGTGGGTGATTCGCCCGCACTCTGACAAGTGGCACGATTTCCGCGGTTTCGCGGGGCGTATCGCGGGCGGTGTCTTTAAGCCAGGCGATGCTGTCAAAGTCATGCCATCCGGTTTCGAGTCGACCATTAAAGCGATCCACACTATGGATGGCGAATTGGAAGAAGCCTATGCGCCGATGTCTGTAGCCATTACGCTCAACGACGAGATCGATATCTCGCGTGGTGACATGCTAGTGAAGCCTAACAATGCACCCGAGCCACGTCAGGATGTGGACGCGATGATTTGCTGGTTCTCTTCGACTAAGAAGCTCGCGGGACGCGGTAAGTATATCTTGCGTCACACCACTAAAGAAGTGAAAGCAATCGTGACTGAGGTGAAGTATAAGGTGAACATCAACACCTTGCACAAGGTCGAAGACGATCTCATCTTTAACCACAACGACATCGGTCGTATCTCGCTGCGCACTTCCGCGCCATTGATCGCTGATAGCTATAAGACCAATCGCATTAGCGGTAGTTTCATTCTCATCGACGAGCAGACCAACGAGACCGTTGCGGCTGGTATGATTATCTAGGCAGAGCTATTTCCAATTTGAAAAAGAGCGAATCTACTGTGGTAGGTTCGCTTTTTTTTCGTAGTGACAAGCTTCCATCTTGTCGTTTTGCAGCCAAGACAAGCTGGAAGCTTGTCACTACGATAAAAAAAAAACCTCACAGAGGTGAGGTTTAAATGGTACCCAGAGTGGGGGTCGAACCCACACTCCCGAAGGAACCAGATTTTGAGTCTAGCGCGTCTGCCAATTCCGCCATCTGGGCACATTTGAAAGGTTGTGAAGAAAACAGCTTGTTCGCTGAATGCAAGTACTCCTTTTCAGATTTATGACGATTTATTTCAAATCATACCGAGATCCGTCCTGCGAAGCCTTCCAGCAAGCTCAGTTCTCTGAACCGGGGGCGGAGTCAAAGCTCGTATCCTCGGTTCTCTGAACCGGGGGGCGGTTTTTACTGTGCGCTAAAACGAAAAAGCGTGGTGCTCTTGAAAGTTTCTCCTGGCTTTAAGATCGCGTTGCCCATTTCAGGGAAGTGGATCGAATCCGCGTAATCTTGTGTTTCTAAGCACAGTGCGTGCATGGGTTTGTGGTGTGCGCCGCCCTTGCCAATTTCAGGGCCTTCCTCGGAGAGGGATAGGCCTGCGTAGAATTGCACGCCGGGCGCGGTGGTGAGCACTTCCATTATGCGGCCAGAATCGGGCTCGATGACTCGCGCAGCCAGTTTTGCCTGAGCGGTGCGACCTTCATTGAGGAAGAAGTGTATATCCGCATTGCCTACTTCCAAGGTCTTCAGTGAGCCGAGTTGCACGGGCTCGCGATAGTCGTTGTAGCCTGCCACCACAGGATCGCGGCGGCCGATCAGGCTGCAGTTCTCGTCGACTGTAGCCACGCTATCAGCCAAAATTTGCAGCTTGTGACCGAGAATGTCGCCTTCGCCACGCAGATTGAAGTAACTGTGGTTGGTCGGGTTGAATGGGGTGGTGTGGTCGCTGCTGGCTTCGTAGTGAATCTCCAGCGCGTCATTATCCAGCAGGGCGTAAGTGACTGTGCAGTGCACCTCGCCTGGAAAGCCGTTGTGGCCGTCCGGATCGGTGAGTTGCAGCTGTAGTTTTTGAACGCCAAAGTCTTCGATGATTTCTGCCTTCCACAACATGGTGTGGAAGCCTTCGGGGCCGCTATGCAGATTGCTGATGCCCTCATAATTGGCTTCCAGCGGGTAGGTCTTACCGTCCAATTCAAAACTCGCACCACCAATGCGGCCGGCCACACGACCACAGATGGAGCCGAAGCAGGGATGCCCCGCAAGATAGTCCTCGAGCGAGTCCTTGCCCAGCACCACGTCGGTGAGTGCTCCTTCGCGGTCGGGCACATTGAGCGATACGAGGATCGCTCCGTAGTTTGTGACTTCCGCGCTCAGGCCGTTCGCGTTCGTGAGGGTGAAGAGGTCGACCGCTTCACCCGAGGGGAGTGTGCCGTAGGGAGTGGAGGTAATACTCATAGGCAAGTAGCAAATTCCGATGCCTAGATTGTGCAATGAAATATGTGGAGCGAGCGGCTGCTTTTCAACGCGAGGTCAACAGTTGTAGCGAACTCGCGCCACTTGTCCGCCGAAGCTCGAAGAGCGAAGGTGGAGCGAGGTCTTCGGGGCCGCCAGGAGACGCCACTGGCGTGGCATCGCTACAGAGGAGTGCTCTGAGCCTAGCGGAACAGGAGCACAGGAATCTTGACCGTGCGGATCATGGAGGTGGTGGTGCTGCCGACGATGAACTGGCGAATGCTGGAGTGTCCGTAGGCGCCCATTACTAAAAGGTCGATGTGGTCTTGGGCCACCACATCGCTGATGATGGATTCGGGCTCGCCATCGCGTTGTTCGATGGTCACCTCATAGCCGGCAGCTTTGAGCTTGGCCTCGGAGGCTGCCAAGGAGGCCTCAATCTTGGCATTGCCAGAGCCGACATAGAGTAGATAGGCGTGCATGCCTTTCAGCAGGGGCTCGTTGGCGACATAATCCACCGCTTTTTGTGCACTACTGCCGCCGTCGTAGGCGAGCACGAAGGTGTTCATCTTATCAAACGCTCGCGAGGCCACTAAAACCGGGTGTTGGCAGCTGCGCACCACGCGCTCCAGGTTACTGCCGAGGTGGCCTTTTTCAAAGTCGGCATTGTTGCCGCGTTTGCCGATCACGACGAGGTCGGCGTCGCGCTCATACTTCGAGATCTCGTCGCTCAGTTTGCCGTGCCATTGATCGGCTTGAACTTGGGCGACGCCGGCTTGTTTGAGGTGAGTGGTGGCATCTTCCAAGATCGCTTGTCCGCGCTTTTTCGCGATTTTGGCTTTGGCGGCTTCGAGTTCGACTAGTTCATTGAGCAGTGCGCTGCGTGCGCCCAAGCCGATGCAGCCACTGTAGTTCGCGGTGGCTGGTTTCTCGTGGTGCGGGTTCAGCATGTGGATCACGTGGATCGATGCGCTGTTCATTTGGCGTGAAGCCCATGCCGCGTGATCATAAACGCTGTGTGAATACTGGGAACCGTCGGTGCAAGCTAGTATGTTAGGCATAGGGATCAGAAATTAGGAGTTGGGAATTATGAATTAGGAAATTAGACATCCTAGTGGCCGCCTGCCGCATCTTCTGCGCCGGGCTTGTCGTGTGTGGCTATTTTTAGAACGAGTGTTTTGCTGGCTTCGTTCAATCCGACGATCTCTACTTCAGTGCCTTCGCGGCGGAATTTCAAGACAACTCGGTCCAAGGCGCCGACGGCGGATAAATCCCAGAAGTGCGCATGCGTGACGTCGATTGTGACATGCTCCAGCACTTCATGGAAGTCGAAGGCATCGGCGAAGGTATCCGCTGAAACGAAAAAGAGTTGTCCGACGACGGAGTAGGTGCGCTTTTTCTTAGAAACTTCCAGTTCGGAGGAGATCTCGAGGAGTCGCGATACCTTGTAAGCAAAGAACAGCGCGCTGAGAACGACACCGATACCGACGCCGATCGCCAAATTGTGGGTCACCACCACGGCCACGACTGTCGAAACCATCACGATGCTGGAGGTGAGGTGATTCTTACGCAGCCCTTTGATGGAGGACCAGTTAAAGGTGCCGAACGAGACCATCAGCATGACCGCGACCAACGCCGCGATCGGAATTTGATTCACCAAATCGCCCAGCACAAAGATGAGAATCAGTAAGACGATCCCAGAGGCTGCCGTCGATAGACGACCACGACCGCCTGATTTTACGTTGATCACGGACTGCCCGATCATAGCGCAACCACCCATGCCACCGAAGAAGCCAGCCACGAGATTGGAAATGCCTTGCCCCTTACATTCGCGATTCTTGTCACTTTCTGTGTCGGTAAAGTCATCCAAAATGCCCGCAGTCATCAGAGACTCCAGTAGGCCGACCACTGTCATCGGAATTGCGTAGGGCAGAACAATCATGAAGGTTTCCCAGTTCCAAGGCACATCCGGGAAGAGGAAAGACGGCAGGGAACTCGGCAAGTCGCCCATATCGCCGACGGTCTTCAGGCTCGTATCCAGGCCCATTGTAATCGAAACCGTGGTGAGCACGATGATGCAGATCAGTGGAGACGGCACTGCGGTGGTTAAGCGCGGAAAGCCGTAAATGATGACTAAGCCCCCCGCGACCATCGCATACATGATCCAAGTTTGCCCCATCATCTCATTGACTTGGGTGATGAAATAGAGAATCGCGAGTGCATTGACAAAGCCGGTGACCACCGATTTTGAGACGAAGCGCATCAGATCCGCCAATTTAAAGACGCCGCATAATATCTGTAGCACCCCCGTCAACAATGTCGCGGCCAGTAGATATTGCACACCATGGTTGGCGACCAGTGAACCAATTAACAACGCAATCGCGCCGGTTGCCGCGGAAATCATTCCCGGACGACCACCGACAAATGCAATGGTGATCGCGATGCAGAATGACGCGTAGAGTGTGACTTTCGGGTCCACACCCGCGATGATGGCAAATGCTAGGGACTCCGGGATCAGCGCAAGCGCCACCACCGTGCCTGCGATGATGTCGCGGCGCGGATTCGAGAACCACTCTTGGAAATATTTGTTCTGTGTCATTGGTCGTAAAAATAGAAAAGCCAACAGAGGGCTGTTGGCTGGGGAAAGCGAAAGTTTTGCCTGTTAAGGCTATAGATCTACGAAAGGGCAAGTCTTTCTTGCGCGGGCGCCGGCGCGCTATGCGCGCAGTGGGGAGTGGAGAGTGGGGAGCTCTTTTGTGGCGTCGCCGCTCGCGGCGGCTTTAGGCGCTGGGCCAGATCTGCCAGCCTAGCCCTAGAGGGACGGCTCGGTTTGACTACCAGATGAACGACTCATGCTAACACGCGTGCTAGTCTTTGAAGACCGGCGTCCTCGAGTGGACTCGCCACTTGTTGGGTGCTTGTCCGTTTTGTGGGATGCATTGAAGAGCCCTCGCTCCTTGATCCTGTTGTGGTATTTGACTATTTTTGTTGGTGGTTGGTTGTTTAGTTGGCTATTACTATTAGTGGTATTTATCGCTGCTAGTCTGCTTGGACTATTGGGGCTAGATGACCCTATTTTTGTCTACTTTAAATAATGTTACTTGACCGGCGATTTCGCTGGTCAATGTGCCGATCATTTGTATCGAGTCTTCGGTATGTTAAGTTGTAGTGAGTTGTCCGTTCGCGCCGATGGAAGCGATTTTGTCATTCTGGATCATATCAATGCGCATTTCCCGAATCGCAGTTTAAATGCATTGGTCGGTCCTTCTGGTTGCGGTAAAACAACCTTGATCAAAGCCTTCCTTGGGCTAGTCAATTCCGAGGGGGAGATTGCGCATCGTGAGCAGAGCTCCTCTGAATCTTCGTCGAACCAACGGCTGGGATTTGTCCCGCAGTTCAGTGTTGCGCACGCAAGTTTGACGGTCGAAGAGTCGCTGGCTTATGCATTTGATCTCACCGTTTCTGATCTATCTGCGAAAGCGGATACGCTGGCCAGTGTGCTCAAGCTCATTGGGCTCGACGAGCATGGTGAGAAGCGTGTCTCGAGTCTGTCGGGCGGGCAAATGAGGCGACTCGGGCTGGGGCTGGAATTAGTCAGCAGTCCGGAGTGTTTGATCTGCGACGAAGTCACTTCTGGACTCGACCCGCTATCGGAAGATCAAATTATTGCCCTGCTCCGGTCTTTGGTGCTCGAACATGAGAAGACTTTTATTTGCACGATTCATAATTTAGGAAAACTACCGGACTTCGACCACATCACTGTTCTCTATCAAGGCCGTCTAGTCTTTCAGGGAGATTTCAATGGCCTGCAGTCGTGGTTTGGAATCGAAGATCCCCTCCGGCTCTATCATGCACTATCTGGACATGAATTGTCCCACTGGCTGGAGAAATGGGAAAACCGTGGCGTGTCCGCTTGCGGACGCCCAACCGAGGAACGGTCAGACCGAGGCGACTCTATTCCAGTCGGATCGCAGGAAGCTCAGCAGGTCGAGGTCGCCGAAGCGACGCGCGACGAAAAGTTAGACCCCGGGAACGCCAGACTCCCGTCTGGCACGACTGTAGGCAGCACAGCTACCGTTCGGCGAGCTCAGATAGGGGCGGAGAGCTGCAATCCCGGGCTTCCCTCTGCCTTGTCCCAACTCTTCACCCTTCTACGCCGTCGTTACAAGCTGCTGATGCGGGATACTGGCTACCTCTGGCTACTGTTGGCGCTGACTTTTGGTTTCCCCTGTATCGTAGTCATCTTTGCCATTAAAGGACTCCCTCAGATCGAAGGCTTGGCCCTAGAGCGGAGCGGGAGCTTTATTCAGCAATTGCAGGGCGATTTGCGCTATCGCATGGAGGCCGCCGAGACCGCTACGCTGGTCACCGGTCTGGTTATGTTTCAAGTGGTCCTGCTCACCCTGATGGGTGCCAACAATGGGGCGCGCGAGATTGCCGGTGAGCGGCAAATCTTCGAGAAAGAACGCCTCAAAGGGCTGCGCTCTGGTATGTATACATTGTCGAAACTCCTCTTCACTGGCAGCATCGCCGCACTACAAGGCCTCTGGATGGCACTCTTTGTTAAAGTGATCTGTCAGTTCCCCGGAGCCTTTCTTCCGCAGCTCGGGATGATGGCGCTTTGCTGTGTGGCCATGACATTCGTTTGCTTGGGCATGTCCGCCGTTCTATCAAGTGCAGAGCGGGCATCGTTGCTTTCGATTTATTTGGTCGGCTTCCAACTGCCACTTTCGGGCGTTGTTCTGGCTTTGCCCGATGCGGTGGTCTGGCTGCTCCGTCCCTTTATTAACGCCTACTGGTCATGGGCCGGTTATTTCGCATCAATGAAGGACTTTCAACTTTACGATGCCTACCGCATGGGGAACGTCTCTTGGCTCCCCTCGGAATGGGGGGCGGCCACTGTTTTATTTCTGCATATAGCCGCAGGCGCTGCACTTGTATTTTACGGATGTGGAAAGACGCGTTGGGATTCCGCTTCTTGATCCGCGTGTTTGTTTATGATAAGTCGGGTGTGATTAAAACTACGGGGAAGATCGCACATCTCTGACTTCGTAGGATGCTGGCGATAGTCAGTGTCGGTCGCTCGTTTAGATGCCCACAATGGCTGTCGCCATCATGCTACAATAAAAACACCCCGCAGTTTTTATCACACCCTCATAAGTCGCTGATCTAGATAAACGATTGCTGGTGGGGGAGTTGCTCGATAACGTAAATTAATTTGGTTGTGATTGGTTAGAATGACAGGTGACTAGTCTGAATAGACTAGTCAAAAGATTTGGCTCACTCTGATTCGTCGATTGTTTGTTGTCGTTAGATGAACGACGCAATGAGC
>NZ_JARXIC010000059.1 GCF_031127905.1 Thalassobacterium sedimentorum | reverse complement strand
AAAGTACTTCGTACGTTCAAGTACTTTTTATCAAAAATTGCATTTATTTTACAACAAAGTCACAACAACCTTGAATTCAACTAATTATGTAAGCGGAAATTTTGAGAATTGCACAGTACTAACGCTCATTGACTCAAGATCTGCGCGTCAATGAGCGTATTCAGAAAATTATCGCGCCAATAATACGCATCCAGCAGTGCATCATCACGCTCACCTAATAATAATTTCGCCAAGTACAAGGCCTCCACAGACGCTAATCCCCCATGCGGATCCTCCGCAATCTTACTCACACGGGGATACGCAGTGGCCACCGCAGGTAACGTCCTGCGCACACCCTCCCCATACAAACAGGCCTCCAACTGCGGTAATAAGCGCCAGGTACTATCCAGAAGCAAGAGCGGGCGCCCAGCATCTTCGGCCGATAGCTGTGGGGCGCCCAAGCCTAGCACAGTAAATCCTGTCATATCAAAGCTCCAGTTCTCACGAGCTCGATAGAACTGAACATCTTGACGTCCCTCCAAAGGCGTCAAACTACACTTACTACGGCGCTCCTTCGGATGCCTAATTATACTAATCGGGGTCATATCTTTTTAACAAGTTAAAGGTTGGAACAGGCTCACACAGTTAAAAGAACAGTCAAACAGAGCGCACTCGCTGCTCTAAACGAGCCAAAGCTCGACCAAAAGTTTCAATGATTGCCTCAGCCGGCTCCACACCCACCGAAATGCGAATCAAGTCGGGCTCAATTCCAATCGAACGCAAAAACACGCGTCCCTGCTTTGAAGTAACAAGGTCATAGTGCGCTAAATACATAAAAGGGCACACCAATGTGTATTCAGTGCCGAAGCTAGGCCCCTTCATCACCTCCAACACATCGTAGAACGACGCTAAATCTCCGTTTAATTCAATCGTAATCATCGCTCCACCCGCACCTGACCTCTTTGCAACCGATGCAAAACGCTCGGAAAAACCAGCATAATGCACCTTAGCAACCGCAGGATGCTCACTTAAATACTCAGCTAATACGCGCGCGTTACGATCCATCACAGCCACCACCGCCGGAGCTCGCTTCAACTCATATGCCAAGCGCGCCAAATCACGCGCATACGGAGCCTGACAATGGCGGGCACCACTGACCATCAACTCTTGATAATAAGGAGAATTTACATTAAAGGCGATCGCCCCAATCATCACATCCCCCTCGCAAGATGCATATTTGGTCAAACTGGTCACAAGGACATCTGCATACGGCAGAACATCCACATTATAAATGGAGGCAATTGTGGGATCGACAATAACTGCCCCCCCCACACGACGCACGACCTCGGCGATCCTTTCTAAGTCTCCGACTTGTACAATAGGGTTTGTAGGACACTCAATCACAACTCCTGCCAGAGCATCTCCGGAAGCTTCGATACGCGCAATCAAAGCCTCCGTGTCCGAAACATCATAACAATGATCCAGACTCTCACCTTCATTCAAAAATTTCTCCAACACACAACCTGAGTCCAAATAGAGCCACCCCAGCTGCAACCACTGAGTTCGTCCTCGTGACGATTGTAGCGCCTGCACCGAACGAAAGCCCGCATAGAATGCACTCATACCCGAGGCACAAATCATTAGATCCCGAGTCGCACAACCAATCAACGCAGATAACTCGGACTCAACTACAACTTGTGCCCCCTCACTTACAATTTTCTCAACATGCAAGGTGTCACGCAACCCATTCGCCACCAACAAGTCCTCTGCTTGCCGCGAAGTAATCCCATAGCCAGTATGCTGCACAAACTTCCTAACACGCTGCGCCAGAACACGATCTGCCACATCAAAATGCACCAGCGACAAGGACGCATCAAGCGGCAAAACCACAACACCCCTCCCACAATAATAGATCAAGTCTTGAGCGGCCCGCTCCCCGGGGACTAACACACCATCACGGCCAATCAGATGCTCACGCTCCAGGAAATAAGCTGTAATCTCAGCTACAAACGCATGTAACACAAAGCGTGGATATCCAGACTTGAGAGCATTTAATACACGTGCCTCGCGCTCTTCGTAGCCGCACACGTCTGCCATGGTTGGTAAGCTACTAACTACAGCATGTGGGCTCAAAGGGCAGGGTTCACCGAGGGAATAATGTCGAAGCGTTGTCATGAATAGTTTTGCACTGAAAAGGCTTTCTTCCAGATTTGCGAGCACTCAAAGCAGCACCTCCTTTACAGATGGCACAAAGTCTGCAGGATGCGGTCCAAGCAGAGACTATTCCCCGAATATGCACGTCACACGTCGAGAGTTTACCAAACGAGCCAGCCTAATCACACTAGGAAGCCTGGCAGGATTAGGACTGGCCAATGCCAACTCCACCTACACCGTCCGCGACGGCGATACCCTCGGACATATCGCAATGCGTCACGGCATCAGCACCACCGAACTGCGAAAACTTAACAAGCTAAGTGGCGATTTAATTCGGGTTGGCCAAAAGTTAGCCGTCCCCAGCCAAGGCTCTACAAGCACTACCCCACAAGGCACATCCAGCACTTATACCGTAAAAGCTGGCGACACGCTGGGAAATATTGCCCTGATTCACGGCATCAGCGTTAACGACCTGAAACGCGCCAACAATTTAACTGGCGACATGATTCGAATCGGCCAGAAACTCAAAGTTCCAGCTGCCCTCGCGATTGAAGACCTCCTGGGCCACGTTCGCAGTGCGACAACTAAGATTAAGATCCGCACCAGTAACTGGAAACGTATCGTCGTGCACCACAGCGCGATCAAATATGGCAATGCCGCAATTTACGATCGCGCCCACCGTAAACGCGGCATGAAAAACGGCCTCGCGTACCACTTTGTAATCGGTAACGGCATCGATTCAGGCGACGGTGAAATCGAAATCGGCCCACGCTGGACCAAGCAACTTTTAGGCGGCCACGTCAAAAGCTACGGCATCAACCTCACCGCAATCGGCATCTGCCTGGTTGGCAACTTCGAAGCTACACACCCAACCCAGCGTCAACTCGCCGCGTTCACTCAGCTGATGGATTGGCTACGCGGCGAAATCATTCCCAATGCTAAACAATTTGCCGGCCACCGCGACTTACGCGGCGAACAAACGATCTGCCCGGGCAAAAACTTCCCCTTGGCTGCAATGCATGCCCGCTACGACTGAGCGCGGACTACATTTTCCCAATTGCGTCTCGACAAGTAAAGCACGTCAGGAGCGACAAGTGCCAAGTAACTATAACTGCCACATCGCTCTCGAACACTAGCGCTCCAAGGTCCCGCGGGTCACACCGAGCTGGTTGATCAGTTTGAGTTCTTTCCATAAGTGTTCGGCGGTGATCTCTCCAGCTAGCAAATCGGCGTAATGCTGCATGGTGCGGCGCACTTCTTCGCCGGTCTCATTGAGAAACTCGATGCGGTAAGCGCCGGCGCCTTGGGCGGTCATTGACTCAATGTACTCGGCTCCTGTTTGCGCCTTGGAATTAAACAATGTATTGCGGCAACCGGCATCGGCCTTGAGCGGGTGCAGGGCTCCCACGCGGTCCTTGAGCTGCACTTGGTGACTGTCGCAGGGGCGTCCGCAATCGCGAAAATCCTTCCCCTCCGATAAGAAGGCACAAAAGACGCAGTGCTCCATGTGAAACATTGGCATGTGCTGGTGCAGGGTGATCTCGAAGCTGCCGGCGGGTGAATGACTCAAGAGGGCATCCAACTGCGCGGTATTGAGATCGTAGGATGCGGTCAAACGCTCCAAGCCCCAGCGCTCGATAAAATAGGCAGCGCTCAGGTGATTGGCGACGTTCAAAGAGAAATCGCCGCGCATGCGGTAATCAGCCAGCGCGGTGAGGTGCTCGTGGTTGCGCGCGAGAAAACCGTCGGCGCCACAGTTGAGCAGTTGCTTGACTAGAAAGTCTTCGCCCGACTTAAACATGCGTGGCGGCGCCACCCAGATCTGGCGCGTGCGCCCATCGGCCTCGTCGGCGGCTCGGGCTTGCGCCACGGCCGCGGCGTATTTGCGCGGATCTTCTAGCTCGAGGTATATCTCGTCGTAGGGCAGTTCCAGAGCGACCGCGAATTGCTCGGCATTACGCACGTAGGGAATCAAATAGGGGCTGCTTGCTTTGCCGACAGCTGCGGATTCGCCGATAGTAACCTGCGGCGCTGGGTTCATTTGCCAACGCAGCGGCTCAGCGCGGTGCGCCATCAGTAGGTCGACGGCATTGCGACGCAATTGATTCAAAGCGGACACGGGCAACATGCAGTCGCCCGCCAAATCGATGTCCAAATCGCCCAGGTAAAAAGCACTGCCGCCCAAGCGTCCCAACTGTTTGCGCAGCATCGCCTCGTCGAGTGGTTTGTTGCGCGCAGCTTGTAATTCGGGCTCTGACTGTGCTTGAGCGATGTGCCCTTCGTCATCGCGCAAGGTCAGGCTTAGCGGCGCGCCCACCCGCCCGCTCACGCTGGCGTGGATGGGACGCTTATAATTGGGCTGCTCGACTTCGAAGCTTTGACGCAAACTCTTGTCCAGCGCGGGGTCGGAAGTCTTATAAACCACTTGCCCGGGCTCAACGCGCTTCCAGTTGATCGATCCTTGGAAGAAACGAATGAAGCTCTCCTCGGCGTTGGTATCTACAGATGTGATACGACCACCCTCTTCGTGTTCGTCGGGGCGACCACGATCGATCACCACGCCATCGCCGGCTTTGAGCGGATGTTCCAAGCGCAGCCAAATGCCGTCGCGCTCTATGCGGTCGATCACCCCCAGTCGTAGGCCGCGCTTTTTTCCGAAGCGGGCATGCACTAGTTTCTGATTATCGATGCCGCCCAACCAACCGGTCGACAGGCCACGGGAGAAAGTCATTTCCAGCGCGTAGCACCCCTCGGCCTGACGGTAGGGCGCGGGCTTATGCGCCGCTTCGCCATGCCGACGCGTCCAGGCATCATCCAATGCCTTGCGATACACACTCGTGACAGCGGCCACATATTCCGGCGCCTTCAAGCGGCCCTCGATTTTCAGACTCGCCACGCCGGCATCGATGATCTCGTCCATAGCATCCAATCCAGCCAGGTCTTGTGGACTCAGTAAATAGCGCCGATCTCCGAGATCGACCGGCTCGCCATCGCTATACAAGCCGTAGGGCAGACGGCAGGCCTGCGCGCACTCGCCGCGGTTGGCCGAGCGGCCCCCCAGCGACTCACTGGTCAGGCATTGCCCCGAGTAAGCCACACAGAGCGCCCCGTGCACGAAAATTTCCAAGGGCATATCCAAGCCCTTGTTCAGAGTCTTTTCTTTGATCGCATGCACCTCCTTGAGCGAACACTCACGCGCCAGCACCACGACGCTGCTGCCCAGCTCTTCGGCAAAGTGCACGCCCGCCTCGCTGGTAACACTCATCTGGGTCGAAGCATGAATCGGGAAGTCGGGCGAAATTTTACGAATCAACTGGCAGATGCCCACGTCTTGCACGATGGCGGCATCCACGCCGGAGCGGATGATCGAGCGCAGAAAGCTCTCCGCGTCTGCGAGCTCATTAGAGAAGACCAGCGTATTAAAGGTCACATAGCCACGCACACCACGCCCGTGCAGATAGGCCATCAGATCCGGCAGGTCGGCCTCGGTAAAATTCTTGCCCCGCATGCGCGCATTAAAACGATCCAGACCAAAGAAGATCGCGTCGGCCCCATTCTCGACGGCGGCACGTGCGCACTCCCAATCCCCCGCTGGCGCGAGAATTTCTGGCTTCTGTAAAACAGCGTGCGACCGATCCTGGTCCGCGCCGAGACGTTTTGGTATGAGTTTGGGCATGAGTGTCTGCCTACTTATTGAGCTAAAGGCTCAAAAGTGAAGAGCGAAAATACACCCGGACACTCACGAGCGTTTTGCCGTTCACAATCGGGGCAAACGAATCACCGCTTCGGCGCCGGCCTGGTCTTCGCGATTGCCCACCTGCAAGCTGCCTCGGTGCAGTTCGACTGCTTCGCGCGCAAAGCACAAGCCCAGCCCCGAGCTCCGGCGCTCACTGTGAGGCCGGGGCAAGGAATAGAAACGATCAAAGATGCGCTCGAGCGCAAATTCTGGAATCCCGGGCCCCTCATCGCAGATGGAAATCGCGACCTGACGCCCCTCCAGCCAGGCTCGAATTTCGATGCGCCCCTCCAGCGGTGAAAAATCGATGGCGTTTTGCAGCAGGTTATTGAGCGCAGTCTCCAACAGGAATAGCTCCCCCTCGACCCTGCACTCGTCCGACAGCTGCAGCTCGAAGTGAATCTTTTTATTCAATCGGTTGGACTCGTGATGATTCACGATGCGCCGGATCAACGCACTAAGCTCGATCTCAACCGGATCGCCCAGTTCGGTGCGATTTTCCAGCGAGGCCAAGGCCAGCAGTTGATCCACCAGGTTTTGCAAGCGGGCGGATTCTAATTCAATGTTAGCCAGAAATTGCGTGCGCTTCGCCGCGGGCAGGTCCTCCTGCAACAATTCCGCCGCCCCACGGATCCCAGCAATCGGCGACTTCATTTCATGCGTCAAAGACTGCACATAGGACTCCACATATTTGCGGTTTTCCAAAGCCTCGCGCATTGCCTCAGTGCTTTCCCCGAGAATGCGTAAGTGTCGCCCCGGCATGACCGGTGCCGGCGGACGCTCTCCCCGCGAGACCGCGGCCGCATAGGCGGTCAATCGCCGCAGGGGCTGCGTCACCCATTTCGAAAGCAGCCACCCCAGCAAAAGCACCAAGCCCACCGCCAGCAGTCCTAGTCGAATCAAGCGCTGCTTGGTCTCGATGATAAAGAGCAACATGCTGCGCTGCGGCTTATAGACAGTGAGCACGCCGATGATTTCGCCGTCATTTACAATCGGTGCGCCCACATACATCACCGAAGAGGTGGGGTCGGCCTCATCCAAGCGAGAAGAGCGAGCGCCATACTCCCCGCGCAATGTGCGCGCCACATCCAAGAAAATACTAAAATCCTCGCCCACCTGGCCCACCGCTCCGGAATCGTAAATGAGCCGCCCCGCCGCATCGGTGATATAAAAGTCCATCAGCACTTTGTCCTTCATCAGATTATAAATCTTGGCATTCAGCGGCTTCGCTTTGACTGACTCCATACCAGAACGCCAAGCCTCCGGCGCA
Source organism: Thalassobacterium sedimentorum (assembly GCF_031127905.1). GTDB lineage: Bacteria > Verrucomicrobiota > Verrucomicrobiia > Opitutales > Coraliomargaritaceae > Thalassobacterium > Thalassobacterium sedimentorum. The sequence continues at coordinate 1,043 of NZ_JARXIC010000059.1, read as the reverse complement.
AGGATCACATGCCCGCCCTGATGCGATAAGAGGGCCGCTAAGATCTCCGCCACATCCACCATCGGCTCTTCGGTCGCTTCTAAATACTGCCGTTCGACCCGATCCAAGATCGGATTCAGCAAGACCGCGAAACCAGCCAAAGCCATCAGCGCGAGGCTGATCAATATGCGATTGGTTAAACTCACCAATGCTCCCTCATCGAATATCCAATGCCACGGTGTGTGACAATCGGATCTACATCGGCGCACACAGATTTCAGTTTGGCCCGCACGGATTTGATATGGGTATCGACCGTGCGCTCCATCGAGGCGTCCGGCTCTTCCCATGCGAGGTCCATCAACTGCGCGCGCGAATACACACGTCCCGGCTTTTCGATCAGCGCGACCAAGAGGCGGAATTCATAACGCGACAAAGTTAGCGGCGAACTGTAGTAACAAATCTGCCAACGCTCATAATCAACCTCGAAGGGGAGCCCTGAACGCGCCCGCGGAGCCACCGCATTCGGCAGCGGCGCAGGCTGCGCGTTCAACTGCGCGCGGCGGATGTTGGCCCGCACCCGCGCCGAAAGCTCACGTGGACTGAAAGGCTTGGTCACATAATCGTCCGCGCCCAATTCCAAGCCCACCACCCGATCCGCCTCCGAGGCGCGCGCCGTCAAAAAGATCACCGGCACCTGACTGCGCAGCCGCAAGTCACGACACAGGTCGAAACCATTCATATCCGGCAGCCCCACATCCAAAACCACCAAGGCATACTGCGTCGCCTGCAGATGCGCCAAAGCTTCCCCGCCCGATGCCGTGTGATCGACCGCAAAGCCCTCCGACTCCAAAGCATACACAATGCTATCACGAATCGAAGGCTCGTCCTCGACGACCAGCACACGGGGCAGTTTATCAGAATGAGAAGTCATTTTATACCAAAACCTAACAAGCAAAGGAACCAATTGAAATGCAAAACGTAGATGACATGGGAGTTTATCAGGAGCGTGGAAACGCTACAGTGACAAACTTATGCAAAACCCCACATCATCTACGAACATCAAT
>NZ_JARXIC010000058.1 GCF_031127905.1 Thalassobacterium sedimentorum | reverse complement strand
GTTTCAGCCATCCAAAACTTATTAGATCCTTTTCATTCAAAGTACAGATATTGTTGCTGGCTTATCATATTTTTAATATGCAATGGCATTGTCACTTGCTGCGGCCTGCATAGCTGGAAGCGACGCATGGGTGACAATGCCATTGCATATTAGGTGATTAGAGCAACTCTGCATTTAGGTAGACATACTGGCTAACTAAACGCAGAGTGCTCTAGCTCAGGGCGAGGCAACTTTTCGGAGTTGAATTGTAGTTTCTGTAGCGTGCTCGCTTGAATTCTGATCGCCCTCCATCATAACCGCAGATGGACACCGATTTACGCAGATGCACCCGACATCACCTTGGAGTGCTTAGAGAATTTGCTACGCGATTTTTCGGTCGATGGGCTGCAAGTGGTTAAGTTTTAAAGTGATCTCTTGAATAAACACGCAGGGTATTTTTTCGGTCATTTAGTTGATTAATTCTGAGCTATGAGCGCTGCCTGGTAGAGTTCTTTCGCCCACCGCAATCGATAGGCTTCAGCGTCTTCCCAATTGTTAAACCATTCACCGCAGCATTTTGGTCCGATCTGCTGCGCAGTCGGTCTTGTCGGCTCGAGGCCTCGGAACGTAGGGCCCCTTTGAATCGCGATGGGTGTAGAAAACGGAAATCCGACCCTGCGCTTCCCGGGTGTCTATCATTTCCAAGATGTGTTGATAGATCGGCTCTACGCTCATGGCATCGCACAAGGCCTTTCGTCTTTCAGCTTCTTCGGGTGTAAGCTCGTCGAGTTGATCGCAAAGCCCCGCCCATTGGGCGTCCGCGGGGTAGAGTTGGTCGTCGTTAATTTCGCCGGTGTCGTGCAGCTTCCAGATTGCCGAAGCATAGGGGATGTACTGTGCCGGCCAACCGCCTTGAGGGTTGTCGATTTCATCTGGATGGAGCCCTGGATTTAGATAGGCGATACAGTGCCAGATTTTGAGCAAGCTAAGCGAATTTGAGTATTCCGGTTTAGGATGTTGTGCCAGCAAGCCGTTTAAGACGCTTCGAGCGTGATATACGGAATCAGGAATAAATACAGCGTTTGTAGTTTGATCGTTCATTGCGCTCTGATTGGGTATGTTGTTTATTTGCCAGTACGCTTTCTGACCAGCTCCCGAATCTTGAGGAAGATAGGATCGAACCAGAATTCTTCGCAGAAGGCTTCTTCCTGATCTACCATCGGATAGCGACCGTATTTGAATTTGAAGCCCTCGCTGTGAGATTCGACATTCATATCGGTGGAGCAGAAGTGCGGTTGGCATTCGATCGAGTTGGCGATCAACCAGAGGGTAACTTCGTGTTGCGCGTCATTAAAGATCGGCAGGGCCCGCTTTACCCCGATCTCCTCAAACATGTCCTCTATGCAACCGAGAGAGGTCGCGTCGCAGTGGTCGTGCAGTTCGGGGAAGATTTTGCAGGCGAGTAGGGCGGGGTCTTTCTCTATGTCCAGAATGATTGTGAAGGTGACGTCGGCGACGGTGTAATTGTGATTGTAGTTTTTCATACTTGCCATGTTCCGAATTGATTCGGAATGTGGCAAGCATGAATGCAGCGCAAACGATGAAATATCCACCGGGCACGGTGATTCAGTTTTTGGATGAGTGGAGTGAGGGGGATCGTTCGTATTATGTGGTGGTGGCAGGCGATGAGGGGCGTGACAGAGTTGACATCATACCCACTGTTTACGAAGGTCCGTTGATCCCGCGTGAACGTGTACGAATCGACATGTTCCGGGTGATCGCCAAATGTAATGCAAAAGGTAACTTGGAACTGGTTGGCCCCGAGATTGGAGGCTTTGAATTGTCGCTGGCTGGAAAAGCAGTCCGGCCTCAAGGACAAGCGTCTAAATGACGTCAAGCGCGGCAAGTCCACGCTGTCTGAGGAAGAGCTGGAGCGGATTGGGAAGGCGCTACAATATTTGAATCCAAATGGCTGACATCTTTTCCGAAGCCCAGCGCTCCTACAATATGTCGCGAATTCGTTCGAAGAATACGAAGCCGGAAATCGCGGTGCGCTCGATGCTGCATCGCCTTGGCTATCGTTTTACCGTCAATGGACCTAAGAACAAGAAATTACCGGGCAAGCCAGACATCGTTCTGCCGAAATATAAAACGGTGATCTTCGTGCACGGTTGCTTTTGGCACGGGCATGCGGGTTGTAAAGACTTTCGCTATCCGAAAACCCGAACCGAGTGGTGGAAGGCCAAAATTGATGGCAATGTAGCGCGGGATCAAAAGCGAATCGCCGAACTCGAAGCGATGGGTTGGCGGGTGCTGGTGATCTGGGGTTGTGAGCTGAAGAACGCTTCGGCGGAAAAGAAGCTCAGCATATTAAGTTGACGCGGCTATGGGCTCTTGCTCCTTTTCTGCAACCATACCCGGGAGATTCGCCTGATAGGCTGTGTCTGGAAGGAAGAGTGGATTTCCAGCGAGGCTTGCTGCTATCCCTTTAGCAATTCTCTCAACGACGGGGACTACAACGCTGTTTCCGAATTGACGGTAGGCCTGCGTGTCACTGACCGGGATTTTGAAAGTATCAGGAAAGCCCATAATGCGTGCGCATTCCCGTGGGGTAAGTCTTCTCGGATTCTTGCGTTTACCTTGGTCAATGAGGATTTCGCTGCCGTCTTTGTGATAGCGTGCTGAGAGTGTGCGGGAAGTGTCATTTGGACCTACGACACTGCAACCGAATCCGTTTCCTTTTTGCCGATGCTTCTCGGCGTAAGCCTGTAGGTAGTTCCATAGGTGATCCGATAGGGTGTATTTGCCGGCCACCTTTGTTTTGCCGCGAAAAGTTATTGTGTATGGCTCCTCAATTTTCTCATCAGGCTTATGTAGGATAGAATTAAGCTTTGGCCCTTCGTCTAGATTAGGGAAAAACAGGGCATCCCAGTCGAAGGGCTCACCATCCCGAAAACCTACTAGAAAGATTCTCTCTCTGTGTTGAGGAACCAAGCATTTTGCATCCACGATTTTATCATGCACGGAGTAACCTAGTTCTTTCAATGTATTCTTAATAACGGTAAAAGTCTTTCCTTTGTCGTGGCTTCGCAGGTTCTTGACATTTTCAAGCAGGAAGGCGCGTGGCTGCTTAGCTTTAATAATTCGTGCGATGTCGAAAAACAGTGTGCCCTGCGTTTCGTCCAAAAATCCATGCGCTTTGCCCAAACTATTCTTTTTGCTAACTCCGGCTAGGCTGAAAGGTTGGCAGGGAAAGCCGGCTACTAGGATGTCGTGGTTAGGAACTTCTTTTTCATCAACCTTTGTAATGTCGCCAGCGATTTCGTGATCATCGCGATGATTCTCGCGATATGTCTGGCAGGAAAATTTATCCCACTCAGAAGTAAAGACGCACTCGCCTCCTGCACGCTCGAAGCCGATTCGTGTGCCACCGATTCCAGCGAAGAGATCAATAAAAGTAAAATTGCGACGACTGCCATAAGCAGCTTGTTCTTCACTTGGTTGATCAGGGAATTCCTTCCTTCCTTTAAGTAACTCAGAGAGAGCAACTAAAGCCATCTTTGGAATCACTCCGGATTTTTCCCAGCGTCGTATTGTGCGCATATTTTTGTCCAAGTAATTAGCTATAAATTCTTGGCTATAAATGGCCCTCGTACGGGTAAATATATTACATTCGGGTAGCATTTAGGACAAAATGTCCTGTATTCTTCCCGGCGCAACCGTAAATCCATATATTTCGCTATATGGTCCTTAATTATACCTAGTGCAGCATCCGGCGCTTGCGTAAAACTATGACAGGGGCCACAAAGTCTTCTCGAACTGCCTTAGCAATCTTCCTCGGACGCTTGACTCCTGTGTAATTTTTGCGGTTCTTACCCCGAGGATGATTCGATAATATACTCCATATTAAATTAATATACTCATCAAGATCGTCTAGTGGAAGTGCCCAATTTTGTGCTAATTTAAATTTAAAATTTTTTACGTCCAGCCCTTCATCATAGAGTTCGCTCAAATTGCTCCAAAATTCAAGAAAAGTATCCTCAAAGATCACTGTAGACTTTGAAAAATTCCGCTCAACTAGTAGGGACCTTAAACGTGAATTCAATTCAAGTTCGTTTTTGCTTATCGTGGGACCGTGGCAGCCAACCTTATCCGCAAGTTCTTGCGCGGTCAGTCTTTCGTCTTTAGCCGGAAATGATCTAAAGAGTAGAATTTCCCTGCTATGTTGATAGAACTCTGAACTACAAATTGTAACTGCTTTTAGGATCGAAGGCTTGAGGCAAGATAGGAAATTATACGGTGACTCGATAACTACTTCTGGTAAAATCGTAAAGTTGCGGTGAGCGTAATACTCTTTCCATGAAAAACCTTGTGGAGAGTCTAAAGTTTGTAAAAACGACTCCATGTTTTCGAAGAATTCGCTAAAGACCCTGCTATTAAATTCATCGGGGAAGCCGCAAAAGATTTCTACTAATTCACCTAGCGTAGTGATGTTTAAATGCTCAAGTATTTTAAGTTTGTTGCCTAGGTAAAGCTCACAAACAGGCTTTTGAAGGAATTCAGGAATATGGTGACTGCCTGTCAATATGGGGTATTTTGCATAAACACGAAACGCATTTGGTATCGAGTTAGTACTTGTTAGAACAGCAAAAATTAATGGAAGGTGATCTATCAGTTCAGAAACTTTGACTTCCCAGACCTCGCTAAGGCGCAATAGAAAACTAAAACCATCGATATTTTCATCTCCTCCAAATGCTTCTTCTGCCTTCTTCCATTTTGCTGCATATTCAAGTCGAAAACGATATTCACGTTTTACGTAAAGTCCCTCCATTAGTCCATTTGAAATTTCTAGAAGTAGCTTCTGTTGTTTCTGGCGAATTCGTTCCCGTGTGAGACGGTGCTTTCTACCCAAGTCTTCGAGTGTCAGTTGATTCTTGGAAGTTCTCGTTAACCGATTCCTAATAATATCGGCTTCAACCTCGTCTGCAGCCGAGCGAATTATGTCCTCTATTATATTGGGAATAGTAATCAGAAAACATTCTTTTTCATCTACATGAGGTTCACGCGGCAATAGAGTAATGCCAGCCAGATCACAAAATTGATCCCAATTTGGCATGCCATTCTCGTCGAGCGAACTCGCAAGGGCCTCCAAAACCTCTTTGGCCTGCTTTACCGATTTCTTACCAAAACCCTTCAGCTCAGGGCAATCGGCTTGATACCAATCAGCTAAATCTAAAACAGTTCTATAACCAGATTTGGAGAGTGAAGATGCGCGCGCGCCTAAATGAAAGTGATCTGAGGGTAGTGATGCTACTGACGGATGAAGCGTTTTAAGCTTTATGCCAGTCAATAATTCTATGGGTGGTGGCGTGTTACTGAGCTCTCTTAGTCTATCGCAAATTAACTTAATCTTTTTCTTACCTAAACTTCGCAGTGATGGAGTGAAGTCCTGGTTGGCCCATTCGACAACTGCCGCCATCGTCTCAAATCCAGCTCCCATCAATGAATTCTCAACACGGCTGAGCTCTAAGACTTGGATAGACTCGTTAAAATATTGTGGATCTAAGTCCTCCCAAGGCTTTCCTATTGAGCCTTTTGCTAACCTTTCGCTTTCAGCAGTAATTACTGCTCGCTCATGTTGTAGCGCTTGATAAGCGTAATCAGTAGCATCGACGTTTGGCGTTACATGACTCATAATAAACCAGTTTAATGTACTTTCCTCCATGCTGTTAATACAACTTTGGAGGCTTTGTCCTTCACCTCTCCCTTATATTGGTTATCTATGAGGTTTCTAGGCTTCTCAATTTGAATGAAGAATTTATTGGGATCATCAGTCGCCGTGAATACTACCGAGCATCCCTCAGCAGCTCCCCATACCCTGAAGAATTTAGTCATATACGTTATCCGATATTCGTTGCGTGTATTAACCCCATGAATTTTACCGTTGTAATACACATAGCGCATTTTCCAATTTTTGCCTTTTGCGTCTACACATTGTATCCATACGTCGGGATTAAATTCTTTCGTACTCAGATGAGGGAAGAATTCAATGAGTCCCTTGTCCTTTCTGGGGACGCATATTCCAGCTTGGTGTGACCCCGTAATACCTAGATCATTGCGAGTTAGTTCCTTTGCGTAAGATTCTTTCATTTTTGAATAACTGGTGAGATGTTGAGTGCTCTATCAATATCTTTAGAATCCGACATGGTTATAGTTACAGCAGCATCAGCCATTTCTCTCCTGAACTCCGTTCGATCGAGCATTATGCGCTCAACTGTGTTCTCGTAATACAGGTAGTAGACCGAAACTGGATTCTTTTGCCCTGTTCTGTGAGCTCGTGCACTTGCCTGAGCTTCCCGTGCCGGATTCCAATATTGAGTAAAATGAATTACAACTGTAGCTGCTTGGATATTCAAACCAGAGCCTGCAGCGTTAGGGTTTAATACAAGGACGGCGTTACCATCATGTGCGGTAAATTCGTCAATTATTAATTGTCTTTCTTCTCCTGCCGTGGATCCATTGATTGAGTTCCAATACGAATTTGGTAGGTTTACTCCAGCTTCCTCAATTAGTTCTCGGCATTTATTATATGCTGAAAATATGATGACCTTTCTCCTGTTAGCAAAGGCATTCTCCAAAAGCCCTAAGCACACTTCAACTTTGGGAGTAAGTAGCTGATAACCTTCCAATTTTTTAATCTGAACATTCTCTTCCCAATCTTCCACCGTAGGATCTTTGATCGACAACCAAGGGTGTGCGCAATAAAGTGCTAATTGCCCAGTGGCAACTAAATGCCCTGCAGTAGAGTAAGTTTCGAGTATTTGTTGACGGGTTCTTTCGTAGCCAGCGGCCAAGGCTGGGCTAAGATCAATAGGGATCTCAGTATTTGTCCTCGATGGGAGTTGCTCCGCAACATCTTCTAATCTTCGTTTAAGAATGAAGGGATTAGTTATTTCAGATAGAGCTTCAGCCGAATCGATCGTATCCGGGTAATTCGTCTCGAATTCGTGCTGTGTTCCAAGCAATCTAGGAATAGCAAGGTCGGCAAGTGACCAAAGGTCTTTGAGAGAGGTCTCTACAGGCGTGCCAGTTACAGGGATGGTATAATTGCTTTGAAAATTAGTGAGCGCCTGTCGCCTATTAGATGAAGGATTTTTGAGGGCTTGAGCCTCATCAAAGACTAAGTAAGTCCAGTCGACTGCCGATAACAGAAGGTAGTCATTAACCATCGTATCGTAAGTTGTGAGTAGGATTTCGGTCTGGTGAAGGTTTGCGTGTATACGAGCACGGTTATTCCCGCGATGGATTGCCCAAGTCAGATCAGGGGCGAATTTCATAATTTCGAGTCTCCAATTTGCAATAAGGCTAGTGGGACACACGATGAGTGCTGGTTTATCTTTGCTTGGCCTTTTAAGCAGGAAGAGGGTCAGTATTTGGAGTGTTTTCCCTAAGCCCATCTCGTCTGCCAAAATAAGGCCCCCTAGCTGATCAAGTGTATCCGCCATCCATGCAACACCTTGTTCTTGGTAGGGGTATAAGTTCGCACGTAAGCCTTGTGGCTTATAGGAAAGAGCAAATTTCTTTGATGCGGAGGTTGCGGACTCTAAGATTTCTTTTGAAATAGTTGCGGGGATAAGGAGTTCCTCCGCGCGCGACTTTAGTGAAAGTACCTCTGGAAAAGTAAGGCTTCTTGGGTTGGCCCCATCAAACAGTTTAGAAAGCACTTCGCCAATATCCAGAGGTAATGGGCGGATGAAGTCACCATCAGAAATCCAATTGTGCTCAAGCGTCATTGCTTTTAGATACGAATGTTTCCCCTTTTTGAATACTTGCCCGGCTAGAGATACTTGATTCTTGCCATCAAACTTCTCGATGAGAATTACTGGATCACAGATTGACTCGGTTATCAGCAGCGGATGGCAGGCCTCTGCTGAAAGTTTCTTATAGTCTGTAGGCAGTTCAGGCATGTTGTTTATTTAGAATAGTCCGAAGCTGATCTGGAGTATGTGGGGGATTTATTTGGTGAATCATTCTGTGACAATTCGGGCACAACGGGATGAGGTCGATTTCTGGATTATATGCGCGTGGTTCGTTGAGGTTTGAAACTGGTTCAATGTGGTGAACTTCGAGAATGCCCCCAAATGCTTCGCCGAAGGTTTCAAGCGGCTTAAGTCCACACGTTCCACACTCATAGCCATGTAACTGCAGTGCCAATAGCCGATTTCTAGGACTGCGTTCGCGCACTGAAACGAGTTTTTTAGTAACTGCTCCTTCAAATTCTGGTTCATACTCAATAATCTCTTCAAACCCTAGTAGTTCGGCCATTGCTGCAATCATTGGGACCATAACATTCTTGGCTGTAGAAATGAGAGATTCATCTGCGTGCTGCGACCCCAATCCCTTGACTTGCGCACTCCACATCAACGAGGACGTAATATCTTCTCTTAGTGACTTAAATTCGAAATCCGCATTTGCTTTGATAGACTTCAGTAATGCTTCTGAAAACGTCGTCTGTTCCACGTTTCTTCCGGCAATTCGCATCAAACATAGTCCTGAACTTTTACCAAACTTCATTGTCACTAAGTGACGGTTAAGGCCTACGGGTTTCAGTTGAAATACAGGCCCATCTCTTTTTCGCCAAGGAGCAAACCAAACATCAAGCCCTGAACGTCGTCCAGAGGTGTTTGCTTCTACACTTACATCCACTCCGACACTCTTTATGACGGTTTTCTTTAAGAGTTCTGGCTTGTAAGCAATCACGGCTACTGCTCGTCATTTGAATCAGCAGGGATCTCGTACGATTTAAGTAATCGTCTAAGATTGCCAGAGACCTCTTCTCGAATGTCTTCCCACATATCTTTGAGCTCATCGTCGCTGTTATTGGCCTCAGCAGCAGATAGGGCATAAAGGAGAAGATCCATTCCTTCGATGCTGTTCTGACTACCTGCCTGTGAGTAGATTTTCGTGTAAAAATCATGATGCATGTTGATGCGAACGCCGATTTGATAATCAGAATTTGACTCACTCACAAATGATGGTTCCCAGAGATTTCCCGAAGTTATCTTTTCGGTTTCCTTTACGCATAGGCTATTCGGATCTTGTTCGTTTAGGACGGGTGCCTTTATTCGAATACCTGAACCTCGATTATTATTCACTGTGGTCTCGTTTTCTGAAGAGTCTGCTTGAGTTACAGTAGGTTTGTCTATCGATCTCGTTTCGGAAATGGTCTTATTGGACCCATGGTGGCTGATGCCGCCAGTTACAGCAATTTTCTGTTTTCTTCGATAAATTTGGTTAGCATGTTCACGTGGACCAGTAAGAAGTTTTTCGAGGTAATCTTTCAATGCCTCGTTCATAATAATCCGAGACTTTCTAACGTCGATTTCAAATGCGTCGTCAAGTTCATGATCAAAGTCTATTTCGACTCGGATTAGGGAATAGTGGGGTTCCGCCGCGTTCCAAATCTCTTGCCAGCCTCCGTGGTGTATGAGGCGCCCCTCGCGGTAAATATAGAAACCTTGGCGTCTATTGTTTATTCGGGCAAATTGGCTCTGCTCATCCTTATCCATGTCCTTCCGATGCGGAAGCACCCAAGCTTTGATACCCATCTTGAAGGTGGTTTCAGGATCCTCGGGCAGCGCGATTGGAACGGTAATCAGTTTTTCTGGAAGAACTTGCTGCGATCGTGCAGGATAGAAAGGATTCCAGAATACAATAGCTTCTCCGTCTACTGTTATGTTAATGTTAGGGTAGTTAGTGTTTTCTGGATCAAGGTATTTGTGAAAAACAAGTGCGAAGTGTTCGGCCATTCGATCTGCAACTCGTTTAAGTGCAGATTTTTCCTCGGTGCTCCCCGGAGCATAGTTGTTGTTCTTCAGAATTCTGTCGCATTTTTGCCAGACAACAAGAGTCCCTACATCTCCACAGAGCTCGTTAAACGCGAGTTTTTCGTCTGCTGTTATATCTTCAGCCAGCATCTGCCATTCATTGACTGAAGAGACGTGTTCCAAGTCCCATGTCTCCTTATTTAGTGTGCCCTCTGCGGAATCTCTAGAAATCAGAGAATACTTCAAACATACTGAACTTGAGGCAGTCTTGAGGCCAAGTCCGAACTTGCCGAGCGATTTCAAGTTCTGTCGCCTGTCTGCCCCGTAACGCATTGCGTTTCGAAGTTCCGCAGGGTTCATGCCGTGGCCATTATCACCAAAAAAGACAAACTTTTCACCTGTTGGTTTGAGAACTGTGCGAACATTGATAGAGCTTGCGTCTGCAGCAATGCTGTTATCAATGATGTCGGCTGCTGCCGAATTCATATTGTATCCAGTGTCTCGAAGGCCGTGGATTAATCTAGAAGGGTCTGGTTTGTTGATATTATCCATAATTAATTTTGATTTTCTATAAATTCATTTTGGTTGCTCATACTATATACAAAAGTGTTAAAGCCACCTCCAATTCAGCCATATTGACAAACTTGCTTCCTTGCTCTGGGACTGAAAGCTAAAAGTGGGGTCAAGTTGGAAATGGAAGCTGGAAATGGGGTCGAGCTGGAAATGGGGTCGTGTCGTTAGAGCTGGAAATGGGGTTATGTCGTTATGTTCACAATACTGTCGATTCTCACTGCGAATCAGTGAGCTTTTGGGTCTTCTTACGGCTTTTCGCCTTGGCAGGCTTTGAGGCTTTCGAAGGTTTGTAAAACGTTGTCGAAGGAATGAGCAGGGGGCGACGCGCCAGACGAGTTTGGTTTCGCTGGCAAAGCAGATGGATATGAAGAAATGGGGCATGTTTAGCTTTCAATCGAGATCACGCTGCGGCACTTTGGATAATCGGTGCAGCCCCAAAAAGCGTTGCCGGCATTGGCACCACGGCGAGCGGTGCGGCGAACCATGGTGGAATTGCATTTGGGGCACTGGGGGATGGCACAGCTGTCGGGGGTGCTGACTTGTTCAGGCGCGGCTTTCTGCACTTGTGGGGCTTCTGTTCTTTGCGTTTGGACGGATTTCACCAATTCGAGCAGTCGATGTCCGTCGATCAGCTCGATGGGTTTTTTCGCCGCGAAGTTCTCGGACTCTTTGGTGAATTTGCTGGTCGTAATGACTATGGCGCGGTCGGCATTTTCGGCTGTCAGGATGCCGAAGATCTCTCGGACTATGGGCACGCCGACGGCTTTACTCTTCCAGCGTTTACATTGCACCAGTGTGGTTTGGCCGTCGCGATGCAGGATTAAGTCGATGCCACCATCGGCTCCGCCGCCAAGCGATTCTTCAGTGCGATAGCCTTGCCTGCGAAAGACTTCGCCGACGAGCCATTCGAACTCCTTCCAACTGACTGCGCACAGCGAATCAAGGCTCTGTTGCTTATCCACGAGGGCGGCTTGTTTGCGCCCGAAAATGTAAGAGAAGACAGCAAGCATCGCAAAGAAAACGCCAGCGTAGGGCGCGAGCTGCGGAACGGCTTGGGCTATGGGCTTAAAGATCATATTTTCTCCTCCAAGCCCGGGGGCGACAAATTTAAGCCCGCTGTAAACGAGTATACCCAGAATGACGCTGACCCACCATGGGGCCATTATTAGAGAATTGGCGAGACTGTCGTTATTGCGTTTCATGAAGTGTCACGAATGAGATGGCTTATTCCTTTATCCCCGTAGCCGCTCCCAGCGCCATTGCAGTCCCGCCTCTGCGGGCCAGAAGCGTTTTTCTTTGGGCAGCAGGACGCTGTTGGCCTTCGAGTTTGAGCAGTTCTTTGCGGCCTTCGAGGCGGTCGACAGGCTCCGGGCAGGCAGGTGATGTGCTCTGCTCAATCAAGTCGATCAGAGCGAGTCGCAGGGCGGGCTTGTAGGGCTTTTCCCAGCCCGAGCCGCGGTCGCGATTTAAATTGTAGAGTTTACTGAGCAAATTTTCGATATGTGGAACGTTTTTTTGCATTAAAAAACAGCGATCTTAATGTGCGGGGGCGGGCATTTGGCTTCGGATGGGAGGTATTTTTACGAAAAGTAAATGTACGTTTGAATGCTGCAAAGCTAATTTTACGTAAATTTGATAAGTCGCTCGCTGGCGCAGCAGGAAGCGGGGGGCGTATGGTGTGGGTTTTAGCAGCGAAGTGCTTCAGCCTTGGTTTGTGCTCTGCGTGGGCTGCGCATGCGCTGACGGGCGCAGTTCATTCAACATTGGATGTTGGGCGTTGGTTGCTCGCCCCCTGCTCGCCTATAGGCTTCCTCCTTCGCTCTTCGAGCTACGGCGGACGTGCCGGCGGACGTGTCGGCGGACATGACGCAGGGCAAGCAGTTGATAAGCGGCGACTCTGGTGCGGGCGTCATAAATGAAGCCCCTGCTATGTTAGTTTGTGTCAAGAACGTAGAAGCTGTTAGTTGGTTTTTACATATAAAAGTTTGGTTTCTCTTAGTCTCA
>NZ_JARXIC010000057.1 GCF_031127905.1 Thalassobacterium sedimentorum | reverse complement strand
GACAAATTTACCACAGAGGCCGATACCTTCCGCTCGCCCAAGCGAAGAAGGCGAACATGCCCCAGAAAAATAAGGCAAAGCGTCAGCCATTGGCCAAAAGTCAGGATAAGAAGCGAATCCAGAGAACCAGTTCTAATTACGGTCCTAGAGAGGGCACTTTGAATTATGCAATGGCATTGTGACAAGTCGCGCCCCTACGTTCTGACCGCCCGAACCGCTTAAGTCAGTGCCATTCGGGTCATGTCATTACCTTTGTGGTGCGTCATTGACTTAGTTTGTGACAGGCTGCGCCATTTACGTAGTTTAGCTAAATGCTTTTCATCGCAACACCGATTTATACGAAGCAAGCCAGCGGTGGGGATGGGAACGTTGAACATCGAACGTCGAACGTCCAACGTCCAATGATGAATGTTAGAGAGTGGCGATCGCATAAAGGGTAGGATGTGCTCGCTTTTAATGATCAGATCAAAGTGAATCTAGGAACAAACACCCCATACAAAGTTGATTTATGAAGAAATTGTTGAAGATCTCCTTAGCCTTGCTTTTGCCGTCTTCTGTGCTCGTGAGTGCTGCGCACAATGTTCCGTTTGATTGGGATACCGTTCCTGTCTATGCCCATCTGGCAAATATGTCGGATGATTTTACTCCAGAACAACTGGATTTCCTCGCTGAAAATTTCGATTTAATCACGATTGAGAAAGGTCACGCCAAGCGGAAGCACGGCAGCACAGAGAAGGGATTCGCGCTTGCCGTGGATGAAATAAAAAAGCGCAACCCGGATGCGAAGGTGCTGTTCTACTGGAATTCCAGCATAAAGATCGGCGGGTATGATGCGATTGATGATTTTCCGCAGGACGGCGAACTGCTCAGTAAGGACGGGGAACTTCTGCGTATTTTTAGCAGCACGTTCAGTGATCTGTCACAGCCGGAGGTTCAGCGTTGGTGGTCGGACACAGCCAGCAGAGCCGTGCACGAGTTGGGGGCTGACGGTGTGTTTATCGATGCCATCGGCAAGTTTAGTAATCATCGCCGGCGCAAGGTGCTGACGCCCGAAAAGGTTGAAGCGTTGAACAATGGGCTCTGCGCGATGGTCGAGGAGACACGCCGCCAAGTCGGCTCATCTAGCATTCTCATTCAGAATGGTGTTTCAATGGACCCTGAGAATGTCGGTGCCAGACTCCTGCAGGTGACGGATGGCGCGATGAAAGAGCATTTTGTTAGCGCTAAACCTGGCAAGAAAGAGGCACTGGCCGAAGATATTGAGGTGCTACAGACCCTCGCCAAGTCTGGTAAGCTGTTAGTGATCAAAGCGTGGCCGGGCTTTGATTGGCGGGATAAGGAAATTATGCAGAAATCGCGCGAGGAACGCATACAAATGGCGCGCGAAGCTATTACATTCCCGTTGGCCTGCTATCTACTGGTCGCGCAACCATATTCATATTTCTGTTATACTTGGAGCTATCAGGGGAATGATACCGGCACCTTTGTCACCTATCCGGAATTTGATAAACCCTTGGGCCCTCCGCAGGGGGATGCGCAGCGTGACGGCTGGAAATATACACGTGACTTCGCGCACGCCTCGGTCTTTGTCGACTTGGAAACCTGGTCCGCGAGCATCGATTGGAAATAAGCCTGCGCGAGTGCGTGTAGTGATCCCTAAGTTAGTCTTTATTCTGATGTGGCTGGCGAGATTGTTTGGATCTATCAGATCGCGCCTTATGTCGGAGCGGAAGATCAAAAGCGAATCTTTGAGGGCAATGTCGCTCCGCTGGGTAAATTAATCAATGTTAAGCGTCCAAGTTAGACGATTTTGCTGGCAGATACGCCGCAACCAGAGACCAGAAAGGGCCGGGGGAATGATTATTTTATATCGGTTGGAGCAGGGGTTTATAACCCGAGCACTGCAGAGGATTTGTTGCCTGATTCAGCCTATATCGGCTTTAGCACCAGGCATGGTGATCGTGGGAATGCGGCTTTTGTGGATGGGTACGTGGAGGCATTCGCGATCGGTGAGATGAAGCAAAAGCACGTCTATTTGGAGGATTAAATTACTACCAAGGTATATCAACACTTTTACGTCCCCTCACGTATACTGTGGATACACAATGCGATTTCGATCTGCTATATTAGGACTCTGCTTTGCATTAACGAGAAGCTGTTAATCTGGCACCCTAATTCCTCAATAGACACCTGCACATCCGTGTGCTGGCGTCTTAAAAGCATAAAGTTATGAAATTCAAGCATTTGATTCTCTGTCTGTGCGGCCTTTGGCTCGCGCTTTTGACGACAAAGCTAACTGCTGCGCCGCGGCCTAATATCATCATCTTTTATGTGGATGACCTGGGCTGGCAAGATGTGCAACTCAATGATGTGGATGACCCTTGCGCGTTCGAGACGCCCAACATCGTAAAGCTCGCCGAATCAGGCATGAATTTCACCCAGGGCTACTCGGCCGCACCGACTTGTTCGCCCTCGCGTGCGGGGATTATTACCGGGCAGCATCCCGCTAAGATTGGTCTGACGCATGTCAGCTTGGGCGCATTGACCAGCGGTAAAAAGAGCGATCCCTTGCTGGAGCCTTATCTGCAGGGGCATTTGGACCTCAACATTTTAACTTTGGCGGACGCGTTGAAGGCCAACGGCTATCGCACCGGTCACTCAGGCAAGTGGCACGTCGGACTGAATGCTGCCAGCTACGGCTTTGATGTGGTCAATCAGGACCGTGGTCCCCATCGCGGCATGGGGGATCGCACCAAGGATTTTGCGACGGCCAACGATAAGCAGTATCCACTCAGTAAGGAGAAGTATCCCCCGTTCAGTGATAAGAAGCCCGAGGGCATTTCCTATCCCTACGATGAAGTAACCGAGTCGGCCTTAAAATTTATCGACGAGAGCGGCGAGCAACCATTCTTCCTGAACCTCTGCCATTGGATGGTTCACTGGCCAGTCTTAACCCGTAACGGTGAGCTGCTTGAATATTACTGCGACAAATTTGGTCAGCCCTTTCCGCCTAAACCCGGTGACATGACCTTGCCAGGGCAGCAGAACCCTTATTTCGCTGCCATGGTGACCACAGTCGACTGGAGTCTCGGGCGTATTGTGGACTACCTCGAAAAGACTGACGATCCTCGCAATCCAGGGAAGAAGTTGATCGAGACGACTTATATCTTTTTCTCGTCCGATAATGGTGGCGTGGAAACGCACGGCAAAGAAATTATTTCTGATAACGCGCCCTTGAAATATGGTAAAAAGCATTCCGAAGAGGGCGGCGTGCGGGTGCCCATGGTGATCGCTGGGCCAGGGATTCCGCAAGGCAGTCAATTTGACGGCCTCATCAATCAACTCGATTATTTCCCCACCATCCTGAACTTGACGGATGCAAAAATCGCAGCGAAGGATGCGAAAGAACTAAGCGGGCTCGATATAACGCCGGTCCTGCAGGGCAAATCCAAGCAGGTGCTCGATGCATCGGGGAAGGCGCGCGATTATTTGTTCTGGCACTTCCCGCACAACAGCATGAGGAGCATGAAATCTGCGATTCGCAGCGGTGATTATAAATTGTATAAGCGGTATTTTACCAACGACTATGAGCTGTATCAATTAGAGAAAAATGGTCAGCGCAACGACTACGAAGAGATGAACGATCTGGCGCAGAATCCGGAGTACCGTTCAGTCGTCGAGCGTCTGGGGGCCATCTTGGAAGCCGAGCTCGCAGCCAATCATGCGGAGGGCCCTTATTTGAATCCGGATTACACAGATAAAAAGACGCCCTCTGCGGACTTAGGGGACTCCAAATTTGACCGTGGCAGTTAAATAGTTATTCTACTTTGTAAATTTATGAACATAAAATCCACAATAGTTCGGACTCTGTCCTTTGTATCCCTTTTGCTCGTTGCTCAGGCTGAGGAGACAAAGCCAAACGTCCTGTTTATTTTTTCAGACGATCAAGTGTATGAGGCGATCGGAGCCTATGGTCTGATTGATATCGATACGCCGAATCTGGATCGCCTGGCAAATGAGGGCACGAGCTTTAGCAAGGCCTACAATATGGGTGCCTGGACGGGCGCCATCTGTCGCGCCAGTCGCTCGTCCATGAATTCAGGTCGATTTATTTGGCAGGCAGAAGCGGCCAGCCAAGCCATTGGGAAGGGAGAGCTTCAAAGCTGGTCTCAGCTGATGGCTGAACGAGGCTACGAAACCTACATGTCGGGTAAGTGGCATGTGCCGGAGGTGAGTGTGCCGAAGGTCTTTGATCATACTGGAACTGTGCGCGGTGGCATGCCGAAGCAAACCCCCAGCGGTTATAACCGCCCTAAGAATGCCGTGGATTATGAGAAGGGCTGGAAGCCTTGGGACACCAGCAAGGGAGGCTATTGGCTGGGGGGCAAGCACTGGAGCGAGGTCTTGGCGGATGAAGGTGTCGGTTTCATCGAAATGGCAGCCAAGAAAGAGCGTCCGTTCTTCATGTATTTGGCCTTTAATGCGCCGCATGACCCGCGCCAAGCACCCAAGGAATATATTGATCGTTACCCATTGGAACGGATCCAAGTGCCTGAGAACTTTGTGCCTCAATATGCGGATCAAGGTAATAAGGGAGTGCCAATTATTCGTGACGAGAAATTGATGCCCTTTCCGCGAACGGAGTATGCGGTGAAAGTGAATCGTCAGGAGTATTATGCGCTGATTACGCATATGGATGAGCAGATCGGGCGAATTCTTGCAGCGCTGGATGCGTCCGGTAAGGCGGATAATACTTGGATTATCTTTACCTCTGACCATGGGCTGTCGCTAGGCCATCATGGCCTAGTGGGGAAGCAGAACATGTATGAGGACGCCATGGCCGCACCGTTTATCGTGTGGGGGCCGGGTGTGAAATCCGGTCAAAAATTGGACACCCCCATTTATATACAGGATGCAATGGCGACTGCCTTAGACATCGGCGGAGAGGTGCCCGAAGGTATCGATTTCAAGAGCGTGCTTCCCTTGTTGAATGGCAGCAGCGAGCAAATTCACGATTCGATCTACGGTGCGTATATTGATACCCAGCGCATGCTGCTGCAGGATGGCTGGAAGCTGATTGCCTATCCTAAGTTGAAGAAGGTCAAACTCTTCAATCTTGAGAAAGATCCGCAGGAGATGCATGATTTGTCTCAGAATCCTGAATACGCAGAACGACTTCAGATGATGATTCAATCATTGGAGGAACGCATGGACAGTCTCGGCGATCCGATGGAATCACTTTCAAAGGCAAACTACCCGAAAAAGAAGAAAAAGAAGGTAGAAGATCACTAGTCGCTTCGCCGACAAGGGGCGAATGAAGATCGAAGAACTGACTTTGGCGGAAAAGTCGCAGCAACAGGCCTGGACCACGCATCAGTATAAATTGTATAGCCATAATGCTGGGAAGACCTGAGAGTTGTAGGACCATTCTGAATGGGGTCCCGATGAAGCTTAAGTCAGAGGTCAGAGATCAGAGATTAGAAGCCGGGAGGTCGAAATAAGGCATTATTGATCAGTTATTTATGGGAATTTCGGTATCCGTCTTTTTGACGAGGCACATTCTTTGGTCGCTATGTGACGGGAGTCACGTCTGTTTTTGATGGCTTCGGGCTTCGGGCTTCGGTGGACCTTGCTGGCGCAAGTTCGTTACGATTTATGTACTCTAGTCGCGCCGTGTCTTGGCGTAGTCTTCGCAGACGTCTTCGAACCAGGCGAGTAGCTCGGATTCCATTTTTTGCACGCGTTGGGGGCGGTAGAAGGCGAGGTTGTTTTCTTCGTTGGGGTCGTCTTTTAGATTGTAGAGTTCGACCGGCGGCGGTGTGGGGAGGGCCACCTCGGGATCGGGGTCGGTGATGATGCCGTTTTGAATAAAGTGCTCGGGCTCATACATGGAGACGTTGAGCCATTTGATGTCGGGCACTTCGAAGGCTTCGGGCACGAAGGGGCGCACGAGTTTCCAGTCGCCGTCGCGGATGGCGGCATTGTATTCGATGCGTGGGGTGTAGCGGTTCCACTGCCAGCAACGTTGAGGATTGTGGGCGGGCACTTCGCCACGCAGCACCGCGCTTTGATCGATGCCGTCGAGTTTGATACCTTTGGGATTTTCGATTCCGGCCAGGCTGAGGATCGTCGGCAGCCAATCCGTCATGTGGAAAAAAGCGTCGCCGCAGGTTTCCTTGGGATCGAGTCCGGCGGGCCAGCGCATAATCGCGGGCACACGGATGCCGCCTTCGTAGGTGGAGCCTTTGGAACCGTGGAGCTGGCAATTGAAGCGGTCGAGCGAGCTGCCGGCTTCGTTGCCGAATTGCGGGCCGTTGTCGCTGGAAAAAATGATGAGGGTGCTTTCACGCAGCCCGAGCTTGTCGACATTTTCCAGCAGTCGCCCGATGTTGCGGTCGAGTCGCCGAATCATGGCGTAGAGTGTTTTGACGGCTTCACTGAGGTCGTCGCGGTCGCGGAAAACGGCCAGGTCTTCCTCCGGCGCCTGCAGGGGAGTGTGCGGCGCATTGTAGGTGAGGTGCAGGTAAAAGGGATCCTTCTTGGGGGCGCGTTGGAGAAAGTCGACCGCCTCGTCGGTCCAGTAATCGGTCAAATAGCGTCCGTCGGTGCGGATGACACGGTCGCCGGATTCGAGGCGCCAGTCGTAGTAATCATGCATGCCCCCGCGAAAGCAGATCGCCTCGTCGAAGCCGCGTTTTTCCGGCTTGTAGCGCGGGTCAAATGCGCCGAGGTGCCATTTTCCTATGAGGCCGGTGCGGTAGTCGGCATTGCGCAACATGTCGGCGATGGTGACTTCATTGAGGTCGAGCCGTTCCAGTCCGCGCCATTCCAGTGTGTCGACTGAACCCGTGCGGTGCGGGTAGCGGCCGGTGAGCAGGGAAGCGCGCGAAGGGTTGCAGACGGGAGAGCTGGTATAGTGCTGCGAGAGGCAGAGGCTCTCTTGTAGGAACTGATCCAGAAAGGGTGTTTCGCTCAGGCCCTTATTGAAGAAGCTGAAGTCGCCGTAGCCGAGGTCGTCGACCAGAATGTGAATGATGTTGGGACGTGTCATTGCTTAAAGAGAATCGAGGTATTCAACGCTGACATAGAAAGCGCCATGCGCAGGGCGCTGCTGGGCGGTGTATTCGAAGAGGCTTTCCAGTGTGGTGATGCCGGCCTCGATGGGCAGTTCAAAGTGGACCGCTCGTTGCCCTGCCGGGATCGGCTGTGTCAATGTTTGCGCGCCCACTTGCAGGCTTGCTTGATTGGCCAGAATACGGGCTTCGCTGGCCGGTGCTTCGGGGGGCAAATTGCGCAAGGTGATGCGATACTTGCCAGAGCGGAGGAATTGCAACTGCCACGCACCGACCGGTGTGATATGGTTGAGCGGCTCCGCAGAGAGAATGCTGCGAATGTAGCCCTGATGCCAGGGCGGATAATAGCCGTGGCTGTCTTTGAGACGCGAGGCACCCCAGTCCATGCAGGTCAAATCGGCGATCGGTTGCTGTGGACTGCCGACGATGATCGGGGGTACGGTGGCCAGCTCGGATTCAAGTGAGTGCCACCATTGGTCATACTGCTTTTGCAAGGTGGCAAAGACTTCCGGATAGTCTTTGGAGACGTCGTTTTCTTGTGCGCGGTCGTTTTCCAGATCGTAGAGCTCTGTGCCGGCAACTAGTGAGAAACGTTCGTTGCGGATGGCGCTGCCAGCGTATTTGGATTCTTCCAGCGGTGTCTCATTGGCCCAGCGACCGACGTGGGTGACGATGCTGCGGTCGGGCCAGTTGTTGGCAGACTCGTTTTGCAATAAGGGCTGGAGGGAGCGTCCGTCGACTATGGTGCTGTCAGGCAGTGGGATGCTGGCCAGCTCTGCCAGCGTGGGAAAGAGGTCGATGATGCCTGTGAGTTGGTCCACCGGACGACCGCCCTCGATGCCGCCGGCGGGCCAGCGGATGAAGCAGGG
The DNA here is from genome assembly GCF_031127905.1 of Thalassobacterium sedimentorum. Taxonomy (GTDB): domain Bacteria; phylum Verrucomicrobiota; class Verrucomicrobiia; order Opitutales; family Coraliomargaritaceae; genus Thalassobacterium; species Thalassobacterium sedimentorum. Next base: position 5,318 of record NZ_JARXIC010000057.1, on the reverse strand, counting down.
CACGCGCACGCCGCCCTGGTAGGGGCTCGCCTTGGTGCCGCGTAGTCCGGCGTTGTATTCCATCTCGGCTGGTTTGCCGCCTTTGGCGCTGCCGTTGTCGCCCATGAAGATGACGATGGTGTTGTCAGCCAGACCTGTAGCGTCCAATTTTTGAAGTAATTCACCGACCTCACGGTCGAGGTCATCGATCATGGCGTAGAAACGTGCCTGGGATTCGGGCAGTCCTTTATCCAAATACTTTTGCGCGAGTGCGTCGTCGATTTGTAAGGGCGTGTGGGGCGCATTGTAAGCGAGGTAGGCCAGCCACGGTTGTTTGTGACGTGCTTGAATCCAATCCCATGCGGCATCGCTAAAAACTTTGGTGCAATACGCATCGGTGCTGACCCAAGTGCCATTGTGCTGGATCTCGGGATTGAAATAAGTGTTGCCCCAATAGTCCGGCGTTTGACCGATGCCGCCACCGAGGTGGATGAATGTTTCATCAAAGCCGCGGTCCTGTGGGCGGCTCGGGTAGGTGTCGCCAAGGTGCCATTTGCCGAAAATAGCGGTGGCGTAGCCTGCGTTTTTGAAATGTTGCGGCAGTGTCGGCACGCCCGGTTTGAGCAGACTGCGACCGCTGATGGTGTGAGTGATGCCCACTTTAAACTCGTGTTGCCCCGTCATTAATGCCGCGCGGGTGGGGGAGCAGGTCGGCGAAGCCACGAAGTCCTCCAAGCGCACGCTGCTGCGTGCCAGCGCGTCCAGGTTCGGCGTTTCCAGGGAGGGGTTGCCGTAGAACCCGAGATCCGAAAAGCCCTGGTCATCGGTGAGGATCATTAGCACATTGGGCGCCTGTGGCAGAGGGACGGATTCTGTGGAATGCTTGACTGCGGCGCTAGCCAATACGGGACAAGCTTGAGTGAATAGTAACAGTGTGGCACTGATTGCGGTTTTTAGGGGGAAATCGATTTGCATGGATATGAGAGCTTCTTACTTGACTAGAAATACCTTACGGTGATAGTATTAACATGGATCCTGTATGATCAATACTAATTTTGTATCCGAGAAGACTCCTTGCGGTCGCTTTGCGGCGATCCTGCCTGTTCGAGTGCATCTTGTCGGCCAATACCTCCAGTGAAATTGCTTATACATTTTCGGTAGTTACAGTGAGGTCGAGTTCGTAAAAGTCCTTGCTTAGCACGGTGCTCGGGGGCATTGTTGATGCAATGTTATCATTGCTGCCTATGCATCATTTGAAGAAGCTGCTTTGTTTTTTTTGTTGGTTCTTCACTAGTGTCAGCTTTGTATCCGCGGTTGATTCATCGGGGCGTAATAGTCATTTTTGGGTCACCGTGCGTCCGGATGCGGGGAGCGGAACCGGCGGCGAGACAGAGCTGACATTGACGAATGGCTATCGTAGCGAGACGCTTGCCTCGTCGTTGCTTTCTTGTCAGCGGGACGATGAAGGATCGGCCCGTGTCTATCAGATCACATGGCAAGGAAATCATCTGATCGATGGACCAGAAGCGGACCAGTTGCAGTTTACGATTGTGATGGCGCCTGAATCTTCCGAGCCGAGACTGCGGTCGATTTTTGTAAATGGATCCACACCAGATGCGGTCGGCTTGGTGCTGGAAAGTTCCTTTTCCAAAGTGATTCCGAGAAAGTTGAATGGCCGCCGGCCCCCAAAAGGCTATTTTGAAATACAGGGCTCAATTGTTTTGCGAGATCTTAGTCAACAGCTAGAGGATCCCGAACATCCATTTTCCGATCTACATAGCGGGCATACTATGGGAGCGCCCCGCTACGGGCTGACTTCAGCGGAAAAGTTAAAACACTTCCCGAAATTCAGCTGGGATCACGTGCCACGCGGCATGCTTATTCGTAAGAGTCAGACCTACTCCGATCAAGAGGTTCGGGCCATTGCTGAGAATTATGATTTGGTGGTCTTGGAAAAAGCCAATGGTGCAGGATTTGCCAGTGTGAGTGCTGGTATGAAAGACACGGCAGCCCGTCTTAAAGTGATCAATCCTGACATTAAGGTGCTCTTTTATTGGAACTCACGTATTTTTTTCGGGCATTATGGGATTGATGATACGATCACTCGGCACCGCGATGAGTGGATCGACCCCGACTTCGTGATACGGGGACGCCTGCCGACCTATGTGCGTGACAATCCCGACTTCCTAAAATGGTGGGTGGGGTGCGCCGAGAAAATGATCAGCGACCCGTCGATCGACGGTACTTTTGTCGATAAGGCAGGCGTGCCGATTTATATGCTGGATGCACTGTATCGAGCGACTCCGCTCGATAAGCTTGTGATGAACAATAACTCCAGTGTGCGAGAACGCATAGGATATGTCGACGGTACCTATCGTGAGGACTGGATGGGCGGCGGGGACCCAGACACGATTGCAGAGACCATCGCAATTGCTCGCGAGACCGGACAGCATAAAAAAATGCAAATTCTTCGCATGCCAGTGAAAGGAGTAGCCAACCCACGGGAACTGGAAGACTCGTTGGATAGTCGTCTTGCGATTTATCTGATCTATGTTGAAGAGTATGCCTACTTTTACCTGCAGGCCACAGTTGATGCTACGCAGCCTATGTGGCAGTGGGAGGCCAGTTATGCCGATCAATTACAACGTCCCCTAGGGAAGCCGCTCGGTCCCTACATGCGGGACAATCATGTCTATGTACGCAGCTTTGAGCATTGTGATGTCTATCTCAACCTGAACTCTGGGGCGGATACGCGGATACTTTGGAAAAACGATATCGGCTCGCCATCACATGCAGGCAGTGGCCTATCGAGTACAATTGATACATACAAGCTTGAAGGCAGTGGCTTCATTGGTGGCGCGGCGGATCAATTTTTTTATCTATCGGATGCTCATTATGGGGACGGTCATGTGAAGGCTTCTGTAGATGCCTTTGTCAGCCCTGGGAGGGATGCCAAGGCCGGTGTTATGTATCGCGCTTCATTGGCTGCGGACGATAAAATGGTTGCGGTTCTGCGTGATCCAGCGGGTCGTATGTACATGGTGTATCGCTCCAGTAAAGGAGCGAATGTTATCGGTCTAGGTTCGGTCGATGCCCCGCAGAAACGCTTCGCGATGCTGGTGCGGAAAGGCGACCGCTTTCTAGGCTACTGTTCGTCCGACGAAATCAATTGGACCCCCATCGGTGAAGTGGACTTACCTATGGAGGAGAAGATTGAAATGGGAATGGCTATCGCCTCCCACGATGATGCCTTAGCCGAGGTGCGCATCAGTGGGTTTGTTCGGATCGAAACCTCAAATACTCGCAAGCACGATTTGGATAATTCGCACGAAGAATAGTCCTCCAGAAATGAGTGAAACCGTTAATTTACGTTGATGTGGAAGTCGGTTGTGAGTTCGGATACTATCGCACAATCTAAAGTTTCTGTGCTGGGTGTGTTTCATGCTCCTGGATTTGCTATGTCCGCTATTTCCGAATGGTTATGAATGCGGTTTGGAGTGTGGGGATTTCTAGATCGAATTGTAGGGTGGCTACGTCTTCGGAGTGGCTTATTTCCGGATGGATAGTTTCCCAGTTTGCTTTCTTTAGGACTTGAAAGGTTTTGCCTGCGATGTCGGAGCTGGGTAGCTTGATGACGAGGCGCTTGACTGTGTCATATATCACATTGGTGGCGGCGATGGAGATGCCGTCCTGAAGGTTGTGGGCATGCACTTGAAGCGGGTGTTCGCAGGCGATGGTCTGCTCGGCTCCGCCCATTTTGAATAACAATTTGGTCCAGTATTCCTGCCGCACGCGGTTGAAGTAGGCCATGTAGAATTGCGCGGTATCGAGCGGATAGCAAGTGGTATAGATGGTGCCGCCTAATGTGTTGGTGAATAGACCGGAGCCGGGAAAGAGGGTGTCCAACTGCGCGTTCTTAATGGTGGAGAGTGTTTCGACGCCGGGAGCGTAGTGGAGCACGCCGATGGCGTGGGTGCAGCGTTGGGCACACATACGCGCTTTGACGCCGCCTTCGAGTTCACCAAAGAAGGTGGCGTTTACTTCTTCGATGGAGTAGGCGGACTGCTCGAGCGGCATGCGGGCAATGTCTTGAACCCCGATCAGTGCGCCAAAGCCGCGTTGCACAAGGATTTCGGCGCTGGGCAGATCGAGTAGGAGCTTGCGGCTGAGTAGTGTTTCGATTTCACTGTCGCTGTAGCAGCGTAGGGTCTGATCGGATACGGCGAGGATGTCATCGCCTTCGAGGCTACGGGTAAACCCGTGGGCGATGCCGAGAGCGTAGAAGACCTTGCTCCAGGCCACCGAATTGGCTTGGAGATCTTTGAGGCTGCCTTCGTTGGCATTCATTTGTGCTGCGTCGAGCGATGCAGTGTTGGCTGTCTGCGTGTGCCGGGCGACGTCGGGCGAGAAGAGGATCTTGACGCCGCGTGCCTTGCGATCATCGAGCTCGAGGTTCATGAGTGCATCGAACACCTCCCGCTTCGCGCCGAGCGCTTTGCCGAAATCGCGGTCGTAGTAGGTGTTCATCCCCATATTATCAAAATGGTTGATGGTGATACCTTGCGCACCGTAAAGAATGGCGTTCTGAATTTCCCATACGGAGTAGGCGTGTGATACGCTGTAAGGGCCGCAGCGGGGCGAGTTTTCCAGTTCCGGGTAAATGTCGCAGTCTCCGTCCAAATTGGCGAGGGTGTGGCGGGAATAGGTGGGCGGGGTCTGAATCGGCGGCTCTTCCGTGTAGGGAGGCATGTGGGGGCGGATCAGGTATTTGTCGCCCTGGCTCCATAGATCCATCAGCCGGTTCCAATCACGGCCTTCCACGCTGTGGACATCGGGGATGCTGGACATGAGGCCGATACGCATGGCGGGGGCTTCCTGCTTCAATGCCGCTGCGAGTTTTTCCGCTGGCTCGAGCAAGGATTCTTTTGCGTGCTCCAGCCAGTGGGCGCGCCATGGATGCGGCGTTCCTCCGGCCAAGATGCGCGCGAGCACGGTTTTACGATCGGCCGCTTCGCCTGTTTTTTGCGCAAAACGCTCCAGGCAAACATCGCAGAAGCATCCGCCAAAGCCCATTTCCTCGCCGTGATTGTGCAATCGCCAGTCGTCTTCGATCCACATGGCAACGGGCTCGATTTCACGGGTGAGGTGGCAGAAGATTTCGATCAAATAGGCCTGCCAATTTTCGCACAAGGGGCAGGGGGACAGTCCGTTGTTCGCACCGGTCTCTCCGATCATTAAGCGGAAGTCCAATAAAAGCTTAAATGCGTAATTTGGGCTGTACGAGAGTGCTCGAATCTCGCATATAGTTTGGATGCGAGAAAACTACCCAAGCGATCTGA
>NZ_JARXIC010000056.1 GCF_031127905.1 Thalassobacterium sedimentorum | reverse complement strand
GCCATTGGCCCAAAGTCAGGATAAGAAGCGAATCCAGAGAACCAGTTCTAATTACGGTCTTAGAAAGGGCACTTTGAATTATGCAATGGCATTGTCACTTGTGACGCCCGCAGCAACTTGGGCTGTTAATTAGTTTCCATCTGTTCATTAAAATTGATAAATTTAATGCTAAAGAGCAACGCACCAGAGATAAGCAGATCACGCACAATTAGCCAGATATAATTGGTCGCTTCTTCCGACGTTCCAAAACATCCACACGAAATATTCAATCCACGTGCCCACGCGACAGAAATCGTGATGATAAAGACAAGCATCAGCAGTAATAGCAGGTAGCCCGAAGGCTTCCGGAACTTTGGCAGCAGCAGACCCAGCCCACAAAGAATTTCCAGCGGAGGTAGATAAAACGTCACCAGCCAAGCCAAGGCATACGGCATCATCCGATAGCTCTCGATATCGGAGAGAAAGATGTCTGGCTGTAAAAATTTAATCGTTCCTGCGTAGATGAACAGTCCCGCTAGAATCACCCGAACGATGTATTGAGCCCATGCTGCCATCATAGCGCACCTCCTAGGCTCGATTTGATCTCTTGAGTCGCTTCAAGCCAGCTTTCCCAACCACCTTTAAGAACAAAAACTCGTTCCATTTGAAAATCCTCCCGTAGGTGAGTGGCCATTTCCTCGCTCGCGCCACACTGACGACTGTCGCAATAGACAATAATGGAGCGACCAGGCGACCAAACATCCAAAAGACTCAGTATCTGAGCGTCAAATTCACCTGCGTAAAGATTGATAGCCTCCGGCATATGCGCCCCCTGGTATGCCTCGGGTGCCCGCGCATCAACTAGAATATAATCATCCTCCCAGTTCAACAAATGCTCCAAAGCCACTTCGCCCTCTCCCAACTGCATCGGGTTCCACGAAGGCGCACTCGGGTTCAGCCATACATTGACCACCGCGAACGGAATCGGCAACAGAAACAGCAGACACAGCATAGAAATATATGAGCGTTTACGCATACAAAGCACCTCCGACTGCCAATTTCTCAGACCGCTTCCCCCTACGCCTAAAGGCTTCGGAGGACACGGTAATCACGCTAAAACTACGCTTAAACCAGCACAACGCAGAACCACAAAGCCGAGCCAAAGTTAAGCGCAAATTAAGCGTAGTTAAGCGGTCAATATTCATGGTCTTTATTTTATTCATCTTCACCCTCCTTAATATACTTCGGCCAGTTCGGTATAAAATCAGCCACGCCCCGCAGCTCGATTAAATCCCATTTCAGGTTCTCATCAGCTAGCGATTGCCAGAGCCTCACCCGCCTCCAATCCCCGAGGCTTCCGACGACAATAGTCAAGAGCCGCTCACGAAGCACTTCTAGTGTGGCGTCCTCAACATTGGCTGGAGGATTCAGCCAGACGAGACTGCCAGTATGCTCTGATAAATCCATCTGCGGCAGACTTCCAGAGAATACCAATGTTTCAAATTGGCTCAGGTCCACCTGCGCTGAGTCGTCACGCAGCACCGTCATTCCACCTGTGTCCTCTAAATACTCACGTATCGTATGACCAAATTTATCGCCCAAGATTTGGCGATCGGGTTGAACAATAGCGACCGTTTTAGGCATTTCACCCAGCTCGATCAATTCATGATCAACGGCAATCTGATTCCCCCAGGCAAATGCATGCGCCACAGCTTGTAAGCCAAAGAAGCCTAGGATCACAGCAAGACAAGCGACCTGCGCCTGCCTTACCGAAGGCCAGTCATTCGAACGTACACGCTGAAACAAGCACAGCAGTAAGAGCGAACAAGGAATCACCCACAGCCAAACCAAGGTCAACACCGAGCTAAACACGCCACAGAGCCCCAGCACAACCCAAGTAGCAAAGGCAATCAGCCGAAGCGATAAGGCGCCAGTCCGCTCAGAGGACCTCTCGATCGAGACATCGCTCCACTCAATCTCTTGTAGCGACGCCATGCCAATGGCGTCTTCTCGATAACGCATCGGCCCCAACGGCCAACAAAGCAAAAGAACCAACACCCACCCCGCAATGTAGACAAACTGAAACAACATCCCATAATCCGTCATCCAAGTAAGGTGCGAATTGACTAAAGACAGATACGATCGGCTGTCACCGACCTCCTGATACCATTGCCCATAAGCATTTCCAGCCTGCCCATGGCCCCAGCCCGAGGGCGCGTCGGCGATCATTTGCAAACCAGCCGAATAGAGTGCGAAGCGCACATTCGTCGAACCATCCTCACCTGAAGTCATCGCAGTCATTCGATCATTGACCCCAAGTTGATGCGAATAAAAGACCAGCAAACAAAGTGCAACCACGAGCGACAGTGCACGTAGCATAAAAGCATTACGTTTTAAGCGTTCCTTAAGCGTCTTTACCGTGTCCTCCGAAGCCGAATGGCAAAGTGGGAAGCGGTCAACCCTAGTCTTGGTAAAGAATCCCCCAACAACCAAAACCAGCAGCCCTGAAACAGCGCCCATAATTGCTCCCCGCGATTCAGTCTGCAATAAGATACCCGCCGCCACAAACGCGACTGGCAGACTCAGCCAATAGCCCCAACGAAAGCGTAACGCAGGCCACCAAGCAGCAATGAAGACAATCGCCAACAAAGCACCCGTCTTATTCGGACTCGAAGGCCCCGCCCCGAACCAATCGAGGCGGTATTCTGGGAAAAGAAATTCCATCAGTGAGCTAGGCATAGAGAACACGGAGTTTCTAACCGCTTAATCACGCTTAAATTGCGCTTAAACCAACACGACGTAAGGGAACTCAAAGTTAAGCGTGATTTAAGTGTCCTTAAGCGGTGCCCCTCATTCCACAGAATCCTTATTGCAGACCGCTTAAATATAACCAACGTGTACAAAATTATATAATAGATAGAATCAGAACCAAATGACAAACTTTCCCTCATTTTAGCACCCATTAAAGTTAACCGCAATTTAAGCGTGATTAAGCGGTAAGTCTCTTCACTCATATGTAATCGCCCATCCATGCTAACCAAGATCCTTTCCAAATTTCGCTAGAATCCATTCACGAATCATCACTTTCCCTTCGCCATTGAGACCATGACCGGCGTTTGGAACTTCAATATACTCGATGCGACCACGCGCTTGATCGAAACGCTCCATAAAAAGCTCCTGCCACTCCCGAGAGGTCGATTTCTCGCCATAGATGACGAGAATGTGGTGACTGCTTCGTGTGCCGGAAAATTTCATCTCTGGGCAATGCCCACCTTCATGCAAAATATACCCAGTGAAGTAATCACAAAAACCGCGCCACTTTTGATCCAGTGCAGAGCCCACTAAATGACCACCACTACTAGAGCCGCCAGCAATCCGAATCTCTTCACTGATGTTAGGAACCAGTTCAATGACTCGATCAAGCATAGGCTTTTGGAAATCCCAGAATGCATTGATCTCGTCCTCACCAGCATTCACTGCTAAACGAGGCAATCGACCGTCGGGGTATGGCAAGGTCAGTACTAAAAATTCATCAAAATCAACCAGACCTTGAGCACTCTGAACTACATGCGAGCCAGAACCACCTGAAAACCACACAAGCAATGGTGTCGGTCTAAGCGGATTGTAGTGCTTAGGCACACTCAACTGACACTGCGCAGATTTGCCCTTTGCCATCGAACCGAGTTCTGGAAAATCAAGAGTAATCACTTCTCCCGGAATAAGGACGTCGCCTTGCCCAGGCTCATCAGTAGCAACACTCGAATAGTTTTTTTTAAGATAACGCTGATCGGCGTCGCATAAATCTTCCAGGGCGAGAGTAAAAGAACGTCTGTCACTGACCCGCTGCACATCCACCTCAGTCTCGTTAAATTTAACGATGATGGCTTCCAACTGACGCCCCGAACGATCGGTGAATTCGTAAACATCCGCCGCAGCTGCAGGCTGCAAACCAGAGACAAAGAGTAAGACCAAAGCTGACGCATTTTTAAACCGCTTAAACCAAACAGACGTAATCATAGGCACAGATATCAGCCACGCATGAACAGTTAAGCGAAAATTAAGCGTTTTTAAGCGGTTCAAATTCAGGGCACCGAACCAAAGCACGGACCAATCAGACGGAGTTTCTAACCGCTTAATCACGCTTAAATTACGCTTAAACCAACACGACGTAATCATAGAAACAGATATCGGCCACGCTGGAGCAGTTAAGCGAAAATTAAGCGTTTTTAAGCGGTCTAAATTCAGGGCACCGAACCAAAGCACTGACCGATCGAACGGATTTTCTAACCGCTTAATCACGCTTAAATTGCGCTTAAACCAGCACGACGTGAGGGAACTCAAAGTTAAGCGTGATTTAAGCGTTTTTAAGCGGTGCCCCCAAATTACTGAATTAAAATGAGATCGCATGGCAAAGAGAATACAATCACCATACATGCTATGACTAAAAATACGGAATATCTTGGTAATGAAGGTTACGCACTGATGGGCGCAGCATTTGAAGTTTATAAAGAAATGGGTGCGGGAATGAGTGAAGAGATTTACCAAGAAAGCTTGGAGATGGAACTTTGCGACAGGGGCATTCCTTTTTCTGCGCAACAAACCTTGAAGGTTTACTACAAAGGTAGAGAGCTTAAAAAACGATACGTCCCCGACCTCATCACGCATGACTCTATTATTGTCGAATTGAAAGCCGTTAAAACGATCCTTCCGGAACATGAACAACAACTGCTCAATTACATGCATGTCACTAGAAGAGCAGTCGGGTATTTGATTAACTTCAGCACTCCGAAATCTGTCGAATGGAAACGCTACATATTGAAGGAATACATTCCTAGCACCGATCAAACGTAAATTTTCCAACCGCTTAATCACGCTTAAGGAACGCTTAAACCAACCCAACGCATAAAAATAAAGCCGAGCCAAAGTTAAGCGTAATTTAAGCGTAGTTAAGCGGTCAAAAGTCATAGATTCTATTTCCACGTAATCTGTACCAATCAAACGCACAGAATCACACCGCTTAATCACGCTTAAAGAACGCTTAAACCAACACACTGCAGAAGAATAAGACCGAGACAAAGTTAAGCGTAAATTCATCGTCACGGTGTAGTGCAATAAAAACGGAAGCGTAGTTAAACCCTGCCGCGTGAGACGAAGTCTTTTTACGCGGCGGTCACAATCCTTCATGATATGTGCGTGAATCTCCATACTAGCGAATCGTATTCAGCAATGGGCCACTAGGCTGACTCTTTTCAGGCTGATTGAAATCCAACACTGTGCCCCAGGCTTCCGCGATTGCTTTATTCGGTAGCGCGACCATTACTTCGGGTGCCATGTATTTGGGCGCCTCCGCCGCAGTGAATGCTTCACTATTTAAATAGTCCCCAATGTAGGTGGGATACTTCATCAGATAAAACTGATCCACAGGTGGCGGACGCCATTCAGGGTCACTGGCATCGGGCAAGAAATTCATGCAATACTCAAAAAAAGCCAAACTGGTGCGCTCTGTCGCCGGGCTACCCGCATGCCCAAGGTTCTCCTCGGCTCGAAAAATCATATGGTAACCTCGCGAGAGTGCCTCACGATAGAAACGAATACCCGCGGGGTATCCATATTCGCGCGTGCCAGTGGTCACCAACCAAAGAATTTGCTCCCCATCTCTACGTATGGAGTCGTAGCTACTATTGACATGAATATGCACCGCAAAGAAATAGTCAGGTTCTTGGAGCGCGAGGCGGTGTGACATTTGCCCCCCCCCACTGATCCCATAGATCATCAGGTTCTTTTCCGGCAGAGAAAAACGACGGCACAAACGCCGATAGCCATTCTTCCACTCGCGCGCTCGCTGTCGGTAGGATTTTTCGTAATCTTTCAGGCGATCCTCATCCATCACATCGCCACTCACACCCGTCTTGTACCCCTTAAAGTTTGTCCAAGTAATCAAAGCCAAGTTATGTTTATCCGCAAACTCTACATAGTTCTTAAAACGCCCTCCTGCAGCAATATTCCCACGAACATCCTCTGGCTGAGTGCCCCAAGTCACTAAGGCCATGACACCTCGCACGGAAGTTTCCCTCCCAGAAGATGCCCGACCTTGGTTTTCGTCGGCGCGCCCTTGGGGCAATCGAGCATAATAGGTGATATCGCTGTATCGAGCCAGTTTCGTCGACTCAACGAGTTCGTATATTTCTTCAGATGAAGAGGCATACGAACTTATCGACAGCAGACTAAGCAAGATGCAACAAAGTAGCGCTTTATGATTAGAATATATCATCAAATCGAATCTTTATATTTTGCGTTTGATGCCCCTGCCCCCCCCGTATACTCGAGGTTCTCCTCGGCTAGAAAAATTATATGCTAACCTCGCTAGAGGGCTTCACGATAGAAACCAATAACTCTTCGCATACGGCGAGATAGTGTCCTCGATCAGAGTCAGTTCGAACTTAAGTAGGCCAGCGCAATCTACTCATAACTTCTAATAAAATATGTAACTAATTTATTAAAACTCGAAGAATCTAAACGTTCAATGATGTCAGCATAAAGCATATATGAGCGAACCAAATCCTCTACAGTGCAATCAATACACCCTACATCTGAATTCTCAAAAAGTTTTTGCACAAACCCTCGGACAAAAACTTGATTCGTAGACTTGATTTGCTTTGCAGTAGAATCAGTCGTATCAATACTATTTCTACCCTCAGCCATTTGTTGAACTTGTGAACTAATCTTTTCACGCAACATGGCCTGAGTCCTAATTAACAAATCCATTTCTTGTGCGTTTACTGACATCGTCACCAAACGGTCAACAATTTGAATAGAGTCATCAACAAGAACCGGACACAATATACCTGATACTGCGCTAGGTTTATTTACATATATCGACATCATCAAACTATACAGGCTATTCTCAAAACTACTAACTTCAGAATAACCAGACTCTTTCAAATACCGATCAAAGCTATCGACAGATGCAAGCGCAAATAAATCGGGAAGTAATGCTGCGAGTTTAGAATTATAGTATTTATAATAGTCTGGTTGAGAAAGGTCTGACAGCGCTTCATAAATCCCAGTATAATCAAATACTCCAGCCTCCATAGAATCGATACGTTGCTTAAGTAAATTCGTCCTTGAATCATAAGCAAGCACACCGAAGATCCTAACATCTGATATACTAGAAAATGGCCATGATAGGTGCGCTGGGACACCATCAACTAAGCTATCACCAGATTCGTATGCACGTAATCCGCTATATAGAAAATCTAAATCGTTAGAATTCATGAGAAAATCATAATCCAACGAAGCCTGCCTCAACATCTGCAATACGGAATCTGGAGTTTTACCATATCCCTCAAGCTGATTCACCAGAGTAGCTGTAGCACGCTTAAGCTCTTGCTCATGTGTATTAGCACTTAGACACGAATGAATTACACAAAATGCACAAATAATATTAAATATTCTCATTTATTTATAGTTAAAATTTCACTCCGAACTAAACCTCTTCATCACAACAAGGGCTACTTGCTGTTGCACAACGACTTGCTCCATCCCACCCCCAAGGAGAATTAACAACATTGTTATCCACCTTAGAACCAGTCACAGGACTACCCACTAAATTCGATGACAACAGAGTTTCATTAGAATTCCTAAAATTTCTCTTATATTCTCTTACGTATTTTTGGTTTGAATAATTAAGTGTATAAGTTCCCTCACTCAGCTTAACCTCTTCTTTGTAGACTTGATAATAATTCATTGCCCACGAAACTGCAGGAGCCGAGCACTGCACTGTGTAAGCAGGCTTATATACCCAAGAATGAGCAACTGAAAAACCTATACTCCCACCAATAGTAAGTGGAATTGAAACAGATGCACCAACAGAAACCGAGCGTGCTCCTTCAAGAGTTAGTGTCCTATTAAGAGCATCTCCACATGCGTTATTGGTATCAATTGCACCGTCAGTTTGAAACCTCGACTCTTTAAGAACATTAACTAACGAATGAGACGTCGGTGTTGAAATCTCGACATCGTAATAAACTATACGATAAGCTCCAGATCCGGATCCGTATACTTCACTAGAAATTGAAGTCATAATTTTAGTAGTTTTAGCCGCAGGAACTACTCCCGCAGCTCCTGTAGTATAGCCAGGTGTAGACGTAGGATCCGTCACAGATGGAGTTGGGACTGTAGTGGCGATCTGAGTTCCATCTGGCCCACAGCAATAACCAGGGTCAGGATCAGGATTAGCTATCGTGCATGGTGCACATTCGCTCGCATCGCAAACAACAGTGCCATCATCACAGGTAACTGAAGGATCAGTTCCATCTGAGCAGCAATCATCATCCGCATTCACAGTCAATGCGCTAAGCACAAGTGCTTGGAGCAGTAGAATTAATCTTATTTTTTTCATGTTATTTATGTTTTAGTTTGAGTTAAAAGGAATCTTGTCACCCGACCTAATCTTAGGCATCGCTCCCACCGATACTCAAAGCGACTATTTCAATGAAATTGCCGGACCAAACTTTCGTTAAATCATGCAAGCTCACTGTTAAGCTCTTATCGCTGAGCGCAGGGTCAAAAATCACTGCCTCTCCACTATCAGCAGTAATCCACGCGTAAGAAAAGTGTGGTTGCCCTCGAAGTTTAATTTCTAGAATAAAAATCCCTCCAGCTGAAAGATCCGAAATAGATCCGCGATAGCCGATCGCACTCACGCCTCGGGTCTCAAGGCATTCTATAATGCGCAGGAAAGTAGTGGTCCCATCACCATCCGGATCAAGGAATTCATCAACTGCATCAAAGGATTCCAGGTCTCCCAAGCCGCGTTCCGCGAGGCAGACCAGCACCGCATGAGTCCCGCAATGCTTCGAGAAGTCATCTATATCGTAGAAATCTTCGAAATTAACCGTAGCAAATAGCTTAACGGCACAGAGCGTGGCAATCACCAATAGACTGACATTCAATTTAATCATTATTTCGCGACTTCCTCCATCAGTGAGCTCAGCGGATTACCCACACGATATTTCGAACCAGTCACTTCATCTGTAACAAAGGTTCCGACATCGAAATCCAAAGAAAAGTCATAATCCGCATCTGCAAAGCCAATGGACTGCATCGAGCACTTAACCTCACGGACTAAATACTGACGATACACGTTCGTCTCTGGATTCTTTCGGTAGCGCCAAATTCGAGTGTGGGTTCTTGCAGGAAATCCATTGGCATTAAAATCTAAAAGCTCTGTTCTCCAAACAGGCCGCCGATAACTAGACTCCTGAAGATTGTCACCGTCTGCTATCGCTACCTCAATCGAAGTCAGCTTGATAATTCCCTCAATCTCTTGGAATGAAAATTCGTATGCGAACCCCATGCCACCACTGAATTCTTCGAACTTTTTAAAAAAGGTCAGCGCGTAGCCCGACTCGGTCCGCTCGAGGGAACCACTTTTCACTATACTAGGTGATAATTCGATGAAAGTCTTCCAACCATCTGGACGAACTGGGTTCTTAAGCGAATTTAGACCACTTGGTAGCATTCCCAACAGATCAACTAAACTAAATTGCGATGATACATGGTCAGGTAGTCGAATATACGCAGACGGCCGCTCGGGGTAATAATCAACAAGCAGACCATCTGAGGACAAAAGACGCTGCCGCTCTATGGTAATACCGTTGTTCTTTTCCGTGCTTCGAAGATGAAATGCTTTTGCATTCCAAATCACCTGCTGAGATGCCTTGAATGTGTTAAGCTCCAAGAGTCGATCATCCCCGATTTCAGGGGTTGGAATCCCCCCTTCGATTCTGTAGATGAGAAAATCAGGCCCAGGACTGCTCTCTATCTCATATTTCGCTTCAAGGTTCCGCTCATAGGTCGTCAGGCCATTGATGACCAAACCTAAAGGATCCGTCTGAGTGTCGACCAGATTGAGTTCTAGAAATGGGCTCGCGCCCACAAACGAGACCAAGCCAAGAAATAAAGTGGTTACTGAAAAAGCATTATTCATAGCATTAGAGAACTGTACCACTGCAATCTTTTTTCGAACATGCTCCCGTATTTGTGATACTCATGCTACACGCATAAAGACCATCCCCGATCTCCTCCCATAAGCAGGTAGTGGAAGTTGAATTGCCACATGCATTATTTGAGCCACCATCAGCGTCACAAGAGCCTAGACCAAAGCTACACTCAGTCTGGTCACCACCGCCCTCACAGCCAGTGTACGTGCCACCACACAATAGTGAAGTTGTGCCAGAACAGTTAGTCCCGAGTCCAGGGCAGGATTGAGGGCTTATTCCATCACAGACCGAGCAAAGCCCTCCTTCAACTGAGTTAAGCTCAGAATCAGTCAGTAATTCCTTTGCGTTTAGAGTACTGACGGCGAGGAGGCCTGTAATAAACGCGGCGATTAATCGATATTGAATTTTCATTTTGATTTCAGTTTTAGATGTGAAATTAAGCTCAGTTAGCGCGGCGATTACGCAGTACCTCCAGAGTCTGAGATACAATTTCGGTCGATTCCACCTGAACAAACGAGTCGCTGTCGGATACGCGCTCGACGAGACGCTTTCGACCATCGGAAAAAACAGTCACAATTTGCCGAATACCATTTTCCCTTGAATGATACTGCTCCTTGCCATTCGCCCATTTCATGTAGCTCATGCGCCCTTGTGCATCGAGTTCCTTGTAGGTCATGGGCTCACCATTTACAAAATACGTCACCGTCTTACCAACTTCGGTGCTTCCATAAACATATTTATCCACGTCGCCGTCGGCCTTAAAAATTTCTCGTTCCACAAATTCACCGGCTACATCATAAACTGTGCGCCGGACGATGTTGCCGTTCAAGTATTCTGTCGCCTCGCTTCCATCTCGAGTGTCCTCCCATTTCCAAATCCGCATCGAATCGCCATGCACGGCACGAATGGGGCGCCCTTTAGGATCGTATGAATTCTGACGATCTAGCACCCACTTGCCATCTTTGAACACTTCGCGCTTACGCAACTTCCCGCTGGCGGGTCCTCCTGACATAATCATAGTTCGGCGAACGGTCTCCCCCGTTGCCAAATCGGTATAGACCCGGACACCTGACTTCCAACCATAGGACCATTTTTGCTCTTCACCACCGATAGGCAAGCGAGCGATCTCCACCGAAGTCGGCGTGACCGATTGAGGTGCATCCTGAATATTGGGGTCCCACGAATCATTATTGACCTTATAGCTGGAGCCACTGTCAGAAGCAATAAAGCCGCTCTTTGCCTCCCACTCGATCCAATTTCCAGCCTCAGGATTCTCCAAATCACTCGAAATTTCCATTCGATTGACTGCAAGGTTCAAAGTTTTGATCACCTTCTTCTCCGCCTGGTCAAGAAGGGCGACCTTACGCTCTAGGGAATCTGACTTGCTGTAGGAAAAATACTCGACCTCGCCATCTCGGGGGGCAAGTGATCGAAGAAAGCTTACACGATAATTTCGGTAATTAGAGACGCCATCCGGAGCGGTCAGCTCGGCATCTCCCATTTCGACAGCGATCTGGCTGTCACCAATAATAATTCTTTCAGGATCGGTGGCACCTCTGTATTCGATTTCAAAGACCCGACGAGAACTCCCCTCTTCAGTCACATACAAAGGCAAACCGCGTCCAGTATAGGTGATTCGACTAGTGGTCGCAGCGGCCCCCAATTTAAACTCTTTCAACAAGCCATTATCATATCGAAAATACCAGTCTGCATCTTTGGCTGATTGGATCAAAACCTCACCATTACGTGCGATAGTTGCAGTCCAATCCTTACCATGCTCGTTAAAGAGCTTTTCACCTCTTCGAGACGCATGCCCGCGATCCATGGTGAAAAATTGACGACGCTCATCGGGCCCATCCCAATACAGATTATATTGCTTATATTGAACGACCGTAGATCCAAACAGCGGGATGCGCCAATACGGACCAAAGGCACCGGGGGCATCCGCTGGGTTAGAGTTGAAAACTAGCTTGACGGGATAAGCCGTCCCCCCCGTTGGAAGCTCTCCGAGGAGACGCTCCATACGAGCATGCCCAAATGAATTTACTGAACCCAAAACATTTTGACGCAAATCAAAATCCATCGGACTCGCTGGCAGCAAAAATGGGACAAGTTGAAGCATACAACTCAAAATCAGAAACCGGCTCATCCGCACAGCCCAAGAAGTCTTCAAATTTCGAATGACACCCCCTGCCATCACGAAAATTATTAAACTAGGATCAAGATGCTTCACGATTAAAACCGGTTTCTGATTAAACAGTTATACTGATCCCTTAACTCAGGAATTGTGTTGGCATAGAATCACCATCTGGATCCGGATCGGGATCGGGGTCTGGTTCACATTCCTCATCAACCTCGGGATCACAGCAGGCAAGCAAGTCGGTCGACAGTGATTGAGACTGACTGACGCCATAGACAGCCGCCAGCAGGCCCAGCATCAAGAAAAAGTAGATCTTATTAGTTTTCATAGTATTTTCAGTTTGGTTCTAGTTAAAAAGCATGTACATCACGCCATGCTTGAATAAGTTGATCATTAGGAAAGATTGCTAACAGTTCGGACTGGATCGAATCCTCCGGTTTTTCAAAAAGTTCCCCGGACTCGACATCAGCAAAAGCCGAAATGCCTGAGGCGTGTTGCACCCCATCAAAGAAATCTCGAACAAACTGCTCAAAGTCCCGATGTCTAGAATGCCCCGTATCTGGTAAACTGACCCAGACCCATGGTTTATCATATTGCCGCCCCTCATAGAAATACGAGAAACTCGGATGCCAGCGTGCCCCATCTTCTTCACCGCAAGCGACAATCCCCGGAGGGTTGATCTCACCTTCATGAGGTGAGTCCCAGAATTGAGCTGAATACGCGGCCCACGCGATGACACGCTCAGGTGCCCACTCCACAAAGCGGCTGGTAAACTGCGCGCCACCTGAAAAGCCATAAATCAGAATGGGCAGGTCGCGACCGTAAGTCGTGCGAACCGCATCCAGCAGGGCTTTGCCTGAACCTTGCTCCGGCCAGTAATACCCTTCAAGCGCTTCACCATACATTTTCTCTGACTTCGATTTAAAAGCGAGCGCGATCACACCCAAGCGGTTGGCCTCCGCAAAATCCATCCAAGGAGATTCGTTCAGAAAGAACGCCCCATCTCCGTTCATGCCAGGGCAGAGCACCAATACCGCCTGCTCGTCACCGCGCGCCTCAGCCGCATGCCAGCCATAGGTATCCGCACTGAGCACGCTTGCACTCAGAGCAAGTAGTGAGCAAAGGAATATGCGGATGAGTTTCATACTTTAGAGGTCTGGTTTAAGCGTGATTTAAGCGTTTTTAAGCGGTCTAATAAAATCTGTGGACATGGGGGGCACCGCCGCGTAAAAAGACTTCGCCTTACGAGGCAGGCTTTAACTACATCTAAATTGCGCTTAATGAATGATTAGGGTTTTTTGACGAGATTCAGTATTTTCGGGTTAGCGAATCAAAGCGTGGGCATAGATAATTTTTGGTTCTGCATCGGCCATTGCGACCGTCACCTTAACCAAGCCCCGGCCACTCGCTTCGGTTTTCAAAGGCGCGACCACTACCTCAATGTCATTTGAACCTTCCACTGCCGGCAGAGCCTCAACCGCAAAGTCAGCGGACTCACATTCAACCGACACGACCCTGGCACCGAGGTCCGCGTTAGGCGTGATTGTCAATGTCTTCGCAGCTGGCTCCGAACCAACTCGCCACAACAAGAGCCCAGGCTTCATAGTGACCAATTGCGGAATGTCTAACTTGAGCGCGAGCTGAATTTCAGGCTGCGCTAAGTCTTTAGTCAGCACACGGACCTTCTTACTCTGCAAGCCCTGGCGACTGCCGACCGAGAAATCCCCCTTAATGACACCCGATTCACCTGGGGCATAAGTCATCTTATCCAGCTTCGCGGTGGTGCAGCCACAGGTGGTCTTGATCTCGCTGATCTCGACCGCAGTGTCACCTTCATTCTTAAAAGCAAACTCGAAAGGATAACTCTTCGCATCCGGCGCGATCGTGTCTTCGATCAGAGTCCGTTCGAATTTAAGTTCCGCCTGAGCCGTATTCACCCCGAACAGTGCTAGAGTCAGCAGCGAAAATAGAAATGTGTCTTTGATTGTTTTATGTAATTGGCTCATTGCGTCGTTCATCTAACGACAACAAACAATCGACGAATCAGAGTGAGCCAAATCTTTTGACTAGTCTATTCA
>NZ_JARXIC010000055.1 GCF_031127905.1 Thalassobacterium sedimentorum | reverse complement strand
ACTTATTAGATCCTTTTCATTCAAAGTACAGATATTGTTGCTGGCTTATCATATTTTTAATATGCAATGGCATTGTGACAAGTCGCGCCCCTACCGATGACAAAGTGAACGAAGTGGACCATCAAAATAAATTGCCCAATTCGAAAATCGGTAGCATCCTTACCTGCGACTCGGCTATCATGTTTTTTAATCGACTCTCCGGTCCCCACAGACTGTTCCACTATAACAGAAATGAATACCACCCCACAGCAATTACGCCCCATGTTTCTCTTCGGCTCTTACACGAGCCCGATGCCAAAGGTGGAGAATATTACGTCAGAAATTTTGAATGGTGATTACCACTTTCACGGAGACAACAGAATATACACTCAACCCAATCCGAGCAAAACGAAATATGATGAACGTGATTCAGGTGTAATTAGCTTAACACTGGATACTCTCAAAAATCATATTAAAGACCTAAAAGTCAGTGAAGACGTCAACTATGAAGAGATTGCCTACATAGTCTCAAAACTAAAAAAACAAAGCGGAACCAATAGAGATCCGACTCTGCAAGCGTTTAGAGACGTTCTTTTTACAGAACTGAAAACAAAGTTCTCGAAAAAATTCGAACTCACGTTATTCGGGCGAGATACATCGACGACCCCTTCAAAAATCACATTAGACAATGTCATCTCATCCACGTGGACATGGATTATGTGGATAGTTTTTGAACAACTAATTGACCGAAATAAACAGCACAGTCCTAAAGCACTTAGAGATTTTTTTGATGTCATGTTAGACAGCAGCAAAATCCCCACAATTTGCACTCTTAACCATGACACCAAAACTGAACAAGCACTAGGATCTTACCCTTACGTCGACGGTTTCTCATCATTCACAAGTGGAACGGCTAAATTTCACCCCTCTCTGCTTAAAAGCAGAGAGGGGCAAATTCCTCTCCTAAAACTGCATGGATCAATCAATTGGTTCTACAAAGATGGAGAATACATCAAACTAGCAAACCCAGATGACTACGATGAGACCAATTGCGTTTTCGAACCTCTTTTTCTCGCGGGCTCACTCAACAAACTAGAAGATTATTCCTACTTAATGTTCCCGTGGATTTGGACAGAATTTCAAAATCAATTACTTCAGACGAAACGCATAATCTGCAGTGGCTATGGCTTTATGGATCTCGGCGTCACAAGTCGCTTGAGAGAATGGCTATCACTTATTGATGGAGCCAAACTGCTCATCATAGACCCGGATCCAGAAAAACTGGTCCGAAGCTGTCAACGACATGATATCAACAATATTGGGAGCTTCTTTGGCGAGCGAGAATCACAAACGAAATACACGATTTGTGTAGATTCCACAAAGATTCAGGATACCAGCCACTCGATTATTTTTCTTAAATGCGGATTCGAAGACGCCAGCAAACACGCCAAAGCACTTCGAACGTTTGTCTACGGAACGACTTAATCTGAACTCTTCCTTGGCTTGCTTCCATCTGAAGCACACCCACCATCCCAAGCCACATTCCACCGAAATCTTCGCGGGTAGAATACATTAAGCCAGCAGGCGTCACCCCCGACCGTATCGCGAAGAATTCTGGAATTTTCGCGATGCGGATAAACTGCCCACAAATCATGATTCACTCCGACGCGAGGAAAATGCACGCGCAGCACCAATCGCAGTCGAAGCCAGCCCTGCAAGTTTAAACAACCCCGACCTACCTCGATTTGCCAAGCCACGCTGGATCAGCCCGAAAGTGATAGGACGTATCGCAGGCGCGAGTTGCTTCACCGCGAATGCATACACACTCACACGCGCAACCTTCTTAGCCAATGGCACGAAGTAGCTGAGTCCAACCACCAGTTGCGTACGCTCCACATCCGAGCGCAATTTGAGCTCATTTATTCGCCTGATTTCACGACGGTTCCCAAACATGCCAAATCCTTTCTAAGTTCCTCGCGCGTGTGCTCAAATGGAGCCGCCCCTCTGCGTAAAGCATACAGAAGCAGTGCCACACACACAGCTGCCAGGAAGGCGTTCAGTAGCATCCAAGCGCAGGCCACATGCACGCGATACTCAACAGGGGTGAGCAAGATTAGAAAGATGCCTGCAAAGGTCACCCCCAACAAAGCAAAACCAGCCGAAAGCATCACTGCAGCAAGCAGACAAGCTGCGCGGCGCTTCTCAATGACAGTCTCTAAGGAGAACATTTCCAGGCGAGACTCAACGATCCCGCCCAGCGCCCGCAACGCGGACTCAGCTGCATTCAATGCATCCATTCAGCGCTTATTTATGACGACTCGTTAAACGGTCGATCACGATACCCGCAACAACTGCAATCCCGATCGACTTCCATGGATTCTTACGAATGCAAGACTCCACCTCATCCGTCTTCTCAACTGCGACTTCCTTAACCTTTTCGCCCTCCGCTTTAAGCTTTTCCATGGTTTCCGCGAGTTGCTGACGCAAGTCCTCGGCCTTGTCCGAAAGGAACTCCTTAGACTCATCGCTCGCAGACTCCGTCAGCGATTTAGCATCCGCGACCAAGAGCTTCAGGTCGGCGACCAACTTATCGCGATCCGACTGTAGATCATTCGCTTGGCTGGTAGTCGATTTGGTACTTGTTGATTTCTGTGGCATAATCGTTCCTTGGTTTGATTTTTAATTTTCAGTGAACCCCTAACACAACAGCCCCCGTGCCAACCACAACATGCAGAACGTAAGACACTGACAAAAAGCCAGTTAAAAACCACACACGAAAAGCGCCACACAGCCCACAATGCAAAGCGCATGCCGACAAACAGCAGCGAGTATGCAGAATGCAAGGCACAGCCTAAGCAAACAGAGCAAGCAGCGACGCCGTAAGAGTGCCAAGTGCGCACCCACTATTCACCGAACAGCAATAACGATTACAAAATACAGCGATGCTTGACCTCAAGTAAACACTTGTTCAGTATTTAATTTCAACAATACGACAAAGAGGAAGCTAGGTGAAAGAACGGCAACAACCTACCATTTGAAATGGCGAGATGAAGCAGAGACAAAATTGTATACTACAGGACAGCTTGACATTAGGTATTAATTAATACCTTCTAAGCATGCTTATGAAACAAAATCTTTTCGGTCATGGCACTTCAACCCATCCCCAAAGCATGGCTGCGACAAGTTTCCGCAGTGCTCCGCACCGGGACTTCGCGAGAAATTCAGCGCACGGGGGATTTTTCACAAAGACTACAACACGACTTCCCAAGTTTATTTGATAGCCGTGTGATCACTGCATTCCTTCGCTTTCTAGAGAGCTCGAATCCACATGGCTGCCCTGTCACTATGGATTATCCTACGGGTGAAACCTGGGAGTTCTGGTTCACCTTGGACGGAAAGCGCACCTACGGTAAAATACTAGTAAGAACTGACAAAAAGCGCATCTTACTACTATCTGCGCACTTGCCCGAAAAACCGCGGCTCCGCTGCGAAGAACACAACTAAACGTCATGAAAATTGAAAACCGCACATTTGATGTCTCCATCCCGACCGCTGACGGTGAACGCATTGCCGAACTCATCACCATTGAGATCCCAATGGAATGGGACGAAGAAGTCCACGAATGGTTGATGACCGATGCAGGTTTGCAAAAAGTTGAAGAAACCAAAGCACGCCACATGGGCTTGATGCAACCCGCTGAAATTCGCGCTCTGCGTGAACGGTTGAAATTAACCCAGAAAGAGATCAGCGAGGCGCTTCAGATTGGAGAAAAGACATGGAGCCCATGGGAGAATGGTCGCAATCGCCCCAGCCGTAGCATCAATCTACTGCTGCGCGCATTGGACGATGGCAAAATCACGATCGACTACTTAAAAACAGTCGCGAGACCACCAGCGGCCTGGATACAGGATGCGCACTACATGTCATTTGAAAATGATCCAATCTTCACAGCGAGACCCGCACAGCCGATTTGCGACACGCAATCGGAAGCGGACTCCGAAGAACTTCTAGAGGCATTTGCAGCATGAAATCACCACTTGAACTAGAGCGTTATTTTGTAAGCGACCAAGCGGTTACGGCTCGCAATGTGTTTTCCTCGGAAAAGGAAATCGAAACACTGATTGAGGAGTATTCTGTCAGAAATGAAGCCATTCGACTGCCTGCAGTTGAGGATCAACCCGAGAAGTGGCAAGTCACGGTGCACATCAAGCATCAACCCTCTCCAGATACGAATTTCCCCTATGATTTTCGCCTCACGATCGTTGGGATTTTCCGCTGCACGACAGAAAAGTCAGAGCCTTCCCACATCGAACGATTAATGAAGATCAACGGCTCTTCGATCCTCTACGGCATGGCACGTGAGATCATTCGCGCCAACACTGAACGTGGCCCATGGAGTGGCATCGTCATCCCAACCTACTCCTTCTACGAGCCAAAGCCTAACAATGAAACTCCGCCTAAAGAATCAGCGACGGTTTGATTTAGGAAATCAACGGACAATGCCCGAGCTCCGCAACTGTCTGATCGCCAATATCTGCTTCAAAGCCGGCTATATCGATTCCTGGGGCCGCGGCATCGAAAAGATCATCAACGCCTGCACCCAATACGGCTGCGACACCCCCATCTTCGAAAGCAATCCCGCTAGTATCCAAGTCACCCTACTGCCCAAATTCAAGATGCCCCCGCAAGTAAGCCAGCAGGAACCCCCTCAAGTAGGCGCCAGTCAACAGACGCATGAGGTCAGGGGGTCGAATCCCTCCACCCACGGCAGAATGCCTATTGACAATGAAACGCTTCTATCGGAAATTATTAACAACAAACCCGCCAAGCCTCTCAACGATGCGCAACTTGGTGGGTATTTTTTTGCCTGAATCACAGGCTTGGGAAACACTGCGATGAGCACCTACTCAAAACCAGCAATTAACCTATCGGCGCAGGTAGCAAAACTCAAATCCCGCGGGTTGGAGATTCAAGATGACGCTGCCGCAGAAAACTGCCTTTTAAACGTAGGTTATTACCGTTTCAGCGGCTACAGCTATCCATTCAAGGATGGACCCACCCGTGAACGATTTAAACCAAACACGGGCTTTGATCAGATATTGCGGGTCTATGAATTTGACCGACATCTGCGCCTACTCGTCGCAGATGCCATCGAGCGGATCGAAGTTGGTATTCGCTCCAGAATTGTAAATGAAACGAGCTTACTCTGGGGCCCGCATGGTTATCTAGATTCGAGCAATTTCCACCGAAGGTTCAACCACGCTGGCTTTATCCAGAAAGCCGAGAATGGTGTGACAGTACGCCGGAATTTACCTACCGGCACCCCAAGACTCCCCCGGGACCACGCAGAAACATTTATTGATCACTACTACATAAAATACGGAGATCCCTACTTGCCTCCGATCTGGATGACTATGGAAGTGCTGACCCTCGGCACTTTGTCAAAATTCTACATGGGGATTGGTGATGCCAACCTGAAGGCAAAGATTGCCGGTGAGTTCAACGTAACCGCTAAAGTGTTCGCAAATTGGCTACACTCCCTCTCACATATTCGCAATATTTGTGCGCACCATGGCAGACTCTGGAATCGGGCATTTTCCATCACACCACTCATTCCGGCGCATCTGAACGGTGTCATTCAGAATGCCAACCGATTCGAAGGCCATGCAGTCGTCTTGGTGACACTCCTCAACATCATGAATCATGGCAACCATTGGCGTAATCGCCTAAAAAGTCTTCTCTCCGATTTCCCAGAAATGGACCCTCGTGCCATGGGCTTCACAAATAACTGCCTGGAGCTGCCCGTTTGGAATACATGAGGACGCATTTTACGAATAACGATCACACAATGAGCAATGATGAACATGCGCAGTTCCTTGCGCACCATTTCCGGTGTTTTGCAGCGTAGCATTTCCATGCCCATTCGACTAAACGATCCATCGGCCCCAGCACCTTTCCCTTTCGGTAATCCAGCTTGCGTGCCTGATGCACCCGCATGACTGCATCCACCCCCTTTATCCATAAGGCTGCCAGATTCCCGTAGGAGCTGAACCCACGGTCCGTCAAAACGACATCGCCAAGGCGGAAGTGTTCAATGAAGTTAACCATGATTCGGCTTTCATGACGTTTGAGCTCAGTTTCAACCATTTGAGCAAAGCTCCACTGGCTAAACAAAAGCAAGCCACCACTTTCATGACAAGGCATGCCGGGCGAGAGAACTTGATGCAAGAATCCAAAGAAACTCACGCTTCGGGAGTATACTCGGGTTCGGCTATGCGGCCCGCGAGCATTGGACGAGAGCTTATCAAGCGGGATTAAATCTTCGAAAATTAATGATCATTCGGAAAGCGTTGACTAACGTAGTTTGAGCAGCTTTTCTCGATACTGCGTAAAGGCCGTCTTAGGTGGTTTGCCACATGAAATATGGTTAAATCCGGAAAAGAAGCGTTCTAGTTTTTACATACAAAAACGCCACCTACCAACGGCCTTTACGTAAGCTTTCATTCGATTATTTTGCTTTGTTTCCACCCCTTAAGTTAGTCCCATTCTGACATGCCCCTTTTCCACGTTCAGCCCGAGGCGATTAATATAAGTAACAGACAATCAATGACTAGTCATCAATTTCCCATGAAAGTATAGAGTATGGATCCTAATGAAAACAATCAACCCAGTGCATCGCACCCTACAAACTGGCTATTAGGCTTAGACAAAGTCACGGCGCCTACATTTGAATACCTCGGTTTTAAGTTAAGAGATACAGTTAAGTCATATCTAAAAAGTAAAACACGTGAGAGAATCGCAACCAGGCGGTTAGAAAAAAACGCCTTAATTAGGCACAATGAATTACTTTATTACTCTGCGGATCAATTTGCGTCATCTTTTACCGAAATCGAAGAGGCTATAGTTGCTAAGGCTATCAAACAGATCGAGAGGCCGCTTCGAAATACTATAGTGAGAAATGAAATGCAGTTCGATCGAGTCATCGAAATTATGACCCACGCTTTGAGAAATGAAGATATATCCTATGAAACGGATACTGAAGATCTCGTTCATCAAATAACTAGAAGTATATTTGATTCATTAATAGCAATTAGTGTTATTCAGCATCATTTTCACTACTGCCAACTGCCTCACGTTTTATATAGGCAGAATCCATTAATAGAAGATGATGAGATTGATGAAATTATGTCATCGGAGGAAACCATTGAAAGGCTATCCGAGGAGCTGGAGAATGAAGTGGATGATGAGGAGGGCTCATCATTCGTTGATCATTTAGTCGCACTTCTAAGAGACATTTATAATATACCCGAAGAAGATATTGGCTAATGGGGCTGAAAGTGAAGTCATGACATTACCTTAGTTGTTTAAGATACAGGCTACATTGAATACTAGATTATATACATAACCCCGTTCGAGCCCCGTTGCTCGTATTACATTTTGAAGACTGAAAAAATGACACTCTCACTGTTGAAATTGTTCCTCCTGAAATCGGCGGACATACTGCTGGTAAAGCTTCAATTCCTGAAAGCTGCAGTTCTGCAAGACCTGCTAACAGGGAAGAAACGCTTGACGGATTCACTGGATGCGGAGGCGGTAAGATGAGTGCTAAGAAGGCAGCAGTGAAGAAGAAGAAGAAGAAGAAGAAGAAGAAGACGGTGAAACAACGCGCGTCCAGAAAGGCCGCACAGGAAACGGTTAAGAAGGCCGTAACGAGACGATTAATTAAGAAGTCCGTGCTGAAGGATGAAAGTCAGGCTGGACGGCAAACCTCAGCGAGGAAGTCGATGCTTCAAATGTCAGCAAGTGAAGCGCGGGAATTTCTGCTGAAAAGTGAAAGCTACTTCAATTTCGATCTCCCTCCCTATTTTGAGTTCGACTCTATTCTGACCAAAGTCAGCAAGTTGATTGATGGGAAAGAGTTGAAGGGGTTTTATAAAAAGGACATGAGCCCTCGTGATTTTGATAATGTCAATCACACCCTATTTCACAACAAAGACGGCAAATTTGGGTGGAGGCCGATGGAGCTTTGTCATCCCGCGATTTACGTTTCATTGGTTCACGCGATTACCAATGAAGCAGCATGGGAAACGATCTGTAAGCGGTTTAAAACATTCGCAGAGAACAAGCACATAATCTGCACCAGCCTGCCAGTTCAATCGAAGAGTGAGCAAAGCGATAAGGCTGAGCAGATCTTACATTGGTGGGAAGACTTAGAGCAGCGTTCAATTGAACTAGCGCTTGAATACGAGCACATGGCGCACACTGATATCGCAGACTGCTACAGCTCGATATACACGCACTCAATTGTTTGGGCGCTTCACACTCAGAAAGAAGCGAAGAAGAAGGCAAACCGATCTAATTCAGCACTGATCGGAAATGTCATCGATGGGCATATTCAAGACATGAACTATGGCCAAACAAACGGCATTCCACAGGGGCCTGTTCTCATGGATTTCATTGCAGAGATTGTCCTTGGTTATGCTGACATATTGATTACAGAAAAAATCAATGTGGCAGAGATCAAAGATTATCAAATACTGCGCTATCGAGACGATTACCGAATCTTTGTAAACAACCCAGCTCAAGGTAGTGAGATTGTTAAAATCATTTCACAAGTATTGATCGGCTTGGGATTAAAACTCAGTTCCTCCAAGACGAAGTTCACCAGTTCGGTCATCCAAGGCTCGGTCAAACGTGACAAGGTTGACTGGATAAAAGCAGAGACATCTAACCGAAATCTTCAGAAACATCTTTTTTTAATACACAACTTCGGTCTGTCACATCCAAACTCTGGCAGTTTGATTCGGGCGATTTCAGTATATCATCGAAGAATTGAAAAGATAAAGGGCCCGTTGAGCAATGCCGTGCCTATGGTTGCAATTCTTGTCGATATTGCTTTCCAGAATCCCAAAACTTATCCTCTGGTTGCTGCAATCCTAAGCAAGCTACTAACTCTACTTGATGATTCGAAGCAGAAGGCAAAGCTATTTGAGAAGATCAGAAAACGTTTCGACCGGGTGCCAAACACTGGACACCTCCAAATCTGGTTGCAGCGGGTTTCTCAATCCTTTGACGATGCGCTCACCTACGAGGAACCACTTTGCAAGTTGGTGTGCGACGAGGACGTTTCAATCTGGAATTCGACTTGGATCAATTCAGCTCAACTCAAAGCAGCCCTCCTTCCAAAGAAGATCATCAACAAGAAAGCCATAAAGCAACTAGTGCCAGTAATCCCTCCAAGTGAAGTTGAGCTTTTTGACTACTAGACAATGTCGGCCTGAAAAGGGGAGGCACAGGCTTCAAAAGGGGCATGTCATCAGGGGCTGTTGCCCAAAGGGCTTCAATGGGGTCAGCCGCACCGTGAACATAGCTTTTGAGTTCCTGATTGTTCATGCCCCCGTATAGAGAGCGGCCCAAAAAGTGCACGGATAGTGAGAATTCCGACGACACGAGAAGCTCGTGCAGTGAATAAACGGCAAAGTCCGTATCGGCAGGGCGGCAGAGCCCACCCCTGCTACACTATGAACCTGCAGTGTATTCAAATTCCCCTGACACTCTTGCCCTACTCCCGCTCAAATCTGCCCGCGAATCTCGCTCAGCGTGTAGCGTTGGCCTTGGAGCTCGCGGACCTTCGCGACTCTCTCGATCATACTGGGGTGATACAGCTGGCAAACAGCATCCGTGAAATCGGCGACCAGTAAGAGACCTTCCTTAGTCCAATAACGAATCGTCTCGTTGCTCTCGCCTGCCTTGCGGGCTAACTGGCCGATGCGAAGCAGACCTGGCTTTTTATCCGTATCCTGCTCGGCAACCTCGCCTGCAGCCGCTTTAAGATAAATCTCTAAGAGCGATCGACTGCCGCTTCGATTACTTTGCGGTAGCCATCCTTTGCACCGCCGAACTGAGCCTTTTCCAAACCACCGATATATTTCAATCGATCGCGTGTTCGGATAATAGCGGACGGATAGCCGTTCTACATCAAAATCAAATTAACATACAAACCATAAAGCGTCACTTTACGGTTTGTCGATACTCCCAAAAAACGACGCCTTCGCTCTGCTCGTAAAGCTACATGTTCATCTTATTCGCAGTGATCACTGCCGTCGTTCATGGCACCCAGCCAGACAAGAGGAGGTCATCGTTCCAAAGCGACAAGACTGGGCGCGAAGCAAACCGGACCCTATTCAATTTCGAACGCAAAAGTCTTATTTAATATTAAACCTTGGGCCTTCTCTAAATTCTAGCAGTGCGGTATCCTCGGTTCTCTGAACCGGGGCGGCGGGAGGATCGCTGAACCGGGGCCGACCTGTAGTGTCGCGGAACAAGAGTGTCCCGCCTCCAGTTCTCTGTATGTCTGAATTCAGAGCTGTGGTCTTTGTCTACAGATGAGTATAAAGCGCTCACTCTTATCTAGCATGGAATCAGGTCTCAATCATTCAAGCTTGGACCTTGGACATTCCCTCCCCCATTCGTCAATTTGAACAGCCAATTGTCCATCTGATTGGGGGTGATGACACCGTCCAGGGTGCCTACAAGCAAGCTGAACTTAAGCACTGCTCATTATCGGTCATCTTTAAACAAGTGCTTCAACTCATCGCAAATACCCGTGTATTTGCGATTGCGGCCGGCGTAATGCTCCAAGACATAAAAAAGAAAGTAATAAAACCGACAGGTGCTCCAGGCAAAGATCAGCAGCAAGCACACGGTTTCCCAGTGCATACTTCTAAGCAGCAAACCTGCACCCGCGAGTAAGGTAAGCAAAGCAAAGAGCAGACCTTTCACGATCAGCAGTTTTCTGCTTTTGATATCCCCCAAAAGGTTCATTACGACGAGTAAAATACACATCGTCTTGAGACCGTTGCAAGCCACGACGCCACACTAAATAGCTCGCTAGTCGAAATCAATTCCTTACGCCCCAAAATTACAAAACTCCCCGCCCTTTTTCGAACTGCATCGATCGCGCCCAGCAAACGAGGGAACACCTCTGGCCAGGCCTGCGCTTTATCCAAAATGACCTACGCCTTACCCGCACAAAAAGACTCCCATTGTTAATTAGAACGGCTCATTATTCTCTTCAGGGTCCTCATCACTGCTAGGATCTGCGCCCCACTCAGAATCTGGCGGATACAACAAACCCGCATCAATGCATCGCTCCAACAGTTTTGTCGAAAACACCGAAATACGCTGGTAACGCTTCTTGCGAAAGGGAGCCACTTCGGCGACATGTAAAATCAGCTGGGCATGCGCTCGAATCAACTGATTTGAATGCTCCAGAAGCGACTTCAGCCAGACAATATTCTTCTTCGAAATATTCGACTGATCCATCAGGTCATGCAAGCGTCCCCAAAGCTCAGATTCCTCACGCTCTGCAGCAGGAATTGAATTACAGGCACGACACAAATGCCGACGATGCCCCTTTCCCGAAAAGGCTTCATTCGACTTTAACTCTCCACAGAAATAACAAAAATGCCCCATATCACCCCCAACTTGATATCCCCCAAAAGGTTCATTACGACGAGTAAAATACACATCGTCTTGAGGCCGTTGCAAGCCACGACGCCACGTTACCGTCAAAGCCGAGGGATCATTCGCTTATTGTGCGATGCGATGGTTCCAGTCGCTCTACCAATCGGCTCAAAGCCTATCTCAAATTCATCCTCCACGCCCTATCCGCAATCGACTCAACCACAAAGACAACCTTCAAACACTCATAGAACGCTCCGCCAGGATCCTACAACAAGTCAGAACCTACCAAGAGGGAAAAACAAGACGCTCGGGCCGAAGAGGCCGAAAGACTCAATGGCGCCCCCATTGCGAAACTACAGAACAACAAGAGGCACAGAAAAACGGCCCCGCTCCCATTTCATCCAAAGGACAAGCCAAACGCCGCTTCAATCGAATGCTCAGAAAGTTCAACAATTTCAAAGAAACGACGGGCGAAACGACTCTCCCGCATGGCTACACCGGAGACATCAACCTGCGCACTTGGGCGAATCAACAGCGAGGTCTCTTCAAATCCGGTCGCCTGGCTCAGTGGAAGGTCGATTTGCTAAAGCCCAGTGGTGTACTAGATCCACCGACAACAGGCATCAGCTACCTTTCGGCAGACGGCCAACACAAAATCTCCGATACATGGTTGGAACGCTACGAAGCGCTAAAGACATTTCACAAAGCCCACGGCCACTCGCGCATCACTCGCAGAGACGAGCAGAATAAGACACTTGCCAACTGGGTATGGCAGCAACGGGCAAAGCGGCGCAAAAGCCAGCTGCTACCGAAGCAAATCGAATTACTAGACGAAATTGAGTTCTGCTGGAATCTACGCTCACGCATCTGAGCATCCGGAAATGATGCTGCCGACGGAGCCGGCGTGGTAAAGGCCTTCGACACGTCTGCAGGGTGCTGAACAAGCTGGCACAGATTTTAATAAGAGCGGCCCTTAATTAAATTTTATGGCATTTTCTTAATTAAGAGCTTAGGTTATATAAATCATGAAGCAATTCGAGGCAGGTCGTTTTCACAAGCAGAGCGGCTACAAGAGTTTTCAACCCACGCATATCACCCGCGAGTAGATAATCGGCGATACCCGGATCTTGGAAGCTTTGAGTCAGGCGGACCGTCATCTTGGGCGCTTGGATATGTTTTCCGAATATGTGCCCAACCTGGAGCTGTTCATCCGCATGCACGTCGCCAAGGAAGCGACTCTCTCAAGTAAAATCGAGAACACGGTCACAGAGATCGAGGAAGCCATTCTGCCGGAAGAAGAAATTAAGGAGGAGCGCCGGAATGACTGGAAGGAGGTGAATAACTATATCGACGCCCTCTGGAACAGTATCCAATCGCTGGAGACTCTGCCCTTTTCGGCACGTTTGCTAAAGGACGCCCATCGAACCTTAATGACAGGTGTGCGCGGCGAACACAAGACTCCCGGCGAATTCCGAACCAGCCAAAACTGGATCGGCGGCAGCAATCCGGGAAACGCCCGTTTTGTGCCACCGACTCACGAGACGGTGCCCGAGTTAATCTCCGACATGGAGCGATTCGCACATAATGATGACCTCCATCTACCGCCGCTTATCAAGATAGGGATCATGCACTACCAATTTGAAACGATCCACCCGTTTCTAGACGGCAATGGGCGGATCGGGCGCTTGATGGTGCCGCTGTATCTGGTCTCGACCGGCATCCTGAAACAACCAGTGCTCTACCTTTCCGACTATTTGGAGCGAAATCGGGGCGAGTATTATGATCGGTTGACCCGAGTCCGCGAAGAAAACGCGATAGACGAATGGTTACATTTCTTCCTCGATGGAATCACCGAAACGGCCCGTAGCGGAGTGGAAACTTTTAATCGCATTCTCAAATTCAAGAACGAATGGGAAACGAAGATTCAAACGTGGAAGCCATACGCAAACACCGGCTCGTTATTATTCAACCGCCTGTTCAAGATGGTCTACACGAACGCAAGCATGGTCGCGGAAGCACCGGAGTTTCCATGCCGACGGCCTATAAGCTGATCGATGAATTCGTGCGTCAAGGACTGCTGAAGGAGATCACCGGCGCACAACGTGGAAAACTCTACGTATTCGAACCGTATTTAGCCCTGTTCAGGTAAGTTCCCCCTTCGTGCTGCTCGTAAAGCGACATGTTCATCTTGTTAGTAGTGATCACGTCGTAATTCATGGTGCCGAGTTAGCAGGGGAACATCGAACATTCAACTTCGAACGCTCAATTTTGAATAACAACGAGGCGAACCATTCTCTGATTCATTCAATATTCAATGTTGGACGTTCGATGTGGTCCGGTTCGTTTCGCGCCCGGTCTTGTCGCTTCGCTCGGAACGACGTTCACCCAGCCGTTCACTTTCCTTCAACGGGCTTCACCTCAGAGCCCACGCACTGCGCTAGAAACTTAGCAAAGGACTCGATATCCCCATCCGCACTGGCGGCTTCAAGAGCAGCTAGATAGTTGGTTCGTTTTTCGACGGGAATGACAGTCCAGGGGTAGCCGCCACTGGCCAGCATCGCGTTCATAAGAAAGCGTCCCATACGGCCGTGGCCGTCCATGTAGAGGTGAATGTAAACGAAGATTAAATGGCCCAGCACATCACGGACAGGAAAGGACATCCGTGCAAATACTCGCTTATTCTGCCGTGCGAAAATTCGCTTATTGTGCAGAAGTGCGATTTTAATGCGCAGAATCGGAACAGAACGGCGGATGAATCACGCCGCTACGAGGCGTAGCCTTCGCCTTCCTTGCTACCAGCAATCGACTAGTTTCTCCGCAAAGAATGATCGTAAAGAAGAAATGGGGCATGACTTGTCAGCGATGATTCGCTTGTCGGATGGTGACGGTCTCAGTGCGATCGCTCCGGCACTCGGCGGGCGTCACAAGTGACGCCCCTACGACAGAATTCACGTCCACTACCTGTCCGCCGTAGCTTTCGCGGCGGAGGAACGGTTCCCACCCAAACCGCCCCGACGCCTTCGCCCTGCTCGTAAAGCTACTGGTCTATTTTGTTAGCGGTACGGACGCCGTCGTTCATGGCACCCAGCCAGACAAGAGGAGAACATTGTTCCGAAACGACAAGACCGGGCGCTAAGCAAACCGGCCCCTATTCAATTTCGAACGCAAAGGTCTTATTTAATATGACACCTTAGGCCTGAATGGCACGGACTTAAGCGGCTTTATCGACCGTTTTCTTCTTCGGTTTTCCTTTGCTTTTTCTGGATTTCGAGACCTTAAATTTTGATCGATGA
>NZ_JARXIC010000054.1 GCF_031127905.1 Thalassobacterium sedimentorum | reverse complement strand
TGCGGCGAATGCGGCATGTCCGCCGTAGCTCGAAGAGCGTAGGTGGAAGATTCGCGATCCCGGGCTGATTCTACGTGCGTCAGGTTGGATAAGCGGTGATAAGCGGTTCCCGACGTAGTCGGCTCTGCGTGTGAGCGGGCTGACTCTGCTGCGGCGAATGCGGCATGTCCGCCGTAGCTCGAAGAGCGTAGGTGGAAGATTCGCGATCCCGGGCTTCGATTTGATCGGACGTGGGTGGCTGAAGCCCGCGGCCCTGGTGCCTTTAGGCTTTTAACTGAAACTCAATCTTGTGCTCGGCGCTGTCGAGGATCGACAAGGCTTTTTGCTCGGCGGATCGCATCGCTGCGCGATCGCTTTCGTTGCGGTCGTCGTAGCCGGCTAGATGCAACCAGCCGTGCACTAAATACAGACTGAGCTCGCGGCTGAAGGGCTCGCCGAGCTCGGCGGCACGCGTGCGGGCGTGGTCGACAGATACGATGATCTCGCCAGCGGAATCCATGGCCTCGTCGGCCGGGAAGGTGATGACGTCGGTGGGCGTGGGATCGTCCATGAAGTCGGCGTGCACTTGGGCGATCTCTGCGTCGCTGACAAAGGCGATCGAGAGCTCGCCTTCCGTTATCGGGAAGGCGCCCGAGGCCTGTAGTGCTTCGAAGAGCGCGCGTGCGGCCGCTTCGGGGCGGGCGAGGGCATTAAATTGGTTGTTGATTTCCAGGCTTAGCGTTGGCATCGGGTGTCGATTCAGTGTTTTTCTCGGTGTTTTCTTTCTCGAGCTCTTTGGCCTTTTCGGCATCGCTTTTAGGATACTCGATGCGGGCGTGCAGCATGTTGAGCACGGTGTAGATGAAGCTCTTACGAATGAGGTCGAGCTCGTGGAAGGTGAGGGGACAGTTGTCTAATTGACCGTCTTCTATGCGATCTTTGAAAATGCGATCGATGAGCTCCTCGACATTGGGCTGGGTTACCTTTTTGAGGCTGCGGCTGGCGGCTTCGACGCTGTCGGCAAAGAAGATGATCGCGCTTTCTTTGAAGGCGGGCTTGGGACCGTCGTAGCGGTAGGTGCTTTCGTCGACCTTGAATTCCTCCTTGCCCTTGCTCTTGCTTTTGGGCTTTTCGCTGCCCTCGGGGAAGGGGGCGCGGGTGCTGAGGTGGGTCTCTTTGGCCTTTTCTTTGGCCTGGTGGTAGAAATATTGAATTAGGGTGGTGCCGTGGTGCTGGCGAATGACGTCGATGATGACGCGGGGAAGTTTGTTTTTACGCGCCATTTCGACGCCTTCTTTGACGTGCGCTTTGATGACGAGTGCGCTCATGGAGGGATTTTTCTCGTCGTGGGGGTTGATGCCATCGCGTTGATTTTCGGTGAAATACTCGGGCTTGACCAGCTTGCCGATGTCATGAAAAAAGCAGCAGACGCGGCAGAGCAGGGGGCTGGCACCGATGGCTGCGGCGGCGTTTTCCGATAGGTTGGCGACCATTAAGCTGTGGTGATAGGTGCCCGGGGCCTCCATTTGCATGCGTCGCAGCAGAGGGTGATTGAAGTCGGTCAATTCCAGCAGGGTAATTTCGGTGGTAATCTTAAAGAGTTGTTCGAAGATGGGCAGCAGGCCGACGGCGAGGATGCCAGTGAGTAGACCCACGATGAGGGCGACCAGTGTTTGTTGGCCGACGAGGTTGAAGGAGAATCCATTTAAGAGTGCAACTGCGGCGCCGGCGATGGCGGCTGTGGCTCCCGCCCAGAGCCCGGAACGCACCAGTTTGGAACGTTTGCGAATGTTGGTGGAGACGTAGGCGCCCACCACCCCGGATAGGAAGGCGATCAGGATGAATTCGACTGAATTATTTTGAATGATTCCGAAGACGACGGCGATAATCAGTGACGAGAGCACTGCGGGGGCCCCGCCGACCAGCACCGCTACGATAATGGGGGCCAGCGCATAGGGAGCAATGTAGGGCAGCATGCTCAGTGATGGACGGCTATTGATGAGTGCGCTCTCTCCAATCTCCATAATGATACGGATGATGAGGAGGTTGAGCAATATGCTGACCGCGGTGATCGCGATGGCACGGTTGCGTTTGTGGAGTTCTCGGAGCCCTTGTTTGAGATAGATGTAAACGGTTATTAAGAGCATGGTGGTCAAAATGAGCCGCTCGATGAACAGTTTATTGAATATCAAAGAGTTACCGTTGCGTTCGAGTTCCACTTTGCGATAGGCGGCGATGCGTTCGAGCTCTGCGGGAGTGATGATGGCTCCGGGTTCGATCAGGGTGTCGCCTTCTTTGAAGCTGACGATGCTGGGCTCGAGCTGATCGATGGCGCGTTTGATGGCACGGTTGGTGCCAGCGGCGCTGTAAAGTAAGTTGGGGCGCAGGCCCTCGCGGAATATATCGAAGAGAATGCGGCCTGTGGATGCGTCGCGTGAGAGGGCGTCTATCCGCACACGCAGGGCCACCAGTGCATCGGGGAGTGAGCGTGCATTGGGCAAATTATAGCGACCCTCTTCATCTACCAGTTGAATGACGGTGACGTGTGGGTCGGCTGTCTCTGAGCGGCTGGCGGAGTAGATGCCGTCGGTGTATATGTCTTTCAAGACCGAGAGGCTGTCATTGAAGAGGGCTGAGCGTTCTTTGGGGGTGATTTGAGTGGTTAACTCGAGTATGGTGCGGGGCTCCAGCGTCAATTGATGGGTCTCAATTAGATTTAGAGCCGTTTTAAGTAATTCTTCTTTCAGCAGGTCCTGGCCCTGCGCCTCGTGTTCGATCTTATTCTTGGCGATGGCCGAGTTCAGTTCATTGATGAATTGGCTGAACTGCTCGTAGGGTTCGAAGGTGCGTTGGAAGACTGGTGGCACCTGGGCGCGTGTCGCGGCTGCGGCGGCTTCGGTTAGCACCTCGCTTTTGTAGTCGAATTGAAATTCGGATACGATCCGTGATTGAGCCGCCTGGTTGAGGATGATGCGTGGTCCTTTCGGCTTTTGGCCTAGATAGCAAATGATGATGACCAGAGCGGAAAAAAGTAAAAATAGACCAATTTCGATCAATTTACTGGTTTCGAAGAAGTGAGTGGTCGCGGAATCTTTACCACGGCCGCCATCCTTGCGCTTGGCGCTATCCAAGGACTTGCGTGAATTGTTCTTTTTGGAGAAAGAGACCATAAGACTAATTGGCTAAGAGCTAAGAGGGCAGTCGGTTGTTATCCTTGTGCGTAGGCGTTGATGATGTCTTGTACCAGCGGATGTCGTACCACGTCTTGTCCGTCGAAGTGAAACAGACGGATGGCCTCGATGTTCTTTAGAATACGGATGGCTTCCTTGAGTCCGGATTGTTTACTGCGGGGCAAATCTGTTTGTGTAATATCACCGGTGATGACCATACGACTGCCGTCACCCAGGCGGGTGAGGAACATCATCATTTGTTCATGGGTGGTGTTTTGAGCTTCGTCGAGTACTACGAAGGAGTTGGCAAGCGTGCGCCCACGCATATAGGCGAGCGGGGCGATCTCGACGATGCCACGTTCGACCAGTTGCATGGTTTGCTCCTTACCCACCATATCGTTCATCGCGTCGTAGAGCGGGGTTAGGTAGGGCAGGATTTTCTCCTGTAGTTCGCCTGGTAGGAATCCGAGTGCTTCGCCTGCTTCGACGGCGGGGCGGGTGAGAATGATGTGTTCGACACGCCCTTCCAGCAGTTCGCGCAGTGCCATCGCCATGGCCAGGTAGGTCTTACCTGTGCCGGCCGGGCCGATGCCAAAAGTGATCGGATGGGCATTTATGGCTTGCAGGTAGCGCTTTTGATTCAGGGTCTTAGGGACCACGCTTTGGCGCTTGAGCTTGATAACAAGAGGGTTGCGATAGATTTCGCGCAATTCATCGGCTCGACCTTCAGCGACACAGCGTAGGGTGTATAAAAAGTCCGAACTGCGAATGCGCAGGCCCTGGTCACGTGCGGCGGCGAGCAGTTCAAACAGCGCCTTGACGGCGGCGATGGCTTCCTCGCTGCCTTCTATGCTGACCCAGTCGTCGCGACTGACTAGGCTGACGCCTAAGCTTTGCTCGATTTCTTCAAGGTTACGACCGTCGTCGGCATAGAGCAGACTGAGTTGACGGGCGCTGGAAAAGTGGATCGTCTTGGACGGCATTGTATTGATTATTCAGCTTCGATGCAGGCGTGTAGGCGCTGCCACATGGCGTCCATAGAGTCGGGTAGGACGCGGGTGTTACCGATGACCGGCATGAAATTTGTGTCGCCGTTCCAGCGTGGAACGACGTGACAATGAAGGTGGCTGGGAATCCCTGCGCCGGCGGCATTGCCGAAATTAAAGCCGGTATTGAATCCATCCGGTCGCAGGGCGCGGGTCAGGAGGGCTTGGGCCTCGACGATGAGGTCCATCAGTTCGTGGCGTTCTTCGCGGGAGAGGTCTTCCAAGCGGGCGACTTCGCGGTAGGGCAGTACTAGTAGATGGCCCGCATTGTAAGGGTAGCGGTTCATCACAATAAAATTATGCGTGCCACGCAGTAAGATATATTCTTTGGCGTCGTCGCCCGATTGTGTGATCCGGGTAAAAGGGTTGCCGCCGGCGTCCGGATCCTTGGGGGCGAGGATATAGGGCATGCGCCAATACGCGTGAAGCCGCTCCATTGAAGGTGGAAGCTGCGTGGATGTCTGCTTAGATGCGGAGTGGTCCATAAAATTAGCGGCACAAGATAGAGGGTTTCCGTATCCGCGTCGATGGTTAATTCGGCCATGCAGGTCGAGACTTTTGTTTGCCTCGCATTACGCCACATCTGTGCAGCGGACAGAGGAGGATATGAACCTGCGTGGGACTACGGCTCGCTGGCGTAGTGGCTGCTTCAGCTGACATATGTGTCGTGCTGGGGGCTGCAAGCCGTTGGCTGGGAATGGCTGCTTCGTGATCTTCGTATGAACGCTGTCTGCCTTCAATTGTGTTAATTTAAAAACCTCTGATTTAAGTTGCCTTTCGGGTTGCTATAGGTGTGAAGCAGGGCAAGGCTGAGCGTCTCTTTTTACCTTTTCGCCGACGATCACCAGTCAGTTTCCCCGTGACTACGAAAACTAATAACCCAAGCTTTAAGAATCTCTTGCCTGAGCAAATCTGGACGGCCTGTTTGTTGCTGGGCTTTACCTTGTATACGATCTGGGATCAGCTGTTTTGGTGGAGCAATCGTGAGGACTACAGCTTTGGCTACTTGGTGCCTCTGTTTGCTGCCTATGTGGTCTATGATCGCTGGCCGGTGATGCGTCACTATTTGTTCGGAACGTCTGTGGATGGAGTTGCAGTGCCTGCGACTGGAGCTGTAGAAGCTGCAGAGCCTGCCCGGGGTGTTTGGGTGACGGTGTTGGAGTGGATCGCGATCGCTGGCTTTGCGGCATCGTTGTTGTTGTTTGGCGTGGGGGCTTTGCTGCGTGCGGCGACTGGACCACAGAACCCGGCCTCGCTGGCAATTGCCGCGAGTCTGGCTGGTCTGACCTTGAGTGGTATTTTTATTTTTACTAAGGAACGTGTCGATGGACAGCCGATGCCGCTAAAGCAGCGTCTGGCATTGACGGCACTCTTCTTGTTTCCCGCCTTAATCTGGATGATTTCGGCACCGCTGGTGTCCGTTTTGGAAACGAAGATTCGGGTCTTTTTGCTGACAAAGGTGACTATTATCGTGTTTCACTCATTTGATTTTCTCGGCTACGAATTGGAGCGTGAAGGCAATGTGTTGATTCTGCCACAGGGGCAGGTGGGGGTGGAAGAAGCGTGTTCAGGGATTCGTTCGCTGACAGCCTGTTTATTTGCGGGCTCTTTTCTGGCTTCTGTCTTTTTGGACCGCTTCTGGAAAAAAATTTTGCTGGTTTGTGCGGCTATGGTCTTTGCTGTGCTGACGAATTTGATACGTAGTATCTTTTTGACGTTGTGGGCCTATCATCATGGTTCGCAGGCGATTGATGATCATTGGGTTTTACCCTTACTGGGGGATATTGGCTCTGTGCATGATGTGACGGGCTTTGCGATTTTAGGATTCACCTGTGTGGGGCTGATCTGTTTGTTACCGATCTTTAATTTTAAGTTGCAGGATTTTGACGAGGAGCCCGATTGGGGCGCTTCCGATCCTACTGAAGCAAAGCATTAAGCTATATGGCGAAGCAGCGTATCCTGATGTTGGCGCCGGAGGTGGCGCCGTTTAAGAAAGTGGGCGGTCTGGCGGATGTGGTGAGTGCACTCTCGAAGTCATTGGTGGCGCTTGGACACGATGTGCGTATTTTGATGCCACGCTATACGGAGATGCAGGCTTTTGAGGGCGCGCAAGCCCTCGAACGACCATTGATCGTGCGGCTGGGAGGGCATGAGGCGTATGGACGGATTTGGCAGCACTGTTTGCCAGGCACGGAGGTGCCATGCTATTTTATTGAGCACAACCAGTATTTTGGGGCCGCGTCGGTATATGTGGGGCCTTCGGGAAATGAGGATGATAATGGGCAGCGCTTTACCTTTCTCAGTCGAGCGGCGATTGATTTTTGTGAGCAAATGGACTGGATCCCGGATGTGGTGCATGCGCACGATTGGCCCTGCGCGCTGACCTCTGTGTATATGAACACCACTGAAGCGAGGCGTCCTATGGGGCGAGCGGCTTCGGTCTTTACCATCCATAATTTGGAGCATCACGGTTGGTTTCATCGCAGTTTGCTGCAATTTTCCGGTCTCCCTGAGTCAGTCTTCCGCAGTGATGGACTGGAATCAATGGGGGAGTTGAATATGTTAAAAGGGGGGCTGTATCATGCCACTAAGATCACCACAGTCAGTCCGACCTATGCGCGTGAGATTCAGACTCCTGATGGTGGTTGTGGATTAAATGCCTTGTTGCGTTTTCGTTCTCCCGACTTGATCGGGGTGCTTAATGGAGTGGATTTGGATGAGTGGAATCCGCAAACGGATCCATATATAGGAACCCATTTTTCTGCACAAGACCTGTCTGGTAAGGCTGCGGTGAAGGCTCGTTTGCAACAAGCTTATGGGCTGGAGGTGAATCCACAGCGGCCACTTTTTACGGTGGTCTCGCGCTTAGTGAATCAGAAAGGCTTGGATTTGTTGGCTGCGTGTTGTGAGCGCCTGATGTCGGAGATGCAAATTCAGATCGCAGTGTTAGGCACTGGAGAGCCAAATTTGGAGTACCGTTTCAATGAGTTGAGTGCACGCTATCCCGGACGCTTGGGGGCTTACATCGGATTTAATAATGAGTTGGCCCATTTGACGATTGCCGGAGCGGATTGTTTTCTGATGCCAAGTCGTTTCGAGCCCTGTGGCTTAGGGCAAATGTATGCCATGCGTTATGGTGCAGTCCCCGTGGTACGTGCGACCGGTGGTTTGATCGATACCGTTGCACCCTTCGTGGAGGGAGCGGGCGTCGGGACGGGATTCGTTTTCCAACAAGCCAGTGCCGATGCTTTATACTATACGATCGGTTGGGCGTGTGCGACGTATTACGATCGGCCGGAAGAGTTTAAGCAATTACAGCAAAATGGGATGGCAGGCGATTATAGTTGGAACGCATCTGCGAAGAAATACGAATCCATTTACAATTGGGCAATCACCAGTCGCCAAGCCGCATTCGTATAGTTCTGGCAACGCGTAGTGGCCGCTTCAGCTGCCATGTGCGTCGCGCTGGGTGCTGTGTGGATGATGGCGGCTGAAGCTCGCCACTACGGTTCGGTGGCGTAGTGGCCGCTTCAGCTGCCATCGTGCGAATCTTAGTCATAGTCAAGTGCAGTCGCCGTTTTGGGATTGCGGGCAAATGCAGATCGTGGCAAAGTGATTACTATGGAGCCGAACACGCTCAAACGTTGGAGAAATCGCCTACCGCATTGGGAAGTCACAAGGGGCACTTACTTCATTACAATACGCTGCTATGGCACACTGCCGCAATCTGTCCAACGCAGAATGAGTGAACTTAAAGCATCTCTGAGTGCGATCGAAGCGCAGTCCGCAGAATTCGATCAACTTCAGCGTCAAATATTTCTGACCGCTGAGAAATATTTAGATCGCAACGAGGGCTTCGCCCCTTTCCGGGAGCCCGCATGTTGCGAAGCCTTAGTGCAAGAATTGAAAGTGATTGCGCCTGCTTGGGAGGTTGCTGACTGGGTGATCATGCCGAATCATGTACATTTTGTGCTACTGGACAACGGCTCTGCAATTTCGCTATCAAAAGTACTGCCGCAATTCAAAGGCCGTAGTGCGCGCGCCTGCAACATTGTTCTAGGCCGCAGTGGACACTTTTGGCAACGCGACTGGTTTGACCGCTGGATGCGGAACGAAGCAGAATTGAGCCGAGTTCAACGCTATATTTCTCAAAACCCAGTCAAAGCGCAACTGGTTCAAACAGCAGAGGACTACCGGTGGTGGCACTCCGCGTAGTGGCCGCTTCAGCTGCCATATGCGTCGCGCTGGGTGCTGTGCAGATGATGGCGGCTGAAGCGGCCACTACGGCTGCCATACGCGTCGTGCTGGGTGCTGCGCAGATGATGGCGGCTGAAGCGGCCACTACGGCTGCCATATGCGTCGTGCTGGGTGCTGTGCAGATGATGGCGGCTGAAGCTCGCCACTACGGTTTTAATGTTGGGGGGGCTGCTTTAAAAAACGCTGTATTTCTGCGAGTCGCTTTAGCGGATCCTTGGCTTTGAGCCTGGGGAAACGACTGCCGGATTTTAGGAATTCGCCTGACTTGCGGGGAATGGCTAATTTGCAAATGAGTCGGTCGCCTTCGGTTTCGACACGTCGCACACCGGCGAGTTCGGCGAATACACGGACTTGACTGACCGCGATCAATGCGTCCGTGGCGAGTGGACGTGGCCCAAAGCGGTCGGCGAGCTCTTCGGCGATGTGCTGCACTTCTGTATGCTTTTCTGCGAGAGCCAGACGCCGGTAAAAGTCGATACGTAGACGGGGCTCGGCAATGTAGGCGCTGGGTAAGGCGGCTTCGATCAGCCCGCCTTTACGGTTGCCATATTCGGCATCCTTAATCGCCGCAAAACTGAGTGTGCCAGAAGTGTTGCGTGCGCGGCTGCCGCCTTCACCTGTGGTGATGAAGTCGAGCTTCACTTCGGCCCGAATACGATCGGCGCCTGGCTCGCCCTTGAGGCGCGCGACGCTTTGCTTGAGTAGTTGGCAATACAGCTCAAAGCCGATGCCGGCAATGTGGCCGCTTTGCTGGGAACCGAGTAGGTTGCCCGCACCGCGTAGTTCGAGGTCGCGCATCGCAATGCGAAAGCCAGCGCCGAGCTGATTGTGCTGTTTGAGGGCATTTAAGCGCTTTTGTGCCTGGTCCACGAGCGCGGCGTGTCGGTGTAGTAGTAAGTAAGCGTAGGCTTGACGCTTAAAACGTCCGACACGACCGCGGATTTGATATAGCTGCGCAAGACCAAAACGATCAGCCCCTTCAATGATCAATGTGTTGCAATTGGGGATGTCGATGCCGGACTCGATGATGGTGGTACAGACCAATACATCGAATCTACCCGCGACAAATTGTGTCATGATTTTTTCCAGCGCACCTTCGCTCATCTGCCCGTGCCCGACGGCGACTTTTAACTTGGGGTGCATGGCCTCAATCTTGGCAGCGACCCCGAGTATGCTGTCGACTCGGTTGTGGAGGTAGAAGACTTGGCCGCCGCGGTCGGT
This sequence comes from Thalassobacterium sedimentorum, assembly GCF_031127905.1. Lineage (GTDB taxonomy): Bacteria > Verrucomicrobiota > Verrucomicrobiia > Opitutales > Coraliomargaritaceae > Thalassobacterium > Thalassobacterium sedimentorum. The sequence continues at coordinate 5,245 of NZ_JARXIC010000054.1, read as the reverse complement.
TTCTAATTTAATCGCACTTTTGATTAAATTTTCATCGTAACTTTTGACGATGGTTTCGATCGGTCGACGGTCGACGGGTGGGGTTTCAATCACGCTCATGGCGCGCGCGCCGGCCATCGCGAGATAGAGAGTGCGGGGTATGGGCGTGGCGCTGAGGGTGAGAATGTCGACATCGGCACGTAGTTGTTTGATGCGTTCCTTTTGCTTGACTCCAAAGCGTTGCTCTTCGTCCACGACCAATAGGCCGAGATCTTGAAAATGAACATCCTTACTGAGCAAGCGGTGGGTGCCGATGACGATATCGATTTTACCGGCTGCGAGTTGTGCAATGCTTTCTTTGTTTTGCTTGGCGCTGCGAAAGCGGCTGACCATATCGATGATGATGGGATACTGTGCCATGCGCTCGCAGAATGTATTAAAATGCTGCTGACAGAGTACGGTGGTGGGGACGAGGATGGCGACCTGTTTACCCGCCAGCACCGCTTTGAGGGCGGTGCGAATGGCGACTTCTGTTTTTCCGAATCCGACGTCGCCACATATGAGACGATCCATGGCTTTTTCGTTCTCCATGTCTTTTTTGGCGGCCTGGATCGCGCTCAATTGGTCGGGAGTTTCTTTAAAAGGGAAGGCGGCCTCAAAGTCCTTTTGCCAAGGGTGATCTGGAGGGAAAGCAAAGCCGCCTGCTTGATCGCGGCGGGCGTGTAGCTGTAGCATTTCGGCTGCGTAGTCGAGGGTGGCACGTTCGGCGGCAGCGCGCGTTTTGTCCCAGGTGGCACCGCCGACTTTGGCCAGTTTAGGGCTCGATTTGGTCAGCCCAACATAGCGAGTGAGCAAGTGCGACTCCTGCAGGGGCACGTGCACGGTCATTTGCTCTGCAAACTCGACCGAGATGACCTCTTTACTGCCGCCTTGAATATCTAGTTTTGTTAGGCCGCGGAAGAGGCAGACGCCATGCTGTAAATGCACCAGGGGATCGCCATCGGCGAGTTCGGTGAAATCGAGCAATTGATCCACTTGAGAAATGCTGGGGCGGGCACGCTCTTCGCGGCGGTTGATCGTGCGGCTGCGGCGTCCGAAATATTCGGTGTCTGTGATGAGGGCCACCCCGCGCTTGCGAATTTTAAGTGGAAATTGCTGGCTGAGCGGATGACGCAGTATAAAGCCAGCTGCAAGTGTGCCTTCAATGAAACGTGGTTTGAGACGTGCAGCTGCGGGGTTCTCGGCTAAGAGTTCTTGTATTCGCTTCGCTTCGTTTTCGCTCGCGGTGGCAAAGTAAATACTGAGGCCTTCTTTGTGCCATTGCACAATTTGATTTTCAAATTTTAGGCGGGCGCTTTGTTCTGACTCAAATCGATCATAACCGATCTGTGTCTGATCACTATGGAAGCGGTAGTGACTGATTGGTTCGGATTGTGCCGCAATGCGTTGGGCCTTACGGAAGAGTTCAGGATCTGTATCCAGTTCGGCTATCGCGGTGAGAATATCACAGTCTTTGCGCCGGGCGAGCAGCTGGTAGAATGAGTGAAACTGGTGCGTTGGCGTATTGCTTGAGGTGTCTATTGTTTGCTCACCATGAGAAATGGGCAATTTCTCAAATCGATAGGGATGGTGGCGCATGAGTGCGGCGGGATCTTCCAGCACCCAGTGCACTGCGTTGGGGGGGAGATAGCTGATTAGGCCGCCCTCGCTGGCATGTTCCGCTTCGGCACTTTGGGCGGCGGCTATATGAATCGAGTGGACCGCTTCTAGGGTACGCTGACTGGTTGGGTCAAAGGTGCGAATGCTCTCGATCTCGTCGCCAAAAAAATCGATACGATAGGGGCAGTGCGCATCATAGGGATAGATGTCAATTAGGCCGCCCCGGGTGGCGATCTGGCCGGGGTGTTCGCAGAGTGCTTCGGCATCGTAATCCAGATCCCTACTGAGGCTGTCGATCAGTGGGCGGAAGGGCTGTTGCTGGCCGACTTCGAGTGTGAGACGGCGTTGTGCAAAGGCTTGCTGGTGGGGGCAGACACCGAGCAGGGCTTCGGGGGTGGCGACGAGTAATCGTTGGCCGCTGGGAGGACTGAGCAAGCTGCTTAGCACGGCAAGTCGGTCGCAGATACGGTCTGCGCGTCGTTGGGCATCGATGTCGGGGGGTGGGTCTTCGGGAAAGTAGAGAACTTGCAGAGAGTTACGTGGCGAGGCCCACTTTGCGTAACGATCCATTTCGGAAGCCAGTTCTTGGGCGCGGCGTGGATCGGCGACCAGGGCTAATGTGATGGGGGCCTCGGATTCGATGCTAAGCGAATAGAGCAGGGGTGCACGCGCCTCGCTGCAGACGCCATGGTAGAGGGCTGTTGGGGGACTGGCTGTTTGAGGAGTTGAGGACACGAGGTTGCGCGTTGAGGTTATTCGAGAGCTTTGAGTGCCACATGGGCGGCGTTGGCTTCGGCTGCTTTCTTCGAGCTGCCAGTGCCACGGCCGAGCTCTTTACCCGCTAGAAAGACCGCGGCGCTGTAATGGCGATCGTGATCGGGGCCTTCCGCTGGGAGTTCCCGGTATTCGGGGACCACGCCGTGATAGTGCTTTTGTGACCATTCTTGTAATTGACCTTTCGGGTTTTGGCTGCCAGCGGAAACCTCAATGGCATTGATTGGCTCGCCAAATAAGTGCTGAATAGTCTGACGCGCGCACTCGAGTCCACCATCGAGGAAGACCGCGCCGATGAGCGCTTCCAGCGCGTCTTCAAGCATGGCATGACTCGGGTCAGCATGGTGCTGGCGGTGAGCTTCACCGACCTCGAGGTATTTGCCTAAATGGTGCTTGCGGGCGATCCGCGCTAGAGATTTGCCATTGACCAGACTTGCGCGACAGCGGTCGAGGGCGCCTTCGTTGGCCTGGGGGAATTTGTGGTAGAGCGTCTCGGCAATCACTAAATCCAGCACCGCATCGCCTAAAAACTCCAAGCGCTGATTGTCACCCTCAGGGCGATCGCAACTTGAGTGGGTGAGGGCCAGCTTTAACAGTGACTCGTCCTGGAAACTGTGTCGGGAGATCGGTTCGAAAACTTGCTTTGACGTGTGCATGATAGGTTAAATTTTTCGCTAAGCTGAGTTTACCGCTTGCGCAGCAGAAGTCCTGCAATTTAGTCTAGGTCTAGTTCATTTCGGTCCGGCTGCAAATACCGGAATCATATTTCGCACTCATTTATTTTCATACTTTGTCGAAAGAAAAAACGCCCTCGCTATCAGCATCCAAAGCCAAGATCTTTGTTCTTGATACCAATGTTCTCCTGCACGATCCACAGTGCCTCCATAAGTTTGAGGATAATACGATCGCGATTCCTGTTGAAGTTTTAGAGGAGTTGGACGGTAAGAAATCGGCCCCCGGCGAGCTCGGTTTCTCTGCCCGGAAAATACACCGCGATCTACGGGCACTTTTCGATGAGAGCTTGGAAACTCCGCCAGAGCTCAATGGTAAGGGCAGTTCTGCCCTGAGCCGTGCGCTGCCCAATGGTGGACGCCTGGTGGTGGTGATCAATGATTATATGGTGAGTGGCGAGGGGGACAACCATGCCTTGAATCGATTAAAGGCTACTTTGGTCAATATGGAAAAAATGGATAGTCGAATTCTTGCGTCCGTTTTTTTTCTGAAGGATGTTTGTCCGGATTGTCGTGTTATTTTAGTGACCAAAGATGCCAATATGGCGTTGAAAGGCATCGCATTGGGGCTGGAAGTTGAGGACTACATGAACGACAAGGTGACCACCGCCAAATTGGGAGGTGGTTGCAAAACGATTCAAGTCGACGAGGACGATTACGAGCGCTTTTTGGAAGAGCATGGGGTCGACCTGTCGCCGGAACTAACGAGTCATTTGACGCTGAATGAGTATATTTACATTAGTAATGGCGAGTTCCGCGAGCCGGCTCGTTATCGTGGTGATGGTCAAATCGATGGTTTGATTCTGGGAGCCGATGTTGGGGTCAAAATACCCAAAGGGATTCGCATCCATCCTTTGAATGCTGAGCAGCGGATGTTGATGGACGCCTTGCTGGACGAAGATATTAAATTGGTTACCTGTATTGGAAAGGCCGGCACTGGAAAGACGCTGGTCTCGATTGCGATGGCACTTTTTCAAACCATAGGTGAGGACAATTTGTATGAGCGGGTGTTTATTACCCGTCCCTTGGTCAATATTGGTAAGGATACGGGAGCTTTACCCGGCACCTTGGATGAAAAAATGGCGCCCTATATCGCACCTTTCTTCGATAATTTAGAAGTGCTCTTTAGCAACCGCAAGGTGCTGAAGCAGGAGGAGCCGAGTCGTGAGGAGTCGCATATTAATCGTATCACCTCGACGCGTAAGCGGAAGAAGGCGATGGCAAAACTGGCCAAGCAACCCACCAAACTGGAGGGGGAAGAGGAGGATAATAAACCGCGTAAGCCCTTCCAATTTTTGTTTGATTACGGGATGGTAGAGGTGGAGGCGATGACCTTTATTCGCGGGCGTTCACTATCCAATACAATTTTCATTATTGATGAGGCGCAAAATTTGACACCACACGAGGCCAAGACAGTCGTCAGCCGGATGGCGGAAGGTTCAAAAGTGATTTTGTTGGGGGATCCCTATCAAGTGGACAGCATGTTTTTGGATGCTTGGTCGAATGGTCTGGTGCACACTGCGCAGCGGCTGAAGGGGACCGAAATTACGGCTCACTTAGAGTTAAGCACAGGTGTGCGTTCGGAACTTGCCGATCTCGCCGCCGATCTATTGTAGGTTTAGCCCGCGAATCAAGATGGCGTCAGACCTGGCTCGCTGTGCGTTCAGGACTGGGCGACGGAGATGATTTGAATTATAGCCGAGTGTGAGTGGGTAGGGCGGTTTTGCCAAAACCGCCGTTTGTTCATTGAGGGGCGCTTGGAGGTTCGTTGAATACGGGCATTCGGTATGCGCTGGTGAACGGACAGCTCGGCGAGCTGTCCCTACCGGTGTGCAGTGAGTGGGTAGGGCTGTTTTGCCAAAACCGCCGTTTGTTTATTGAGGGGCGCCTGGCGGTTCGTTGAAAATGGGCATTCGGTATGCGTTGGCGAACGGACAACTCGGCGAGCCGTCCCTACCGGTGTGCAGTGTGAGTGGGTAGGGCGGTTTTGCCAAAACCGCCGTTTGTTCATTGAGGGGCGCTTGGCGGTTCGTTGAATATAGGCATTCGGTATGCGCTGGCGAACGGACAGCTCGGCGAGCTGTCCCTACCGGTGTGCAGTG
>NZ_JARXIC010000053.1 GCF_031127905.1 Thalassobacterium sedimentorum | reverse complement strand
GCCATCCAAAACTTATTAGATCCTTTTCATTCAAAGTACAGATATTGTTGCTGGCTTATCATATTTTTAATATGCAATGGCATTGTCACAAGTGAAGCCCCTACGAAACAGAACTGAAAACGGATCAATCTATAACTAAAAAAATTAATATTGAATATGAAAACTAACTCAAAATCTGGCAGGAGTCCCTTGCTCTGGATGGGCGTAGTCGCTGTGATTGCAGTGATGGCTTTGATCGGCATCGTAGCCTTGCGTAGTGTCGGGGGCGGCACACATGCTCCGCTGCCTGTGGCCGACTTCGCGCAAACTCCGAAAAACTTTTCGGGTAACCGCTACGAATTCGAGGGGCGCATTGATCGTCAGCTCGGATTTGAAGAAGGGGTAGGGCGCATTATCTTGACGCAAGCTGTGGATGATGAGTCCCCCGTGCCGCTCTATGTTGCTGCGGAGCATGACAATTTTAGCCCGAACCCTGGGCAGGTCTATCGTTTCTCGCTCCGGGTTGACGGTGATGGAATCCTTAACGTTGAAGAATATGAAAAACTGTAAACTATTTCAGAACGTAGCGGTGTGCTTTAGCCACCGTATATCTTTAGGCGTAAGGAGCTTCGGAACAGTGGCTAAAGCACCCCTAGGGCATTTTACACACCGCTACGCTTGGCTACTGCTGGCAACTTCTGTCGTCACGCTGAGTGCGCAAGACTCCGAAACTCCAGTCGAAGCCACTCCATCGTCAGCACCTGCGCCCGCATCCGAACCACGGCAGTCATCTACATCGTCGAGAGATGACTCCGCCGGTGTGCAAAGCACTCTGGATTCGTTCAATCTCGGGAGTGGCGCAATGGATTGGCGAGGCAAGCAATTCAATCTCGGGGATGCGGAAATGGCGCAGGCGCGATTTGAAAAATATCTGAACTCTCCGCCTTCGACATCAGAAGAGGACCTCACCTATGATACCTTGTTGACGGAAATCTCCCATCGATTGATCGGTAAAGGGGGCGGCACGGATACGCAACGCGTGAGTGAAGCTTGGCGTATGCTTTACCGCGCGTCTGAGTTTCCGATGGATGCGGGGCTGAGTGAAATTCTTGCAGACAGGATTGTCAGTTTTTGGCAGACCAATAATAAAGTCGCCGCTCTTGGTTTACAAACCGAGCGTTTAGAGACGGATCGTCAGTACCGTGAGTCGAAGATCCGTTCGATTGCGGATCAAGACCGTAACGAGTTTATTCGGCTTACGCGAGGTACTGGAAACCAAGATGCCGCTCCACCTCCCTCTATGGATCATTTGAGTGAGCCAGAGAGGAAGCGGTTGGAACAGATCGAAGAAAAAATCGAAGAGAATGAAAGTTATGAAGCGGCTTCTAGAATCACTCAGAAACTGGAATATCAGAGCTTGATCGTGCAATTCTTCGTTCAGCGTCGATTTCAGCACGCATTAATCGCCAATGATTTCTATCGTTACATGTTTAATGCCGAAGACAATGCACTCGAAGGTGCGGATGCATTGAAAGGGCAGGTCTTTGGAGACTTGGACGTGAAGATCACCACCTCAACACTGGATGCCCTTTCGAAAGAAGCTGTTTCCGACGTAGAAAGCAGTCTGGACACCATCAATTTCCTGCTGGAGCAAGGTGAAATTCACAATGCGACAAAGCGCCTGATGGAGGCTTTCTATCTCGGTGAATACCTGCCTGCCATTAAACGTTACCCACTGGATAAGAAGCGCAAGATTGCTGGTTACATCCGCGACTTGACGAGCTTGGCCAGTTCCTTGGAAGTGAAGAGCTTTGACCGTGCCGAAAAGAAACTGGAAGAGATTGAAGGCTACGTCCAAGATTTTGACGGGGGCAAGGCGGACGCCTTTATTCAGACTTCGAAGCAACTGAGTAATCTCGCCATACAGCGCGCACTGAGTGCCGCTTACGAGCAAGACCGCAGCGGCATCGAAGCAGGATTGGAAGAAGCCGTAAAATACTGGCCGACTAATCCTGGAATTCAGGAGTTCTCAAACAAACTGCTGGAAAAGACCGATATTAAAGACATGGCCGCGCTGGATTTTGACCGCTTCATCAAACAGGACGATTACAGGGCGATATTCAACGACCGCTTTCGCTTCGCGGCTGCGCTTGCCATGGATGAGGGGCGTAACGTGGAGTTTCTTGATATTATGAAGCGGATGGAAGTGATTGAATCAGCAATGGCTCAGGCTCAGGAGCTCTCACGGATACAAAATACCTTTGGAGCCTGGGAGGTCCTGGAGCGCGTCTATCGCGAATACCCCGAAGATCAGGAACTCAATCGCCTGCGTGGTGACTATGCCGTGAAAGCGGCTCAGTTCGCCTCCGTCATCGCCAAGGCCGAGCAAGCGCGCAAGAAGGAAGACTTCGGTCAAGCACTGTTCGCTTATCTGGAAGCCCAGAAGTTGTATCCCGCTAGCTTCTTTGTCGAGGAGGGCATTCAGGAATCCGTGAATGCTATCCTGGAGGATAGGAGTGACCTTTCAGGGCAGGACGTAGCGATTGAACCGTCTGAGGCCGAAGTGTAATTCAAGTGTGCTGATGTTTTATCTTTCGTTCGAGACAACCAAGCTATCAGCTAACGCTAAAAATAAAGATTCGATTTGATGATTTCCTATAATCATAAAGCGTTCCTTAGTGGTATCTTGCTTAGTCTACTTTCGATGAGTTCGTATGCCTCTTCATCTGAAGAAATCTACGAACTCGTCGAGCCGACGAAGCTCGTAAGAATGACAGATGACTAGTCTGAATAGACTAGTTAAAAGATTTGGCTCACAATGCTTAGTCTATTGTTTGTTGCCGTTGGATGGACGACGCAATGAGCCAATTAGATAAAATAATCAAAAATGCATTTCTATATCCGCTGCTGGTAGCAGCGCTGTTCGGGGTGAATCCCGCTCAGGCAGAACTCAAGTTTGAGAGGACGGTGATCGAAGACACGGTCTCGCCGGATTCGAAAAGCTACCCTTTCGAGTTTGCTTTCAAGAATGAGGGGGGCTCAGCAGTGGAGATCAGCAAGATCAAGACAAGCTGTGGTTGCACGACAGCTAAACTCGATAAGAAGGTCTACGCGGCGGGTGAGTCGGGAGTGATCAAAGGGACATTTTCTGTGGGTGATCGTAAGGGCTTGCAGCAGAATTCAATTTCGGTGCTTACTGAAGATTTAGGGCAACCTGTTATCGAGCTAGGTTTATCCTTGGCGATTCCTCAAATGATCACAATGAAGCCAGGCCTGCTCCTCTGGCGTGTCGGTGCAGACACTGAGGCGAAAACTTTGAGCATAATTCCTAATAAAGAGCTAGGTGTAAAAATTCTCTCAATCGAAACGGATGACTCATCTTTCACGATTGAGCGCTCGTCTTCCAGTGCCAGCGGCGAGTATCTGGCGTCTGTGATGCCGAAGAGTCTTGATTCGCAGGGGCGGTCTTTGATCCGTGTCCAAGTCGCTCAAGAGGACAGCCCGAAAAAGGTGTCTACATTTTTTGCTCACGCCATTGTTCGTTAAACTCTCTTTTTTCTATGAGACGCCTCTTCAAATTTAACCTTATGTTTCTGCTACTAATTGGCTCGGTGGTTCAGACATTTGCTGAGGATGTGTATGACTGGCACGCTAGGGATGCTCGTGGCGATGAGGTCGCGGTTCTAGTGCTTTGCCCTGGTATGAACTCCGACGGTGCGCATTTTCTATCTGAGGAGCCTTGGGTCACGTTCGCGGAGGATCATGGATTGGGAATCATCGCAGTCAATTTTTCATCCGATCCCGAACGCATGTATGGTGTCGAGCAAGCAGGTTACTACTGGCCAGAGCAAGGTTCAGGCACGGCACTGCTTGATGCGATTGATTCGACTTACGGTAGGGATTTACCGATTCTGATCTACGGTTTCTCCGGAGGCGCGCATTTCACAAGTCGGTTTGTTGAATGGGTGCCTGAGCGTGTGCTCACCTGGGCGGCCTATTCAGCGCAATTCTGGGATGATCCGCTCGCTTCTGAAACGTCGCCTCCCGGTATAGTCGCCTGCGGTGAATTGGATAGCGCACGCTGGTTTCCCAGTTTCAGTTATTTCTATAAAGGTCGAGAGCTGGGGAAGCCTTGGACGTGGGTTAGTATTGCCGAGACAGGTCATCATCGTAAAGGGGCGTTCGAGACCTTTGTTCGCGCATATTTCTCACAAATCATGAACTCCAACTTCGTTACTTCTGAACCGTTCGTCGATGTTGATACTGAGCAAGTCCAAACAGCCGACGATTCAAGCTTTCAGCCAGGGCTCTTATCTTGGCTACCAAATTCCGACCTGCTTCCTCAGTGGCAGAAACTTCACCATCAATAACCAAACCAACAAATTATGAAAACACGTTTCCGCACATTCCTCACTCTCTTTGTAGGTCTCGTTCTCTTCGGCAGTTCCGCACTGGCGACAACTTGCACGCCGCCCTGTGACTCGAGCGACCCAAGTCGTCCTTGTGATTGCGATTCAATGTCGAGTGAGATCATTGACTAGTTCGAGTATTTGAACTTTTAAACATGTCTCGACTTTCCAGTTTACTGAAGAGCGCATTGCTTGCTCTACTCGCCGCTACTAGCGGTGCGGTGATTGTGGGAGCGCAAGGCTTGTTGCTCGGCTCGCGTCCCAATGTTTTGGGTAATGCCAACCAGTTCGGCTATGCGCGTATCGTCAAAGAACTCGGCAGCTTTCCGCTAGGCGAAAGCCGATCACTGCCAGTGTCGCTCGTCTTCAGCAGTGACCCTTCGATTGAACCCGGGTTGTTGGGGCCAGGGTGGAGCCTGCCACTGTTCGACTCGACGGCTTACCGTTCCCGGCGGGGTGTTTTGGTCTGGGAGTCGCCCGACGAATACCGGCGTTTCTTTGTCGCCGACAGTCAGGCCGAGGTTCGCCGTGATGAGAATGGCTACGTCAGCCAAAAGACGGATTGGGTGGCAGTTGAACATGAACGCCGTGGCTCCATTCGGATCATGTCGGTCAAAGACCCTGAGCAGATGTTCGAATATCGGGATGGACAGCTCTTTGAGTTTTGCTACGGGAAAGGCACTCCGACTTACGCCGTGGTATATGGCGGACGCGGCAACCTACGCCGCGTGTTCGACCGTGACACCCAGCGCACGGTAATGGAAGTCCGCTACTCGGGATCGGATGTGCAGGAGTTGGTTGTCGGTGAGCAATCGACCGAAGTGCAGATGGGTGAAGGTGATTGGACGGTTCCGGACGGCAAGGTCAATTACCGTAACTACCGGGTGAGTTTTCTCCTCCGCTTAGGTAGCGAAGCCGATGGTGAACGCTACAGCTATACCAAAGATGATACTGTGACGCGTGCTGTCGCCAAAGGGCAACGTCTCGCAGTGAACCGATTGACATTGGAGGACTCTGGGCGTGAAAGCTGGTTATCCTATGAGGCGCAAAGCGGGTTGATAGTGGCTGACTCTGGCGGAGTATACACGGTGCAAAATGATGCCTATAATCCGTTCGTTGAAGCGGAGAAAGGTCAGCCGCGGGTGTCGCCTCGATTAGTCAAAATCGAACGTCAGCCTAACTCAGGCGGCAAGCCTGAGATGTGGTCGCGCGATTGGCCAAAAGGACTGGAAACATTTACCGAGCCAGATGGAAAATTAACCCGTCGAACATGGATCATGGCTAACGGGGCTGCTTACGGTAAGTTGAGGCGCATCGAAGAGCAGGTCGACGGAAAATGGGAGATGGTCAAGATGATGACTTATCGGCCAGATGGTAAGTTGCTCAGGGAAATTGATAAGACAGGCAAAATGATAGTCCATGAATATGCAAAGGATGGAGCCTTGAACAGAACGAAGATAAATGGAGTTGTCTCGTATCTACAGAGTGAAAACCTAGGAAGCTCGCTAATCATAGAAAAGCTGTCGGCAACAAAAACTTTGACTACTCGAATTACGAACAATGTTTCCATCCAGATCATCGAAGACAGTGCAAGTAATCAGAAAGTATACCTCATTAATAATCATGAAAATCAAATATCATTCAATGACTAGAAAGCTTACGCTTTTTTATCTTGCTGTAATTTTCCAGCAATCAGCCGGATTGTTTTCAACGCCAACGCATTATTTTGCAGCCGATGGCGATACGATTGCTGTTGTCCAGCCGCATTCGGGAATGGATAATTCTTGGGGCATACATAACCCCACTCGTACAGTTTCTTATGATAGTGAAATCAGTGTACCCACTGGTGGGCCAAACGACGATGGGGAATATTGCCATCGGGTAAGTCTTTTGTATGGTTCTTCTAACGTAACAATAGCGCTCGGGACTCAATCATTTTGGTTGCACACTTGGGCAAATCATTCGTGTCAAAGTGAGTTGCAAGCCTGGTCTGACCATGCTGCGTTAGTCAGAGAGCATGAGTTTGGGCACAGGGATGCGAATGATGATTGGACGTCAGAATCACTTTTAGTAGAGGCTCCGGCGAAAGGTCGGGCGCAGCATCTATTGGATAGTTATGGACTTATTGGTAGCAGCGTAGGAGATACTCCAGCAGAAGCTGAAGATGACGCGGAGAGTAAGTTTGACGTTCTCTGGGATGCGTTTGAGCAAGTGATAATTGCTGAGCACAATCTCATTCACGCTCAGTATCATTCACGTGTTGGAGGAGAGACTGAACCAGACAGGTCTAAGACTTGCGATTAAGGAGTGTGGTGCTTATGAATTTTATAGTAAAGAAGTTGATGCTGGTCGGGATATTTTTCGTTGCTACGGCATATTCTGAAACGACTGAAGATATTCTAGCAGATTATATTAACAGATACAGTTTAAGTATCGAATTCGAAGGTCTGGCGGAAGAAGCAAAAAGTGGTTGTCCTTCTTTGGTTATTACATCAACAGATTCAAGCCAGCTTACGTGGCGAGTTGAATCACTTTGGCGTGATGTTTCGATTCGATTTAAAATAAGATATCTAAACGATGAGGGAAAGCGTGATCGCGCTCGATGGTTTAGTACCACCACATTTTTGCCCACTGGAGCGAGCGTCGACGAAAATGGAATTGTTGATACCTTCGATCAGAGTGCATTTGGCGTCAGCCTAGTTGATACAGCGAAAGACAGGATTTTTCTATGTCCTCACCTAGAATGGTTTAAGCAGTCATTAGTGGGGTTTATTCATGATTCGCCTAAGCTTAAACTTGAAACAATACAATCCATAGAACTGCAGTTCGGATTTAAAGACCTTTTAGTCATATCAAATGTTTCAGAAGACGCTGGGATCTATTTTTACACAAAAGAGTTTATATTAGATGGTGAGGCTTTAGACAAATTCATTCTTTTATTAGCAGAATACTACCTAGATGGGTGATGGTAGCGATATTTATGTCTTGCTCTGACGATTGCTAAAAGCGGCGGCTAAGAGAGATCATAAAGCGTCTGCCTTCCGCTGAGTAGAGCGAGGCATCATAACCGTCTGCAAAAGCGCCGGCGGCGAAGGGAGGGGCTTCGTCGGTGACGTTCTCGATTCCGATAGTCAATGTGCTATCTTTGAGCAGCCAAGGGGAATCTGAACTCCAGGCGTATTGAGCGGCGAGGTCGAGCGAAGACCAAGCGTCGATCTTCCGGCTTGTATTGTTGGAGGTGAATGAAGAATTGTCGTCGAGTGAGTGGATATAGTTGATTGTCGCGGCTACGGTCAGTTGCTGGTGTGCCCAAGTGAAGCGTGCGTAGCCCTTGTATTCAGGTATTGATCCGGGGCCGGCGATGTTCTCGTTGGATGCTCGTGGGTCGACCAGGCGTCCTAGATAAGAGACGTAAGGGGAGTTGGATGTGGTCTTGATGTCGTAATTGAACACGTGGTTCACGCCCAACTCAGCCTTGAGTAAACCTGTCGTCGTGGGGTGGGTATAGCTGACTGTCAAGTCGATGCCGTCAGTCTTGACCTCTGCGGCATTGAACCAGTTTGCGTAAACTAGGAAAAGCTTACCGTTGCCGTCGCGCAGGGCGCCTCCGGCGTTTTGATTCACGACGTCTTGCCCACTGTTGACGATGGAATCTTCGGTGCGGAGATGATAATAGTTCAGGTTCAGTTTCCAACCTCGACCTGGATGTGGCTGGTAGGCGAATCCGAGGTGGACGCTTTCCGATGTTTCGGGTTCTAGATCTGGGTTCCCGCTGATGAAGGTGTAGACACGTGTCGCTGCGGGCGTCTGTCCGGTCGGGTCGTCGTAAATATATGAGGCCAATTGATCGCCTCCATCGCTTTCGGTCAAAGTCGGCGCTCGGAAGGAGGTGCCATATGAGAGATAGAAACTGAGGGCGCTATTAGGTTCATAGAACAGGCTACTTTTATAAACAAAAGCTTCATACTGGTTGGCTGGTGCGCCCGCAGAGGTCGATTGGTCGTGGTAAGCTTCGTAGCGCCCTGACAATTGTAGATCGAGCGAGTGCGAGCCTTGCTGAACGAGCGGAATATTCGATTCTAGGTAGAGTGCGGCGACTTCACGCTCGGCTCCGAATGAAGCGGCCTGTATGCCGCCGAGGTTGTTGCCGCTTTCAAAGAGATCGTCAATGGCGACTTGGATCTCTTCGGATCGAAATTCCAAGCCGGTCGCGACATCAATCAGGCCGGCATCCAGTTCAAATGGGCTGCCAGTCAGCTTAATATCGTAGGTCCAGAACGTCTCATCAAATTCGTTGACGGGGTGGCGCTCGGCGGCTTGGAGCGCGGTTGCGTTGTCGTAGCCAGTGCCTGTCGCGAAGGCATTGGCAAAGGGGTTAAAGGAGCCATCGTTGATCGTGCTAATGACGGTGTCGCTGTCTGCGATCCCTGAATAATGGTCATCTTGCTCGGTTCGGATGTAGAGTAGGGCAGTTTCCCAATTCCATTCTTCGATATCGCCACGCAATCCGAGTAGTCCGCGAAAGGCGTCTTTCGCTTGTTTGTATTCCAGGTTACCGAGCTCGAAACTGCGGTAGTTGAGCTGCGACAGATTATTAGGGTCTATGTCGGCAGGGCGATAGGGGCTGTTTTTCGCCGCGTCCAGAATGCCGGGGTTGTAGGCGGAACTGGACCAAGGTGCTGGTGCGAGGCCGTTGTTGAATTGGGAGCGTGTGAAGAGTAGTTCGCTCCAGACTTCTATGGCGGGGTTGATTTGGTGGCTGATCTGCGCCATGACGTTTTTACGCTCTATCTCTGGGATTGATGGGGCGCTGGCGCTGAAATTGTAGAGATCTTCAGAGCTGTCGAATACGCGATAATCATTGATGCTGACGGGGGCGCTGACTCCGTCTTTGAGGATATATTCCGTGCCTGCGTATTGGATACGCCCTGGGAACGTCGGGCTACCTTGATTTTGCCCGCCTTGGGCACGCCGGTCTGCGTTATCTGATATGCCGCGATCACGGGCATAGATCGCGTTGCGTTGATACCAGCTTCCGGCGAGAACGAAGTGCGTATGCTCTCCGATAGCCTGTCCGGTGATGAAAGCGACCTGCTTCTCGGAGGCGTCCCCCTCGCTGGTATCACTGTAGAGAGTTTCGATTTTGCTCTCGGTCCACGAATCATGCAGAAGAATATTGACTGTGCCAGCCACGGCGTCCGAGCCGTAGGGCACGGAAGTGCCGTCGGCCATAATCTGGATTTCACGAATGGCCACGCTCGGGATCAGGTTGAGGTCGGCAAATCCGCCGTGTTCGAAGCCGCGTGAGCTGTTGCCACCTGCACGGCGCCCGTCTATTAGCGTCAAAGTGGACAGGTTGCCTAAGCCGTGGATGTTGGCATCGGCGGAACCCGAGCCGCTGTTGCTTTCGTTCTCGTTATTTGCGAATCCAAATGAATAGGGCAGGTCGCGGATCGCCTGCGCTGGTGTGGGATCGCCCCAAAGCTCTAGCTCGCTCGAATCAACTGTCGTGTGTGGAATGGCCTGATTGTGGATATCCAAATGGCTGCCCGTGACAGTGAGCGTCGGGAGTTTCAGTATTCGTTCGTCCGTATCTACGGCGACAGCAAGGCTATTGGGAATGGCAATGTATAAGAGCGACAGGGGAGTGCGAAAGCCATGGGTCTAGGTCTAAATTCGTTTCAGAGCTAGATAGAAAGAGGTGAAGCAGGCATTAAGCAAACAGTTAATTTTAGCTAGTTAGCTTGATCGTTTTTCAGTGAATCTGGTCAAGCACTTCGTGAATGGCCGCTTTGATATCTGCCTCCGGAGCTGTTTGTTTGACTGCATTGGACAGCCGGTAGAGTTTGTCTGTTAATTCCACGTCTTTTCGGATGGATGTCAGCCCGATGAGCTTATGGATGATGTCTGGTAGCCTGGGGATGTCTTTACAGTTCCATGCTTGTTGAAGTTCTTGAAGCCCCTCTTTAACGCTTTGATTGTAATTGGTTTCGAGTTCCGCCATTACGGTTGAGTCTCCGTTGGCAATGTAGTCCAGCATGCTGGATGGTGCATTTGATTCAAAAATACGATGATGACCTAGCAGGCAGATCAGTTTCGAAGGCTCTAGTGGTTTTTCCAGGAAATGGTCGAATCCTGCATCAAGGCATTTTTGCTCCATTTCGGGGGTGTTGTATGCGCTAAGTGCAATCAATTTTGGCGGATTGTCGGGTTGGTCCGCCAAATACTGTCGGACGACGTCCATACCAGTCAATCCTGGCATGTTGACATCGAGTAGCGCAAGTTCGCATTGACACTCACTAAGATGTAGCAAGGCCTCTTGGCCATTGCTGACTGTATGGGCTTTCGCGCCCATCCTCTTGAGAATCTCCGAGTGGAGATAGCGATTAAAGTCCAGATCGTCTGCGACAAGAGCGCTCTGTCCATCGAGTAGCTTGGGATTTGTATTTATGCGCTTTGAGGTGACTGCTGCATAGTGATCTAGCTCCAGCGAAATCTTGAGTAGGAAGCGTGCTCCCGTTGTGTAACTTGGGTCGAGATTAAGAGTGCCACCCATTAGTTTCGCCATCTCCGAGGCAATGGCTAGTCCTAATCCTGTGCCAGGGATGCTACTCTCACCAGGACGCGATAGGCGAGTGAACTCTTCGAATATGTATGAACGCTTATCCTCTGGAATACCTGGGCCAGTGTCTGTGACTTCGAATGTCGCTAAGACTGTGTCCTCATCTTTTTGATGGCTCAGTTTCAGGCTGACCGATCCCTTGTCCGTATATTTAAGAGCGTTCGATACCAGATTGGCCAGTATCTGTCTGAGCAGCACGGGGTCGCCTTTGCAGTAGCAAGGGCGATCGGGGGTCTCGCTGACCAGGCTTAAGCCCTTTGAGTAGGCCATACTGCGATGCATATCGACTACATCGTCGAGTAGTTTGTAGACTTCAATGGTTTCAATTCGTGCGCGAAGCTTGCCGGATTCTAGGCTCGAATAATCCAGTGTTTGTCCCAGCAACTGGTGGAGGTGGCTAGTGCTGGTATATAAATGAGTTACTTCCTTGGATTTATTTCCAAGCTGTGATTCATTCTCGTGCATGAGGCGTACGATGCCTAAAATGCCATTGAGCGGATTCCGAATCTCATGGCTCATGCTGGCTAGAAAGTTCTGCTTTGTCCGGTAGGATTGCTCTAGCTCCAGCTTTTGGCTCTCAATTTTACACGTACGCTCGTTGATTAGTTCTTCTAGTTCCTCATTTCGCTGGGTCAGATGCTGATTTCGGAGTCTAATCAAATACCATACAGAGAACGCGAGCGTAACGCATCCGGCTGCGTAGGCGTAAGTTGTTCGATACCATGGCGGATGTATCAAGAAACCGAAACTGCTTATTGTGCCATTTCGCCCGAATTCATCGATCGCCCTGACCTCAAATCTGTAGCTGCCCTCATGTAGGTTAGTGAAATCGCTGAAAGTTTCTTGGCTGAACTCAGACCACTTTTCGTTAAACCCAATCAGCCTTGTTTGGTAGCCATCAACCGCAATTGTGGATGGCGGGCTCGCGTATTCGATTCGCAGCGACTGTTGTGGATACTCCCATTCGTAGGACTCGTTAACCGAGCCTGCGCCTCCAAAGTATGTTTTTGATTTCGAGCGTTCACGGATTGTGGTGATGACAGTCGGCAACAGTTGAATCCGTGACAGGGCGGAGAGGTCATAGCGTAATAGACTCTGGCTGCCTCCCACCCAAAGCACTTCAGTGCCGTCTGTCTCTTGGTGTAGGAGTGCTTCGACCTTCCCAGCCTGATTGAGCGAGGGTAAGTTCCATGGTTCCCATCGGAGCTTGCCTTTCGCGTCTAGAATAAGTCTCCCGACTCGGTTTTTCTTTTTCCCTTGGCTGTTGTATGTTTCCAATCGCAATGCCCAGCCTGAGCCATCTGCAAGGGGGCAAGATTCTAGTCCGTAAGCGTCGGAACCTAGGTTGTTACCCAGTACTGGGACGTAATGAAACATTTGCGTGTCATTGTCGTAGCAGTAGAGCCCTTGGTCGGATATGACGATCACTGTGTCTTGAATGCTCAGGCAATGGGCCCAGATGAATCCATCTGATAGTCCGTGCTCAGCTCCTAGGGGATACAACACTTTCCATTCGCTATTGCTTGAGTATCGGTTCGGTGAATTGGCTATATACACTGATCCCTTAGAATCTGAAATCATCAATCTAGAGTCGGATAGCTCGATGAGAGAAGCCGCTCCAGAATTGAAATTTTGGAGAGTATCCAGCATTTTCCAGCTCTCATTTATTTTCTTCCAGATACTGACTTTAGGAACGTCTGCTGTGTAGATTGAGTCAGGGGTTAGTTTACTCGGGAATATTGATGTGATTGCCCTGGCGCTTGGTGTTGAAGACTTGGAACTTTGGCTATTGAGGCTTCTTAGTGCGGATGTTGTGCCATAAACCAAATCTTCATTCACGCGTTCGATGTCCCACAGTGATGCGGCCTCATCGAGCACTCTCAGTGCAGGCCATTGGTTTTGGTTCTTACGTGGTATTGATTTTAATTTGTGTCCAGTTGTGTAGTAGATTTGATTGTGAGCACTGAGGATGTCTTGTGTTCCCTCATTTATGAATGTGAGGAACCTATTTTTTATTTGATACACTTTGTCGACTCCCACCACCCAGATACTGCCATCGCGACTCTCGAAAGTTTTATAGATGGGCTTTGGATTGACAGCGACTTGATTTGTGACTGCCCCCGTTTGATCTAGGAGTTTAAGTCCTTGGGCAATCGTTCCGATTGCAAGATCTCCATTTTTGAGCCTTACCGCGTGTGTAATTTTGGTTTGATGTATATCATACTGGCTTCGAGTCAGATGTTGGTCCTTAAGCCAGAATAGGCCATTGGATACAGTAACGCATAGAAGTCCCCTTTCGGTATGATCGATGATATTTATTATGCCGGAGGCAATTTCGGGCGTGTCTGACACTATTAGTTCAAAATCATTTTCACTAAACCTGTATAGCCCTTTTCCACGGTCATGAATGTAGAGCTCATTGTCGTGCCAGCTTGGTAGAATTCGTCTCTCGTCTAGAAATGCCCAAGTCTTCCACTTTTCATTCTCCCATTGTAGAACATAATTTGATGTAATTAGAAAGATGCAGTCTTGGAAGTGTTTAATTTTCCAAAACGTGCCTAGGTTTCGATTTTCTGGCAGCGAACGTAGTGATTCAGTGAGATCGATGAATTGGTATGTGTTGTTATCCTCGGAGTCGTAGTAGCCGATGGAACCGATGCCAGCGATCCAAATTCTATCCTTCGTATCTATTGTGGCGGACGTAATTAATGAGGCATAGCCAGTTGCGGGCATCCCGCTCCATTTTTCTCCATCGTATTTTAATAGTCCTGCTTCGTTGATTAGAAAGATTGTGCCTGAAGGAACTTGTAGGATATCGCTGGAAATTGAGCCGCCTCCGTGGTCATCGTTAGTGAATTCTTCGATGAATAGACTGGTTGTTTGAGCTTTTAATACTTGAAGGCAATGAATCGCGATCAGCGTAAGGATGATAATCCACTTATAAAACTCACTATTCGAGACAGTTGTCATTTTTCGATTTGAAAATTAGGGTTACTTCTTGACTGTAGTCTAACTGGACTAGTGGTGTGGTTTGTTTATCTCAAATAATGAGGCATAAGTGCAGTGCTCTCACAATGAGGGTATAACTGAAAGGATTAAAACAATATGAAATCATTATTAAGCACTCTCTGTTTAAACTTGGGGCTAAGCAAGCTAGCAACACGTATTGACTCTGCGGTCAATCGTTCTGTTGAGCAAAAGTCTGTGAATGCTGCCATGCCAACATGTTTGCCTACTGTAGAAGGAGTGAGTGTCTAGCTCTATTGAGGTAAAGATCAAATCAGTGTCTGAGTCTAGACGTTTGCACGTGTAGGCTCAGATGCTTTATTATATTTGCCATTATGTTGAGTTTAGCCCCCATACGATACGCTCAGGTAATGCGAGCGCAGGGCGGTCCCATTGATCGCCTTGAGCACACTGTCGGTCAGATTTGGGGGAAGCCCCGGGTGCAGGCGGTGGCTTATCTTCGCGAAGAACTTGTGCCCATAGAATTTTCTCAGAATCGAGTGTCAGAGCAACCAGATGGAGCGGGAGCTCATGAAACGCAGCAAGTTGCCTGTCACATGGCGATTTCTGAGGCACTTGAACGGTGGGCGGTGTATCATTGTCGCGGTTCTGAGGTAGACGATGCCGGAGGAATGGACCTAGACAGCAGTTCTAATGGGTTTGCGGCCTTTCCTGGGCTATTCAAGCGTCAAGCACGTGCCGCCGCATTTCGTGAATCTATTGAGCGGCATTGCCTGATTTCTTGGTGGGAAGAATTGCTGGGACATCGAAGTTTACCTGACCCTCTCGCTGGCGTGACTGCGATTAATCTAGAAAACCCCTTTAGCCGACATGAGGTGGCACTTCTTTGGACTGAAGTCGAAGGCCGATACGCCTACGCCTTCGGTGCTGGCAGCAACGAGTCGCATGCGATTCAACGTGCGCTTGTTGAGCTGGATCGAACGATGCAGTTGCTGCAGGTATTGAGTCCTGAAAAGATGGCTGACTATCGATGCAATCCATGTACGGGTGACGTCTTTGAACGTCGTATTGTCTTTTTTGCATCGGAGGCGGGCAGGCATCGCTTTATGAAGCGGCTCGCCTCGATGAGAAAAGTTGGAGCTCCTAAAATGAATTTACTGTTTGATGCCGCAGTCAATGGGCCCTGGGATCGATATGCAAGCGTTTGGCGTACAGTCATCGAAGCACCGAGCCGAGAGTATTTGAGTGACTCGGATGATTATTTCTTTTGGTAAGCTGCTTTTAGTCTGGAGGCCTGTCGTTGTTAATGCTTGTTTTAATGAAACAAGATGATGAAAGCTTTGGTTGTTGAAGATGAAGGGCTTACGCGCGACTTATTGTCTAGCTTGTTGAAGCGCGAGTTTGATTTTGACGAAATTGCTCAGGCGTCAGATGGCGATGAGGCTTGGCAGCTCTTTCTAGGGGATGAATATACGTTCATAATGATTGATTTGATCATACCCAAACTGGACGGGTTAAAGCTCGCTCGTAGAATTTTAGAGCATGATCGAGGGCAAAAGATCATTGTATTATCAAGTGAGTGTGACGATTACACTGTAAAAGAAGTGAGTCGAAGTGGGATTTTTGGTTATATAGATAAACCTGGTATGTCTGAGTTCGTATTGTTAGAGGCGATTCGGACTGTTGAACAAAGCCGCTACGCGGCGCGTGTGTATTTTAAGGTTTTCGAGAGTTAAAGGTGGGAGCCGAGCGGTCAGGCTCAGCTCCCTATGTCTAA
>NZ_JARXIC010000052.1 GCF_031127905.1 Thalassobacterium sedimentorum | reverse complement strand
CTTCGGGGCGTTTTTCAAACAGTCAGAAGACTTCTGGCACGGTATCCAAGTCGAGTGCGATTTCCGCGCCTTACGCAAAGAAGCTCCCCGCCTCACAAAATATGTCCAAACCGCTGAATCGCTCATGGTCTGCGAAGATTGAATGCGATTTAGGCACGGCGACACTAGAGGATTAAATTAAAGGCTCCCAACTAGGTTATCCTTCTAACATCCATAAACAAAAACACTCGACCGTTACAATCAGACGCGGCAAGCTGCCATTTTAATGATGAATCGCCCTTCTATTATCACTAATACCCCAGCAACCGCTTCGGTGCTGCGCCGCACGCAACCACAAAGGTAACGGGGCTGTTGCTCAAATAAGGAAAAAAATCCTATTGCTAATTCAATTAACGTTTGTCTTATTTTGTCATTATGATGGGAGTGCATATTGAGCAAAAGAGTCTATTCGCTTATGGCATCAATTTAGATAATCGAGTCCGCAGGGATAATCCACTGAGGCGGATTGCCGAAGTCATCGACTTTAGTTTTGTGCGTGATGAAGTGCGTGAACTCTATGGGCGTAAGGGAAACGAATCAGTCGATCCAGAGATTATCCTAAAGCTGATGTTTTTATTATTTCTGGATAATGTAAAGAGTGAGCGCGAATTGATGCGCATCATCCCTGAGCGTCTCGACTATCTTTGGTTTCTTGGCTATGGTCTGGATGACGACATTCCCAATCACAGCGTGCTCTCTAAGGCGCGTAATCGTTGGGGGCGGGACGTTTTCGAGAAGTTCTTTGTGAGAAGTGTTCTGCAGTGCGTTGAGGCCGGACTGGTTGGAGGCGAAAAAATACATGTCGATGGTAGTGTGATTGCTGCGGATGCCTCGCAGGCTTCAGTGGTCCGAGCGGGGCCTGAGTTGATCGCTGAACTGAAGCGGCTGTATGGTGTTGAGGAGCAAAAACTGGAAAGTGCTCGAGAGTATAAATATTACAAACGTAAGAACAAATGTATGCTCAGCCTCACAGATCCCGATGCACCTGTAGTGCGTCACAGTAAGCAAGGCAGTGATGGAGTGAGTCGACCACGCTATAAGCAACACCGAGCCGTAGATGATGACTATGGAGTTATTACCGCTCAAACAACCACTCCTGGGGATATCGAAGAAAACATCCAATTAGAGCCAATCATTGATCAGCACGAGGCGAACGTTGGTCGCCCCCTTAAAACAGTCGTCGGTGATAAGCAATATGGAACGGTTGATAACTATCGGCAGTTACAGAAACGTGGTCTGAACACACACATGGATCACGGAAACCCAGGCAACAAGAAGGCTCTAGAGATGACATAGGGAATTTCGTATTTCTTTGAATTAAAGGCCTAAAAAGCGGCCAAACGTAGGATATAAAAATCTCCCCGTAACAACAGCTATCAGTTCGAGCTGAAATTCAATGACCAGGCGCCACTTTCCAACCCCAGGAAAATCGTCATCGCCTCGATTTCGGTTTCCAGTGCACGGCGAAATTTCAATGGGCTTGCGGGTTCACTGACGTATCCGATCTCGATCTGGAGCCGCTCGTCGATCACCTTGGCGTTCGCCCAAGCGATTACCTATGCCCTGCCAAAGTAATGGCAGGGCATAGTAGCCCCGCTCACGTTTGGATGCGGGGACGTAAGCCACGAAACGGTAGCTCCAGCCCCACAGCTGCTCAAAGCGTTGTCGGTTCCGAACGAGCGGATCAAAGGTTCACTTCATAGCGGGTGCTGCGTCCGCCTCCGATCGAGGTGAGCACTCCCTGTTGCAAGAGCTCCTGCAGGTCGCGGGTCGCGGTTGGTTTCGAGACACCTGTGAGTCGCTGATACTTACTTGCGTTGACGCCACCTTCGAAACCACTTGGCCCTGCGTCCAGAATCCGCCGAATGACCTTAAGTTGACGCTCCGAAAGTGCTTCGCGGTATCGGTCAAAGAATCGGGCCTTCTTCAGCACAAAGTCGATGCGCGCCTGCGATTCGTCTAAGGCTCGCAACAGCAGATCGACAAAGTAACGTAGCCAGTCGCTCACCTCGTTGCTGCGTTGTGCGCGTTGCAATGCCGTATAATAACTCGTTTTGTCGGCTTCAATTGCCTGAGAAAGACTCATTAACAACGGACGCCCCGCTCCCTGAAACAAGGCCTTTTCTGCCACTGCGCGCCCGACCCGACCATTGCCATCCTCGAAAGGATGGATCGACTCAAAATAAAGGTGAGCCAGCCCTGCGCGTATCGGTGCATGACGAATCTGATCGCGACTTGAATTAAACCATTCAACAAAGCCTTTGATTTCAGCGGGCACTAAGTCTGAAGGGGGCGCTTCGTAGAGCACTATCGGCTCATGTAAACTACAATAATGAGCCGAATATACACGCTAATCGGCTCATTAGAACCAAGCCGATAGGCACAAGCGATGAATTTCTGTCTTAGCCACTTACGGATTTTGCCTACTAGCCGCATCTCATTTTCTGAAATTCAAAGCCCAGGCGCCACCTGGAAACTGTCTCAAAAACAATTCAACTAATCATAATAACGCTTGTATCATTTTTTGATGGCAGAAGCACTATAGGCAGACTGGAATCAGGTCCATTGACTACCTGCTCAAATCTTTTTGAGACGGCTTCCTTGTGACGCCCGCCGAGAATCAAGCCTTCCGCCACGAGCGTCATCCACGCGTCCCCTCCACGCGATGCCTGATCACGCCCCTCACCACTCTCTATAACATTCATCATTGGACCTTCGATGTTGGATGTTCGATGTTCAACGTTCCCATCCCCACAGCTGGCTTGCTTCGTCAAAATCGGCATTTCGATGAAGAGCATCCAACTAACAAAGTCATTACGCACTTCGCCAAAAACTAAGCCAATGACGTACCACAAAGGTAATGACATGCCCCGTTTTTCCTCCCAAGTCTCTGGCAGTCTGTTGAAAATCTTCGTAAGTTCAGAGCAGGATAATCGCCTGGTTCGCTTCCACCAGCGAATCCCGAGTCACTGGCACAAAATTGCTATCCAGCACTTCGCACCTCACCTGACTTTTCGTAAGCTGAGGGTCGCCAAAAATCGTGCAGACCGCAGCATCGGCTGCATCCCGCCCGGTAGCGATCCTGATCAACCCGTTCAGCGGAGCAAGCCGCGTGGCATCAAAAATATACCACCAGCCTCCTATAAAAACCTCGAAGCATGCATGAAAATCAGGCGGATCAAGCTGGTAGGCATACACCGTCACATAACGCGCAGGCACACTCAGCGCGCGACAAAGTGTGATACCCAAATGAGCGAAATCCCTGCAAACACCCTGCCTCTCATGCATCGCATCCAATGCCGATGAAGTCTCCCCGGAGCTTCCACTCACATAGGAAATATTTTCGTAAATCCAGTCACTCACCGCGGAAGCAATCGCATGAGGCCCGTCAATATGGCCGAACATCTCATTTGCTTCCTGCCGCAAGATATCCGATTGGCAGTAACGACTGGGAAAGAGAAAAGGGATCCCTTCCGGATTCAAATTGCTCGTGCGATTAAACCGGATCTCCTCCACATTCATGATGCCTTGAGAAATACTCATCTCAGCCTCATAAGAGATTTCCAGCGCCCCAGGATTATGCGTCAAAAGCCGCGAAAAACGATTCATCCCACTGACGATGTGAAAATCCTCGATCTCCACATGCGGATTCGTCTCAAGCGACTCTCTGATGATTTTCTGGCCACCGGTTTCCAAGCACTTCAGTGCGAATAGAAACGTTGCCGACTGGTTGAGCTGATAGGCAAGATCACAACTGACTCTGAAGTTCATGTTTGGTATGGATTAAGAAATTTAGAAATCTGAGAAAACCTGCCCCCAACAACCTAGCAACTTTCGATCCTTTATCTGGATATCAAAAATATAACCCGATCAGCCCTGCCACCAAAGAACAATTCGTCACACTGGTTAGATCCTATCTCTAAAAATAGACCATGACCAAAGTCAGAACGATGCCGGCAAGGGCAACATACATGCCTCGTTTGAAAATTTTAGAGTTCGGCAAGAACATGAAAAATGAAGAAATGACGAAAAAGAGCAAGGAAGCACCAAAAAACAAATTCAGATAAAACAAGGGCTGCCCCGATCTCGCTTTATGCATCTTCGTCATTTTATCTAGCACCACTGGCAATTCCTTTGAACGATACGAGACAACCCCAGTTCCTTTATCATACTGCCCACCAGCAAAGACGATGTTTGCCCCACTCTCCTCTTCTGCCTGCAAATCACGAATCTTCAAAGCCCTCCCGAGAGCATTCGCATCCAAGCCTGGCTCCAGCTCACGCTCAACCTGCTGCTCGACTTTGAGAAAGTCGGTATTACGAAAGATCAAGACGACACCACTGATCGCGTACACCGCCATAATTCCAGAGAGAAAGAATCCTAGATAACGATGCCAAACCCGCATTTGCTTTTTCATGCAGACAGAAATACACCCCTAGTATATTAGAGTAAAATTAATTCTGGAAGCAGTTTCAGAAAACACCTCAACAGATTAACATTGGAGTCCCCCACGCGGACAGCCGCGATGTCGGCGTGGGAAATCATAATGAGGCTACATTCCTAGAATACCTCTGCTTATAGACACCAATAAAGTATACGCTTCCCGGGTGCCCCTAAAATGAGATACAATCAATGCCTTGGATCGGCTTTTTTTACAGAATAATTTTGGACAGAATGATTCTTAGGCTCGGTGCTTATTCACAGCATTGCTTAAGTTAACATTATTCTGTCCTAAATCATTCTGTTCGAATCAGCATCAGGCTACGTCAGCTTGGTAATGATTGTACCTAAAGAATGCCCTCAATGAATACGATCGTCATCGCATCCAATAATAATGCGTAAACAATAATCCTAATATGCAATGGCCTTGTCACAAGTCGCGCCCCTACGTTCTGACCGCCCGAACCGCTTAAGTCCGTGTCATTCAGTGCTGCCCCGAATGGCACTGACTTAAGCAGATTTTCGGTCGTGCTTACAATGCCCCCAAAGCACCTAGAAAATGAGGCAATCTTGTTTTTATAGCTAAAGCTGCTCGGGCGTCCAGTTCACAATCTCTCCGTTTTTCTGCTGCGCTTCGTAAAGCTGTTGCAAGGGATGATCTCCTTTAATGCGCGGAAGCCCTTCGTTGACCATCAAGGGCAAAGCGGAGTCCCACCACTGGTCGTATGACTTGCGAAGTTGCGACACGACTTCAGGAAACTGCTGCGACACATCTTTGGTCTCCCCCGGATCTTGCTGGATATCATAGAGCTGCTGATTATTTACAAAGCGCCAACGCTCGGTGCGCACGGCGTTATTACGATATTTATAGGCATCGCGCTCTCCGGTCTTCCAACGGCCACAATGGAAGAATAGCTCACGATCAGCCCAATTAGCTTGAGGGTCTTCCAACAACGGCAACAAAGAACGTCCATCGAGGCTTTGCATATCAGTTGGTAATTGTGCTCCCGCTAACTCAGCGAGAGTTTTGTATAAATCGATGTGCGCGACCAAGGCATCGATGTCCACATTACGCTTGAGAACCCCCTTCCACTGCCAGAATGCAGGAACGTGGGTGCCGCCTTCATTCGGCGAGTTTTTACGGCCCCGCATGTTGGCATTGAACGGAGAAATTTTTTCGCCATCTCGTAGGATGGTCTTCATCGACATCCCGTTATCAGTCATAAAGATGATCAAGGTGTTATCCAAGGCCTTCCATTTTTTGAGTAAGGCCATGAGTTGCCCAAAGTTGTCGTCGATATTCTCAATCATGCCATACCGAGCCGCGGTATCTTCATCGTAGCCTTCTGACAGGAAGTGCTGTTTGTATTCTTCAGGCGCATACATGGGACCATGGGGCGCATTCAGTGAAAGATAAGCAAAGTATGGCTGACCTGCCTCATGTTGCTGCTGAATCCATCCCTCGGCTGCATCAAAGAACACATCGGTACAAAAGCCTTGGGTCTGCACAACCGTATTATTGTGCAGTAAAATATTATCGAAATATGGATTCTCCTGATTCGCAACAAAGTCCCCATAGATCGTCTGCCCGATCCCGCCGGCTCCATGCATCAGCACTTCATCGAAACCACGGCTTTGCGGCCGATATTCGAATTCATCTCCCAAATGCCATTTACCAAAAAGGCCCGTAGCATAGCCTGCACTTTTCAAGGCTTGTGGCAGCGTATAGACATCCAAGGCCATACGCTCACGTTGTAAGATCGTGTGTGTTACTCCCACCTTAAAAGGAAAACGACCGCTCATGATGGCAGCACGGGTCGGCGCACAGGTCGGACTGACCTGAAAGTTGGTAAAGCGGGTCGACTGTTGATAGAAGCGATCGATATGTGGCGTGCGCACAATCTCGTTCCCCATGCAGGACAGGTCCCCCATGCCTTGGTCGTCGGTCATCACTAAGATGATATTCGGACGACTGCCCGCCAAAGTCTGGGCGGCAAGTTCTCCAGTCAGTAGCACGGCAGCACTCAACCCCAGCAAGCAGAATAGTTTCTTACAAATCATAAATAGGCTTCTATCTTTTTAGTTTAAATAACCAAAGCCCGCCCTTCTGACCACGCAGTCTTCCCTCCGTCAGGCACATCTTTGGCGAAATTCTTCAATTAACATACAACTCGCACGAATAAATCATTATATTGCTCCCTCCGTCCGCAAACTGCCCCCATGGGGGCAAGAAGTTCCTTCAACAAATTTGGGACGATGCAATAAGGTTTTCGGCTTCGGTCGCTTCACAGCAGGCCCCTGCTCAATACGTTTGTACAATAACTGAGCGGCCTCCCGCCCGATTAAATAAGGCTCCTGATCAAAACTGGAAAGAGCCACCCGTGGATCACGTAAATTCAGCGCACCAAACCCGATCACTTTAACCTGATCTGGAATCGAGAGATTGAGACTCTGACAACTGTGCCAAGCACTGATCGCAAGACGATCCGCGATGGCAAAGATTCCATCAAACTGCCCCTGACACTTCTTCAACTCATGATCAATTAGCTCAGCATTATGCGTAAAATTGGGGGCGATGATATGCGTCGTCAACCGGATACCAAATTCTGACAAGCCATCCAAGAAGCCCTTTGCGCGTAAACCGCTCGTGCTCACGAAATCTCCAGTCGAGATCAACACCACATTCTTACAAGCATTTTGCGCCAATACACGTGCCGCTTCCCAACCACCCGCGAAATCATCTGTGCCCACAAAGTCAGTCGAAAAGTGCGTCGTATTACGATCGATCAAGAGCAGCGGTATCTTGCGATCCACAACTTCCTTGAAATACAAGGGGCTAGCCTCTTCATTCACAGGTAAAAGCAGAATGCCGTCTACACGACTCTCCAGCAAGCGGTTAATAATTTTCCCCTGTTCGACGAAAGCCTTCTCACCTAGATTCCCATGCACAAGATCCAGCGCCATAATCATATCTTGTTCATGAAAAAAGTCGTAAATCCCCTCCAACATCGTCGGCGCAATCGCATGCCCCGCAGGCATAACCACACTTACGATCCCACTGCGCCCACTTTGCATACCACGCACCAAGCGATTCGATTTATAGCCCAGCCGATCCGCAATCCCGCGGATACACTCTTCTGTCTTCGCTGATACATTCGACTCGTTCCGAAGCACACGGGAAACAGTCATCATTGACACCCCCGCTTCTTCAGCGATTTGCTTCATGCTGACAGATGTTCTTTTACTCATATCTGTTAACTTCTGATCAAAATGTTAGTAATAAACAAGTAGATTCTAGCACGACCAAATCATCCAGTTGATAAACTCCCCAACTGAACTGCTATCATCGGCTCGCTTGTAGTCCATTAGTTCATACCACAAAGAAAGCCTTCTTCTCCAAACTGCGAAGCTGTACATTGTTTAGGCGCAGTTTTTTTGTCAGAGGTATTCAGTTGCTGTTTTAGGGCCCAGTTCTCTTCCAGCAAATACTCAATGACAGACTGCTGTTTTCGATTCACTGGTCTCGGCGTAAATTAAGCGAAAACGGATCCAACCGGCTAAAGTGGCTAAGAATAATGTGACCTGCGTTGCTTTTCGCTTCGCATGGCTTCGCTGCGTGTTTCGAACTTTTCAAAGCTCAACAAAGACCACGGGCGTTGCGATGGGTGTATTTCCCCAAGTGCTCTTTACCCTCAGCTGAATTGTGCTCTTCGATTCGGCGAGCGACATCATTGGTATGCCCTATGTATAGACGGCCACTTGCATTCTCTAATACATAGACGTAATACATGCCTCGATTCTCGCAGTCTCCAAAAAACCAGACAACAAAAAAGCCCTCCGATTTCTCAAAGGGCTTTAAATGGCTGGCCAATCACTTGTAGAAAGTCGAACTGATCGAAATCACGCCTTCGACTCGCCTCAGACAGCTCCAATTAGGGTCGATTTTTTTTTTGCATTATTGGTCGCCTTCGGCGGGGCTACGCGGAACGATCATTGGTCACCTACGGTAGCACTTCGTGAACGATCACGGATTCATATGATTTTGCTATCCGGCCAGTCGTTCCTCCTCTCCGTTTTCTCGATGATAGTAGTTTAACAGCCCTCCGAGCCGTTCAAATTTTACGACTGAACCGCTCCTACCCTTTGTTTCTCCGGCATACGGGAATGGTATCAGATTATCCAGTCCCTGGTGGTTCCGTTCGTGGTGGTAGTGCTCCACATACTCATCGACGGCCTTCCTCAGGGAGCGTTCTCCGAAGTTCCGAGGAGCTATGCGACGACAGCTCAACGCAAACAAATCATCCGGTCGAGGCACTCCTCTTTCAGGCTCTTCACGAAACGCTCGGCATAGCCGTTTTGCTCAGGCGTGGCCACGCGGGTCTTGATGGGTTTCACTCCTGATGCTTCCAAGGTCTCGCAAAATTCATTCGTGAATAGCGGACGAGGCCATGAAGAGTCCAAACTTCGGTTGTGAGAAAATCCGCCACACACATCGTCGCCATGTGTGAGCGCACGAATTGCTTCCACGTCGATTTCTTCATCCGATCTTCCGCTGGCGGGATGCCTGCGGCGCGGAGGATATTGCCGACCGTGGTTTCACTGACTTCGTAACCGAAATTCGAGAGCGCACCCTGGATGCGGCCATAGCCCCAGCTCACATTCTCCTCCGCGAACTTGATGCAAAACTCACGGATGGTGTCCATCTCTTTTTCCCGATCCGTTTGGATCTTGCGCTTCGCCGTATATTTGAGTGCCACCAATTTACGGTGCCAGTAGAGAATCCGATCCGGCGTGACAATACTCGCGAATTGCATCAGTCCCTAGCGCCCGAGCTTCTTGCCGCATTTTGCAAGTTTCCGTCTTTGGGTATTGCTCAAAGCCAACTTCACATCCTGCTTCTCCAGCTGTTCTTTGAGTATCTCATTCTCGGCATGCAAATAGTTGGTCACATCAAGCTGTTTGCGGTTCAGCCAGCCTGCAATTGCGGCGAGTTCCGAGGCAAAGCCGACAACCGAAGGCAATATGGTCAATTGCGTCTTCAAGGCGCTTTTTTCGTATTCCCATAAGTCGTTGGCAAGTCATACGGGGGCATCTAAAAACTACCTAAAACCCCGATTGACTTATTGTAGTAACGTGACTTCAAGTTCTCTCATGAGTGATGAAGTAGGTTTGTTCGGATATCTTGATCGCGTAAATGAGTTGAAACAGCGGCCAACCGCTCTTGATAAACTCAACGAGAGCATCGACTGGTCATGCTTTAAGTCAGTGCTCAAGGAGCATTTAAACTTCAAGGATCGTTCGAAGCGAGGGCGCAAGCCACTGGATAGCATCTTGATGTTCAAAGTGCTGATCTTGCAAAAATACTATAATCTAAGCGAAGAGGAAACGGAGTTTCATATACTGGACCGTTTCAGCTTCCAACGCTTTCTAGGTTTGAGTGCCTCAGACAAGGTTCCCGACAAAAATACGATCTGGTTGTTCAAGCAGCGCCTTGGCACCGAAGGCATCGCTGCTTTGTTCAACTACTTCAGTGGCTGCCTGCAAGCCAATGGTTTCGAAGTAAGTGCAGGGAAGATCGTCGATGCCAGTTTCGTGGAGGTTCCCCGGCAGCAGAACAGCAGTGAGGAAAACAAGCAGATTAAATCAGGTGAGGTTCCTGAGAACTGGCAGAAAAAGCCTGCGCGTATGCGTCAAAAAGATCTCGACGCGCGCTGGACGACTAAAAGCGGGCATCCTTACTTCGGTTACAAGAACCATATAAAGGTCGATTGGAAGAGTAAACTGATCGAGCGCTGGGGGGTGACTGCTGCCAATACCCACGGTTGGCTCATGCTCGACTGGCTACGCGGCAAGGGCATCGCCCCTCAGATCAACGAGCGTGCCTATCGAGGCCGCCCGCTAACTCAGGAGCAGAAAGACAGCAATCGCCTAAAGAGTTCTGTTCGAGCAAGAGTCGAACATGTCTTCGGGGTCCTAAGCAATAGTATGGGAGCCGATCAAATACGATGTATTGGTCTAGACCGGGCCAAGCAAAGCAACGACCTGGGCAATCTCGTTTACAATCGCTTCCGATTCAAGCAACTCGGAGGCTCGATGCTGAAATGAGAGCGAAAAATATGGAGCCAGTGGCCAAAGCGTCGAAGATTATTAATCAAATTAAGCTGCTTTAAGCCTCGGGCGATCATCACTTTCGTAAATCAAATATAAACTCAAGATTCTCAGGCAGAAATCGCTGTTTTTAGATGCCCCCGGTAGAGTTATCCTGATAAATAGACTTCACTTTAGATGAAAATAGCAACACCGACAAAAACCAGTTCAATGCGAATAGTCTCTCAAAAAGCTGCGGTGCTTTTTTTATGGCTGCTGGTCCAGAGCCTCGCGATTCCTTCTGGCTTAGGTGCTCTTTCCATCAGTTCGGCAGAACCGTCCCGCATCGAATTGACATGGGACAATGCTGCGGGGAGGCAATACGAGATTCGTGCCAGCGAAGACCTGACTTTCTGGGACGGAATCTCACCTAGCTTTCACTTGGGGACTGGCTCGGCGGTAACCAGCGCTTATTCCGTCGAATCGGAGCGTCAGTATTGGAAGCTTGCTGCCAATACCGCTGTGCCTACGGGTATACATGTTGCTAAGGATGACCCGCTTGCAGGCAAACTAGTCAAATACAATGACTCGGGCGAGCTGGTGGCCATACGCGCATTTGGTGTCAACTATTACGATGCCTTCATGCGCTACAATTCCAATGTAAACGACACCAGTTTCATCGAGGGCTTTGAGTATCTGGCTGAGCATAATATTCCGGTATGCCGTGTACTGGCAGCCCCCTATTGGCCCAAGGAATGGGCACTATATTTCGATGACCCGGATGAATATTTTCGACGGCTCGATCACTTCATCGCCGCGGCCGAAGCCAAAGGCATCGGTCTGCTACTCGTGCTCTTTTGGGCCTATCCAACTATCGGCGAACTTGTGAACCCGGCAGTCGAGGCAGGCGTGCTCGTCCCTGATGTGGATTTCATTCCTAGCAGTTCACTCAACGTAGATGTAAACGGGTATCCAACCTATGCTGAATACAAATCAGAGCTGGGGCGTTTGAATTCGGGGAGTAATGCTTTTATTCGTCATTACACCACGGAGATCGTGGAGCACTACGCCGATTCGCCGGCGATCTGGGCATGGGAATTTACCAACGAGATCAATAATGGAATCGATCATCCGAACATCAGTGCCATGCGAAAGCGTCCTGGAAGCGCCACGCACCAAGGCATGTTTCTTCCCGCAACAACGACAGACACAGATGTCTTGCCGGCATGGACAGGCCCCGACGATTTGACCCGTGCGCATGCTGAAATCGCCAAGCGCAACTTTGCCGAGTCCGTGCGCCGCATCGACAAGTGGCGTTTCATCACCAGCGGGGATAGTCGCCCGAGAGCACAAGCCTATCACAATTGGACAGAACACACTTGGACCCCGGACACACGCAGCGAGAACCTACAAGTGATGCCTCTGGATAATCCAGATCCGATGGACACAGTCACGGTTCATGTCTACCCGGGCACGCGCGGTGGCAACCCGACAACTTACTTTCCAAATGATGGACCTATCGTCATTGAGTGGCAAACTGGTCAGTACTACGAGCTTCTGAGTCATTACATGAGCGGCAGTGCTGCAATCGGAAAGCCTCTTGTTCTGGGCGAATTCGGGGCCCCGGGAGAAGGAACCAATGCCGATGAAAAGGAAACCTTTCACCGCTTCATGCAGGCCATCGTCGACTCCGAGGTTCAGCTCAGCCTGCTGTGGACTTTCGATACCCGTAACCGGGCATTAAGCAATTGGTTCATGCACACGGGCAGCGACCCCGCCTGGCCTGCCAATGAAAAGCTTTACCAGATCACCAATGAAGACCCAGACCTCTGGGATCTAGAACAGGCCAATCTGGAACTTGGTTCCTACTAACGAATCTTACAGCTTATGCGCCAGCTTTTCAGAGTCGTTCAAATCCAATCAATTATCTCCCTTGCAGCTATTTCGTTACATTCGTTGCAAGCTAGAACGTGGACCGCGACCGATAGCCGCGAACTAGAGGCGGACTACATTTCTTCAACAGTAGAGGATGTTACCGTAAAGCGGATCGCTGATGGGCCGGCGAGCGGGCGGAAGAAATCCAAAGCCGCGCAACTGAAACTGCCTCGGAGTAAAGGGAAGAAGGCGCACAGTTGGTCGCCGAGTTAATCCCTGAATACGGCGAACTCAGTTACAATAAATTTGAGTAGAGAATATCATGGGCAAACGGGATCCACGATAACCCGCTTGCTATCGGCAGTGACCCGCGAACGCGAGACGTGGCTTGGCTGGCCAATCACTCTTGAAAAGTCGAACTGATCGAAATAATTCCAAAGTGGTTAACAGCTCGGCAGCCCTTAGTTAGTGGGATTCCAAGCGTTTCGCCTATTTTCATTTCGATCATTTTGATTGAAAACGAGCCACTCCAGTCGCACGGAACTCAGCAAAAAGAGCTCTGAATCTTGCACGATTTCAATCATTGTTCACCTTCGGTGGCACTTCGTGGACAATCACTGAATGATCGAAATCAACTCTCATAAGGTAACTTCGAGTGCTGTTTCAGAAATATATGGTGCGATTTTTACGCCATTGCAAGCACCTCCTTTTCCTCACGATGATAGTAGTTTAGCAGCCCTCCTAGCCGTTCACTTTTTACGATCAGTCCGCTTTGAGAGTGAACTTGTGGGCTATTTGGAAAAGGAATCAAATTATCGAGTCCCTGATGATTTCGTTCTTGGTGGAAATGCTCAATATACTGCCCCACAGCCCGGCGGAGGGACTTCTCACTGAAGAATATCATGTGGTCGATACACTCGCGCTTTATGGCTGATACGAAACTCTCCGCATAGCCGTTTTGCTGCGGACACCCTACCCGTGTTTGGATGACTTCAACTTCGAAATCTGTGAGTATCTGGCGAAATTCTTTTGTGTAGAGTGGATCATGGTCGCAGACAAAGAAACGCCTGCCTTTGAGAATACCGTCGCAACCGTCTGTCATATTGCGGGCAACTTGTGCCATCACCGCCCCGTTCACCTGACAGCCGATGTGAGCGACCTCCACCTGTCGTTTCGCCAAGTTCATCACGAAGAACACATGATATCGAACCAGCCCGCGAAGAGTCCATACTTCTACCGTGAAAAAATCTGCGACGGACATCACATCCATGTGAGAGCGCACGAAAGTCTTGCTGTTCATGCCGCCCAGGGGGCACCCGCATTCACATCCCTTCGGGCGCATCTACGATACACCATCTCCACACTGCCGTGCTCCGTCCAGTTGGATTGCTTGCCGCGCTCTGGTGAAGGAATGATTCCTTTAGCCCTGAGTATATTGCCAACAGTCGTCATACTCACTTTGTAACCAAGATTAGAAAGAGCCCCTTGGATGCGGCCATAGCCCCATCCAAGATTTTCCTCGGCAAATTTGACGCAGAGTTCCCGAACAACCTCCATCCGTTCCTGTCGGTCGGTTTTCACGACCCGCTTACCAGTATATTTAAGAGCTATTAACTTCCGATGCCATCCCAGGATCGTTTCCGGTCGAACCAAAGTCGCGTATTTCTGCAACTGAGCCCACCCCATCGCCTTGCCTCGCTTAGCCAGATTACGGCGCTGATGATTATCCAAACGCAGCTTCTTACCAGTCGATTCGAACTGCTGCTTCAAAATCTGGTTCTCCTCAAGGAGATACTCGATCACCTTCTGCTGCTTGCGGTTCACTTGTCTCGGCGTAGCTTCAGCGAAGACGGATCCAACCCCCCAAAACCGCTAAAAATATCTGGACTTGTTTATTCAAGCGGACGAGATTCCGAAATTGAGAAAAGGCCGTCAAGGCGCATCAACAAAGGACTGATCGTATAAGTGAAGGGGCCAGCGTGATACTGACACCGACCACGGTTACGTTCCTAGTGAACTTCAAGCACTTGCTTGTCGGCCTCTAAATCTTGCTTCAATTCAGCATATGGAACATCCTGAACTGGAATCCTCTTTCTGCACGCAATGGCCGCCGCGCTCCCCGCGCCCTGCCCCATCACCATAAAAGTCCATTCAAGCCTCAATGAACCATAGCCCACGTAGCTGGACGATGGACAACCGGGCACAATAAGGTTCGTACATTCGTCGAACTTAGGGACGAGCGCTTGGTAACTAATCCCGAAAGGCTGCCACTGATCCTTCTCAGGAAAGACAAAGCCCTCATTGTAAGCAACCCCATCACGAACAATCCTTCTGACATGATGCGAGTCGGGTGGCCAGAACGCAACCCCAATAGGGTCACAAACAACTGGTCGATCTGGTCTCGTGGACAGATGAGATTCATTAATTACGTAATCAGAAATCATACGCCTAGCAGAACGCACATAGAGTCGTCGCGGCCAACCATTGTTATCAGTAAACTCATCTGCAGCATAGCCCCACGGGCCCCATCGACGACGCACTTGTTCAGGAACCGACGGATCATGCGTAAGAAAATAAAACAACCCCTGCGTGAAATTTTTGTGCTCAGCATAAATGCGTCGGCGCTCGGCCCAAGAACCATCAGGCCAGCCATAATTCATTCCATACAAATTCGCAGAAAGATCATGCCAGCTCCCAAGGTCAGTTTTACGACCAGGAAGTTGATTAATATCTGGGCTAAAAAATGAGTCTGCACCACCTGCTGCAAAATAACGGCGATATATTTCATACTTTCGCGAATCATAATCCTCGGGCGCTGTAAATGGGAGCTGGTTTTCTTTATCATCAGTCAGGCACATACGAAAGCAAAATCCCATAATACGCCTATCGCCGGTTC
The DNA here is from genome assembly GCF_031127905.1 of Thalassobacterium sedimentorum. Lineage (GTDB taxonomy): Bacteria > Verrucomicrobiota > Verrucomicrobiia > Opitutales > Coraliomargaritaceae > Thalassobacterium > Thalassobacterium sedimentorum. The sequence goes on along the minus strand of NZ_JARXIC010000052.1, from coordinate 1,229 downwards.
CAGGAACACCGTGGGGTTCATCAATAATCGTACCAATGACCCCACTCTCTGGATTCCCTGGTTTAACGTATGGATCAATCGGTAGCGTAAAATTCCGATATGGACTCTCCGCGCGAATACCATTCAAAGTTTCACCATAGGTATCGTTACTCTCACGCCCCCAAGTGTAACTAACACCTGCCATTGCCATCAGATCTCCCTCAATAGATGCATCTATAAAAACATCAGCCTGAATGATTCGACCTTCAGTCGATTCGATAGACACAATTTGTGCACCTTGTTTAGAAGTAGTTCTTATTTCCCAATTCGTAAAGACAGAGACTCCCGCTTCCCTAAGCCAGCCATTTATAACATTAGACGAAACATGTGGTTCAAATTTATAAAAACCAAAGTCTGAATAACCATAGGCCTGGGCGATACGCTCATAAAATTCTCTAGCAATACCACCCACTGCCTTCGAATTGTCGAAATCATGATTACCGATATCGGAAGCCCCAAGCCCCTCGACTAGCATTCCACCGACATGTGCCTCAGGTGTCACGATGACGACTTGTAATCGTTTTCGCGCCAATTGAATCGCAGCTGAGAAAGCCGCAGGCGAATCCCCATAAATACAAACATCAGCAATGCTATCTTTAATATTAAACATAAAACTATTATTTTGATCGCAATTATACTCAGGATCTCGACTTCAGATCATTCACAGAAAGGTCGCCTGATATAACGATGGCTTCCATAGGAATGAAGAGACTATGGAATTTCAGGAGTGAGATTAGAATAATCGATCAGTTAAATTTTAGCTATAGCGATTCAGTTGAATCGCATGGACAAATAATAGATTTTCATGCCCTAAATACAATGAATGCGCCGTATTTCACTTCCCCCGAGCAAGCGCAGAGCTTAGCAGTTAAAAGTAAAACCAAATAGACATCCACCAACAAGCTGCGCATCCAAACAGAATTTGCGATGACCACACATCTGCGAGCTCAAAAGTCAAACGGAATGAAGGCTACAAACCTCTTAGCGAAAATTGTCAAAACAGCCCCCAGAGGACACTCCACAGCACCTTTATAGCTTAGAATGAGCTCGTGTATAATCATCAAAAAAATGGCAGACCCTATTTAGGATCTACCAGAATGGCACGGACTTAAGCGGCTTTATCGACCGTTTTCTTCTTCGGTTTTCCTTTGCTTTTTCTGGATTTCGAGACCTTAAATTTTGATCGATGA
>NZ_JARXIC010000051.1 GCF_031127905.1 Thalassobacterium sedimentorum | reverse complement strand
GCCCACGACGCGTTTGCCTGCATCATAGCCACGGATTCCTCCGTGATCAGCTGTTTTAACACTTTGCGAGTCCACAATCGCAGCGGTTGGAGCTTAAATTTAATGAAGCGGATCGGTGTATACTGGCAGCGAGGTGGATTGGCAATCGAGACCTCAAGCCCCGGTGTTTATAATTGGAGTGAGGCCGACATGATATCTAATGAAATCGCAATCAACGGGATGGGGCGCCTCGCGACTATAAATCCTCCATCCTGGGCATACACGGACACCACAGAACTTACGATAAACACCACTCTTTTCGCCCAGTATGTAGACGAAATCGTAGCCAGATACCCAATAAGCTACTGGGAATTGGGTAACGAACCGGATCTCTCCGACAAATGGTCGAACAACGTGGCAGATTGGGTGCAATTTCAAGCGGACCAATCTACCGTTCTTAAGACGAAGGATCCGTCCTACCACGTACTAAATGGAGCGATCGGTAACCATGGAATTGAAAACGGACTCTTGGAAGACTCGTTTAATCTGGGGCTCGGACAATATATCGACGACCTCGCCCTGCATACCTACGCCGCTTCGGAACGTCACTGGGCTGAAGCCAAAGACATCATGGCTAATAATGGCTATCCGAACAAAAGTATTTGGCTCACCGAAACAACCATTAGCTACTATGATGACAATGCTGACTTTAACCGCACTTCCCGCCATGAGGTTGCCGATTGGCTAGTCGAGAGATACATGCTTTTCCGAGAAGCGGATCTTGCAATGTTCTCATGGTATGAATTTGCCGATGGTGCATTTGGCACCAGACTCGGACTGCGTGAAAAGTCACTGGGTATGTTCGAGTATAATGGTTTGAACTTTGCACCCAAAGAAACCGCAATGGCATTTCATTTCCTAGCTAGGAATGTCGAACCACTCAACTTTGTAAATGTCGAGCAGTTCCCTGAGGACGAGAACCTGACGGTTCGTCGATTCCAAGACACAGCATCCGGGCAGGAATTCTACGCTTACATTGCGGATGCATTCACTACCACCGAAGTTGATGTCGAACCTGGAAAAATTGCACGAATTCTAGACATTTATGGGAACGATATCATGCAGCCTGAGACCGCGGATTTCACACTACACGTAACCAACGAATTTTGCTTCGTCCATATTGCCAATCCAGCACTCGCCTCTTGGGATTTTACTTCCGCCACAACAGGGGACACTTCAGGGATAGCACCGAGCTCCACGACACCTAATGTAAACATATCCGATCTGGATGATGTAGAAAAGGCCAACTCACCTGTAGCGAACGTGCATGGCGTATTTGACGCCATGCTAGGATCCAGCGTTCCCACTGGAGCATCGTTCACAGCGAGTGCAGAATTTGACGGCAAAGCATACGAAATCGCTATGAACACCACAACTCCCGTCGTTTCCGGAGAGGCGGAAGTCAGCAACTACTCAATCACATTCGACATAAGCCCGTCCACAAACTATAATATGCTCCTAAGTGGCGTTACCTTTGATCTGGGATATGATACCAGTCTAAGTCATTCAGGTACTGGCAACTATCAGGCACCAACCGCCACACTACATTACTCAACTGATGGCGTGAGTTTCACCGCAGCATCCACTATCAACGGGTTATCGAACATTACCAACCCAGCGGTATTCAACTCAGTCAGCGGACACTATATACAAGAGGAAGTCTCGATAGGCCTATTGCAGTTGCCTACTTTCTCAGATCCATTGGATGAGAATGACACGATAACCCTACGCATTTCATTCGCTGACAACTCCAATAGTGCTTACCGCGCGACCTTCATCGATAAACTCACCGTAAACGGTATCACATGGCTTTCAATTCCATCTTCTATCACAACGACTAGCTAGTCCCGCCTCAGCAAATCTGACGACCATAACTGATTGGCGTCAGGCTTGGTTTGGCAACACTGAGAATTCAGGAATTGCATCTGACATAGCAGACCCAGACCAAGATGGGGTATTTAATTTGCTCGAGTATACCACTGGATCCAACCCGCTGAACAAAAACAGTAAAGATCTTCCAGTTAACACAACTATTGAAGATGAAAAACAAGAATATTTAGCTATAATCTTCACCCGAGACTTAACAAAAAGTGATCTAAAGATTTGGGTACAGTGCAGTCCAGATTTGCAAAACTGGGACAATATCGACCCTGTCGGGTCCAATCTAATTAGTTCTACTATAAGTGGAAATCAACAGACGCTAGTCGTCCGAGACAACATACCCAGTTCCTCAGATTCGAGCCGTTTCTTACGACTCCATCTATCCACATCAGATTTCTAAATTTGGGTAAATGCAGCCATGGACATAGTTTCTCATCTTACAGCGCCTCACCGCAGGTGCATGCCCAAGTGCTCACCCATGCCCTTCGCTCAGGCTAGTAGGGTGATCGTATCATCATCGACGTAGTCTGGAATGTGCTTAGGGTAGCCACGGCATTGAACTCCACTCCATTGCGAGAACTCGACTCGGTGATGAGCATAGTCTTCGCCGAATCAACCATTTTAACCGACAGCTAATTAGAAATTGATTCGGTATTATTCCCCAGTCCATGAACCAACTCGAGCGTTCATCACATAAGTCGCCAAGCGCGGTGGATCAAAGTCGAAAGTCAATTCTGGCGCTAGAGAACGCTGAACAGGCGAGCCAATCACACTGTAATTTTGAGCTCCGTTAAAGTTATTGCTGACCGAATAATCAGGATCACCCAAGTAACCAGCATTTGCCAACTGCTCTCTCCAATTGGTTTCATCGCGTTCATACTCACTATTGCCACCAATCCACGAATGGGGAAGCCGGCCTGAATTGTCTGCGATATATAGCTGAATGGCAGAGGTAATATCACGTAAGTTAGTGACAGATTCCGCTTTGCGCGCACTCATACGAACAGCTGCAATGGCAGGTATAAGTATTGTGGCCAAAATCGCGATCACCGCAATCACGACAAGAAGCTCAATCAAAGTGAAAGCCCGAACCCTAGAATTGTATTTATCCACAATTCCCACATCCCTAACGATAATGCTATCCTACGCGTGTCCCGATCTAAAAAGTAAATCAACTACTCCGCGACACGCTCGAACTTCAGCACTGCTGGCCCTTTCGTAATCTTAACCCGTGTGACACCATTTGAGATTTTCATAACAGGCACACTTTTGCTGAATAGCTCCTCGACGGATTCGTAGACGCCCGACAACTCAATAGTAATGTCTTTAGCCCATGGATCGACGAAGACATATGCCGCATCTTCTGAAATGCGCATTCCGGCTTGGCTTGGGCTCAAGTCGCCCTGCACATTGAGGTATCGTAATTGCTTAGGTGCGCTAGTTGAAAGCTTTGCGTCAATTTCACTAACGACTGTTGGAACCGATTCCCAAGACCAATTATAGGGCCAGCCTTCAGATTTATTTGCCATCGTATTACGCAAGCTACGAAGTGCCTGAGCATCAAAATACTGAACACGCGGATTCTTTTTTAGCCATGCCAGATCATTTGCAGGACGAGAACGACCATACCGATCCGAACGAGCGAAGTCGGACGAAATCAAGAGCGAGCCACCCAGCTCGACCCAATCTCTGACCTTACAAAGTGTTGCATCATCCACAGCGATGACTCCTGGCGCAAACAAGACCTTAACATGCGCGGGCACACCGGTATTCAATTGACGATCCGCATAAACATCGTAATGGCGCTGAGCGCGAGTCAATGCACCCGTGGCAACCTGCACTTCACGTAAGTAGGCTTCCGGTGATCCGGCCAAAGCATCACTCAAATAAAGCGTGTCCAACGAATACCAGTAGGCAATCCCATCCGAGTAAGGTTTCGAGTTAAACTGCAGATCGTAGTCATCAAGAGCACGTGACAACTCCAGCATTTTCAAGGATCCACGAGCCGGAACATCATGGTCACCGCCACGCAACCAGAAAGCGCAGCCTTTCGCGCCATAGACAAAGCAATACATCGCGACATACTGACCGGCCAACTCATCCTGATAACTAGTCTCATGGATGAAAAAATCACGGCCTCCAGCCGCACCACGCATCAGCCCCATGTAAGCTTGCAGGAAATCCATCGCGTAAAAATCGATCCCCAAGGCATCGAGGTTTTCCGATGTCGCCCAAGCGACTAAACCCGTGTCGACAGCATTGAAGAGATAGTTGTTTATGCAATGCCCCGTGATCGCATTCGTCGTAATCGGAGACTTCGCACCGCCTGATTTTAACGCGTTCTGGTTCTCAACGAGGAAATCATTAATCGACCACGCCCAGAATTCTGCCCAATCCACCCATGCTGGCACATCCTCTCGTGCGGGTGACGGCAACTCACTAAGGTCACCGATCCATTGCGCTGGCACATCAAACGAAGACGCATCAATTTTTGCAGTATTTGATCCGGATTCATTGCTTGCGTCCGGCATGGGGGGAAAGACATCCCCCCACTGCGTATACCAACGGCTCTGTTCCTCCTCACCGTACCATGTCAAATTGAGCTTCTCCAAACTACCATAACGCTCCTGAAGGAACTCGATAAACGTCAACCCACGGATACCCGCCGAGTCGAACTCCGCCTCGCTCAGCGAGGCCCAATCAAAGAAACTCTCGACACTTTTACCTTTTAACAGCGACTTGTTACGTGCTTTAGCCGAGCGGTCAGGGAACGCTTTCAACCATGCTTCACGCGTGGGATAACGATCTTCGGCCATTTGACGCCATACCGCAGGATCCCCCCCGATCGTCATCGGATCGTAGCCAAGAATCGGATTTGGGGATGTGCTCCAGAAAGGCTCATTATTCATCTGGTAAACCGCGATATTTGAGGTATCCGCGGTGGCCTCGCCCCATTCTCGGTAGGCACCCTGCAGCTCATTTCTTAAACGTGCGGAGTTGTAATTATAGCCCCAGAAACTTGGGCGTATTTCCGGAACAAGGTCTTGAGTAAAGACAAAATCCAAAGGTCCTTTGGGCAAAGGCTTCAAATTAACAATCAAGATGGACTGTAAGCCCCAATGATCCGCCAACTGCAGTTGCCCCAGCGTATCTGCGATGGTCTCTTTAGTACGAGTGACATCCCTTCCGCCTTCCTGCCAAAAGGAATTCAGCCGAAATAGGCCCTGACCAAAGAGCGCCCATTTGGCGAGCCGAGCAGTCGGATTCCTATCATAGCTAACACCAAACAAATAATTCTGGCGCTCAAAAAATTTCTTAGTCTGCTGAGCGAGAGAGTCGCCATGCAACGTGCAAAACTTCTCTATTTTCGCATCAATTTCCTTCAATTCCTGGGCGACCTGCTCGAGACCGGAAGCGCCCGTCTGGCTAGAGAAAATCCCGACTTTATGATCAATCCGCTGGATCTCAACACTAAGGCTCGGTTTCAATGCGCCCCAAGACTCTACTACATCGCCATCTTGTGACTCCGAAATCCAAATGCTCAAGGCCTGGACCCACGCTTCTTCATCCTCTAGCTTCTCAATTAAAGTGATATTCGTCAGTGGCTCACTCGTTTTAGCGCCCATCAGCGGCGAAATAGCTATCAGGAGACATAACGCAGGAATTCGAATAAAAAATTTTGTGTTCATACAAATCAATAGTTAGCAAATAGAAACAAAGAATCTTCCTGCAAACGTAGTTTACGCCTGAGGTTATAAAAAACCCACGCCGACATACGATCGACGTGGGCTCCATAAAATACACGTTCCTTTTCAGAACGGTAACCACACCACAGACTAAACTTTAGCGACGGCGGAACACACAGAAGCCCAGCGATAGCGAAGCCAATGCGAAAGCGAACGTGGCTGGCTCTGGAATAGCCACTGCACCCAATGAAACACTGTTGATACGGAATGCACCGCTACTACTAACGGCACCGCCGTCAAAAGCTCGAATCTCGAATGTAACCGAACTCAGACTATCAAAATCTGATCCGCTGATATCCACAATTCCAGTAGTGAATTCTCGCGTATTACTATTGTCATTATCTAGAAGAAAACTATTTGGTGTCACCGAGAGCTCTTCAAAACTGCCAGTTGCATTGGACAGAACGATGATGTTCGGAGTCGCAGTTTCTTCCCCCCCTCGATTACCGCCGAAATCGATCGTAAATGAACTGAGATCGAAATTCGTGCCAACTCCGGTAAGTGTGAAAGTAAAATAGTTATTGCTCGTCAAAGAGGCAGCCTTATCATTTGCGAGATTACTAAAGTTGATGAAGGCTGTATCAGTACCTGTTGAAATCGATGCGCCACCACCGGGACCAACGAACGACGAAGCATCGATTGTTGCAGCGTCAATACCGCTGACATTTGCAGAGCTCGCATTAGGATCATCGTCGAAATTATAGACAATTGTAGCAGCATTGGATGTGCCGACTATCAATCCAAACAGTGCAAGCAATGAAGAAAACTTCAGTAAGCGCGAAGATATACGTGATTGTGAATATTTCATGAGGGTATTTGTATTTTCTATCTTAATATTGAGGTGAGCTTTTTAACAGTAATTGACTATTACAACTATTTTTCCATTTCCTAGAATATAATACTTAAGATAATTGAAAGATAGCCTCCAACTGTCTTCTGGTTAGTTCAGAATCAACCAGCCCGAGCACTCGATTTACAGATTACGTGGCCGGTCACTTATACGCCGAAGAATGAAATGCCCGAGAGGATTCTCGGTTATAATAAAAAGCGTCCGTAGATTTGGATTTTGTGTCCATCGACCAGTGTAAAACTTATCCCATTCACCCCCCGCCTTTTGGTAGGCAAATCGAAGTTTAAACCCACCACTATCTTCATTCGCGAATTCCATCACTGTATTTGTCTGCCCCGGCGTCAAGATGAACAGCTCGTCATCCAATGCGGCGGCGATGTTGACTGCACTCTGCGTCAAATTGATAAACCGGCACGAACCTGCGGGAAAATCCCCCTCCTGTTCGGGCACAATGTGCCCAATGATCCGACCTCCAGGACCTTCGGGTGACATTAAAATGAGCAAAGCCCGCCCCCCTTGAGACGGCAGTTCAACTCGCCCAACGGGTTTCGGGGCAACACCGTCTTCGGACAACTGCGGCTTCCCACGATAAATCAACAGGTCCTTTGATCCCACGTATCGAAACGGGCCGCTTCGAACTAGAGGCAACGCCTTCAGTTCAAGTGCCTGCCCCTCTGACATCCAGTAAAGGTCAGTCATCGGATCACTCCACGAAAAAGTGCTGATCGACATGTGTAGCACGGGCTCATCTTGGGCATGCAAGATGAGTGATTGTATCACCACGATGAGCGGTATAAGGAATAGGCGTTTGAATCTCATATTTCGTCTTTATTGAGCCAGCGAAATGAAACGATCTCAAAACGTCGACCGAACTCTCGGTTGACCTCAGCTAAACCGGGGTTTGGCGCACGCACGATATCACCGGGGGTGCGAAGGGAAACTGGCGTCTCTGGGCTGTCCGTGCCATCGATAAAGTCCGGCACACGCTGGACGATGGCCTCGACCCATGCTCGCGAAACGATCTCACCGGTAATGGGGTCTTCCACATCTCCATATGCGCGAATGCGGAACGTATCTGAACGGACAGTGAGCACTGGTGCCAATCCACGAAGAATGTCATTTTGCAAAATCCAACCAGGGATACCGGCACCTTGCGCTGGCGCGAGTTGGTTGGAATCCATGCGCTCGTAGGGCGAAGTTGCATCGCCTGAAACATTGTAGGACGAGCCGAGGTCGCTGGTGTCATTCAGGTTTGAGGCGTCAATGGCAGATTGTAATGCACCTGCTTTGCCAGTCACATCATTTGTCAGACGCCGATTTACGAAGTCGCCGAGGGAAAGGAATGGCCCTCGGGCCTTAACCTCTTCGACGAGATTGACCGCGAGCGTTTCAATTTCTCCATCATTCATATTTGCGAAGCCAGTCCAGCGAGAGGACGAGTCATCGACCGGGAGAGAAAAGCGCGGCGCGGGGAAGGCGATTTCGTTTGCGGGAAGCTGGCTGGTCACACCGGTGGAACGGCTCAATGGATAGGTCTCTCCAGGTGCAAGCGCCAAGCTCCCAAGAATGGACTTCCACGCATCGACCGAAGTTGAGTTCACATTGAACGCTCCATCGACCATCAGATGCGCGGCGGCGGTGTCGATGTCTTGCAGACGATCAAGTGTATCTTGTGTCGCAGTATCCGCGAACGCACGAATGCGCATACGCGAATTTGGAAGTGGCTTACCAGCTTTAAGATAATCCAGATCGAAGCTTTCGTATGGAGGAAGTTCGCCCTCCAGCGAAGACAACGCGGATGTGCTATATCTCGAGTAACGCGCAGGAATACCTGAGAAGAAATATTCGTCGAATAGAGCATCGTTTAGCGCATAAGAATAATCGACGATGGGAAAAGCACTACCATCATCATGCTCCCAAGTTGCAAAGTAATTATCTAAAGGAATGTAAGGAGAAGCGAAGGAATTCCCCACAGCATATTGAGGCAAAACATCATAATACGAGACGTTAGCGTGCATCAACTCTCCCACTGAATACAGAGGTTGGCGTGGCGCATCGAAGAGGATGATCTGCTGCTGCCCTCCGCCCTGAGGTTCAAAACTTGAACCATAGTAGCTCAAACCGCCGGACTCTTGAATATCAAGCTGAGTATTTGTCGCACTCAACAAGCCGCCTTTATAAATCTCAGTAAAAGGCATATCTTGATTACCTATCAGTTTATTGGATACAAGTGCACGCACATTGAATTGTGAAAACAACGGAACTCCGTCACTAGCCTCATTAGTTGTTTTCAGCCCAGCATAGGTCGCAGCAAAAGTAACCGAATTCCCTTCCAAATTTGCAACTTCACCGAGATTAAAAGTCTGATCGCTGGTTACAAAGCGCGCATAGCGCAAGCCACCGCCCATACGGACTGGGGTATTACTGTTAAAATAATTCGGCTCAGTATTTAGATCAAGGCCATCAACCGTCAGGTAGCCATTGTTACCGAACTGCGTACCCACGTTTTCGGCGAAAAATTCAACTGTGATGTCGCGGGAATCACCGGCCATAACAGTAATCACCGGGAGGTCGAATGCATCACTCGACTCGCCAGTAAACTCACCATTTGTCGAATATTTCACCAAATCGACAAAGGCTGAATTCGTTGGGTTGAATTCATTCTTCAGCCAGTAATTTTGGTTTTGCGAACCGCGTGTCATCAGAGGGTGCCATGGTATATCCGCACTCGGTAAAGAGAATACTTTAACCTCGCCAGGCGCAAAAGTCACAGTATCGGTTTCTAACAGCATGGGCTGATTGTGCTCAAGACTCCCAAGATCACCAAAGGTATTACCCGAATGATCTGTATCAATATTGGGCCCCCAACCATTTACTTTGAGTAAATCCATGAGACTATACTCACCATTACTAGGCCCATCGAGATAATCAACACCGTCTACCTTAATTTGAAGGTGGAGAATAGGCTCAAAGCTGAACGAGTATCGTTTTCCAGCGAGACTGGCATTATACGGATTCCATAGAACCACTGCGGGCGTGACATGCAAACGCAATCGATAGTTCACCTCACCCGCCGCTGGGGGCGGGTCCGTCACGGCCACACTGGAGAGGGAAAAGACGAGCTGGAGGCGTGCCATGACCGGCGCCACTGCATTCCAAACGGGTTCGCGGCGACCGCTGTTGCCAGTTTGGTATGTATTTCCAGAGTCTATAGTTGGTGGCAGCGCGAACCAATTCCCTCGCTGCCAGTTAGAATACTGGAAGTCATGTCGCGGTAAATAAACTTGCACATCGGGGCCCATGCCTCGTGGCTCAAGCGAAGCGTTCCCACTGTCGCGATCAGAAAACCCAGACGGTCCAGCATTACCGCTCATGTAACCTTGAAATGTATGACCTGAGGAACGGTGCATATTCGGCAGCCAAGGCTGATGCGGTTGATACAGGTTAGCGTAGTGATACAAGACGTCCCAATACGGCCCATAAATACTACCGTCGTAGGGTGCACCAAACAGCCCACTCGCCCCAGGAATCTGAAACACGGGCTGCGGGCGAGGCCACCCTCCGACCCACTCCGAGCTGTCGGGTTGCAATCCTTGGAGGAATTCCTGCCACTGGTCGCCCAGACCTCTGCTCAAGTCTTTCTTCAACCCGCCATTCCGCACATCGCTGAGCACACCAGAGGATACAAAAGTTGCCTCGTAAAAACTCTTCTTTACCCAGTCAGCATCGAGCGCTTCGCCGGTCAGTAGGGTCATCTCTCTCCCCTCCCACACATTGTTCAAGCCCATCCAATTGACTGGAAAATTAGCATCTGCGTCCAGAACTAGCTCACCTGCTGCACGCAGGCTGACAACCAGTGGCAAACGATCCCGACGATTGTTGTGAGATGCCGAAGTCGGCTCCAGAACACGCGTCTGATCTACAGTATTTAGCTTAGATTTAATCCCCTCATCTCCGACCCACCAGGCATAGCCCCCGACCTCTTTGGATCCCGCGCCAACCTGAATACGGCCAGCCACAACTTCAGTTTCAACCGAAGGATCATTAGAGGCGAAACTGTTGTCAGAAACTAGAGTAGCGGTTTGGACGGAACCACCGACGACATTAACCGATTCGATAGACTGAGCAGGATCAACTGCATTGTTGCTAGAAATCAACCAAGCGGGCACTGAATCATCAGGATCCAACTTGCCTGATAAATCCCGAGGACCCATCGAGTAGTCAAATGGATTGTTGCCCTCCACATTCCAAACTCCAGTCCAGCGCAAGTTCGCATCATCCGTTCCACTCAGAATCTCCGCCGTAGCGGTAACGCGTTGATCTGGGCCAGCGGCGGCCTGTAATTCACCGAGCGCCGCGTAAAGCCCCAACAACGCATTGTTGCGAGCGGCAAACATCCTTTTTGTGATTGCAGCGTTCTGGGTCTCGACTCGAATCGTGATTCCAAGAGTAATCACTAGAGTGAGAACCAAAGACATCATGACCAAGGAGATGACCAATGCCATACCGCTTTGGCGTAACCTATGCGAGGAGTCGAAAGACTGACTAGAAGGAGAGTAACTCAAAAGGGGAAAATGGTTCAAAGGGTAAATCGTAGCAGTAGAATTAGGACGATAATCAATAACACAATTATAGTGTTAATGGTCACTATAAAATAGTCTAAAATCAACTGATTTATAGTCTAAAAAAAGCCATACGTTAAGAGTATTTTTTGAGACTCTCTATTCCGAACGGCCCACTTTCTTCACCGTTGGATCACCTTCTATCCAACCCAGAGACGAGAAGAAACGGTCTGTTTCGTAGAGACAAAGAGAGAACCCCCGCTCTCCAGCATAGCGACGATGATACACACTGTGAGGCAGTCCTGCAAAAACGAAAGCCGTACAGGCAACACCAGCATCATTCATCTTACGCTCGAATTCAATAATCGTCTCTACTGGCACGACCTTATCTTCCGTCCCAATAAAAACGACTGATGGCGGCGCGCCCTCTCGAACATTGTGCAATGGGGAAAACTCTCTGAAACGCTCTTTCATACGCTTATAGCCATACCCAGTCGGTCCATTATCAATGACTGGGTTATAGAGTACGAGCGCATCTGGGCGGCACGAGATGCCGAGGTCGTCCTGCGGACTGTCAAAACCTGAAATCAACGCAACTGTCGCAGCCAGATGACCACCTGCTGAAGCTCCGACAGCCGCAATCTCATTTGGATTAATACCAAGGTCGGCAGCGTGCCCACGCACCCACCGAAATGCCGATTTAGCGTCCTCAATACAGATGTCGGGCGGGCGCAGCATCTTCCCCAGAAGACGATATTCAGCAAGGACACACACCATACCTCGTTCAGCAAAATACTCCGCCTGTTCATTGTATGCACTCGGCCCGCCGCCGACCCAGCCACCACCGTGGTAAAAAACCAATGCAGCCCGCTCATCGGTGGACTTCCAATTCGCTGGCTTGAGAATATGCAACTGTAAGATGTGGCCATCAACCTCCTTGTAAGTCATAGCCTCCCCTACAACATTACTCGCCTGCGCTTGCGTCAGCATCGCGAAGAACACACATTGTAAAACCTTTAAGTAACGATTCATAAATTGAAAAAATCTACCAGCTGTATATATCATATGTGCGGAATTTAAGGGCCAACCTCACCACGCAAATAACGACGAGGCATGCCTGCAGTAGTATTGGCGATCAGAGGTGCTTGCATCATGCGTCGTGCACAATCTTGCAACGACGATGGCGAAGGATTAACACTAAGGTCAAAGTAGAAACGAAAAATATGCCGTCCCTGATCACTATATTCTCGACGTGGCGAAATACCCGGATTCGGATCGTGGTGCGCCATTATCGCCGAACGAAGCAGTGTGACCGCTATTCGTTCCGAAGTGACATCGGCAGCAAATACTTCAGGGCAAGCAACACCCCAAAGAGGTTGATTGTTTTTTTCGGCAATCAACCAATCACTCAGAGGGAATTCACGCCCGGTGGAAGCACGTCGCAGCCCCCCCCCCGGCACCCCCGCATGAGTTTCTTCAAAGGTTCCAGGACCTCGCAATTCCAGCTTCGCAATGCGATGCAGCTCATGCCAATGTATTCGCAAGATGAGCTCAGCCTCACTTGAGCCGGCATACAAGCGCCACTCCGCGTGTATCGTACTTCGTTCACCCAACGTCCCCTCTTGCGTCCAGGCCCAACGCAAGGGGCCTGATTCTAAAGAAACTGGCCCAGTCCACTCGACTTGCGACAGGATTTCGCCGTCATAACGGTCCACATTGTGCGACCAAGTATCGGACTTATCCTCGCGTAAAACCAAATTCAACCGCACGGCACCCTTCGCACTTCGCAGCTCGGGCAGTTGCCCAGCTTCCCATTGGAGAACCGCAGCAGGCTCAGGGGAAACCTCAGGCTTCACTTTACGGCCTTCGCGTTCAATCCGTATGATGCGGGTGCCGCCAGCCGGAATATTCAAATGGAAAAGCATACGTGTCTGACGGTGATGCATGGCTTCAGCTTCGATTTCTTGAAAAGGGACTTCCTCGTCATTCTCGTCTAAAAGACGCCAATCGTCTCCCCACTCCGTCCACTCCAACCAAGGCTCTGTCTCCACCCATCCGTTCCATGTTTCTGATGCCGGATTGAAGCAAACTAATCGCTGTAAACGATCAGGCGGCAACTGGACGACCTTCCGCCGAAGGGCATAAGCCATCGCACGTTCAGCGACCGCCTCCGCTGCCCCGATCTCGTTAAACACATGGTGGTAGGCGGTCAGCAAACTCGTTCCACCCAACGTGTCGTGGAACTGATGAAAACAGGCCCACTCCCAAGCTTCGCTTATCGCTTTTTGATCCTTAGGCAAAAGTTTTGGGCAGGCTTCGGCTTGCTCCAATCGACGCTCAGTGCGCTTCTGCGCGAGCTTGAGATCCTGCATAACTGAATAACATCCCACGCTATGATATTGTAATTCGCCAGTAACCTCAGGCAGCAAATCCAATTGCCCAGCTACCGCCTGAAAGAATCGACTAGGAGACGAAAATTCCAAACGCACCCCTGGCGCGAAATCTTGGTTTTGACGGCACCAGTCGATCATCGTCTGACTCGGCCCCCCGCCGTGATCGCCTAACCCAATGAAGCACATAGTGTGGTCGATTCCCTCAGGCAACTCAGTCAAGGATTTTTCGACGAATCTCCGTGTGATCCCTTCTGGCGTGCAGTAGCAATCTGCGATCCTAAAAGCCACCACCTCTTTAGCGTCGGCGACACTCTTCCAGCGAAAAAGCCGTG
Organism: Thalassobacterium sedimentorum; assembly: GCF_031127905.1. GTDB lineage: Bacteria > Verrucomicrobiota > Verrucomicrobiia > Opitutales > Coraliomargaritaceae > Thalassobacterium > Thalassobacterium sedimentorum. The sequence goes on along the minus strand of NZ_JARXIC010000051.1, from coordinate 6,152 downwards.
CAGGTAAAGTCATCTCGTTCTCCTGTGGGCGCATCATAATGTAAAACCGCTGCCCAGCATTGTGCATCAAAGTCGGCAATGTCGCCATGTGACCAAAGGAATCAACATTGTATGCTATTTCAGGGAAACCGCCCAGACGCTCCTCAAAATATGATTTACCAATCGCAATTTGCCGCTCTAGGCCTCGCCAAGTAGGCAGATTACAATCAGGCTGAATATACCAACCACCTACAGGCTCCCAGCGCTTCGCATGAATCAACATTCGGATTCGTGCAAAGAGTTGGGGGTCAATGCGCTCGATTTGTTGATACACCCATGCTTCGCCCCGAGTAAAGATCAGATCAGGATTCGCTTCCAGCAGATCACATACCGTGCGACACGTGCACAAGGCCTCGTCGAGCCCTTCCTGCCATCCCCATAGCCAGATCGGATCTAGATGGGCATTAAAGATCAGATGGATTGTTTTCATGAAAGCTTTCAGATTAGATTATAGAGGATAAGTCGCCATTATAGCATATTTGAAGCTTTCCGCATGGCGTCAGCCCAAGGTCATTTTGGTGTTCTCTTGTCCACCCAAGAGTGACTCCAACCGAAACCCACCACAAAAGAAGACGGGACAGGTATTTTAAATTGCATTAACATGATCCTACAAATGACCACTTCATCACAAGCTTCCAACACCTTAAAGCCCTGGTTTCTCGGGTTCGATATCGGCGGGACAAAAACAGCTGTGATACTCGGACGCGGGATTGAGACGGTCGTCGTGCGTCGCTCATTTCCGACAAACGAGTGGGCCAGCCCGTCCGAAGCCCTCACGGCATTGGAGGCCAGCGCAAATGAACTTCTTCGGAGCAATGATCTAAAACGAGAACATCTAGGGGCAATAGGTATTTCATGCGGCGGCCCCCTAAACCCACAGCAGGGAATCATAAAATCCCCCCCAAACCTTCCGGGATGGGACGAAGTTAAAATCGTCGATTGGGCTCAGCGCACCTTTGCTTGCCCTGCTGCTCTACGAAACGACGCGGACGCTTGCGCCCTCGCGGAATGGCGACTTGGCGCAGGTCGTGGCTGTCGCCATATGGTTTTTCTGACATATGGCACTGGCATGGGAGCGGGCCTCATCATCAATGGAGCACTCTACACTGGCGCCAACGGCTGCGCAGGTGAAGTAGGCCACTTACGCTTAGCCAGCAAGGGTCCTGTCGGTTTTGGTAAAGCTGGATCCTTTGAAGGATTCTGCAGCGGTGGGGGTATCGCGAGGCTAGCTCAACTGCGTGCAAAGGAACAGGGAATCGGCCCCCGAATAGGCGAGAACTGCAAGTATGTCTCAGCCAAAGCGATCTTCAAGGCCGCGGAAACGGGAGATACATTTGCTCAGGCAATCGTCAGAGAGTCGTCCGAAAAACTAGGGCAAGCACTCGCCCTACTCGTCGATACACTCAACCCAGAGCGCATCATCCTCGGTAGCATTTTCGCCCGTGCCGAATTGCAGATCCGTGGACACATGGAGTCATCCCTACAGGCCGAAGCACTGTCCTCTAACGTTCAAGCCTGTTGTATTATGCCCGCCGAACTCGGCGAGGCTCTAGGAGATCACGCGGCCCTCTGTATCGCCAATGAAGCCTTAAATCTATGAACACAACCTCCGACACAAACATCTACCTCAGTCGTTTAATCGAACGTCAGCCTATTCTAGAATCATGCAAGAACGACATCGAAAACGCCTTCGAATTGCTCCACCGAGCATTCCAGAATGGGAATAAACTGCTGATCTGCGGCAACGGCGGAAGCTGCTCTGACGCCGCCCATATCGCGGGTGAATTGATGAAGGGCTTCATGAGCAAGCGCCCCTTGCCCCAAAAGATCAAGCAACGCTTGAATGAGGCCGATCCCGAGCACGGTTCGACTATGGCAGACTTATTACAAGGCACCTTGCCCACAGTCGCCCTCTCAGGTAATGATCCGCTGGCCTCAGCGATTTCAAACGACATCTCAGGCGAGCTCGTTTACGCCCAGCAAGTTCTCGGGCTGGGAAGGGAGGGTGATATCCTCCTAGCGATCAGCACCTCAGGTACCTCCAAAAATGTTTGCCGCGCAGTTAGTGTTGCCCACGCCCTAAATATACAGACAATCGGACTGACTGGTTCACATGGCGGCTGGCTAGCAAAACAATGCAACTGCAGCATCACGGTGCCCGCCGACACGACGCCGAACATACAAGAACTGCACCTACCGATATACCACTGCCTTTGCATCATGCTTGAAGACGCATTTTTCGCTGATTGAGACAAATGCACGGCGTTCATCAATAAGCATCTAACGATACACCGCCATCGCTCTCAAAGCCTAAGAGCGAATCCTGATCATGAAGAAGGCACATCTTCGAGAAATACACCGTCAGCTCGGAGCAAGCGCTGTAATTCTGGCACATCCACAGAATGGAAACTATCATGATGATTCAAAGACATCGTAGCTGCAGTTCCAACGCCTTGCCCCATCACCATACAGTGAGTTTGCAAGCGCACAGAGGCATGTCCTTCATGAGTCGACGAAGCGCATCGCCCCGATACTGCCAGATTCTCAAACTGTTCATTAAGACACATACCTAGCGGAATATGATAACTCTTCCCCTTGGGAGTCAAATGGTCTTCTCCTCCATCCGACCAAGTCGTATACCCACTGCCCTTAGGATCATGAATATCAATCATCCATACACCATGACCGATCGCATCTCCATGTTTACGAGTGCCTAATACCATATCTCGATCCAGAACAACACGCCCCTGAATCCGGCGACTTTCACGTACTCCCAAACACGCGGCAGTTTGCTCGATCTCAGCATTTTCATACCCAGGAATACATCGACGCCAACGCTCCAGATAGCGGGGCAAAAATGAGCGCACCCGCATCGTCATTTCGGTTAACTCGGCCTCATCAATTGTGTTACCTGCAACAGGTGCCACATTAAATGGGTAATGATTATTCGCATGCCCCGAAAGGTTAATACGCAGCACTTCGTTGTTAAACGGAGGAAACAGCCCATCATTTGCCTCAGCCTCCATCTCAGCAACCAAGCGTGAGACCATTTCAGGATCGTTCATACGCGCTCTATCCGTATCAATCCCATGTAAACTAAACATCAAGGTCGACCCTTGCACACATCCATCCGAGTCCCGCCCAAAGCGGAATGGCACTCCTGCATTCGCCGCGACGTCTCCATCGCCAGTAGCATCGATAAAAACCTTACCTTTAACCGCTCGGCGCCCCTGTTTCGTATCGACAAATATAGCCTGAATTCGTCCCGCTTCGACCACAGTTTCTACTGGCATCAAATTACAAACCACACGGACACCCGCCTCACGCAATAATGCCTCAAAAACAAGGCGCATCCCCTCGGGCTCAAACCAATGCGTATCATGCCGATCAGGAAAGTCATCGTATCGCTGAACCCAATCTCCGCCGCGCTCTATGACTTCCTGCACTAAACCGAAAATAACCTGACACGTCCTATCACTAGTATGCCAAATATTTACTAAGCCGTTTGTAGCCATACCACCGACAGTCGGCATTTTCTCGAGTAAGACAACATCTGCCCCATGACGGGCAGCTGCAATGGCAGAGCTAATACCTGCAACACCACCGCCACAAACGACAACATCTGCAGTCAACAAAACCGGCACACGATCAGAAGGAATTCTTATATATGACATATCTTTATATGGTAATTGTTTAATAAGTTAATAAGGAGGCCACCCTTCGTAGCATGAAAGGTGAATTTAACCGATCCGCCAGCTCATAGTCTTCAAAGTAGCACCGAACATTAAGATAGACAGACATAACCCAGCAGCAATCAGGATAATCTTGGATAGAATTAGAGTTTCCCTGTAACGGAAAAAGTTACCGAACTGATATTTCATAGGACTTCTGAATAGGATTTATTAAAAATAGACTAACGCATCCATCAAAAAGAGTCTAAAACACAATCAAGTCATTCTTGGTCTACAGGCAAATTTCCGCATTCTTCTTTAGGCGCGTAACGAATCCCACTCCCTCAGCTGACCAACGCTCAAACATCCGGTAATCAATGTATTCTCAGTCCATGACAACTAATGAGCCCTTTTGAGCAATCTTTACTTCAGCTACTCGGCCTTCAGAAGGCGTCTAATAAAAGCTTAAATCCGTAATTTGGGCGGTACGAGAGTGCTCGAATCTCGCATATAGCTTGGATGCAGAAAACTACCCAAGCGATCTGACTGACAAAGAATGGGCACTACTTGAGCCACTAATTCCAGGTGGTTCAATTTTGGGCCGGCCGCCGCGCTATTCGAAGCGCGACATCGTCAATGCGATCTTCTACTTGGTGCGTAGCGGATGCGCATGGAGGATGCTTCCCCACGATCTTCCACCTTGGGTTGATGTCGCCACGTTTGGCGCATTAGCCAACGCCGACTCTCGATGTCGTTTTTGACTGAATCGAGTTTAATCTGATACTCCCCCTTATCCGGGATGGGATGGGAGATGACTTGAATCGTTTCCGGATGTAGTAATAACTTCTGCTCTCCCACCATGCCGAAGATAGACACCTCGGCAAAGTTGATAAACAACAGTTCGCCTGGGCCAAACACGTCGTCGCTGGCATCCAGAGCTTTGAGCCGTATTGGAAAGATCGGGTTATTAGGGTCGGGAAAGGCTAAAATGAGAACTTTATCCCATTCTTTAGGAATTTGAATCGCCGGAGCCTGTTCCGGAATGGATACACCTTCGGCCAAAGCTGCTGGCAATAAGGACACACGCAGCGCACCTTCCGCCAATTCAAATGGTTTAGAAAAATTCCGCCGCGGCAAAGGAACCCGTCCGGCAGCTTCATCCCCTTGATATATGAAGGCATCTTTTGGCGCACTGTCTGGAGCGTCGTAATACATTATACTAAAGACACGTTCCGCTTGCGCCAAATTTACTAGCAACCGATGGATCACCTGCAACGGTGGTGCGACTAACTGGGTGCGTATCATTGGCACCAGTCTCTAATTGAACATTCAAGGAATCTCCGACCTGTGTCAGGTAGGGAACATCGCCACCGTTCAAGTGACCGAGTAAAGCAGCCCAAGCCTCCACGGATGTCGAATTCACATTAAACATTCCATCGACCTCAATCTTCGAAGCCACATCATGCCAGGTTTCTGCATCGACCAGTGCTGCATTGGCCTCACTACTTGCATCCGCCACCCCAACCGTTTCCGCTGGCAGGTAAGCTTTATTCGGCAAAGCGGACTGCCCAGAAATAAAATCGCTATAAACCTCCTCCACTGAGCGCGCCTCAACGGTAGAACCATCTAACACGTCAGGGGCAATCGATGAAACAAACCAATCATCAAAGAATAAGTGATTGGCCACATAACTGTGGTCATAAGTCGCACGCACATCATCCGCTTCGGGTCCATCAATCCACACTGCATCTGGCTCAATCAGATAATTGGCGTGGCTATTCCCGATCGCATTGGCCGTGTAAGGTGGCAAAGGACTATAATAGTTCACATCAAAATGCTGCAACTCTCCCAAGGAGCGCAAGGGGCGAATAGGCACTTCATACAGGACGGACCGAGACAAACCTTGGCTGACCAATCACTTGTAGAAAGTCGAACTGATCGAAATCACGCCTCAGGCAGCTCCGATTCGGGTCGATTTCCTTGCATTATTTCGATCATTTCGATCACGGGTTCTTATGATTTTGCTATCCGGCCAGTCGTTCCTCCTCTCCGTTTTCTCGATGATAGTAGTTTAACAGCCCTCCGAGCCGTTCAAATTTTACAACTGAACCGCTTCTGCCCTTTGTTTCAGAGGCATACGGAAACGGTATCAAATTATCCAAACCTTGGTGGTTACGCTCGTGATGATAGTGCTCAACATACTCATTGATCGCCTTCCTCAGCGAACGCTCGCCGAAGTTCCGAGGAGCTATGCGACGACAGCGCAACGCAAACATATCATCCGGTCAAGGCACTCCTCTTTCAGGCTTTTCACGAAGCGCTCAGCATAGCCGTTCTGCTCAGGTGTCGCGACGCGGGTCTTGATGACCTTCACTCCTGAAGTTTCCAAAGTCTCGCAAAATTCATTCGTGAACAGCGGATCGTTGTCGCAGACGAAGTATT